>JAHFMV010000002.1 GCA_023267655.1 Candidatus Kaiserbacteria bacterium
ACTTGTACGCATACGTCGACTGGTACAACCAGTCACGCCACCACCAATCGCTGAACAGCACACCGCTACAGCGCCTCGAGTCATTTCTCAAAGGTGTCAACGACCCGTTGACTTAGTACAAGCATAACCCGTCTGTCCTTTTCTTGGACAGACGGGTTGGAGTTCGCTACCGCGCGAACCGATGGATGTACGTGCCGTCGGAACGGACGGGCAGCTTGTCGTGACGACGACAACGTGGCCGGTTCGCGTGGGAGCGGTTCGATGCCGAGAGAAGCTGGCCGCACTGGCGGCCGTCGACCCAGTGCTCACACCGCTTGCGTCCATTGGTGCGATTTACGGTGCGGTTGGCGACGTCAGAGACGAGATCAGCAAGCGTCATCATGGCTTTGGTTCCCTTGGTTGTCTTAGCCGGCAACAACCTATCACATTACTTGTGGTGTGTCAATATTTGGTGCTTGATCGGGATTTTGGGGCGACGAGTCCTCAACAGGAGGGGCTTGAGTATCTTCTACCGGCGGATCCGCCGGTAGATCGTCCGATGGGGTGGAAGTTCCCTCTTCAGTTGCGCCGGAATCGGACGCCTCTCCCGGCGATTCCGGCGTTGTGGTGCCTTCGTCGGTGCTTGTCGCATCATCCGGCGGGGCCTCGTCGCTCGCGCCCAAGACTTCGCCTGTTGTCGATGCGTCGGCAAGGCTAAAGAGTGAAATCTGCGGTCCATCATCGGTCAGAATCGGCGGAGGCGTCCATGTGCCTGCCTGTAAAATATTATTGATCGACGTCTCGATATCTTGAAAATACGAAATAGTACCGCCTGAAATCCCCGCAAACGATGCCGATGTAAAGACGAGACACAAGACGAGCACCGTCGACGTGCCATACGCATCGCCGCTCAAAAGTTCTTGCACATAGGTGCGCGGTGAAATAGCGCGTTTTGCAAAATGCAGACGCATTGGCACAAAAATTTCGTCCATCGATCGTTTGCGAATATGGAGGAGATGATTTTTTGGATCCGACTGCGGATCTCCGCTCCCACCTCCATCACCTCCACGTTTTCTCTTCAACCATTTCCGGGTCTCACGCACGATCGCGAGTATTTCTTCCAGAATAACCAACCCCGCCGGAATCGCGATGAGGAGCGTAAAGCCGATCGGCTGCCGTGCAAAGTTCAATAAGTAGCCCACATACGGTACATGGAATACGACTTTGCCGATGATCGTAGTGCGTTCAACCGGATTCGGATCTGCTTCTTCGTTCGCGTCCCCTTTTACCGTGTAGGTTCCGTCGTTGTTGTGCGCGATGATACGGTGCGTCGTCGGCACATCCGTTTTCGTGTCTTTGCCAAAGGTGATCACATCACCGATCGCGTACGATCCTTTTGGCTTAACGACCACAATCGAGCCCGTCGGAATTGCCGGCTCCATCGAACCTGACTTCACGATCTTCACTTCAATATTCCCCGGCACTTTGAGCATCGAACCGAGCAAGAGCCCCGCAATGCCGACGATGAGAGCTATGAAGATTGTATAGAGAATTGTTGAGATGATTTTCATACCCGGTTAGTACAATTTCGCAGTATTCCTGCGGCTGCTAAATGCTCGAGACGATCCAAGACCTCTCCGGTCTGCCATTTGCAATGTTAGGTTGGTTTTCTTCATATACGAGTGCTGCGAAATTGTCCTACCGGGCATACTAGAAGCCGAGGTTCAAGAAGATTTGGTTGAGGATGTTGGTGCTCGACGACGAACTCGACGCGTTCCCCGTGATGATGTTCCCGCCGATATTGCCGCCCGTGTTCGAATTTGCTGTCGTCGTTGAATTGATCGTGCCGTTGTTATTAATGATGATGTTCACGCTGTTGTTGCATTTGTTTGCGTTGCATCCCGAGCGGTCGCACGTCTGGCCGGTCTTTTCACAGCGGAAGGTCGGTTGATCTAATTTTGGTACTGCACGGAACGATACGTCCACCGCGAACGAATCCGTCTGCGCCGCGTTGCCCAACGTCGCTCCGTCACAAGTGATGACTGCCGTTGCAAGATTGACCGTCAGATTCCCTGCGCACCATTGTATGCCGATGTACTTTGTCTGATTCGCTGGAAATGCGTTACCCGCGATTGAATCCGCGAGGACATATGTTTTGTTGTTTAAGACTTGCACCGCCGACTGCGTGGACGTCCCAAAGATCGGCTTCTCGCCGACCTGAAATATATTGTCGCCATCGTCGTACCATGCAAAGAATTCAGTTCCCGCAGCTAATTCCCCCTGTGTCGCGCCCCCCGAATTATCGACGTGGCTCTCTGGTTCGTTGACACCATTTTCTTTCTGCGTAAGGTTTGAGAAATCCAAACAAATCCACGAATCTTTATTCACATGCAGGCTGATCGTGTTCTCGCCCCGATCCCCAGGCTTGATATCGCCGAAGTTCCAGAATTTGTCGGAGGTCGGCACAAGATCTTTCAGCGCCCACGTTGCGCTGCCGACGAGGACGCCGTTATACGTCCCCTTGTCATCGATCGTCAGGTTGTAGCTGTTACCCATCGCAAAAGTGTAGCCAGTTGTCTGTGTGCCATACATGAATGCGGACAGGGCTGCAGCGGCGACTAAGGTCGCCGCTGCCGCATGGAGTCCGATTCGTCCGGTCATAGATTAGTTATCGTCGTTATGAATGGTGCAGGTCAGTGACTCACCCTCATCCAGGGTCGCCGTCCCACCGAGAACCGCCGGACATTTCGCGCCACCGGTAATCGAGACGAAATGGTATCCCGCCATTGCATCTTCCGTGATCGCATGCGCGGTATTTGAATTCACCGCAACGGATGTATTCTGCGGCACGACGCCGCCATCAATGCGCATGGTGAATTGGAATGGCTGTTTGTTGCCGCCGCCGTTGTTTGTCACGTCTTTAATGAGCGTGATTGACGCAGGAATATCGTCATTCGTGATCGTACACGATTTTACATCGCCCGGATTAAGTGTGATTTGTCCCGATGAATCGCAATCCCCGCCAAACGACGCCTGGTAGCCGGAAACACCACTTTCCGTCACGTGGTACGTATCGGCGATGAGCGTCGTCTGCACACCACTCGTAACCGGCGTCGCAATCGAGTCAAACACAAAGAGATGGAAATCCGGCACGACATTGTTGCCGCCATGGTTGTTGTGCACGATCTTCGTTACCGTCAATTTTGCAGTGCGGTCTTGTCCGCCGCCGCAGAGGAACTGTCCGTTGTTGCGCGATTGAATTGCACGGAATCCAATATCGAGCTTTACCATGTCCGTCTGTGCGTTGTTCGTTTGCGTGCTGCCATCACAGGTGTAACCGCCACCGCGCACTTGCGGACCGTTGTTGTTTCCGGCACCGAGGCCATCTTGTGCGATCGCGGAGACCGTCAGGTTGCCAAAGCACCACGCTTTTGCAATGTATTTCGTCTCTCCCGCGGCGATGGGGCCATTTGGTCCCCATACGTTATTGAGTGAATCAGCAAGGGTTGCGGAGAATGTGTGGTTTGGTTCGGGGAACATATCGAAGATGGTTTGCACTCCATTCGTGATCGATTGTTCGCCTTGTTCGTACACGTTGTCGCCATCGTCTGCCCACCAGAACATGTGGACGTTTTGCGCGAGTTCGCCGTCCCACGAATTGTTAGGATCTTCCGGTGTATCACCATCGCCGATTTCAGGGTCAACACTCGACACGTCGTCGTTGGCGGTCAGTGTCATGTCGAGACACGCGTATGCCGGATTGTTGTCGACATGGAGTGAGATCGTATCTTCGCCGTTATCCGACGGCTTGATGTCGGTGAAATTAAAGAAGAGATGGCTCGGGTCAAGATCAGTCAAATGCCACGACGTCGTACACGTCGTGCCCGGTTCCGGAAAGAGCGAGTTGCCCTGCCACTGCCAGATGCCCGGCGTTATTTCGACGCACCGATTGCCATCGTAGTAGCTGTCGTTGTCGACCTTCAGATCAATCGCGCCGGCGGTGAATTGGTTGCCCGTCGACGTCTCTGTGTCGGAGAAAAACGCGCCAGTCCCACCCGCAAGTGCCCCACCCGCGCCGACAATGAGAAGGAGTGCGAGAAGTATTCGAGATATGTTCATAATGTTGTTCCCCCGAGATTAAGTTTCTAATTGGTTTCTTAATAATGTTTCCCTTGCTGCCCTGCCCCGTAGTGAGCTTCGCTCTTCTACTGGGGTGATTCCTCTGCAGCCCGCTGAGCACCAATCGAGACTGATGCTCAAAGCGGCTAGAGAGGACTAGAACTACGGAACCGCATTAATCGGATTTGGTGATCCGAAGTTCGGTATGTAGCCTTGTGCGCAGGTGAAAGTCGGATTATTTCTCGACTGCACTGCGTAGAACTGCATATCACCTTGGACACTGTCGGTCTGTGCGATGTTGTTGAGCGGCGCGCCGTTACAGGTCACACCAGTACCGCGGACAAGCGGGCCATTGGTCGCATTGACCAATTTACCCTGACCATCCTGCGCAACCGGAGCTGCTGCGAGTGTGCCGAAGCACCATGCTTTGCCGATGTAGAACGTCGTATCTCCCGGAATCGGCGTGTTGCCACCGAGAATACTACTCGCTGAGTCTGCAAGCGTAATCTGACCTTGTGACCCGATGCCACTCAAAGGACCGTTGAGGAAGATAGAACCGACCTCATTAGCCTCAAGAACGTTATCGCCGTCGTCATGCCAGAAAACGAAATTAACTTGTCCTGCGAGATCGCCATCATTGTTTGTCGGTATAGCGCCACACGTTGTCGCATTTGCTGTCTCATCCGTCTTTTCCGGCTCCGTACAGGTGCCGTCCGAGTTATCGGTGATCCGCGCAGCGGCACACATCCATGCGTTGTTACTGCCAACATGGATCGAAATTGTATCTTCACCAACATCCCCCGGTTTCAGGTCACTGAAGTTGAAGAATTTGTCTGTTCCCGCGACCAAATCCTTCATTGCCCAACTGGTTGAAGTACTAACGATCAATTCCCCATTTACGCTTGTAACATAACTCTCATTATCGATCTGAAGATCAATGTTACCTGCGGTAAACGTATTTCCTGTCGAGGTTTCCGTGTCCGAAAAGAATGCGCCTGTCGACCCCACGACAACCGCACCCACAAACACGATCATCGCGAGACTCGCTAAGATTCGTGCGTTTAATAATGCTGCCATATTTTTATTTAATTTTATTTTTATAATCTTTGTAATTGGCTCTCTGTCGCGATCGACCGTTCTATAATTTTATTGCGTCGACAGATTGTCGCTCACGACAAAGAGCCGTCATGCATTTGTAAAAATACAAATGCAAAACGGCCCCTCGAGGACGTGAGCTGGTTTTTCTTACTTATAATAGATGCTGTCCCTATCAGCATGTGCGGAGTGTCTAGGCGTATCCCCGCTTACGAAAGACACTGTGATCATACTGGCACGACGAATATGACGCCACCGTGAACCGTGGATAACTTTTTTGTGGAAAACCCTGTGTACAACCTGTCAACAACTTTGTATAACTCTCGAAAATAATTTGTGGACATCATGGGGACATGGTTGTGGATATAAATACCGACGAAGCGCGAAATATTTTAGATGCAAAAAACAAAAGACCGCTACGTGCGGTCTTTTGGTTTCTGATAATTCAAATGTGCTCCTAATCGCCGGTATTGTATTTATGTATCGAATCCTCGTCTTCATGGCCGTTGTTGGACTTCTTCTGATTCACGATTGTGCAGGTCGTCGTTGCATTTGCAGTGACAACGACGTCCTTACAGGAATTCGATACCTGTTTCCACCCGTGCGGCGTCTCTTCCTTCACGGTATACGTCCCGACAGGAACGTTATTCAGCGTCTTCGATCCGGTACCTCCGACCGTCTTTATCTTGAAGTCATCGAGGCCTCTGCCCTCGAATTCGAAGACGCGATTCCCTCCCAACGTGTTCTTGGTGACGATAAGGCTTCCCGTAAGAGGGCACGTCCTGTTCCAGACGATCACATACCGGTCGCCAGTAAGGTTAGTAAAGTTTGGAATCGTTGCACTCGGCGATTTCGTTGCCGCGTCGGCGAAACTTATTGCGCTTACCGTATATCCTACCAGTCGAAATTTCCCCGGGGCGCATTTGCAGCCGATAGGAAGCACTTGCGTGTTCGTTCCCGTGATTTCGTGCGTTGAATATTGCGCCGGCGCGTCCATCGCCGACGTGTCGGCGCCGTAGAGATCTGGCGCGCTGCCGTGATGGTTGCCGAGGACGTACATACCGCTGGTGGTCACGCCGCCGCTCAGATTGGCTGCCTTCCATGTTGCCGTCATAGGAAACTGGAAGTTGTTTGCGGCGGGCGCCGTCGCTACTTGTCCATCGAGATATTTCAGAATATGCACTTTCACCATCGGTGGGCATCGATGATTCCAAACGATGACATATTTCGTGCCTTGCAAGTTGGTGAAGCTCGGCGTCACGAGAGTAGGTGTGCCGGCTTGTGCCGCCGCCAATGTGTCGCCGCTTGTATATCCGGTGAGTGCAAACGTATTGACACCATCACACGATGCTCCGACGAGCGATGTTGCAAGATCTTCGTGCGTCGCGTAATCGGCTCCCGCATTAGATCCGACAAAGGACGCTTCATACGGTGCGTCGCCGCTTCCCCAACCTGTCGGGCTTAAGGTGAACGGCGCATCAGTAACACTGCCGAGATTGCTTGAGGTAAATGTCGTCAGCATGGGAAAGGCGGAGTTATTCGCATTCACTGCTGTTGCTTGCGCGCCATCAATGTACTTGAAGATATGCACGGCAATTTCCGGCGGGACGCCATTACAGTTATTGGTGGTTGGTGAGAGATCGTTCGTAGTGAGCCATGGTTGGAACGTCACATTGCCCGTTACCGGATCTCCTGAGCCCGGTCCTACGGGTCCGGGACCGGTTGCGGAACCCCACCAGTTGCAGGTACCATCGAGACTTGCGATTGCGGCGTCAGTATTTCCTACGCCATATGCGGAATCATTTGAGACGTCATTGCGATTTACGACAATATTGCTATTGCCACCCGACGCACCATAATATCCTGCATCTTCTACGCGCACGCCACGCGCTGCACCAGTAATTGTATTTCCAGTAACAGTGACGTTTGCATCTGCGCCACTCAGAGAGATTCCGGTCACATCTGCGGCCGGAAGAACTGTATTGCCGGTAATTGTTCCCCCCGTCACACCAAGAATATACATGACCGATGCCCCGGTGTTATTGTGGAAATTATTATTGGTAATCGCAAGATTCTTGTGCGCACCGGGAAGTGACGCGAGCGTCGCTTGCATGTTGATCGGATTATCCACGGTGTCATTTTTGAATTCATTGTTGTTGATGGTGAGACCGGTCGTTGCGTCAGCGCTAATACTATGTGTTCCCGCGCCAGTGCCGGCTTTGTTATTTCCGTCAAAAAGATTTGCCTGGATGAGACAATTCCCCCCGCACTCTGCCCATATGCCGAACGCATTTGCGGTGATGATGTTGTTTCGGATGATTGAGTCTTGGGTGCCGGCCTGACTCCATATACCGGAGTCAAATCCCCCGTTCGAGCCATTTTTAATTGTAAAGCCGTCGATCGTGACATTATTGGCCGTAATGGCGAATGGTGCGTCGGTATCTGTACCATCGACAATAGATTCCGCACCGCGGGCTACATTGCCGGCGACACCCACATTGGCACCGTTAATAGTCAGACTTTTGTTGACCGCCACATGCTCCGCATACGTCCCCGCCGCGACCGTGATGGTATCTCCCGCAACCGCTTTATTGACGGCTGCCTGGATTGTTTTGCAAGCGGTCCCTGCTCCCGCAGCGAGACATGTGTTGGCGTCATTTCCGGCCGGATCAACAAACCACGGCCCGGCGGCTTGAGCAGGATTACTAAAGGCAAACAATGATACAAGGGCGATGCCAAGGATGGCCGCAATCGAGAATATTTTTTTAAGTGAGTACATAAGGTAAAAATAAAGATGATAATCGCGATCCCCCGACGATATGAATCGTTGTACGACAGCCGACCGATGCCTCAACGAAGCGCAAACAAAAAAGTGCCGCCTCGCGTGACGATGTGCGCCAATGCAAAACGACTCAACATTGTTCGTGAGTTACTTTCCCTAGTAATATGTGCCGTCCCTAACAGCATGTGCGGAGTGTCTTCCCCGCAAGACACTGTGATGATACTCGCACACCGGACATGACGCCACTGTGAACAGTGGACAACTTTTCCGTGGAAAACTATGCGTACAACCTGACAACAATTCGATATAACGCCTTAAAACGATTTGTGGACAGCGTGGAGATATGTTTGGGGATAAAAAACTTTTTTACCGTGTAAAAAATAAAAAATAATTGGGCGGCGGCTCCGTAGGAAGCCGCCGCCTTTGCCAATTCACGTGTTGAGCGATTGCCAATATTTTACGGCGGCTCCCAACAAGAACGGGACGAGAACGAATGACACGAAATTTATATCACCTGAAGTTACGCCCCCGACATGGCTGACGAGTTCGCACTGAAGCGCCGTCACGAGTACGAGTGCGAGAACCGTGAGAAATGCCGGCAACATCAGGTAACCAATCATTAGTGCCGCGACCATAGCAGGAATGCCCGCCGGCCAATGTTGCTTGAACACGATGACGCACATCTGCATAAACGTGACCTCGAGAATTTCCGTGGTCTCTTGCATGGTAGTACCCTCCGGTGCAATGAAAGCTAATGCGACACTACCATGCACCAATACAAAGAGAAAGGGCGACCGTGGGTCGCCCAAACTGAACGAGTGAGGTGATCAACTCGTCGATACGCCGATGACATGTTCGAGCACCGCTTCATGCACGATTCGAGGCAGCGTCTTTGAATCTCTGCTGAATTCGGCGAACCTGTCGAGCGCGACGTCCGAGGCGAGCCCCTGCAGATCGCACAAGTGAAGAAACGCGGCTCGGTTGTCGTCCAATCCAAACTGCTTTCGAGCGCGCCGCAAAAGCGTATCGGGCGTCAGGTCGATTTGTTGATGTGTCACCTTATTACTCCTTCTCTCTGGAGGCTCCTAAAAATATAAGTATAAAGTATCGATACATGCCTTCCTTGAACATATGTGTGTATAAGAGGGGCGGCAAAGTCCCTGGGACTTTGCCGCCTGTAATCCTAAATGTGCGTTTGCCACCCATAAGCATCGTGGTCGCCGCTGATGGATCGCGCAACGCTGTCTTTGTCCGTCTCGTTCAATCGTTCAGCACGTGCAAGCTTGCCAAGCACATTGTCATCGTAGTATCGCAAACTTGATGCGAGAACATCGATTTCACGCGAGAGCAGGACGTCATACGGCCGCGGCATGAACAGATCATTAATGTTGTCAGTGCCGAGGCGCACTTCGATGCCGGCAAGGATCAATTCACGCACGCGAGCCACTGAATTGTGTATCGGTGCGGTCTTGTTGCGCATTTGCCGCATTGAAATCGCCGCGTGCGGACACACGACGACACCGATATTGGTCTCGCGCAGTCCATCGAGAAGACGCTTGAACCGGTTTTCGTCGTACGACGACGGCGAAACCATGTGGACGGCCCAGATTTGCGGCCTATCGGCCGAAGTAAGCCGACTGTTTACCAACCACCGCGTTGCCTGCACGAGCTTTTTTGTGCCGTCTTCTTCTGCAGTGTTGGTCTGGTCGACATGCACCTGGAGTGGAATCTTCAGCTCGATCGCAAGTTCGATGAGAATCGCAAGGTGACCATTGAATCCCACAGTGTGATCCGACCGCTCATCGCGTTCTGGCAGTCCGACAAGAAACTGCGCGCGTGAAGCCAATTCTTTCAAATGTAGGTGTCGATCCGACCCGCGATCTTTGAAACCGAAGATTGGGTACGCACCGACATTGATCGTGATCTGCTTCTCGTATTTCTTGCGCAACTCAAGCGCCACTTCGAAAGCACGGCCCTTGATATCGGGCGAGCAGTCGACAACCGCGTTTACTACCTTCTCTCCTGCGGAGATTTTCGCCTCGAAAAGCAATGTCATCCTATCGACAAGACTCGTGCGGCCGTATGCTTTACCGCGATGCAAAATACCGGTGATGATCTGCTTGCGCGGAAGCGGAGCGTCGATGAACGCCTGCAAACCTCCCTCGTGCTCGAAGAATTCCGGCTTGAACGTCATTGCCCGATCAGCATGACAATGGAAATCGACATTCCCCTCCGACGGTGACGGCTGTTGTTCCGATGCCTGAGTATCTGCTTCTCTCTTTGCCACGGCTCTTCTCCCTTTCTGGAGTGGAAACGAATGTACTGTGTAGCCTAAAAATACAGGGTACCAGATCAGTAATAAAAAGAAAGCGGCGGTTTTCCCCGTAGGAAAACCCGCCGCTGTGTGCTCCTAGAGCCCTTGCAAAAGCTCCCCAAAGATCTTGGGTCCGTATTCGAGATACGCGGTCGCCACTTGAATTCCGTCTGCACCGTCGGCTAGATAATCGGCAACATCGTCCGACGTAAAGATGCCGCCGACGCCAATGATGCCGAATCCATCGCCAAATTCTTTCTTGAACCCGCGCACGACACGGAGCCCGTGTACCTTGAGCGGAGCGCCAGCAAGACCGCCGGTATCGTATTTCTTGCCGTCTTCTCCAGTGTAATTGAGCGCTGACGTTCCATCCGGCATTTGCAGTCGTTGGTTCGGGATCGTGTTGACCGCTTCGATTCCCCTTACGATCTTGTGCTTTCTGATCACTGCCGCGAGCGGCGGAATCAATGCATTGTCGACCGGCGAAAGTTTCAGCTCGATATAATTGGTACCGATGTAGTTGCCAACAATAGCAAGAATTTCGTCGAGTTCGCCCGGATTGTATGACGGGATCGATTTGCCACCGATCGCGCGGATATTCGGACAGCCCACGTTGAGCACCACACGGTGCACACCGCACTCATACGCGAGCGCGGCCATGCGCCCGTATTCGTGCGGCCCATTGAACGCCGCTGCGCTGAAACGAAGTTGTTTGTGCTCTCGCTCCGCAACTTCCACCATTTTCGGTAGGACGATTTTCCACCCCTCCGCACCGTTCGCATCGGGTATGCCGAATGCGTTTGCGGATGTACGTGTATCGCCATTGAAGCCATACATCACGCCGCTGTTGCCGTCGCGTTTGTGCTCACCTCCCGATCCAACGGTAATTGCCATAACCGCTGTTCGCGCAAGCAATTGGACTTGATCCAAACGCTTTGCCGTTCCGGCAGCGTTCCCAATTGAAAAGTCGTGCGTTTCCACTGGTGTTCTCCATCGTGCTGTGCAGTCTCTCTGTTAGTCTCTCTTGTCCGTCGCGGATAGTAGCACGTCGCGAGAACGGCTCAAATGGCGTCATTTGAGCCGATCACGTTTTAAAAGTTGTTAATGTCGAGGCCGTTCAATTGGGTTGTGTAGGTTGAGATGAACTGCGGAAGTGCAAAGACGAGGCCGATCGCGGGGAGGACAACAAGCAATATCGTGACGACGGCAGTCCAGAAAATATATTTGCGTGTCTTCTCGACGCTCGCATAGATGGCGTCAATTTTCTTTTCCAGTGCGTCAATTCTGTCTTCGGGCATAGGTGTTTATTGCGCGAGAGCGCGAGACAGCATTGGTGTAATGAGGGAGTTCACCGTGCGCTCGAGCACGTCTTGTGTTCCCTCTTCGCGCGCCAAGACAAGAGCGCGTTCCATAAGTAACCCCTCATCGTATGCCTCCGGTCGGTCGCACGTGCGAAGTAATTGCAGCGTCCGTGCCACGCGTTGCATGCTGGCGTCATACGCGGCATCAGTCGCACGAGCCGCGCGTATGATATCGGCTCCCAAATTTCCAAAATAAAATGTTGCATTGCGGGTCATACGAAAAGTTCAGGGACAAGCCTCTCCACTATCGCATGGATTTGCGCACGTGTCGCCTCATCTTTAAGCTCCATTTCGCGATTCCCCTGCGCGGGGCGGATATTAATCAGAGAAATATACTCAATGGCCGCATCATTTCTTTGGTCGACGTATATATTAAACCCCCACAAATCGGGCTGCTGCGAACCATGCTTCACAAGTTCGTTATTCGCATCCATGTGCCACTCCCCACCGAGCGCGATAATCTCCTGTCGCACATCAGCGACCCCCTTGACCATGTCGCGGTATAGCTCCTTAGCAATTTCGCGCACGTCGTCTAAGGCGATCGGTTCGTTGATTATCTTGATGTTCATACAGTATGGACCGTACCGGTAACGATCCGGTTGCCTTCCGCATGCCATGCGGACGCTCTACCATTTGAGCTAACGGCCCTCGCACCCAATTTTAACAAAGTGCTCATTGCACTTCCAAGCGGTCAGGCACTGAAGTTTCTTGTGGAGGATTTGCAAGACAGGCTTTCAACCACGCCGTTTGTGTCCAGCCGCATTTTCCGTCGGTTTGTGGTTCGCAAACGGCTTCCTTGTAGCACCCGTATTCGGCACGATACACGCAATCGGTTATGATGGTCGTTGCTTCGTCCGCAGAAACGCAAAGCTGGGCGCTGCAGCCGGCGACGGCGCAACCGTTTGCAGACATCGCGCTCGTCGACGTTGCTTGATCGGGGATTTCCTCAACGAACAGTCGTCCGTCTTTGGTGCGACACTGCCGTGGATAACTCTCCATCACCGGATTCCCCGCTGCCGCGCACTCTTCGAAATTGGAAATAATCGGTGTCGTTGCAGGCTGGATATGCGGAGCGACTTTCAAGAGAACAAGAGCGATGACGGCGAGAATGCACGCGAGTAAGAGGAGGCCAATTATCTTGAGTGCTTGCATATCGAATTATTGTATCAAATAACTTCCCTTTGGACTCACCGGGAATCGGACCCGGGCCTCGGCAATGCGAATGCCGCGTAATGCCACTTTACTATGAGCCCTAGCGAGGATCGAAAGAACATGCTCGCATGTTTTTTCTCCGAGTGACGGGCTCATACGGCTTTCGTGTATGAACCCTAGCTCTGAGCAAAATGAATATATCATATTCATTTTACCGGGGCGACAAGTTATACTTCGTCCATGGAAGATCTTTTGCAGGCGCTCATCGCCGCTGTCGCGATCGCAGGAATGCTGCTCTATTTCCTCACCAACAGAATCCACGCGCCGAGCACGTGGTTCTTTCAGGACACATGGCTCGACAAATACATACCACTCGTTCCGTATTTCATCATCGCGTACGTGTGTTTGTATCCGTACATTCTCATCACCATCGTACTCATGTGGGACACGCCGCTCTCGACGCAATTTTTCACGTGCTTTTCGATCGCGGCGTGGACGGCCGCACTCATGTGGTATGTGGCACCCGCCGGCATCGTGCGCCATCGCCGACTCGGTCCTGATTTCTTTTCACAAATGATCGTGTGGCTGTACGAACATGACCAGGAGAACAACACTATTCCGAGCTCACATGTGTTTTATTCGCTCATTTGTTCATACTTCCTAATGCTCGCGTATCCGCATGTCCAACTTCTCTTTGTCGTGGTCGGCATCCTCATTTCGATCTCGACGGTTTTCGTTAAACAACACCATCTCGCAGACATCCTCGGCGGCATCGTGTGGGCGGCCGGCTCAATCGCGATCGCAAGCTATCTCGTCGGATAAATCGTGCTACGCTAGCGTTCTCGCTCTCATAGTTTAATGGATAGAACGCAGGATTCCGGATCCTGTAATGTCAGTTCGATTCTGGCTGGGAGCAAACGTTGAATTTTTATAATTTCAGAGTACTGTTGCTTCCAGTTGTTCGACCGTGCGATTGCAATCCTGCAACGCGGGTCTTTGACAATGGAGAGAATTATGACTGCTAATAGGTCTCCCGCGGTACAAAATCAACTTCCGTCGCGTAAAGATGTGCTCACCGCCCTGCAGTGTGCGTTCGTGGCCATTACGGTGGTCACGGGTCTTTTCAAGACAAATGCGCTGCCCCTCGCGATACTTGCTGTGGGCGGACTCGTTTTCGGGATCGCACATATACTATCCGATTCCGGAAAATGGTTCAGGATCAGCGAGCAGCATCGAGCTTATTCCCCCAGTGGATACTTCCCGAATCGCGCACAATACTTCGTCGCAATCGGTTGGATGCCAATCGTGATGATCGCCGGTTGGTTGTATCTCATACCGTTTCCGTGGCCGATGCAAGTGATTGAGCGCGGCGATGGAACGCTACTGTACGAGCAGTGGCCATCCATGACACGCTTCAACACCTTTACCGATAGCGTGTACAACTACACGACAGATCAATCGGTGGCATTTGAATCAGGCCATCCTCTGATTTGCTCGGCCACAACAAAGGATGGTTTCGGCGTCAAAGCACGAATTGGTGCGACACTGAATTTGTCTTTTGACGGCTTGCGCGCGGCGTACGCTGTTGGTGGAAACAAACGAGCCCTGGAGGCTGCTGTCCGGAATGAGCTTTGCACTCGTTTTGCAAGCACCATTCACACCTACATGATCACCGAAGTGCCAATGCAGCTGGTCGTTGAGGCTAAGACTTCGGAAGAAAAGCGTGGCATGAATGCGCTCGGCGTGAAATACTCGGGAATCTTCCAAGTCGGTCGACTCGAGGTACATGCAACGCAACCGTAGTTGCGATGTCGGCGGCGCGCCCCCCAAAGGCGCGCCGCTTTCTTTTCTACCCCAGGCCGTTGAAAATCAGTCACTAAAGAACGCGCTCGCTTCCCGAAGGTTGCGAGCGAGGTTCGATTCCTCGTCGAGGCACTGCAAAGAAGAAAAATATCGCTGACCATCCTATATTGCAAATGTAAGCATAATCAGTAGAGTGATCTGTGGGTTGCAACGGTGAGGTGTACCAATGGCGAGAATACCTTTGTACTGCATAGAAAGCGTGATGCGGAAGATTTACGAGGGAATCCAACAAGGACTTGTTGCCCACACGATAGCACTGACCATCAGCGAAAAAGAGGCTGGCAAAATCGTAACCGGGAAAGACATTACGTCATTGTGGATGCATTTTCAGGGCAAGGCAGCGTTCAAGACAGAGATGCGGAGCCGTTCGCTTACCGATAAGCCCCTTGCTGATCCGTTGCCGATTATTCGAGAAAAACTATTTTCCGAAGCCGAATTACGCGCGTTGTGTCTGCATTTGGCACGTGGAAAAAGCTGGCCAGAGGTGCTTCGAACCATTGGACGAATTGAAGTCAATCAAGATCGAGCCCGCTCGTATATCGTGAGACGCTTCGACAGCGTCGCGGATTTCATCATCAAGTACAGACATGAATCCGCGAAACGGGCGTAGTCCAAGCCAAGCGCCGCATTTCCGCGGCGCTTTTATATAACGAAAGGGCGACGTCTGTGATACGCCGCCCTCTACATGATGTCACTGCTGCTTGTTCACTGCAGAAGCTAAAGATACTCCGGATGCGAGCTGTGGCACGATGAGTACCGACTACCGGTAATTCTCACAAACTCCTGCAATGCCCTGCTTACATGCTCATTGTGCGTCGCTTCGGTCGCTGGCCAGAGATAACACAGGTTGAATTTCACCTGCATTGTCCGATCAAACTCGCGCTCCGGATACGTATGTATCGCAGCATCGGACGACGTCAAAATTGCCGTTGCCGTGTATCCGAAATTCTTGCCGAACGGATGACATTGCACGCGCAGTTCACCTGCCTCGTCCTTCGGAATCTCAAATCCCGATTTTTCGAGTGCTTCGATAAACATTTTTTTGATTTCTGCTTCTCCGAGTTGTGATAGCAGCATACGCAACTTGCGACATTTCTTGAAGACAAGCGTATGCGTCTGCGTGTAGGGTCGAAACGATTCCGTTTTCATCGAACCTTCCTCCGGTTAAGAACTTTTCAGCAGTCTGCGCGTAGTATACAAACCATGACTCTAAGCACAAGAGTTTTTTTGAAATATGTGCATAACTTTTTTATGCTTGCGTCTCTGAAAATATTGTATATCGTGCTCTTGGGCTCCAGGACAACAGCAGGAGCAAACAATGGGTGATGATCTTCTATCTGATGAAAATTTGAGATTTGCGAGGACCGTGTTTGACTTTACCGCAGAGAAAGATCTTTCTGCGCATGATATCGCGAACAAAATTAACGCATTAAAGTTCATGGATCCAGTGACGACTGCTGATGTCGAAGAGTTTTGGGAGCGTTACGGTGGTCGTAAAAAATTCCGGCGACGTTTCCGCAATGAGCTCAAGAGCCGCAAAAAAGCCAATGCTGGCTCATAACCGAAGAAAGGCGCCGCATTGCATGCGGCGCCTGTTTTTTAAATCGTCCGCGCAAGAAAGATGACACCGACAAACGCGATGATGGCGCCGAGGATCTGGTGGCGGTTCAGTTTTTCGCGGCCGAAGAAATAGCCGAGGAGTGCGGCGAGCGCGATGTAACTTTCGCTGATGGAGACGGTAAGAGAAATCGGGATCAGGCTCGTGGCGAATGCATAACCGATCCAGGCGGAATTGTCGAAGATACTCTGTGCGACAATGGGGCCGGTATGTTTTTTGAGGTCCGATGCGAGCGAGCGAAGCTCGCCGCGATACACAATGTACGCACCGCACAGAACGGCGAGCATCGAGTGCGTCGCCCAGATCACGAAGAGGGGTGACATGTGCTGTGAATACGTGCCGACATAAAAGTTGGTAAGGGCGGAGAGAAACGCCGCACCGAATGCCCAGATGACGCCTTTTTCGAAAATGCGTCTGTGTAGGTGTAAGTGGTCGAGTTTCGACGCGGCGGCAAGTGCGATACCAACGAAAATTATGATGAAGAGGAGAAATTGTTTAAGCGTGAGTGTTTCGCCGCCAACAAACACACCGAGCATCACTGTAAGCGGCAATTCAAATGCGATGACCGATTCGACAACTGATAGCTTCCCTTTCTCGAACGCGTGAAAGATAACGAGCGCGTAGAAAAAGATGATCAGGCTTAAGATAACGATCGATTGATAGTCCGCGCGCGTGTACGAGGCGATCTCGTGAAAGACGAATGGAAATAAGACAACGGTCGCGCCGATGCAGATAAAAAACAGCGTCTTGTATACGCCGATAATGCGCGTCGTTTTCTGTATGAAAAAATCCCCGAATCCCCAGCCGACGAGCGCGATAAACGCAAACAAGAGCCCCAACTGCGCATGCATGCGATCATTCTAACTTGAGAAATCTTAACTTTTGCGCAATACTCACAGTCACGCATCTTTAGCTCAGTGGTAGAGCGTTCCGTTCACATCGGAAAGGCCGTTGGTCCGATCCCAACAAGGTGCACAAAGACAGAAACATCTGCCCTGCGGCAGATTTTCTGCTCTGTGCACGGGCGGAGCGATGTTTCGCGAGCACGCGAAACCGCGAGCCGGGGTCGCGGAAATTTTCGAGCGTAGGCGAGGAAATTATCCGTGACGCACGAGCGTGTGATATAAAGACACGCTACGGGCCGTAGTATACCGGTAGTACGCACGATTCGGGTTCGTGTAGAGTGAGTTCGAGTCACGTGTCGTTTTCAGCTGAAATCGCACGCGACCCCGCCTCGGCGCCAAGCGCCTCCGGCCTTGCGACGGGGCCCCAACCCCGTCTCACTCGCCGGCCCGATCAAAAAACAAGGGCGTCGCCAAACACGCTGGCGACGCCCTTCGACCTACCGAAATCTCCACGTCCATCCTTTTGAGCGCGTAGATTCGAGGTGCGTTTTACATGCATCAAGGTCGACGATAAATACCACGTTGGGTAATGTTATCCATCGCCGATTGTCGCTAACACCAAAAGATGCAAAAAAAGAGCCGGCTCGGTGACCTGGATATTCAGCTATGGTTGGTGGACGTGGTTTGCACTTTTCCGTGGGAATCCGTACGGTGTAATTTCCCTGTGGTACATTTTCAAGGATAATCACAGCATCTGCGTAAACATCTCGTACGTACGTCGTATTGAATCGCGTCCCATGCATCGAATCGTGCTTGATTTCAACCTCCGTCTTAGTTCCGTGCGACACTCCCCTCAAATCAACATAGAGCGTATCAATCGTATGCGAGACCTCGACAAGCACGTACATTGCGACCATCAACCCCGTTCCAAGCGCGACACACATGCAAATGAGCATTTTCATCGTCCTGTCCATCAGACATCTCCCGAAGACCATTGCACTGACGCAAGCCTAACAGAATGCTCTGTCTTCGCAATCGTTATTTAAGCCCAACAATCTTGTACTTCTGTGCGCCTTTGGGCGTTTGAAATGCAAATGCTTCCCCTTTCTTTTTGCCCATGAGCGCACTGCCGAGCGGCGAGAGGTGTGAGATTTTGTGCTCCTGCATGTTTGCTTCTGCGCTGCCGACGACTTCGTACGTGAGTTCTCCTTTCTCGCCAACTTTCTGGATCGTTACAAATGAGCCGAGTGACACGGCATTACCTTTGTGATGCTCGATGATGCGGGCACGGGCAAGTTGCTCTTCGATCTGGCGAATTCGATCCTCGGTCGCTGCCTGCAAATTACGCGCCTCCTCGTATTCGGCGTTTTCAGAAAGGTCGCCGAGCGAGCGGGCATATTCGAGTTGCTCTGCTATCTCGCGCCTGCGCACGGTCTTTAAATGTTCGAGCTCCTTCGTGAGCTCGTCAAATTTCTCTTGCGAGAGATACGTATTGTCGTCTTGAATCATATAGGTCTAGGCCAAGCGCACGTATTGTACCTTGTATGGATTTCGGTGCAAGGGTCGCGTGTAGTGCGCGATCAAGCCACTAGCCACTAGGGTTGAGCCAATTGGGAAATGCGGAAGTGCATGTTTGAATTCCCTAGTCGCAATTGGCTAGTGGCTAACATACTCGGGTTTCGTGTCTCGCAGCCAGTAGAAGAAATTCGTCATTGCGGGCGCGGCGCCAGAGAGCGTCCCCGCCGGGCCTTTTTCGAGGACGACCGCAAATGCGTATTTCGGATTTTCGTACGGCCAAAAGCCGATCGCCCATGAATTCATGTTTTCGTTGTGCACGCCGATCTGCGCCGTGCCAGTCTTTCCCGCGATGTCGATGCCGTCCATGTCGAGCGCGCGTTCGGTGCGATCCGTATATTGCGAATGTACCGCCATGCGCATGCCTTCACGCACGACTTGCAAATTGGCATCGGAAATACCCACGCTCTTTGATGCGCTCGGACCATCGGCGACAATTTGTGGCGTCATCAAGCGGCCGCCATTTGCAATCGCCGCGACATAGCGCACCACCTGCAGCGGCGTTACTTGAAATCCGTACTGCCCTATCGCCGTGTGGTACGTATCCCCGATGCGCCACGGATCGCCGTTGAAAACTTTTGCTTTCCATTCCGGAGTCGGGATCGTACCGTCGGCTTCGTTTTCCACGCGAAATCCGGTCGCAGAGCCGAGGCCAAATTTGCGCGCGTACTCGTCAATCTTAGCGATGCCGAGACCTTTTTGCGCGCCAAACCCGCCGCCGACTTCGTAGAAATACACGTCAGACGAAACCGCGATCGCGTGCCGTAAATCCATGAGGCCGTGCGCTTTCCAGTCTTTAAAAATTGAGGGGTTATTCGGATCATACGGATTCGGCAATTCCAACTGCCCTGACGAAAAAATCTGCGTCTCCGGCGTGATGATGCCCTCTTGCAAACCTGCAGCGGCAAAAATCGGCTTCACGATAGATCCCGGCGCGTACACACCGGCGACCGCGCGATCAAGGAGCGGCTTTGCGGGGTTCGCGTTTGCAGCCGCGATCGCGTCGCTGTCACCATTACCAAATGCCGCGTTATCGTATTCCGGAAAACTCACGAGCGAGAGCAACTCTCCCGTGTGCACATCCATAATCACGCCCGCGCCGCCTTGGAAGCCTTGTGACTTTGCGTGATTTGCAAGCGTCTCTTCGAGCTTCGTTTGGAGCGACGCGTCGATCGAGAGCTTGAGCGTGTCGCCATTTTTGGGCGGATCAACAATGTCTTCACGCACTAATTTCCCTCGCGCGTCTGTCTCTGACATCAAGCTCCCATTTTGACCCGCGAGAATATCGTTAAAGAAATGCTCCGCTCCCGCGACGCCCGTGTACTCTTCGCGCCACCATTCGCCGCTCGCGTCGGCTTTGGGGTAGCGGATAAAGCCGAGGAGATGTGAGAAACCTGCAGCGCCCGTGTAGCTGCGGAGCGCAAAGGGCGTCGTCGACGACGCCACATCTTCTTGCGGTTCGTTCCATGCGAGTTCCGTGCCGCTACGATCAGTGATAATGCCGCGCGTCGCAAAGAGGACCGAGCGATCGAGGCGATTGTTGCGCGAAATGTCGGCGTAGGCTTTGCCTTTCAGTATTTGCAAATTAAACGCTTGACCGGCGTACACAAGCGCCACGAACGCGAACAAAACGCCGACAAACACAATCGCAAATGTCGAAACTGGCCGCTCGATGCGCCCTTCGAGCTGCTGCGCATTGAGGCGCGCCATGTTGCTGGAATCCAAGAAAATATCCTCCGGGTCAATCTCCCGCCCGCGCAACTGATTCTTACCCCACCATGATGCCATTGCCTTAGGGTACTTTATTTGTCTCGCTCTGCAACCGCCCGCTTGCGGTACGCAGTTGTGATGTCGCCCTAATTCACTCGCGGCACCACAAGGTATTCCTCCCACCCGTACGCGAACTGATCAACGGATCGAACATAACATCTACTGCTGTATGTCTCTACGCGCGGCTATTCGCTGCGCGATGTACTCTGGGAGGAACACCTTGCGTTGCCGTCTCGTTCATTTGAAGGGGCGACATCACAACTGCTTCCCGTCTCGCTCCGCATGAAGCCAAACCCGTCAAATAGCGGTATAGGGGTATCCCCATGACACCACCTGTATACAGTGGTAGCCTGAAAGACAATGAAGCACTATCCGGTGAATGTGATCGACTTCCAAGATATGTTTCCGACCGAGAAAGCATGTGAGTCGTATCTCACCGCGGTTCGCTGGCCGGAGGGATTTGTGTGTCCGCGGTGTATGCACACGGAGAACTGGGAACTTGGCTCGAGTCTTTTGCGCTGCAAGAAATGCAGACGAGATGTGTCACTCACTGCGGGAACAATTTTCCAAGACTCGCATCTGCCGCTGCGACTGTGGTTCCAAGCGCTCTGGTATGTGGTCTGCCAGAAACAAGGCGTGAGTGCACTTGCGCTCAAGAGCATCCTCGGACTCGGCAGCTACGAGACGGCATGGACACAGCTCCACAAACTCCGTCGTGCCATGGTGAGACCGGGACGAGATCGGCTTTCCGGGATTGTTGAAGTCGACGAAATCCTCGTTGGCGGTCTGCACAAGGGCGCGAAAGGACGCGGCACCTTCAAAAAGGCTCTGGGACTCGTGGCTGTCGAAGGAAAGGAAGAAAATATCGGTCGCATCCGACTTGCCCGCATCAAAAACGGATCACATGCCCACATCGTGCATGCGCTCAAAGACATGGTTGAACCGGGCAGCAGTATCCGCACGGACATGTGGCAAGGATATGCAGGGCTCAAGGGTGATGGGTACCGGCATATCCGCATCGAGAGAACAGGGGGCAGGGACGAAAATCTCACACCTCTCGTACATCGTGTCGCATCGCTCCTCAAACGCTGGCTTTTAAACACTCATCAAGGCGGTGTGCAACACACGCATCTGCCGTACTATCTCGACGAGTTCGTGTTTCGCTTCAATCGACGCACCTCCCGTTCGCGCGGTCTTCTATTCTACCGACTCGTTCAAAATGCACTTGCGATTGATCCTGTACCCGCTTCTGAGTTGGTGGCGTGAAGGAGATACCCCTATACCGGTATTTGACGGGTTCGTATAAACGGTACCTGACGCTCGTTTTCTTATCCTCAATAACGTCATTGCTTGAGGTTAATGAGCCTGTTTAGTGGAAATTTTCGTGTAGTAAGTTCGTCTCCCGGAACCCAAACCACGCCTATTTTACTGCCGTTCGCATCCTCTTCAATTGCTCTAAGCTCATATGCAATAGCTTCTCCGGGGTCAGTCATAACGCCGTGAGAGTTAACTCCAACAACATCGCCAACTTTCAGTTCTGCCTCCTTACCTGTTTCAAACTTTTCTATCATAATAAATGACTCATTGAGTATTGAGTGCTGCCTTGTTAATGAAAACACTATAGCATGTGAGAGTCTGACCAAATGGAGTCGCGAGACGACGCTGAGCGGTTGGAAAACGATCTACAAAATCTGTGGGCCGAGGAGAAGTTGGCGGCGGAGGGGTTCGAGACCGAAGACAAGGACGATGGCGATGATGGTGCACAACGGGAGGGAGTGGAATGAAAGAAACGAAAACGACGCTGGCATCCAGAGAAAATCCATGAGCATCCCCGCCGCGACGACTTCCCACGCACGCCAGCGCGCGGCGAGTGCACAGGCAAAAATGGCCGCGAGCCACGGTGGCGCAAAGATAACGCTTGCAAACAGCGCGATATCGAGCATGACGCGGAATTTATTTGATGACATACACGAATTGCAAGGTGTCGAGATTGACCGGAAGTCGAATGAAAAGTGTTTGCGTTGCGCTCGATGAGGCACTTTCGATGGAGCCGATGACGCCCGCGGGCATGCCGCCCAGCTCGTGCGCTTTCACCACATCACCGACTGCGACTTTCGCATCACGAGGGATTTCTGCGCGTGCGTTTCCTCCGCCGCGCCCGTCGGCAGCGAAGGCAACATTTTCTGCGGTGAGCTGCACCGTATTTGATGGCGCAAATAGTTCCTTCACTGTCGCGGTGTGTGCATCTGCGTCACTCACCATACCGATGATAAATCCGCCTGGCGAAAGCACAGCATTACCGATCGCGAGTCCGTCGCTTTTCCCTGCTTGGATTACGAATGTTCCATACGGCGAGGCACGGAATGATGAGAGGACGCGAACCGTGATACCCCCTTGGTGCACATCCGCGAGATGCGCCATGTCTTGCAGTGCGGTGTTCTCGTCTTGGAGCGATTGGAACCGAGCCGCAGCCTCATCGCGCTGTGCAATTTCAGATTTCAATGACGCGATCTCATTGGTGAGCGACCGACGCGAGCTTAAAAAACCGCCGACATCGAGTGTCGTCACTGTTGCCGACGCTGCACGCATGGCGACCGAGGAAACCGTCCGCACATACGAGCGCACGATGCCGCCAGAGAGTGTGTCGAAGCCGAATGCCGCTACGGAAACGAGGAGTGCAAATAAAAGGATGCCGAAAAGCGGCACGGTTGTTTGACGACGACTAGAAAATTGTCCTCTCATATCGCAGCACGCTCATTCCGTGGGGACCAATTCATCTTCGTTCGTGAGAAGCGTACTGCGATACGCATCCATATTATCCAAAATAATCGCCGTTCCCCGCACAACTGCCGTCATCGGATCCGTCGCAACAAACACCGGGACGCCAAGCGCGCTCGTGAGAAATTCCGGGATGCCACGGATAAGTGCGCCACCGCCCGCAAGATGAATGCCGCGCTGCATCACGTCGGCCAAAATTTCCGGCGGTGTGGTTTCAAGAATATCTTTCGTCTGCTCGACCAAATCATCAACGCTGTGTCCGATTGCATTCCGAATATCTTCGTCGGTTACCACGATTTCGCGCGGAAGTCCCGAGACGAGGTCGCGGCCGCGCACCGAAACGGCAATCGGCTCCGGCCCTCGCACGACCGCAGCAGCAGCAATTTTTAAATCTTCTGCGGTCTTGTCGCCGATCAGCACTTTGTTTTCATTGCGAACATGGCTCACGATGTCTTGGTTGAATTTATCGCCCGCAATGCGAATGTTGCGTGCGACGACAAGACCGCCGAGCGACACGATACCGATATCGGTCGTGCCACCGCCGATGTCGATGACCATGCTGCCGACAGGCTCATGCACCGGAAGCTCAATGCCGATTGCGGCTGCCATCGGCTCGTCCACAATATGTACTTCGCGCGCGCCGGCTGCGTGCGCGGCATCACGCACGGCGCGCACTTCGACCGAGGTAATCCCTGATGGAACGCCGATGACGACGCGCGGTCCCAACATTTTCGTATGCCCTGCCTGTGCTTTATTAATTAAATATCCGAGCATCTCGCTCGTAATTTCGAAATCGGAAATCACGCCGTCAATCACCGGCTGGATTGGCACGATATGCGGCGGTGTGCGCCCGAGCATGTTTTTTGCTTCCTGTCCGACAGCAACGACTTGCCCTGTCTTTTGATTCACCGCGACAATCGACGGTTCGTTGATCACGATACCGCGCCCTTTCACATACACGAGCGTGTTGGCTGTGCCCAAATCAATTCCAATATCATTCGAGAACCACCCGAGTATCGTATCCTTCCACTTCCGAATTGTATCCATGGTGATCCTGGTGGTTATTTTTTCGCATGCAGTTTGTCGATAATGTCGCTTTCAGCGACGAGTGTTCCCTTGCCATTCGTACGCAGCGCCATCTCGACGCCACCTGCTTCGATCGTCTTTTCGGAAACTACGAGCCGCACCGGTATGCCAATGAGGTCGCTGTCCGCAAATTTCTCGCCGGCGCGTGCATCGCGATCATCGTAGAGAACTTCGATACCGTTTTCCTGCAGCATTTCGTATGTGCGATCTGCTTCTTTTTCAATCTCGACATTCCCGCCGGTAATCGAAACGAGATGCACATCAAACGGCGCTACTTCTTTCGGCCAGACAATGCCTTTTTTATCCGCGAGTGCTTCCACGACCGCGCCCATGAGACGACCCGGGCCGATGCCGTAGGAGCCCATGATGACCGGCATATCTTTTCCGTCTTCGTCTTTATATTTGAGGCCGAGTGAATCCGAAAAGCGCGTGCCTAATGGAAAAATGTTGCCGACTTCGATCGCTTTCTCCTCTTTGAGTTCTGATTTCTCAATGCCGAGGTCTTTCAGCACGTCATCTTTGTAGACTTCTTTGTTCACCGCGATGCGTTTCTTTTCGTGTACATAGATGACATCCTCGCCCGCATCGCAGAGCATCTGGTATTCGTCGCTGAATTTCGAAAACGAACCACCACTCGCAAAGGTGCGGTACGTGCGATCGCCAATACCGACGCGCTTGAAGATTTTCTCGTACGCTTTCGCACATTTTTCGTAGAAGTCGCGGAACTCGGCTTCGCTTTTTGAAAACGAGTACAAATCTTTCATCACGAATTCGCGCACGCGCATGATGCCGCTTTTTGCGCGAAGCTCGTTGCGGAACTTCGTCTGAAATTGGTACACATACGCAGGGAGATCTTTGTACGACGAAATATATTCCGACATGAGCGCAGTGAGCGGTTCCTCATGCGTCGGTGCGAGACCGAGTTCGCCACCGCTCTTTAAGGCGGTCTTAAACCACACATCAATTGCTGCGTCGTCCCAGCGGTTTGTTTTCTCCCATACTTTCGGATCTTGCAACGCCGAGAGCGTGATTTCTTGTCCGCCGATCGCATTCATTTCTTCGCGGATGATCTGTTCTATTTTTTTGAAGGTTCGAAGCCCGAGTGGCAAAAAAGAATACACGCCCGCCATTTCTTTGTGAATGAACCCTGCGCGGATCAACAGTTGCGCATTCAACGACACCTCGTCCTTCGGCGCGTCTTTGCGAGTTCGGGTGAATAATTGAGATTGGCGCATATTTCCTGCATTGTACGCGCGTTTTGCAATTCACCAAACTTGACATCTGTATCACGTGTGATATTGTGCATTTGGACTTATCCTCCGGTTAGCAAAGGAAAATCCGTGGACAAAGCAGAGCGCAGAGAGGCAAGCGAGGCTCTTGAGGCATTGATTGTCATCCTAGAAAAGGTCGCGGAGAAGGAGAATTCGAGTCGAATCAGTGTAACCTTGCATTGTACGACGCGCTACGATCTCGAGGTCAGCTTATCGGCTTACGAGGATCATGGGCAGCGAGGGTTCGAAGTGGTCGAGCTGAAAGTTGTATCAAGAGATGACGATTGACGTAATGACGGGTGGGTTGGCGGCGGCAAGCAATTGCCGCCGTTTTGTGTTTATACCAAAAGCCGGACGATATCGTGGTACGTCACCGTCACCATGAGCAGCACGATCAACCCAACACCAATAAAATTCATAACTTGCACCGTAAATTTATGCGGCGGGCGGCGGATGATGGCTTCGACAATTAAGAGAAAGAGGCGACCGCCGTCGAGCGCGGGGATCGGGACGAGATTGATGACGGCAAGGTTGATTGAAATGAACGCCGCGAGCGCGAGCACGTGACCGAGGCCGTGCTTTGATGCATTGCCGACAAAATCCACAAGGCCGACGGGCCCGACAACATTTTGTAAATTCGGTTGCCCTGCCGCCGCAGCGCGTAGGAGCGTCCAGAGACCCGCTGCGGTATCTTTGAGCGCTTGCATCGTCGACGGAAACGCATCTTTGAGCGCCGGCCCCCATGCGAGCGACTGGTCGGTCACGAGTACAAGCCCAATGCCGATCGCCGGCCTATTGGCACTCTCTTCCACGACCGCGTGCGCAGGTGTGACGGGCACTGTCGTGACAACATCATTCCTTTTATACGTGACTTCTAGTTGCTTGCCACCGCGCGAGCCGATAAATTGCACGACCTTTGACGGTTTTAACTCGGCAGGCTGCCCTGTCGACGCATCTTCCACGCGGATGACCTCATCCCCCGATTGGAGTCCGGCGACTGCCGCAGGAGATCCGTCGACAACGGTATTGATGAACAATTGTATGTTCGGCGTTATCGCCTTTCCTTCGGGGATCACGCGCGGAATGCCGACATGGAGTGCTCCAGCAAACAAAAACCATGCGACGAGCGCGTTCATCGTGACGCCGGCAACCAGGATGATTGCCTGCGCGTATTTCGGCGCGGCAGCGAAGCTGCCGCGTTGGTGCGTCTCGCCATGCTCACCCATGAGACGCACGAAGCCGCCAAACGGCAGCCAATTAATGGTGTATTCGGTGCCTCCCCACGTGCCAAAGGTAAAGCCACGCGGCGGATACCCAATCCCAAACTCTTCGACTTTCACTCGGAAAATTTTGGATGCGATGAAATGCCCGAGCTCGTGCGCAACGATGAGAAAAACTAATATGCCGAGGACGAGAAGAATTGTCATGTAGAGATAATTTTCAATTTACAATTCTCAATTTCAAATGAATTTTCAATGATCCGATGTTTGAAAATTGATTCATTGCGATTTGATTGAATGGTGAAATTAATAATTGAAAATTAACTTTTCATTTCATCTTCCTTCTTATTGAAAAGTTTTTCTAGCTCTTCATTACACGTATCCACCTTCTTCTGCATCTCGTCTTTGAGGCGGAATTTATCATCTTCTGAAATTGTTTTTTCTTTTTCCTGATCCTGGATTTCTTTCCAACATTCATCACGAGCCCCGCGCACGGTCGTGCGTGCATCTTCTAATTTTCCTTTTGCGAGCTTGATGAGTTGTTCACGTCTCTCGCCCGTCAATTCCGGAAACGTGACGCGTACGCCTGATGCGTCCGAGCCGACGCCAACGCCGAGGTCTGCGGACGCAATTCCCTTTTCGATGTCTTTAATGATCGACGGATCGAACGCCTGCACCATCAGTGAGCGCGCATCCTCAATCCTGATCGTCCCGACTTGGTTGAGCGCCATCATCGATCCATACGCGCTCACTTTCACGCCGTCCAATATCGACGGCGTCGCACGACCGGTGCGCAAGCCTTGGTATTCACGCGAGAGCCACTCTTTGGATCCGGAAAGTTTCGTATCGAGTGGTTTAAAATCGTATGCCATATTATTTTCCGAATACTTTCTCCTCTAATTTCGATATGCGTGACGTTAGATACTGCACGTCCAAGCGATGCATTTTATTTTCATCACGCTGGCGATACATACCAACCACTTTCATCTCCAAAGCACTGACGCGACGGTCTAAATTTTGCAACAGGGACTTGACGTCTTTAAATTCGCCACGCATCTCCTCAAATCCTTCGTGTACGGCGATCGCCAATCCTTCGATGGTCGTTATCTTCTTCCTTGTGGAATGCTTTTTAGCCATGCGTGAATTTTATCACAATTTGGACGCGAGGAGCGCGACTTGCTCGAGGAGCGCTTTGAGCAGTGACCCCTTGTCGGTAGCATACTTTCGCGCGCGGTAGATAGCATGAACGCCCGCATCACGCTCCGGCGTCATCTTTTCCTTCGCAAAGCGCTCCTCGAGTGATTGCAAAAATGCGAGTACCACGCCAATGTCGCGACCTTCGTCTTCGTCGTGTTCGTACAACGGCTTGAGCAACGTCAGGCGTTTTTCAGCAGACGCGGCGAGAAAATCATCGGTATCGACAACCATGTCAAGGCGACGCCTTGACGTGTCAGTTTCCAGATTGAGCGTTTGCACCCGCGAGCGGATTGTGGGGAGCAGCGTCTCCGGCGACGGGACGATAAGAAAAAAGAGTGCGCCCGCTGAAGGCTCTTCGAGTGTTTTGAGGAGTGCATTTTGCGCCTCGGTCGTCATGGAAGGTACAAACAGCGCAAAGACACGGTGTGCTCCGGAGATGGGTTTTGAGCGTGCGCGAGAGCGGAGATCTTCTGCTTCTTCGACGCCAAACGCGCGATACGATTTTCGGAACAGATCGGGACTGTTGCGCGCTATGACTTTTTCTTTTTCGAGCTTGTCGAGCAGCGTCTCCAGCGACTCGGTGGAACCGCGGATAAGGTAAGCTCCGACGTACTGCATGTACATAGTATACTTGCGCTATGTCAGATCCGCGAGACATCGAGAAAACCGCACTTGCTATAACAAAAGCAGTTGGATCGCCAAAATCTATCATCGTCCATACAATACTTTTTGCACTTAGTTTCTTTGCGGCGTTTTCCGGGTACATCACCTTTGACCGTATGTTGCTCATCCTCACGACCATCGTGTCACTTGAGGCAATCTATCTTGCAATATTCATCCAAATGACGATCAACTATCAGGGTCAGGACATTGCCGAAGTGCAGGAAGATATCGACGAAATTCAAGAGGATGTCGAGGAAATTAGTGAGGATGTCGGAGAATTGCAGGAAGATCTCGAAGAAATTAGTGAAGATGTCGAGGAAATGAATGTTGAAGAAGAAACGGAAGAAGCCGCAGAAGAGCGGCGCAAGGTTGAGCAGCGCGAAACACTCGAGGACATCCAATCAGATCTGCGGAAATTACTTGAAGATGTTGAGCGCCTGAAGTCGAATCATAAATCGGACGATATGAAGCCGCTCTTATAAAAGGTGCGAGACGGCGGGTATTTCCGGCCGTCTCGGGGTGTCAGAGTTTGGGATGGCATTTTCGTTTCATCAGTGCGATGCACACCATGCACACGATTATGATGGCGAGCACCACAATGCCTGTCGCAAGTCCGTTTCCCAACCGCGCCTCAAATGTTTTCTGGTGGAACGGCTCTGTTAAGAACGGAAATGATGCCCACGCAAATGCCATAAGCACCATCGAGCACAGGTACACATCAGTCCAGGTAATCTTGAGCTTTGTCATGACTTCCTCCCAGAAGCTCTTTTCGTCCAGTATTAAAGCACACATATGAGTCCGTGACTACCGCTTGCTGGTGATGGCTTTTTTGTACACATCGAGGTGTTTGAGTGCTTCTCCTGTTCCCTTTGCGACGCAAAATTGCGGGTCTTTTGCCATTTGCGCTTTCACACCCGTGCGGCGGAAAATGAGTTCCGGTAGATTGCGCAGCTGCGACGATCCGCCGGTCATAATGATGCCGTTATCGATAATATCGCTCGCGAGTTCCGGCGGCGTCTCTTGCAGCACGTCTTTGATCGCGCCTACCATCGTTCGCAATTCTTTTGCCATCGCGCGGACGATTTCGTTTGACGAAAGTTCGACGGAACGTGGCAATCCTGTCAGATAATCGCGGCCTTTGATTGTCATCGAGAGTTCGTCTTCAATCGGTACCGCAGAGCCGATGCGGATTTTGATTTGCTCTGCCATCTTGTCGCCAACCGCGAGATTGTGATTCTTTTTTACATAATCGACGATCGAGCGGTCGAGTGAATTTCCCGCACATTTGACCGATGTCGATGCGACGATGCCGCCGAGTGAAATCACCGCGACGTCGGTCGTGCCACCGCCGATGTCGACGACCATGTGTCCGCGCGCTTCGTAAATGGGAATGCCCGCGCCTATCGCCGCTAGGATCGGTTCTTTGACGACGTACGCGTGACGCGCTCCTGCTTTTGTCGCAGCTTCCACAACTGCGCGACGCTCTGTCGACGTAACTCCCGCCGGCACGCTCACCATGACTTCCGGCCGAAAGAGATTCCACTTCCCCAGTGCTTTCCTAATGTAATATCGCAACATCGCTTCGGTCACACGGTAATCGGCGATGACGCCGTCTTTCATCGGGCGATAGGCTTTGATCGCATCCGGCGTGCGGCCGACCATTTCTTTTGCTTCGTTGCCAATCGCGAGGATACGGTTGTCTTCGACGGAAATTGCGACAACCGAGGGTTCATTTAAGACAATGCCGCGCTTGGGGACGAATACGAGGACAGTCGTGGTGCCGAGGTCGATACCGAGTTTGGGAGAAAAGAAAGACATACGAAAGGTGTCAGGTTTTAAGGACAAGGTTCTAGGGAAATACAAAGACGGCTTCGCTATTGTATGCATTTGCGGGGAAAAGAAAAGCGCCGCACAAAATGGCGGCGCTTCGATAGCTTCTCGTGTTCCGCTGCCCTACTTCGGTCGGCACAACATCGCTTTTGCAAGCGACGGACGATTATCCGTGCTTCGCGCCTTACGACCAATTACAACGGCTTGCCTCTCTCGCTCTGCTTTTGCATCCGCGAGACGCTGATAGTGTTCCACCTGTTCGGTGTGGTATTGAAGTGACAACTGACAATACGGCACCATCGCCGGCTTATAGAATGGCGCGTTTGTGATTCGTGCTTGCGCCCTCGCTGCCCGGATGCGATGCCACTCGGCACGTTCAGTCAGATCGAGCTTCATCAAATCTTCTGACTCTTGCATTCGTTCCTCCGTCTTCTTACAGAGCACCTATGTACTCCTAACGCGACACCATACCGTAAAGGGCACAAGAGCGCAATTTTATTTTACCACAGATTCTTTGTGCTTGCCGGGATTTAATTCGTAAAAAAAGCGCTTGGAAAAATTCCCCGAATCGTCGCACACCCGCTTTAAATAGTACAAATCTTTGGTCGGGATTTGTTCAAGGATTTTCCCCATCCGCGGCATCGTGATTTTCGGCAATCCATCGCGCATGCGACCCGGATTGATGCGGTCGATGAAATACCGCATCAGCTCGCCCCGTTCGGTCTCACGGATCCGGGCTTTGGTTTGCTTAAGGTTGAGGGCGATGTGCTTCATACCCGGTTAGTACAATTTCGAATTGTTCGTGCCGTTGCAACATGCGATTACATCGAATGCGGCAGCGCGATTAACAAAGTTTACATTCTCGATAATAGGCCACAGTAAAGGTGATTCGAAATTGTCCTACCGGGCATGGGGACATTGTACATTATATCGGGGTGTGTTATAAATGTACGAAGAGATTGAATATTGATTTGGAATCGGACGGGTCGGTATTGCTGCCTCCCCGCCCGTCCGGTGCTACGCAGACCGCTGCCTGCCCGAAGGAATTGCTGGCCAGCACCTTGGCGCGGAAAGCGTAGGAGGCGAGTGGAAGTGAACTACAATAGCAGTCGAAGGTATTTGATCGTCCCTTCGGCTCAACGAAGCCAACTTCGCTCGCCTCTTTTTATTCAGCGACCTGACCTCCGCGTCAGGTCGCTTTCTTCTTGATAGAATATCTTTGGTACAAGAGACGGCGGTTTGCCGACGGGTTAAACGACAGCCGGCTCGGGCGAGTACCGTTTTACGCGGGCTCGCCCTTCCCTTTTTCTGGCTGTACTCGTATGATTCGACGATGCGTTCAATAGTACAGACTGGCGATCCGGTGTTGCGGGCAATCGCGAAAGAAATTCCACTCGATCAGATCGGGTCATCTCGTATTCGCAGCATTATTGCTGATATGAAATTGCTCCTCGGGAAAGAAGAATTTGGTGTTGCGATCGCCGCGCCGCAAGTGGGAGAAAGTCTGCGGATGTTTGTCGTTGCAGGTTCGGCTGCGCTCAAGCGAAAATATTCGGAGAAAAAGCGTGAGAAAGGAGAAACGGAGGACTACGAAAAGTTCGAAGGGCATCCCACAGACGACGAAGCCTACATCAATCCCATTCTCATCAAAACATCCCGCGGAAAAAAAGACAAACACGAGGGCTGCCTCTCGGTGCGCGGCAAGTGGGGTGAAGTTCCCCGTGCGGAAAAGGCGACGGTACGTGCATATAATGAGCGCGGCGAAAAGTTTGAGCGTGGTGCCTCGGGATTCCTCGCGCATATTTTCCAACACGAGATGGATCATCTTGACGGCATTTTATATATCGACAAAGCGACCTCTGTATATGATGATGCAGACAAAAAATAAGGATGAGGGACAAGGGATGAGAGATAAGAGGAATGCATTTGCATTCTTTGGAACTCCGGAGCTTGCTGTCGAAATCCTCGATGAACTTGAGGGAGCCGGTTACGTGCCTTCGCTTGTCGTCACGATGCCCGATCGAGCGCGTGGGCGCGGTATGGCATTGCGAGAAACGCCTGTGGGTGCGTGGGCGAAAAAGCGAGGTATCGAAGCTCTCAAGCCCGAGAAATTGGACGATGCGTTTGTCGCAGAGGTTGCCAAGCGCGATCTCCAGTTCGCGATCGTTGTAGCGTATGGGAAAATCATGCCGAAATCGCTGCTCGAGATCCTAGTTATGTACAACATTCATTATTCTCTCCTGCCACGATGGCGTGGTGCGACGCCGGTAGAAGCCGCTATCCTCGCAGGAGATGTGGAAACCGGCGTCGTGATACAGAAAATCGTGCACGAACTCGACGCGGGGCCTATCGTTGCGGTTGAGAAAACTGAAATTGGTGCGGATGAGACCGGCGTTGCGTTGCGTAGCCGTTTAAACTATATTGCAAAAAAATTACTCGTTCGCATTCTGCCGGAAATACTCGCGGGCAACATGAAACTTGTCGAACAAGACAAAACACGCGCAACGTTTTGCGGAAAGATTTCAAAAGAGGATGGACTCTTGGATTTTTCCGACGGAGGTGAATTAAATTATCGGAAATTCCGCGCATATTTCGGCTGGCCGGGCGTCTGCACTTTTTTTGAACGAAGCGGAAAACGGATCCGTACGATCATCGTGAAAGCGCACAAGGACGGCGCACAATTCGTCATCGACATAGTAAAACCCGAAGGCAAAGGCGAGATGCCGTATGAGGATTTTGTACGTTCTGGAGCAAAAGTTGCACGTTAACGAATTGTACGTTATCGTTGCCGAGGAATGCAAAGTCCGGGAAGACACCCCGTATTCCCGACGGGACACCAACTCTCCCGGCAAAATCCCAAGGCGTTGCCTCTCGCGCGCCTTGGGGTTCTTTTTTAATAACTCCGTATATCGCCACGCCGCGCCCATCGTTTGAGACGAGCACCGAGTCGCCGCGCAATTGACGTATGTTTACCTTTATCTTTCCGCAACTGCTGCAGCATTTCATCTTTGGCGATATCTATCGCTGCATTCACGCTTTCTTCCTGCGCAACAGCATATAGGCGCTCGCCGAAATTCGTGATCACGATTTCTGCTTTCCACACGTCGCCCTGCTGCGAATGCCCGACCGCGCGGCCGATCTCCACTTCGCAGCGCGCGGCGCTATCGTGCACCAGCCGCTCGAGCGTCGCGATTTTCTCGTCGAGGTAGGCGGCGGTTTCCGGCGTCATCTCGTAATCACTCGCTTTGATGCGGATTTCCATGGTGTCATTGTACCACCTCGAACAGTTTTGTCCGCGCGCGCATGCCGGTGAGAAATTTCACCGATGTCACAGGCACATTGAAATGCTGTGCCACGAGCACCTGCACACGGTCGTTTGCTTCGCTCCTTTCGGCCCGCTCCTTCACCGCCGCGGTGAATTGGTTTTCGCCCGTCTTCTCAAACCTCTCCTTCTTTGCCTTCGGCGTCACGCGCACTTTGATCCGCATTGCTCCAGTATACAGAATTTCATTAAACTGCGCTGAAATATTGACCCCGTTAGAAAACCTCACGATCGACGGTCTGAAGTAAAGTTCGTGCACTTATAGGGTCTTACTCCGGCAAAAAAGTGGCTTCTTTTTCTAACGGGGTTGACACGAGTTATTTTTAATTCGCGGTATTTTTGCTCTTGCACGGGTGGTGGATACGAGGTATAGATGTGGGCGTTCCCGGTTTTCTATCGAAGATTCTTGCTCCTGTAGCAAGAATTTTTTGTTTTAGATCTTTTCGTGCATGGTCTTTATTAGAACATTATTCAGTCCATAGCGCAAATCATATGCACAACGTATCGCGCGTGCTCTCAGGTACTTTAAATAAAAGTCGCGTCATTCTCATAACATTCTCGCTCTTCGCGATGCTCTCCCTCGGCATTCCGGCAGGGACAGTATTCGCATCGCTCTCCGGCGTCACCATTTCCGGCCAGTCGCCGAATCCGGTTACCCAGGCCAGCACCGCCACTTTTACGGCAAACGTCACGAACAGTAGCGGCTCAACCGGCCGCGCCGTATCGATTACCGCTGCAACGAGCCTTCCGACAGGTGCTGCCCTCGCGTCGTCACAATGTATTGTCGTTCCGGGTGATGGCGTCGCACACGCGGTCACGTTCACCGTGAGTACGACCGGCTCGACGCCGGTGGGTTCCGACACGTTTACCGTAACGGCGACTCGATGGAATAATACGACTGCAAATTGTAGCGGCGGCGTGAGCGATACCGAGACAAGTCCAAACGGGACTATTGTCGTCTCGTCCGCAAAAGTAAATAGCACAACTTCTATCACCTCCGATACGCCGGACCCGTCCACGATCGACCAAGCATACGCGGTCGGCGTCAGCGTCACCCGTGCATCCGGCAGCAACACTCCAAGCGGAACCGTCACGGTGTCAGATGGAACTGATAGTTGCGTGGACTCCACCGCATCGGGTAGCGGCGCGACGGTAACCTATTCCTGTAATCTCACGTCAACAACGAGCGGCGCAAAAACGCTGACGGCCACCTACGCCGGCGATTCAAATTTCAACGGAAGCAATGGCACGACCGCGCACACAGTGCTTGCAAACCAGACGATCACGGTAAATACACACGCACCGGCATCAGCAACATACGGAAATACGTTCGCTGTCGCCGCGACGGCAAGCTCGGGACTCACCGTTGCGATCACGACAACCGGCGGCTGCTCGATTGCGGGCGGTACGGTCACGATGACATCGGGCACCAGTAATTGTGTCGTGCACTACAACCAGTCAGGCAACGCTTCGTATAACGCCGCAGCAGAAGTCACGGAAACGGCAACCGCCGCAAAGCGCGCGATTACCGCAACAGCAGATAACAAATCGAAAACCTACGGCGCGGCTGATCCTGCGCTCACGTACCAACTCACATCAGGCACGCTTGTCGGCGCTGATACACTTTCCGGTTCGATCGCGCGCGTCGCGGGAGAAAATGTCGGCAGCTACGCAATCAATCAAGGAACTCTCGCAGCGAGCTCTAACTACACGCTTTCGTTTGTTGCAGGTACGTTCTCGATCGGTAAAGCAAACGCAACGGTAAACGTAAATGGTTTCAGTGGTACCTACGACGGTGCACAGCATGGAGCAAGTGGCACCGCAACGGGAGTGAATGCAGAGAATCTAAGTGCAAACCTTTCGCTCGGCTCGACCTACACCGATGTCCCTGGCGGCACTGCGCACTGGACCTTCACCGGCGGCACCAATTACAACGATGCGTCCGGCGATGTCGCGATCGATATTACGGCAGCCTCGGCGAATATTTCGCTCTCCGATCTCACGCATACGTACAATGGTACGGCACAATCGGCAGTGGTCACTGCGAATTATTCGTACGACGTCACCTACAACGGCTCGGCAACTGCACCGACAAACGCGGGTGGCTATCCAGTCGTCGCAACCATCAATGACGGCAACCACACCGGTACCGCATCTGACACACTCTCGATTAGCAAAGCGCCACTTACGGTGACCGTACCAAGCCAGACGATTCCGTTTGGCACTGCACCCGCGGCATTCATTGCGACGATCGACGGATATGTTAACGGCGAGAGTGCAGACGTACTCGACACCGGACCGACATGCGCCATTGATGGCGAACACGCGGCGGTCGGTACCTACGAAATTGTTTGTGCGGACGGAGCGGACAATAACTACGATTTCAATTACACGAGCGGCACGCTGACCATCACCGATTCCGCGCCAATTATTGGTGAACATGGCAACGTCACCGCGGAAGCAACGTCTGGCGGTGGTGCAGTCGTCTCCTACGATCTTCCTTCAGTCACCGATGACATCGACATACTGACTGCCGTTTGCCTCCCTGCTTCCGGTTCGACATTCGCGATCGGCGACACGACCGTGACTTGCAGCGCAGGTCCGGATACGGGCGGCAACGACGCAGCGCCAACATCATTTACGGTCACCGTCAAAGACACAACAAACCCGACAATTACTGTCACGGGCACCGATAGTGATGCCGCATATGGTTCGGATTACACCGATCTCGGCGCAACCGCAAGCGATACCGTGAGTGGCGACCTCACGAACAGCATTGTAACGACGGGACTTCCTGTTGATACGACGGTACTTGGCGCACATACGGTGAGCTATGATGTTGCGGATGCCGCGGGAAATTCTGCACACGCATCTCGTACGGTAACAGTCGTTCCTGCGTCAGGCGAAATTTCGCTTTCTGATCTCGACTACGCATACGATGGGACTGCGAAATCGGCGACGGTTATCTCTGCGTACAGCTACGATGTGACCTACGACGGCTCGAATACGGCGCCGACGAATGCCGGATCATATGACGTTGTCGCGACAATTACCGATCCTAATCACACGGGGTCCGCTTCAGGCACCCTAGTGATCCACAAAGTACCGCTTGCAGTCACTGCACAAAGCCAGTCGATCGCGTTTGGTGGATCACCCTCAGAATTCGCGGCCAACTTTGACGGCTATGTAAACGGCGAAGATGCATCCGTGCTCGATGCACCGATCCTCTGCGATGTCTCCGGCGCCCATACGGCGATCGGCTCGTACCCAATCAGCTGCTCGGGAGGTACGGACAACAACTACGACGTGTCGTTTACTGATGGCACACTCTCGATTTCGAGCAATCCTGACAACGTGACACCGACAGCCGCTGATCAAAGCGTAACGGTCAATCAGAATTCGACAAACAACTCGATCACCCTCGGTGCAACCGATCCGGAAGCAGCACCACTCACATGGACGGTGGGCTCGCCCTCGCACGGATCGCTCGTAGGTGACGCACCAAATCTCTCGTACACGCCGACTGCAGGTTACTTCGGCGCGGATTCATTTACCTTTTCGGCGAATGACGGCAACAGCGATAGCAACACCGCAAGCGTATCCATCACCGTAAATCTTCTCGCGACATGTGAGGCGGGTACGCTTGTCGAAGGACAGTGTGTACACGCGCCAGTTTCGGCGTGCCCCGCTGGATTCGCGTACGACAGCGAAAGCCATATGTGCAAACCACAAACACAAGCACCATCATGCACAGAAGGCACTCTCAATCTCGCGACGGGACAGTGTGAATTTGCCGAAACTCCGGTCGGTGACCCGTCGTGCCCTGACGGTGGTGTCTACGTTGCAGACGCCAATAAGTGCATGATCATTAATCCTCCGCCGACAGATACGCCGGTTGTTTTCTACACACCAACGTGCGACGCCGGAACCTTAAATACGGTTACGGATACATGTGAGACAGTTCCACCCCCAGTTTCTGCATGTCCCGCAAATTTCACCTACAACTCTGATTCGCAAAAATGCGTCTCGACAGCATCTGATGTCGCGCCAAGCTGCGAGGCAGGGACTCTCGACGGCGGGGAGTGCACGCCAAATCCGACGTCGCCAACGTGCCCTGCCGGATATGCGGTGAGCGGAAATATCTGTCTCCCGGTCACCACGTTCTCGCTCAATGTAACGGCATCAGGACCGGGGACGGTGTCGTGTGATCCGGGTGCCTGTGTTTCGACGCCGGCGACAGGAACTCTCGTTACGATTACTGCACATCCTGCAACGAATGCATCGCTCAGCGCGTGGTCCCATGACGGTTGTACCGGCAACACCTGCGCGGTCACGGTAAATGCGGATACTTCTGTCACCGCAACATTCGCATGCAATAGCGGCTTCCATCTTGATTCAAACACCTGCGTTGCAGATTCGACAGGAGGTGGTGGCGGATCTTCAGGCGGAGGTTCTTCTGGTGGTGGCGGCTCGAGCGGTGGTGGGGGTGGAGGCGGTGGTAACTCCGGCGGTGGAGGTGGTGGCGGAGGTTCAGGTGGCACAAACGGCGGCACTACGCCTCCACAAGGCCAAGTCCTCGGTGCATCAACTGGCGGTAGTGGCGCGGGATGCTATCTCTTTACGCGCAATCTCTCGATCGGCATGACCGGCGCGGATGTCAAAGAATTGCAGAAAATCCTGATCGGCAAAGGCTTTCTCAAAGTCGCAGCGCCGACGACATACTTTGGCCAGGCAACGAAGGCAGCCGTCAAAGCATTCCAAAAAGCAAACGGTCTCGCCCAAATCGGCATCGTCGGTCCGCAGACACGCGCGCTCCTCAATTCCTGCGGCACGTCACCACAAAGCGACAAGGACGCAAAAATCAAGGCGCTCCAAGATCAACTCGCAGCGCTTCTCGAACAAATCAAGAAACTTCTCGCCGCGCAGGGACATTAATTTTTCTCGCGAGTTACACAGCACGAAAAATTCGCCTTGAGGCGGATTTTTCGTGCTTATGCTCTCCTTTTCAAAACACTTTTCGCCACCACAATTCCTGCCGTGGTGCCGATGATGGCGCCAGCGATAAAATCGGAAAACCAATGGATGGTGACCGAGACGCCGATGCCGATGTAGAGCGCGTAAATACATGCGGCAATGATGAGCGCGCGTCGCTTTGGAAACAGTGTTGCGAGTACTGCGGCGCCGGCAAAGGCGACGGTGGTGTGCGATGACGGCCAGCCCCAGAAAACGCCCTTCTCTAAAAGTCCGAAATGAAATTCCCTGCTGATATCGGTAAACGGACCGTTGTTGAAAAGCACCGGATGCGCACGACCGCTCACCGCTTTGTAAATAAAACTCACCAGCACGCCGACAATTTCCGCTTGTGCGAGCGCAAAAGCCGCCCTTCTCCAATCCGGATGCCGATGCAGATACCCCATCACGTACAAACCAACCGGCACCAAAACCGGCACAAGAAAACCAAAAAGTGCCGCGGGAAATAAAAATGCGATCAAAGCGGAAGACCGTGTCGCCTCGAAATAATGCCAGTCAAATCCGGAAACAACGAGCACGTAGGTGAGAAGAATCGCCGCCGCCTGCGCAAAAAAAGCATACCCCAAAAAGCAATCGGCGATGTTGCGCAGAATACTCAAGAACATTTTCCCTATCATCCGCAAACTATAACAGATCAAGGCTATCTGATTGCAATCGCTCTATTTCGCGCTAGAATGGCGCCAGCCTTCAATTTTTGAAGGTATATTCCGCGGTGGCGCAACGGTAGCGCAGCTCGCTGTCGAAGGCAGCTTCTTAGAGGAATCTAAGAATGCAAACGAGGAGAATTGCTGGAAGCCCGAACTTGAAATAGTGGGTAATCAGCAGCCGAGCTCACGAAAGTGAGAAGGTTCAGAGACTATCCGAAAGGAGTAGTCCCATGAGATAGGCACAGCCGCCATCTCACGGGACGAAGCACCTCGCACCCAGAACGGGTGATGATATAGTCCACCCCCTTTGGAAACATTGGGACAAAGTGTAACGAGTTGGTTGTAGGTTCGAATCCTACCCGCGGAGCTCGGTTGGATGATGTGCGAATGCAAGTACCGTGTCAAACGGTTTTCGCAGCGTAAACTCTAGCGTTTTTTCGTTTACGGTCGGGTTCTGAAGTAAATACCCCAAAATTGTCCTTTTCTCATCAGGTTCAGAACTTTCGAAGATTTCACCCATGCGGCGGGACAAGTCGAGGACAGTGCCAACGTGGGTGTGATACTGATGATCCGCCTTTGTGTATGCTTCTAATTCCGCGTTCAAACGGTACTGTTCTTCCTTCAATTCCTGCAACTTATTGTCGTAGTCTTCCTGTGTAATACCCATGTCGAGACGCATATCAAGCAGTGCGTTGACCTTGCGCTGCGCTCTATCGTATTCGCCACGAATGCGTGCTATTTGCCGCTCATGGTACACAGCTTCGTGCTCATTGAGCTCACGAAGTTCTGCCACCAGCCTTTCCTGCACCTCATGCGGAATCATCTTGAAAGCATCAAATACGGCGTGTACTGGTTCCAAAAGCTTTTTCTCTGGGACATAGTCTCGCTTGCATATCCCTTTCGCATTTGTACAGGAATAATAAATGAATTTACCTTTCTTTATTTCGGGACTCAGCATGCAACCGCAGTTGTTGCAGCGCAAAAGACCTTTCAACACATATGGCTTTGAAAGAAGCTTTGAGCGACGGGTGCTTCTACCGCGAAGCACGTCCCGACATTCTTGGAACAAATCAGGTGTAATGAGCTTCGGGTACTTGTGAGGATATTCGCCATATTTTTTTGATACCGCCATGCCGCACAAAAACGTGTCTTTAAGCATCAGCTCTATATTGCTTCGTGATAACTTTTGCCCCTTAAGACCGCGTAAACCCATGCGATCAGCCTCTTTCCACAACGTTGTTATGGAATAGCCACCTGTAGCGTACATTTCAAACAATTTACGTATGATAGGAGCGCGTACCTCATCGAGAATAATATCGGTTTCGATTACCTCGCCCTTCTCGTTTCGCCGCTGCTTTCGGACGTAGCCGATGCGGGGGTTTCCTGTCCACTCACCAACTCGCCGCTTCTGCTCGAATGCTCGTTTTACATTATCGCTGATCGCGTTCGAATAATACTCAGCAAGGTTCAGACTGATGCCGAATTGGAATTTACTATTTGCGGTTCCATCGCCGTTTATAACTTGATTGTCCGAGGCGAAATGTAATTCGATTTTCCCACTTCTCGCCAATTCGCACAGTAACGCCACCCGTTTATCGAAGACGTTGCGTGAAAAACGATCTACCTTATCGAAGCACACAGCGACCTTTTCGAACTTCGCCCTTGCCTGTATATACAGCAAAGCTTCGTCGAACACGTCTCTCTTTTCCTTGTACGCACTTTCGTCAAAACTAAACACTTTCTCGACCTCAAACCCCTTACGTCGACAGTGATTTTTCATTCGCTCGATCTGTGCCGGCAAAGAATTACCTGCTTCCTGCTGCTCTGCCGTGGACACTCTGGCGATATTGATTGATTTCATTGTGTTTTCTTTAATTTTACCCCATATCCGCGACGCGAAGTCACGTAAAATGGCTGATAACTTTTCAAGGATGCTGTCATTTTTTTGAACCACTCATCTGCTCTCATGCCTCTTAAGCGCGGCGCTGTCGTATTGAATTTACGTGCAAAGCGAGACCACGTTCGCGCGTTCACGAAGGCATCAAGCACGATGCGGAGCTCACGCATACCACCGCAATTACGCGCAAGCATGATGAGACCAACGAGCTCTATAGCTTCTGCCGCTTTTGCTGGATGCGTCGCCAGTACTTTATACAGCACGTGCTTTGCAGATCTTTTAGGTCCGAATATGACGCCGCGCCAGTTTAATGTCGCCGCATCCCAGTAATCGCGAAGGATCGTTTGGCTCTTTTGCGATGAAAAGACATCGGAAAACGCGGGATTCATCCCGAAACCGTGCCGCGCGAATACAGCGTTTAACTTTACCCTAGCCGTGAGTTGTACCTCAAAGCGAAGGATATTTTGCCCGCGCAATCTGGCGGCAAGTCTTGTCTGTGCCTGTTGCCACTTTTTGCCTCTGCCCGTTTTTTTTGATAGTTCAGCCACCTTGTCATAGAACGTGAACGAATGCTGACTCGCCGTCGCCTTGAGACCCTGACCACCATTGCGATAGTGCGTGTATGACACATCAACACCTCGGCGGACCATCAGCTTTTCCAGCTCTTTCATGACCCCCGTAATGGGTGCGCGTTTCCCAAGCAAGACATTTTTGGAATAATCTACCCGCATGATCTTCGCATTTCGAATCTCTTTTGCCGTGAGGTCGATCCCCATCATGCTTAGCCGAGATTGCAGAACCGAAAGAACCACGTCGAAATCCGCATCAACCACTTCGTCCACATTATTGCCGTAAAGCAGCTTCGGAACAGAGAACTGGATCTTAATCCTTGATGTCACCCCATGCTTCTTACTCATGTTGTTTACCCCTGTAATTTGCGGGAAATAGTGCTCGCTTCCACGCTCTTCCTTGGAGGGATCACGATAAAAGGTCTCATATCCTTTCCCTCGCGTACCGCCATCCCACATCGGTCTGCCTTTGGTGTCCACATCGCGTGCCGTTAAATTTCCTTGCGACACCGCGAGAATAACAGTGTCGATCATACGGGCTGTCGCTCTGTATACAGATGCGAATTAACCCGCCTATCAATTCGGAGAAGCAGATCGTAGAGGCGTACAAGATTTCTCTCGCCGCTAAAATCATCTAATAACGCAGCAATGGCTGCACTTTTCTCGATTCCGCGCGGCTGCGGATCGCGGGACGCATTGTGCATCCCGATTTCTTTCTCGCTCATAGTGAGCTCTGTCGTTTACACCCACAGGATCGCGTAAAACGCGCCCTACAGGTTGCGAGATAGGAAGTGGCGGGTCGGACTAGACCCCATCACGCCAAATAATGGCTTTAGACATCATTTGACTACGTTGTGCCGCTTATTCGTACACCACTTCGGTACGAAATACATATTGAAACGCTTTGTTGCGGGATTTTCCCCGCCTTTGTGCCGCTTTATTCAAACTTATACAGCGTAAACCACTTAACTTACCGAGAAGTATATTCGAGATTAACGAAAAGTCAATACCATTTTGTGTCGCAATTTATTTTTATTTACTTATTCCATGCCGCGAGGGCATTTTTTCTCTGAAATCGGAGTGTATGTCCTCGGACTTACTACAAACTCTTGAAATGGCTCAAGAGAGCCGTTTCTATTTTTGTCGCGACCACGTGCGTGTGTCTCTTTGAATCTTCGCCGCAATTGCCAACATCCATATCGAAACACTGCATACACCCCTCACGACTTGGAAAGGGTTATTAATAACTATTTGCACCATGAAAATGTATATTGAGCCGCTGTACCGCCTCGTGTGGGACGAGGCGCAGGGCGCGTACGTCGAGACGGGGGAGCTTCTGGGCTACAAAGCTGTGGATTGGCTCGGGCAGATCATCGCATTCGGCGAGAGCCGCGAGGCGGCGTACGAGAATGCGCTGGACGCGGCAGCAGACGTCCTCGGGGGTGTGTAGCTGACCTATTCTTTGTGTTCGACGATAAATTTTGCTCGCTGATACAGCTCGTCAAAAGTGAGAATGTCGATGCCATGAATCGACTTGCGAAATCGTTGAAAAGTCTCCCGCTTGCTCCGGCTGTCGAGCTGCGAGAGCGAGCCAACCACGATGATTCCTTTCGGCTGAACCGTATAAACGCCTCTACCTTCCAGCTCGTCTCTGTTGTCCGGCTGCTCTGACCCCGACTTGTCCCACGTCGCCATGTTAGCTTCGATTTGGGACACCGCATCAGTTAACTCTTTCGACAAGCTCCATGCCCCCGCTCTGATTTCCACGCTACCCTGCAACAGCGGGGTTGCCGGCGTCTTTATTTCAACGAGGACTGTGAAATCTATGTCGCCCGTCGTGGAGGTAAGGTAATCGCCCTTCTGTCCTCCTTTACCATCCACGCGCGTGCCACCATAATGAGGCTGCGCCTGTTCCTGTTTGAGGATTTGGTAGTTAAGACCATAGCCAAAAATCCATTTGTTTTTCTCAAAAAAGCCCTGCCACTCACTCTCCGCGCGGGGAAGCGTTTCGAGCGCTTTTTCAAATCGCTCAAGCACGTCGCGCCGTTTGAGAAGCTGGTTTATATCCTCATCCGACAACTTTACCTCCGCTGCAGACGAGAGTTTCTTGATGATGCTCACCACGCTCTCCGTATCGCGACCACGCAAAGCGGCGACAATCTCCGCTTCGCCCTGCGATATGAGCGAAAAAGCGCCCTGCGGTATCTCTATATCGCGCAAGGATTGCAGGAATGAAATGAGTTGCCAAAAATTCTCGTGGCATTCCTCCAAACTAACGTTCGCTTTGAGCACGTAAGTGTTTTCCTCGATAGCCCCGCTTTCTTCGAAGATCTTTTGACTTTTGTCTCGTATGGAGAACGCGAGGCGCGGGGTGAATTTTTCGCCCTTCTTGATGAGGGACACTTTGCAGACGTAGCTCACGCGCGGGCGTTCGTGCAGCACAAACTGCGTAATCAGCCGTCTTTGCTGGGTGTGGTAGAAGTAGTAAAAGTTATCGACTGCCGGCGCAGAGTTGATCTGGAGGTGGGCAAAGTCATGTTTACCAATGACGAAATCCTCGCCATCGCTCCACCCAATAAGCTCGCTGAATTTCATACGTGAGGGCTTTCAACATAGCACTTCCCGCCCTTGCAATAAAGCAAGGAGACAGAGGGCTCCCGTGCTATATTGTGCGGCATATGAAGACGACGGGCGTCGTGCTGGCAGGCCTATTCTCGATTTTGCTCGTCTTGATTATCCTCAAATTGATGGGCTACAGCTTCAATAAAGACTACTTCAGCTTTGATAAGCAGCAGTGCATCGCGAGCGAGGATGAGACCCGCGCAGGCCATTCAGGTATACAGGGGTGCATATTTTGGATGAGAAACGATTACTTGGAAAAAACGCAGTCGTGGAAAGACGAGTTTGCAAAAGACACAGACTACTGCAATGAAAAATACGGAGGAGATACCACAAAGGCCGCAAGCTATGCGGGGTTCAAATCACTGAGCGACCCAAGATGCAACTATGGTCCATTTACGAACCAAAAACGGCAAGAAAACTGGGCATACCTCGTTTCAAAAGAACAAGACGGATTTTACGCATATTGTGTCGAACAAATCTGTCCCGACCAACGCCTTTTCAAATAAAGGGAATGCCGCAGTTGCCACGAATAGCCAGTAAACTGCCGAGTGCTATGATAATGGTATGAAATTAGAAACATTTTTTGGATTGCAGAAAGAAGTACAAGAGTGCGTGGAAAAGTTTAATTTCAACTGGACTAACTATGTGCAATACATCCACCTTGTTGAAGAGGTAGCGGAATTGGGGGAAGCGCTCACAGTGCATCAGGGAGACAGAAAAGCTGGTTCTGGTGAAAATGCATTAGCCGACCACCACGACACAAGGGAAGAATTGGGGGATGTTTTATTTAATGTGATACAGATAGCAAATCAGTTAAATCTCAATCTTGATGAGGTAATGGAGGAAACTTTTGCACGATACGAGGAAAAGTTAAAAAGGCTTAAGAATCAGGCTGAGACGTCCGCATAAAGCACAGACGCGGGGAGTACGTGGACGAAGGTGCGATAATCCCCTATACAATCAGCACAGTCATGAAGGAGGATAGTGCCGGAATGTAAGCCAGCTCCTTCACCGCTGCTGCCCACGCTTGAGTTCTGAACTCGTCCAGCCTGGGGAGCCCAGACTTGGATTGACTTGAATTCGCCGGTTATCGAATCGGGATTTTGGCGCGCGGCGCGAAGCGCCGCGTAGAGAGGATGCGCCGTGCCGGAGATTTTTTGATTGTAGAGTTGCAGGTTCGAGCCGAAGATTTTTTGAATTGCGGATTTTTTGGCGGGGAGAGAGGGGTTGCTTGGGATTTCAGCAAGGTTTTCTGCCTCCTTTATCCACTCACGCATGGGTTCGAGCCACGCGCTGCCGTCCCGCTCCAAACGCACAATTTGTTCCAATAACGTCCGCTTGTGGGACAACAGTGCGCGACGCTTCGCCAAGTATGCGTCGCGCTCAATTTCCTGCGCAATATAGAGATCCAAAACGCGGTCGAGTTTGCGGTCTATTTCGTTCATTTCGTCCCGTAAGCCAGAAATTGTCTGCGCGCTTGTGCGCTCCGCATCGCGTTCATCCACTTGCGTTCTGCGCCCGAAGTCGTGCGCCCATTCGGGCGGCAGGACAAAGAGCGAAAGCAGATTCGAAATATCAGTAACGAGATTTTCTTCACGCACGTAGGATTGCGTGCAGTGAATCGACTTTTTTGTGCAGCGATAGTAAACATATCGGTGAAAATTGCCGTTCTTTTGGTGTTTCTCACGCACCTCGGCCGTGATAGCCATGCCACATTCACCACACGACATGAGACCGCAAAATACTTGCGGCTGTGTCGTCGCGGCTTGCGGATGCCCTCGTTCGACAACTACTTTTTGTACTTTATCGAACAGCCGCTTGTCCACGATTGGCGTATGACGTCCCTCATATAGTTCGCCCATGTAGAGAAAAAGACCGCAATAAAACGGATTGGTGAGAATGAATTTCACGCGGTCGTCGTGGATACGATTACCGTATAAACTGCGCACTCCATTGTCGTAAAGAAACTTACCAATGTCTTCTACTCGCGAATTGCCTTTAGAATATTTCTCAAACGCGGCCTGAATTATTTTCGATTTCTTCTTATCAAGCATGATTGTTTTAGTGCGCGGATCGTTTCGATACCCCACCGGCGCAGTACCCGGGAAATCACCGCGCCGCGCTTTCGCGCGAAGCCCTCGCGCAGTGTTCGCGCTCAATTGTCGGATATATTCATTTGCCATGCCGAATTCAACCGACATGATGAGCACATTGTCCTGCGGCAAATACGTCCGATCGTGGGTTCGTATTTGCTGGATGATTCCCTGTTGCAATAGCCAGCTAATTTGTCCACTGTCCACGGGATTGCGCGAAAGTCGATCTATCTTCCAACACAAAATGCCCTGCGCCTCGCCCTTTTGGAGTCGCGCCATCATCTCGCTGAACACGGGGCGGCCGGGCATCTTCGCCGAGCGCTTTTCTACAAACTGCTCGACTATTTCTAGCCCCTCCCGCAGCGCGAGCGCGTACAACTCTGACAACTGCGCCTCGATAGATAGGACTTGCTTGTCCTCGACATCAGTGCTTTTGCGGGCGTAGAGGAAATATTTCATCGTTATTTGAAGGTTACCCTAGAATTTTGTTATCCACATTCATTTGAAATTCACCTGTTGACATGCTAATATGATGCTAATCCATTCATTTGGAGGTGGATAGTCCGAATGGGCTAGCGTGAGGGAGTCCCGCAAGGGGCTTTTTCATTTTAAGTGAGAAATATCTTTCCATATCCATCAATTCTCCCGTTATAGAGGTGGCGATTATATTTTTCCGCTACGGCCTTGCAAAGTTGTTGACCATAACTACCCCCCGGACTATCGACTTTTCCTTTTGCGTGTAGAAGTTCCATGCGGCATGGATAAGCAAGAATGTCGGCAATTTGTAATCCCGTAACATTCGCACTTTTCGGCTGGATCTTTATTTCTTTCGTAGTTAGAGAATTTTGAAAGAATTCCGGCTTACGAAAATTTGTACCGCTCTCCCACACGTTTTGGTATGCTTCTTTGAGCTGCATATCTTCACGACCGCCGCGACTTTCCGCCATCACATCACCCTTAGCATTGTAATAATTGAGAAATCCGCAGTAGCGCTCGAGTAGTGCAACAACGCAATAGTGATATGGATGTAAGGCTATATTGCCGTACCTTTTCACATGAGCATTTTTATCAATTACAACCGTCAACAGCTTAAAGTCGTACTTTTTCAGAGTGACTAAAAAATCGTCGTTAAAAGCTCTTTCTTTTGCCGGATCTAGTAGTCGCCAAAACGGGCCTTTTTTATTGATGAGCTCTTTACGATGAAGAATGACGGGTTCGTCCGGATTATGCGGAAAATGTCGCTCTTTAAATTCTGTGAAGTCAGGATGGATGACTTTTTTATAGTAGTCGTTTTCAACAATAACACCTGTGATGCCCAAATACCGACTTACCACGTTATCTTCATTGCGCGAATACACGTGATCTCCGGCCTCATCGAGATAAAGTCGATAGCGTTTTACATCCATGGGCAAATAATACCAAATTATGAGGGACTAAGTGACTCTCGTGGCCGCGCGCATGGATTCCGTATCCCCTCTCTCCCCGCCAAAAAATCTGCAATTCAAAAAATCTTCGGCTCGAACCTGCAACTCTACAATCAAAAAGTCTCCGGCACGGCGCATCCTCTCTACGCGGCGCTTCGCGCCGCGCTCCAAAATCCCGATTCGATAACCGGCGAATTCAAATCAATCCAAGTCTGGGCTCAACTATACCAAATAGCTCGAACCTATTTTAGCAAACATGATGAGTGATCGGACACGCGCCGCGTGAGTGGTGACGTGTCCCAACAAGGTACGCTCCGCGTCCGTGCCAACTCTGACGCCGCCCGCCGCAGCAAAGCTGCGGCAACCCCGAAAGAAACCGCTTCCCATGCATCTCTGTTCGGCGGGGGTGGGATGCGTATTGAAATGGAATGGGCGGTTTCTTTCGGGGTTCTGCCCTGTGGGCAGGGGGCGACAAACCCCTCAATCACCCAGTGATTGAGGGGTTTGAATTACTGCGAGTTAGCTAGAGCGCGTATTTGTAAAAAGTCTCGAACGTTGTTAGATTAGGGAAATGTCTCCAAATATGAATACTCGCTTAGGTATTCTCAACATTGTCCCGATAAAAGAGCGCCCGGAATTGCTCGCGGAGCCAGTGGCCAAAGCCATTTCAAACTTGTCGGACGCTGACACAATTGGAGTAACAGAAATCGATCCACGGTTATCTGATACCACCGCATTTTGTGCGCAATATCAAGTTGATATGAATCGAACCGTTAATTGCGTCGTACTTGAGGCAAAACGAGGCGATCGCACATGGTTTGCGACGGCCGTTATTTTCGGTGACACTCGTGCTGACGTGAATGGTCTTGCACGGCGCACTCTTGAAGCTCGCAAGGTATCATTTGCGCCCATGGATCAAGCTGTGGCACAAACAGGAATGGAGTACGGAGGAATTAGTCCTATCGGCATTCCAGCTGACTGGCCTATTCTCATTGATAAGGCAGTTGCTGATTCGGAATATGTGATTGTTGGCAGCGGTATACGGAAATCCAAGCTCGTGATTCCAGGTAAGATTCTTGCTGCTTTACCAAATGCGAAAGTACTGGAAAGCCTCGGTCAGAAAAAATAAGGGCCAGCGAAGTGTTCGCCAGCCCTTCTGCACGCGACCGATCATCGTGTCAAGAGATTCTCCGATTCTACACTGAGTCTCTTCGCCGCACTTTCGCCGTTCACCACTAACTCCAGCCAACGATGAGTGCCGAAACCAGAACTTCCGACAACCCAACTTAGATTTTTGGGAGTGACGTCCGCGAGTTGCTCGGAAAAATCGAGATCTGCGAAACGTGTCAGATTTCTTTCTCCTTTCAAGACAGTCGTCTTGCAGTTGCCGAAAGGATCGTCGACATACCAGACGGCAAGTGGTGCATCGGGCACGACATCTCGTACCTGCATCTTTTGCCCAGGCACTTTCCATCGTGCCGCAATCCACAGAGCAACGCGAGGCAAGAATTCATAACTCCTAAACTGCGTTGTAGTTACATTCTCTGCTTCAGAGGAAGAAATAAGACGTTTCTTCACCGCCCACTTCATCACCGTCGGAATATCGAGAACATGCATTGTCTCTGCGAGTTGAAGTTTTTTTACAAGCGAGAGCGTTTGGCCAGCGACGGTTGACACGAGGAGTGTCTTACCGATGTAGATATAACAAAACGGCGTGCCGTTCGGCCATTTTTCTCGCAAGCCATTACGAGGCGCCACGTTCGCAAGCAAAATTCCTTCGCCACCATTACAACGCGCTGCGTCAAGTGCGTCGACGATATGTCCCGCAGCTTCGAGGTCGTTACGCGCCCCAATGACTTGCGGCAAGAGACCGCAAAGAGACTGAACGCGAAGCGACTGTCGCCCTGCGGCGTTTCGGCAATCACAATCTGTCACAATGCCAAAGAACTGTATCTTCATGACCTATCCTTTCGGGCCACTTGCTGCCGAGGACCATTCCTCGACAGGATAACGACCCCAAAAAAGAAAACCCTCCGCGTTTGCGGAGGGTTTTCGTGAGATTCTTTTTTTCAAAATTACATCATACGAAATGTTCCTCCGCGCGAAGGGTCATCATGGCCATCATCATTGCTGCGCGAAGATGCGTATGCATATGTCGATGATATCGAGATTTGGAGAGCTGTCAATAGCGGGAGGGCGAACAAGGACTCTGCATGTTGAATAATGCTACCCTTATGGGTGTGGCGGGAACGTTGTACTATGAGCAGTCATGATTAGAACGGCTAAAATAAGTGACATCGCTCGGCTTGTTGATATTGATTCTGCAGCCTATGGTTCGTACGGAGCTGACAGGGGCTACTTCGAAGAAAAGTTTGCTTCCGATAATGTGGGCATTCTTGTCGTCGAAGAAGCTGGGGATGTTAGCGGTTTTTGCGTTTTTGAGATTCTGAGATCGAATCAAATTCCGCCTGATTTTTGCGATTTGAAATTGAGAAAACCACTGGAAGATACGTGGACACATATTATTGCGTTTACAACGTCAACCAACTATATCGACCTTGAGTCGGATGGTCAGCTGGTTCGAGCCGTAGAAGAAAAAGCGAAAATCATGGGATCTGATATCTTTTGTGTCCCATTAAGTGTAGAACATCCTTTTGAAAAAAATGACGTCTTCGGCTTTTGGAAGAAGAATGGCTATGAGCGTGCGGGAACTATCAAGTGGAAAGCCAGTTCGAATGAACTCATTGAGTGTTATTTTTATTGCAAACTCGGCGCTAGATGATCGAAAACATATCGCCCATAGATAGGCTAAAATACGGTAATGGCAGATGACCCAGTCCCACAACCCGTTGAAAGCCCTCAAACACCGGTATCTGACGGGTTAGCGAATGTGCTGATTCCAGAGCCAGTTTCGGAGCCGACGTCGGAAGCGTCGGCGAGCGCTCCGAGCGAACCGGCGCAGCCGGTGAGCGATGCTGCGGAGGTCGCGGCGGAGCCGCAGAGTGAACCACCAACGCCAGAAGCAAAACCACAAACGCAATCAGCGACGTCAGCCGCGTCTGCGCCAAGCCTGATTTCCGATAAGACACCCGAGCACGACCGTGAACTCCTGAAAATCGCGAGAGCGAAAATTCAGACAAAGAAGAGCGAGAAACTGGAGAAAATCATGATGCTGTTTGAGAAGAAAAAGGAAGTCACGAATGATGACGTTGAGAAATTGTTGCGTTGCTCCGACGCGACAGCGCGGAGGTATTTGAACGAACTCGTGAAGCAAGGAAAACTCAAGCGCGTTGGTGAGACTGGTGCAGGCGTCGCGTATATCAAAGCGTGAGCTTTGAAATTGAATTTGCATCTAGAGAGTGCCGCGAGCATGTGCAACTTGCTCGCGGCGAGATATGTGCGCGCATGGGGGGGGGTTGGGGCAAGCACGGGGATTCGGGCCTCGGGCATTTCCGCTAGGGCAAGGCCCTTCGGTGAGCGCCGCCGAAATCTTGGAATGGAGAAGTGTTAGAAGCGGAAGCGACACCACGAAAGCAATCTTGGAAACGAGGAGAGGGGTTGTGCGATGGGCGGACTCCGAAGGCCCGTTAATGCGAGCCATACAAGTCTGTATCACCATGACCAGAGGACACAACGATAGTGGTTGTGTTACAGCTGCGAGGAGGAGACCGAGCTGGGGAGAGGATTCCTTCCTCTCCCCAATCAGAAACGGCGCCCGAGCCAGAGAGCCCGCAGGCGATACTGGCGAGGAGAAGCGCCGTACCGAGGCATCTAGGCGCGAGCAGCCCTAGCGGAAATGCCCGAGGCCGGATGGCCGAGTGGTGCACCCCGTTGGACTTTGCCCTAACCGATAGCGATGACTGAGGCTCAATATGCATTTGCATTCCGTATTTGCATTGAACCAATCAAATACCGGGTAAATGATTGGTTCCCGCCGCCCCCTGCCCTTGGGCAGAACCCCGAAAGAAACCGCCCATTCCATTTCAATACGCATCCCACCCCCGCCGAACAGAGATGCATGGGAAGCGGTTTCTTTCGGGGTTGCCGCAGCTTTGCTGCGGCGGGCGGCGTCAGAGTTGGCACGGACGCGGAGCGTACCTTGTTGGGACACGTCACCACTCACGCGGCGCGTGTCCGATCACTCATCATGTTTGCTAAAATAGGTTCGAGCTATTTGGTATAGTTGAGCAGATTTCTTAGCTTTATCTTGCAAGGCATTTTTAGGTCCCCTTGTTGGACGCTCGAACCTAAATTTGACATTCTATATATTTTGTGTATTATACTTTTGGCAAAGTTGAGCCAAGTTACATTCGAAAAAGAGGAACTTCTCAATGATTAGCAGCGGACGGTATCTCTACCACCTTCAGGACATCGCCGAAATCAAGGCAATGCCTCAGCCCGTGAACTCGATTCAGCAGATGCGTCTCCGCAATATGGAGAGCGAAGTTGCCGAGTTCGAGAAGGCAAACCCCGAAGAAGCGACGCGCCTCCAGGCCCGTGCCAAGGAACTCGCTTCCTGATTCAGCTCACCAGCGGAAAGTCCGCTTCGGTGGGCTTTCTGTTTTAGTAACTCGGAATGTGTAGGTATGGATTATTCTGGAAATAGGTTCTAACGTCGTCCACGACGCGGACTTGAATTAGCACCCTAATTGCAACCGGTGCGCCTTCGCCAAAACACACGCCTCGGACTCACAAAGCCGAGGCGCTTTCTTTGTCGATCGTTGAGACGACGAACAATGTGTGCGAGTTCTGCTGGGGTGATCAGATTGAAGTCGAGTGTCTTCGGAAAGTACTGTCGGAGAAGTCCATTCGTATTCTCGTTGGTACCGCGCTCCCACGCATGGTACGGGTAGGCGAAGTACACGGTCATGCCGGTCTTCTTCTCAAGGCGCTCCCAATCGCTGAATTCGATGCCGTTGTCGAGTGTGAAGATCCTGCGTTTCTTCTTTGGAATATGTCGGAAGTGTTCTAGTGCGAGTGAGGTGAGAAGTCGCGACCTCATTTTGGGAAGCACGAACGCAATGAGGTATCCGCTCCTTCGGTCGACGAAAGAAACGATACGCACGCGCTTGTCTCTTCCCATTAAGGTATCTCCTTCCCAGTCTCCGATCCTTCCGCGTTTTTGGACGATCGCTGGACGTTCGTCAATGCGTCGTTTCTTCCCTTGTTCTCGGGCTTTTTCACGTATCTTCGTACCGCGCTTTCTGCGGTATTTGCCCTTTGATGATCGGAGGTACTGCTTCAGGTGTGGTGCACGTTCTTTGAGGTAGCGGTATATCGTACTTGCAACAAGTGACCCACCACGCTTTCTCAGAACACCAGCAATCTGCTCGGGCGACTTGTGGAGCTTCAATTCTTTCGTCATGAACCGCAGCAGGGAGCCACGGATCACACGAATGCCCTGCATTGCATCGACACGCTTCATGTGCTTCCTTCGTCGCACCTCTCGCACGTCGTATCCGTTTCTTCCTCCGTAATCCTTCACGTGCCTCCCCAGTGAACTTTTGTCTTTGCCGATGGTCCGGGCAATCTCGCTCAGCGAATGACCAGCTCGCAGCATCCGTGCAATGCACGACCAATCCTCCTTCCCAATGTGTGTATGTGCCATCTTGGCACTGTGAATGCCTCGCGGGGGGTTGCAATTAGCCTGCAAACTTCGGTGCAGTTAGCGTGCGAATTCACCGGAGAAAGTTTGACTATTTACCGCAGATATGTTATATACATTCCTAGAAGCAGATTTCTAGCTTCTGATGTTTTTCTGTTGACCCAGGAGATCACACGATGAACAGCAAGTCTGGTGTATATGTACCACATGAAGATAAGGCTCAGGCCGACAAGGCTTCCGATAAGCCCAACTTTTCGGGTGCGTCACCCCGTTTCATCTTGCAGCAAGAGGCTGGCGCACAGCGTGCTGTTGCCGAAAGCGAGAAGTGGCTGATTGCTCGAAAAACGAATCCTCGAGGCGACAGTCGACAAGCATTGGAGAAGCTCGGCTTTACGGTCAAGGGCGAACACGACGACCTCTTCTACGAGGTTGAACCGCCCGCAGGATGGACAAAGTCGACAAGCGGTTACTGGACAACTGTCTGCGATGAGACCAGCGTCGAACGCTTCAATCAGTTCTTCAAAGGCGCGTTCTACGACCGCGACGCATTCGCCAATATTGGATGACACGACCAAATGGTCATATAGGAGCCGCTCTTGTTCAGGGTGGCTCCTTCTATATAAGAATTGTTCCAATTTCGTCCAAAGCTGCGAGCCATCAGAATCACGTTTGGTTGTATGGGTATTTTAGACACCCGCGTTGGACATCAGAACTGTTTGCTATATTTTCATATAAAAAGTAATCTTGTACTGGGGGGAAAAGGTTCAACATCAGCACGAAAGGACGAAGACGATGCACCCCATCACCGCTTTGGCTAAGAAGAACTTCTCTAATCTTGGAACCAATCCGTATCCTGGCAGAGGTATTGTCGCTGGCCTCGACCAGAGCGGCGAATACTTGGTCCAGATCTACTGGATCATGGGTCGAAGCGGAAACAGCAGAAATCGCGTCTTCAGGGCCGATGACGACACGGGCCGACTCTATACCGAAGCGGCAGATGCATCGAAAGTGCGCGATCCGTCGCTCATCATCTACAACGCGATGCTTGAAAGGACACCGCATTTTATCGTCAGCAACGGCAACCAGACGGACATAGTTGCTGAGGCTTCCGCTCCGCTTCTTCTGAATGTCGCCCTAGGCGGGGCTGCATACGAACCAGACGAACCGAACTTTACTCAGCGAATCACTGCTGTAAGTTCGCTCAGCAAGGGCCGACCGTATATTCAAATGTCGATTCTGCGAAAATCTATGCTTGATGACGTATACGATCGGGCTCTGTTTATGTACGTGCCGTATCCCGGTTTTGGGCGTTGTATCACAACGTACGCAGGTGATGGCGATCCCCTGCCGCCGTTCTATGGTGACCCGCTGCTTATGCCGCTTAGCGGTGGAATGAAAGAGATTGCACACGCCTATTGGGCCGCGCTAAACGAAGAAAATCGAGTGTCGCTTGCCGTGAAGTTCATCGAGACCGGCAACGGACGATCGGATGTTTACGTGATCAACAAGTATGCGCAGATTGGATAGAAGATCTTTGACAATGTCTTCGAGGCCGCATGGTTCGTCCAGCGGCCTCTTTTTATGCGAGAGCAAAATAGTACCTTACCCGAAAGAATTAAAAGACTGGTTGTTGTCTCAATAAAATAATGGTATAAGTCTGGCAGTCCGTCTCACGGCGACTGTTCAGTAATGACAGAGGAAGAGGAGATACACGTGGCTACGGAAGAGAAGGCTACCCTGTATTGCTCGTTCTGCGCAAGGTCGCAGCACGAGGTAAAGAAACTCATCGCAGGACCGACGGGGTCCATCTGCGGTGAGTGCACGATCCTATGTCTCGACATCCTGGTCGAGGAAAACTTCCACGACAGAAAGGACATTTCAAGAGAGCAACAGGTGCTCATGCGCGAGAAGCGTGTAAATGAGTTGATAACGCTACTCGAAGCTATTATTGCAACAGAGGAAGCACGGAGCCGCCCGTACCTTGCGCTTAAAAAGAAAATGTACGAGTTCAAACTCTTGCACGGGCCACTAGAAAAGCAAAAACCTGCTCAACAATGAGCGTTCGCCATCCGACCGCCGCGGTCTTCCCCAGACCCGGCGGTTCTTTTATTGCAACCGGCGGGTCTGCTAAAATACCAGCATGACTGCCATAGCATCTGGCACCGTCCACAAACTCCCGGACGATTTTCGGAAGGCAATTACAGGGACGCCGAAGGTGCTCGCACTCTGGCAGGACATCACACCGCTTGCGCGCAATGAATGGATCTGCTGGGTCACGAGCGGCGTCAAGGCAGAAACGCGCGGAATCCGCATCGGGAAAGCCATCTCAAAAATGAAAGGCGGCATGCGCCGGCCGTGCTGCTGGGCGGGGTGCGCACACAGATAAGAAGCGCCCGGACCATGCGGTCCGGGCGTCATGCTTTCAGTTCATTTTGCGGCTTTCTGACCCCGCTGCATTAGCGCAAGCACTTCGGCTGACGTCCTGTGCTTCTTGTCGCGAATGGCACCGAGTGTTCGCAGGATGCTGAGAAACACGTCGCCTCCTGCTTTTATCTCTTTCATTGCGGCATCAACTTCTTCATGAGTAGAATTCGCGTATAACCTTTCGAGCTCTTGTGACGGCCATAATGCGACTTGCGACTCAACAACCTGTCGAACAAATGTCGAGAGAATATCCTTTCGTCTGGCGGGTTGGTGCTTCTCTGCACTTTCCGAGTCGTGCCTCGATGCGCCCCTTTTCTTCACGACAAAGATGAGTGACTTCGTGCGGAAAAACTCCGCTGCACACACCGCATTCAATCGCTTCTTTCGCATTACAGCGACGAGCAATTTTTGTTCAGCAAACCGGCGTTCATCATCATTCAGTGCATCGTACGACTCGTGACCCGTTGCACCGATAGGATCGACTATCGACACAAACTTCGAAGATAATTCATCGAGCTCCTGCGCTGTTGGCACCTTTAACCCACCAAGGATTCCCCCAGCGGTTATCGAAAGAACGCGCTTTTCGGCCTTATCCTTGATAAGCAATCTGTGGAGATCGGGATGGAGACGTGTTAGGTGTATACGACCGTGAACCTGTTGCTCGTTAATTCCCCATGCACTTCTAATTTGACGATACGTAGCGCCAGTGCTCCGAAGACGTACAAACTCGAAACCCTGCTCGAGCTCGTTCAGATCATCCCGTCCTGCATTGAGGAGTCCAGCTTCGGTTCGATACGCATTTTCGTTTGGATAGATTGCAATCCGCACCGGTACTGCACCAAGCTTCGCGCGGAGTGCATTGCGTCTGCGACGATGTCCGCTGACGACCAGATGAAAGAGCCCTTCGTGCTCTTTTGCAACACGTGCCCAGGGAGCGAGCGTGCGAGGCGTAATAACAAGATAATCCAGAACGCCTTTCTCTGAAATACTTTGAAAATTTACATCAAGCTTGCCCGGATCCATGTCTTTGCGCGGTTGGTCCAGGTCGGGCGCCAGAAGCGCTGGATCAAGATAGCCAGTCGCACCGTGCACGGTCCACCATGACTCTTCTGTGTCACAAACAGTAACCCTCTTGTCATCAGGAAGCACGACAGTTCGCTTGATGAGCTTCAGCATGGTTCTCTCTCCTTCTCTATGGCTACAAGAAACCTGTTAAGAACAGGGCTGCACACAGCATATCGTGAAAATAGACAAAATCCATCTTGAAAGAAAGCGCTGGAACATTCACCGTGACATGCGGTCCATGCTGCTGGGTCGGCTGTATACATCGATGAAAACGACTGGCTATGGTATACTGAAAATCCATGTCCAACATCACTTCAGATAACGCAATACGCTTCGGCACGCCTTGCATCGCGGGAACGCGCATTAGTGTCGCCGACGTCTTGGGATATATTTCGGCTGGCGATTCGCTCGAGACGATTATCGCCAATTTCCCGGAATTGACCGAGGAAAAAATTCGCGCGGCGCTCAAATATGCTTCGGACGTTTTGGGCTCGACGTCCAGCGCCGTGCATGAAATTCCTGCTCGATAACCATATCCCGCGGCGGGTGACGGAAGTGCTGGCTGATTCCGCTACTGTGCGCGACGTCCTCTCCGCCGATGCATCCGACACGCGTATTTACGAATGGTGCCGTGAGAGCAAAGTCGCGGTTTTTGTTACGAAAGACAAGCAATTCGCCTGGAGAATCGCAGCCGATGGAACTAATCTCAAGTGCATTTTGTGCATGTATGGCAACATATCTCTGCAAGAAACCGTCGATCTTTTCGCCGCCAACAAATCGCGGATCGAGTATTTCGCGAAATCTCCGCTGAAAGTCCTCGAGTTGTTGTAACTGCTGCTGTGAACGCAGCAGGACGAGGGGCATCATCCGGTGAGCATCCTTCGCGCAGCAACAAATTCCCGCAACGCGTCAGCAAGATTTTCTTTTGCCTCGGCTTTTGTTGTTCCTTGGGTATTCACACCCGGGATTTCCTCAACCCACGCAACATACCCAGAGCGTACCTTTTTGTATACGGCCGTTAACATATGCGGACAGCATAGCATACGTGATACAATCTCCGCATGATCGCACACACAGGACTTAATGTGACTCGGTACGCGCGTTCGAAGAAATTTTATGCGCAGTCGCTCAAGCCGCTCGGTTATAGCGTGCGGATGGATTTGCCGAAATGGAAAGCAGCCGGATTTTCAGACGGGAAAAATCTCGATTTTTGGATCGGAGAAAAGAAACGTGTTACTCCCATTCACGTTGCGTTTGAAGCGAAGAGTAAGAAACTGGTAGATGCGTGGTACAAAGCAGCACTTAAAGCCGGCGCGAAAGACAATGGCGCTCCCGGATATCGCGCCGATTATTGGGCAGGATATTATGCGGCGTTTGTCTATGATTTCGACGGCAACAATATCGAAGCGGTGTACTGGAATTACGCGAAAGCAGGAGAAAAGAAACCTAGGAGTTAGGTGAAAATCGCGACGGCACATCTTTGTTCGTCGTGGGTTGACAAGAGCTATTTCAATGCTAAAGTACGTACGGTGCAACGCTAACAACGTTAGAGGTTCTGATGCATGTTTCCCAAGATCAGCTCGCTGCCCTTTTCGCACTCAGCAATGGTTTTATGGTCGTCGCATTCTGGTATTTGCGAGCGAAGAACTTGGCCGAGACAGTGCGTATTGTCCTCGGCTGCTTGATGTTCGGTTCGATCCTCGCGGCGACGACGCTGCTTGGCAAACCGGATTTTTCCCAGATGCAAATCGCTGAGATCATCACGACTGCAAAGTGGTGGACGAGCTTCAGCGAGTTTCTAATCGCCATCACTGGCCTTTACGCGTGGACGTTCCCGAAGACGTAGACCGCAACTCGGTGTGTACATGTGCCGCCCTTCCAAAAGGCGGCTTTTCTTTTTTGCATTCGCGTTTTACAAATCCTTCAGCGGAAGCTCGCCAGTGTAATCCGACTTGCCGAGTTGGACGCCGTTTTTGCGCAGAATCGCGTAGGCCGTGGTGACGTGGAAGTAGAAGTTTGGGATAAGGTAGTTCGTCACATACTCGAAGCCTGTCATGGATTTACCACCCCAGTACGTGAGCGTAATCTTCACGCCTTCCTTGCCGATCACTTGTTCCGGCTTGATTGTATCGAGAAACGCGACTGTTTTGTCGATGCGGGCTTTCAATTCGGCGACTGTTTTTTCGTTGTCTTCGTATTTCGGCATTTCAACTTCCGCGAGACGTGCTGCAGCCCCTTTTGCGTTATCGCAGGCAACCTGAACTTGGCGCACAAACGGAAACTGGTCGGAAATAAGACGGCTCTGCAGAAGCGCATCTTCCTGCATTCCAGCGGGATGCCAATCGAGCTGCTTCCCTTTTGCGTGCGATGCGAGCTTGTCGAGAATCCCCGAGAGCGCCACGAGTGTCTTTTTCATCGGCGGAATAGTAACGGTGTACAAATTTGTTTCGTTCATACGATGTTGATGAGTAATTGGTAATGAGATGGATAGTGTACCGCAATTATCCACAGATGTCGCGCCCAGCCGTCTCGTATGGAGCATTTAATGCGATGATGTCGGTGTGAACAAGAATGCTTTGACAGTTCTTCGCATCGGCCTCGCCGCAGTCTTTTTGGCGAATGGCCTCACGGCTTTTTTCATGCCGGAAGAGTTTTCTGATCTTTTGTCGGGATCTTTCGTATCGTTACTCATCCCCCTTCCGATTGCAACAATGGTGTTTCTCATTGGAGTTCACGATACGTTGATGTGCATTTTGATGCTGTGCAATGTCGCCAAAAAGTACGTGTTCGGCTGGGCAATTATCTGGCTCATCGGCGTTATGATCGTCATTGCAGAACCTCTCGATATCTTGGAACACGTAGGATTCCTGACCATGGCGATCGCTCTCTGGATAAATGCGGTTCCGAATTTCAGAGGAATTGCCTCATTGATGCGATAGTCGAGAATAGTTACCGGCACTAGAAGTGGAAATACCAAACCGGGAACATGCCGGCGAGGACGAGGAATATTTGAACGGCGAGGATGAAAGATGCTTCTTTCGGCATGCGCGGAAGCCAGGTGAGCGCGAAAATGGGATCAGCAACGCTTCGATGACGAGCCATACTGGAACAAATGCGCCGCGACGCCTTCGTCGTGTGCTGGCTCGGATGGAGCGTCAGTAAATATGAGGAAACCCGCGAGCATCGCGATAATGCCGAGTGAGAGCACAAAAGGAATCCATGCGCTGGGGCGTTTTATGAGAGTAATCATGATCCAACTATACTATGAAATACCCGCGCGCGTTGCACCCTCAAAGCACCACAATGGTCAAATCGTACGTATCTGCTAGCATGTGGCCTATGCTTGGAACGTCCGTAGCCCGCCAAATGTTGAACAAAGTACCCGAAGTCACGGTCTTCTTTTGGATCATCAAAGTCCTCTGCACGACCGTCGGTGAGACTGCCGCGGATTTCTTAAATACGACACTGAACCTCGGCCTCACGGGCACCAGTGTCGTCATCGGCATGCTTCTCATCGCGGCACTGGTGTACCAATTTTGGACGCGAAAATATGTCCCGTGGATCTATTGGCTTTCAGTGGTCCTCATCAGCATCGTTGGGACGCTCATCACCGACAATCTCACGGATAATTTTGGCGTCTCGCTCGAAGCGACCACGATCGTCTTTGCGATTATCCTCGCGATTGTCTTTGCCGTGTGGTACAAAGCCGAGAAGACGCTCTCGATTCACAGCATTGTAACGACACGGCGCGAAAGCTTTTATTGGCTCGCGATCCTCTTTACCTTTGCACTTGGCACGGCGGCGGGCGACCTTGCCTCAGAAAGCCTCAACCTCGGATTCTTTATTTCGGCGCTTATTTTTGCCGGCTGCATCGCGGCAATTACCCTCTCGTATTATCGTTTCGGGCTGAATGCAGTGCTTGCCTTCTGGCTCGCCTATATTCTCACACGCCCGCTCGGCGCTTCGATTGGCGATTTGCTTTCGCAATCGCGAGATGACGGTGGCCTCGGATTTGGAGCAACCTTCACCAGTATTCTTTTTCTCGCTGCCATTCTTGCGACGGTCATATACCTGACGAGAACCAAAAAGGACGTCGTGGAATTAGAACAGTGATGCGAACCGAGAAATGCTATACTGCCCGTATTATCCCTATTGGCTAGTGGCTAATCACTAGTGGCTATATTATATGAATCCCGTCGTACATTTTGAAATGCCGTTTGAAGACCGCGACCGCGCGGCGAAATTTTATTCGACTGCCTTTGGCTGGAAGCCGCAGATGATGGGACCCGAAATGGGTGAGACGGGGGTGGGGCCCCGTCGCAAGGCCGGAGGCGCGTCCGGCGCCGAGGCGGGGCCGAGCACTTCGCCAGCAGGCGAAGATGCGTGGCAATATCTCGTCATGCAGACCTCCGAGACCGATGACAAGGGCATGATCAAGGAAATTGGCCACATTAACGGCGGCATGTTTAAGAAAACGACGGACAATCCTCATCCATCGATCGTGATCTCGGTGCCCGATATCAAGGCCGCGATGGAAAAAGTGAAAGCTGCGGGCGGAACTGTTTCCTTTACCGAAAACGGCGAACCGATGAATATCCCCGGCATCGGCCTCTATGTCGGCATTACGGACACCGAAGGCAACCGCGTCTCGATGCTCCAGCCGATGGGGATGTAAGCTTTCATGAACGATGTCATATCGTATGCTCTATGATTGATAAAGATTTTAAGACAGAAACCGGGGAAGCGTTCATGCCGGAACTCGATTCGAAACTCCTCGAACGCGCAGGACTTAGCGCAGCAGAAGTGGCAAATATACTAGGCGTCTCGAGACAAGCGATCTACCAAGGATTGTCGAGCGGAAAGCGGTATTTCGGCCTTAGCGAATTAGTTGCAATAGTCAACACAACAATTGCGTCAGATTCGCCGCGCATCGATTCGCTCCTTGCTTTCATTGAGGCTAATTATCCTTCACGTGAGTGCAACCTCCTTTTACCTGATCGTGTTTCGCTTGAGCAACTGACACGCGCCACCGAAGATTGCGAACGTGTGATATTTGGATTCAACGGAAATATTGAGCACATCTCACAAGCCTCATTATTTGTGCGTGCATTCACGAAAATGTATACTGAGCATCTTTCAAAAGTATGTATTGTCACCCGACAAACATGGCTGCAAGAATGTCTTACACAACAGTATGGGTTGAGCGAAAAATATCCCTGCGTCGTCAGCCAAGAATATCAGAATCCGCTCTCGTTTGTTATTGTTAAAAGCAGTACAAAACCTTCACGAGTGTTTTACTTTGGGCAACGCGCTCTTGCAGAGGCCGATACGTTCAACGCACATTTATTATCGCTCCAAATCGAACGATTGGTAAAATAGCTACGGTGCCAAGTACGCCTTCCAAATATCTCCTTTCCAGTGCCACGACATACCCATCGCGCCGAAAACTTTAATGACGATTTCTCTGCGGTATACTTCCCCACATGCATATTTTTGACGCCGCACTACTTGGCATTGTTGAAGGCATCACAGAATTCCTTCCTATTTCCTCGACCGGCCACATGATCCTGGCCAGTCAGCTCCTTCACGTGACGCAAAACGAACTCTTAAAAAACTTTGAGATCATCATCCAGCTCGGCGCGATTTGCGCCGTCGTTGTTTTGTATTGGCGCTCATTTCTTAACATCGAAATCCTCAAGCGCCTCATCGTCGGCTTTATCCCAACCGGCATCATCGGCCTCGCGCTTTACAAAATCGTGAAGACCTATTTCCTCGGCAACGATTATCTTGTCCTTACGATGCTCGTCCTCGGCGGCATCGCGCTCATCGCCTTTGAATATTTCCATCGCGAACAGGACACCGCGACGCGGGAAAGCGAAAACATCACCTATCGACAAGCACTCGGCATTGGTCTCTTCCAGTCGCTCGCCGTTGTCCCCGGTATCTCACGCTCGGCAGCGACAATCATCGGCGGCATGCTCCTTGGCCTCTCGCGCCCAGCTATCGTCGAGTTCTCATTCCTGCTTGCAGTACCCACGCTTGGCGCGGCAACCGCGCTCGATCTTCTTAAAAGCTACTCGACATTTTCTGCAAACGATATCCGCGTCCTCGCCGTCGGCTTCATCGCGGCATTCCTCTCGGCGCTCTTTGTGATTCGCCTTTTGTTGCAGTATGTCCGCACACGCACCTTTATTCCCTTCGGCATCTACCGCATCGTCGCAGCCATTTTGTTCTGGCTGATCATTCTCCGCTAAGTAGCATTTCCGCTAAACACGCGCTATACTGCATCCTATGAGTATTGGACGAATCCCACCGATTTCCCCGCGCAAATCACATTCGCGCAAGACAAAAAAGCGTCTCGCCATCAAAGCCGCGATGCTTGCAAGCCGTGCAGCGAAGAGAAGCAAGAGAAGTTAAGGTCTACCCCTGAATATCTAGAGTGAATACTCGGTGAATGTTCCACCCGGTCGCCCCTGTGCGTCGTAGCGACGATATCGTGCGCGGTGAGGGACAAGTTTAATATACACATACGCCCCTTTTTCCAACTGACCGACAGGTGGTATCCGCAACCGCTCGCCGATCTTTGATGCATCCCCCACGGGACCTGATTCCACTCGATTGGCCATTTCCTTCCCTGTGATACTGCGCAGTGACGCTCTGATATCCTGTATATCTGTGGCATCTGATACGACCGAGGCCAATGCTTGCATTTGCACCGTTTCGAGAGTCGCCTGGTTAAAAAAGGTTACTGCGACAGCCGGGTGCTCCGTGAGGTCGCGCGCCTTTTGTGTATCATCACGGGTCTCAAAATAACACGTGAGATCAGTCCGCATACTGACGTAAATAACAGCGCCCGAGGGGACCTTGCCGGAAATAGTACTAAGAACAGCGACAGGGTTATGCACTACAAAATCGAAAATCGCGCTGCGTGCGTTTCCCTCATCCGGAGAATCCATGCGCGTAGTATATCGCACTGCGTACCAAAGAAGAGACGGTAATCGCCTCGCCTAGGTTCGTACTCATTGCATGGTGAGCCAGAATGTGCTTATATTCAGCCATTATTTGGTTATTTGATTCGTCATGAATCCCGTTAGAAATAGCGGACTCGGTTCATATATATTCAAAATGACAAATAATGCCATTTATAAAAGTAGCAAAATAGGGTGTGCTGACACAGCGTCCGCGTCCTATTTCTAACGGGATGAATGCAAAAATTCTAGTTTCCGCGATCGTCGTCTTGGTGGTAGCAGTTGGCGCGTGGTTCCTTTTGAAAAATTATCAGGCACCGGTTTCTGACGCACCATCGGACGCGTCACAGGACATGGGCTCGTATGCGTACAGCTGCGACAACGGTTCAGAGTTTACGATGGCGCCGGCAAATGACGTCTCGTCGGTTACGATCTCGGCGGGCTCGCAAGGTATGTTTACCGGCACCGTGACACTGACGGGCGACAACACCGGCACACACTTTGAAGGCACACTCGGTACACAGAAAATAACGTTTGATGGCGCAGGCGAAGAAGTACGTCTCATGGTTGGTAGCAATGCAACAATCTGTTCACCGGTTGCAAATGCCGACGCAGCACCGTGGAATTGGGGCGATGCGGGCGAAGGCGCCGGTAGTGTAAAGCAAGACGCATCGCTCATCGTGAGCGAGAGCATCGTCGGCAAATGGCAGAGCGCGGATGACGCAAAATATGTCCGCGAATTCCAAACGGGCGGCAAAGTGCAAGATTGGTACGACGGCAAAGTCGTCTCGAGCGGCACGTTTACGGCATTTACGAGCGTGAACCCGATTAAGGTTTCGTTCCCACTCCAAGCGGGTACCGTCTATCTGCAGTTGAAAATGTCGGGCTCACAAGCAGACACGTTGAACTTCAAACTCAACACGCTCTCACCCGAAGCGCTCGAACTTACGTATATGGATCGCGGTGGTGTGCTGAAGTTTACGGCGGTGAAATAATTTCACTGCACGATTGAAAACAGCCGCGGGCGCCATAGGCGCCCGCGGCTGTTTTCACGCTCGCTCCACCTCCCTTTCTTGTATACTAACGGGATGCGATCCGTCGTCGGGTTTGCGATTTTTTCTGCAATCCTTATTCTCGGTTTCATTTTTATCAGGTATTCTTCATCGCAAGAAAGTCATATGTCTACCCAACAACAATCCGGAATCCACGTAACACCGATCAGCCACGCGTCCGGGATCCTCTCTTGGGGCGGGACCACTATCTATTTTGATCCGGTCGGTGACCAGTCAGTTTTTGCTGGAAAACCAACAGCCGACATCGTACTCATAACACACGAGCACGGTGACCATTTCTCAACATCAACGCTAGAAAATGTCGTCACCCCGCAAACGACACTCATCGTCACACAAACTGCACGCGACCTGCTTCCGGCCGATCTCGCCGCACGTGCAAAAATAATGGCAAACGGCGACACACTGCGGGAACGTGGTATTACAATTACCGCGATCCCGGCGTACAACCTTCCCGGCGTGAGCGAGAAATATCACCCGAAAGGCGTCGGGAACGGCTACGTTCTTGACAAGGATGGCACACGCGTCTACATCGCCGGTGACTCGGCGGGCACACCGGAGATGCGCGCGCTCGTCGGCATCGACATCGCCTTTGTCCCCATGAATCTTCCCTACACGATGTCGGTCGAGGAAGCAGCTGACGCGGTCCTCGCCTTCAAGCCAAAGACTATATATCCGTACCACTATCGCGGACCTGACGGTCTCAGCGATGTCGCGAAATTCAAACAGCTCATAAACGCTGGCGACCCTTCAATTAATGTCGTCCTTCTGAACTGGTATCCAAAATAGGATTGATGACCAAACGGCGCGGGCGCTCCCAAGGGAGCGCCCGCACGCACGAAGGCGATACTATCAATTAGTCATCACGCCCGTTTCTCCCATTTTCGCCGTGGTTCCCATCTTTTCCATTCTCACCGTTTTTTCCGTTCTTGCCATTCTCGCCGTGATTTCCCATCATCAGAGGAGTTGATGTCGCGTTCGGATTAAACGGAAACGCATCTTGCGCGTCCGGCGTACCGTCGTTATCGTCGTCGTAGTCCTGCGCGTTTGGAATGCCGTCGTGGTCGTTATCTCCGTTTCCACACATCGCGGCAAAATGCGCGCGCGAACGAGGGCCGAAGAATCCCGTGCCACTCACATCGATGCCAAAGCGTCTCTGTAACATCTTAAGCGCAGCCTCGGTCTTCGGGCCAAAGAACCCCGAAATCAAACCCGGCGGGAAAAGCGTCGGATCGTTGTGCGCGAGCTCTTGCTGCAATTCCTTCACATCATCTCCCTGGTCGCCATGCTTCAAGTCTCTCCCGAAGTTAAAGCAGCCCGGTGTCGATGTTGCTGTTCCTCCACTGCCGCCGCTACCACTGCCGACTTGTCCCGCAATCAACTGCACAATCTGCGCCTGCAGCGCTTTGATCTGTGCAAGGAGCGCCTGGATTTGTGCAGAAACGCCCGATCCGGAGCCCGTTGATGTTGCCGTCACGGTGACCATGGCATTCGCCGTTGTGATGCCGCCTGGATTCACTGCCGTGAGCGTGTACAGCGTCGTTGCCGTCGGCGAGACCGTTGCCGATGTGCCTGAAACGGTTCCGACGCCATTATTGATGCTCGTCGAGCTGGCGTTCGAGACGACCCACGAGAGGACCGCGCTCTGCCCGGTCGTGATTGACGTCGGCAGTGCCGTAAACGATGTAATTGTCGGCGCCGCTTGATTCACCGTCGCGCTACAGGTCGTCGTCGCCACCGTCGATGATGCGTCAGTCGCCTGCAGCGTCATTGCATAGGTGCCCGGCGACACAACAACTGTTTGCGACGACGTCGTCGCACCGTTGCCCCACAAGAGCAGAACCGGATCAACGCCTCCAGCTGTGGATGCCGTCCACGTAATGTTCGTGGCAGATGGCGCCCCGACACATGTCGCGGTAAGCGCCGACGCCGCGCCGGTGAACGAAAACAAAACAAAAAAGGCAGCCACAAGCGCGGCAGCCCCGAATGATAAAGACTTATTCTGAGTCATAGGTACATTTTTTAATTCCTAATAATGCGAGTGTCAGTATACCAAACCCGCAACTGCCCCCGGCAGCTCTGTATGTAGACGCCCCGCGATCCTCGACATTACCTAGACATGCAACGATGGTTGTGTCCTTTTAAAAAGTGTACCCCGCAGACCAAATCTGCGGGGTGCATCTCAATCGCTAACGGTAAAATACCCGATTTTTCTAACGTGGCTAAACTCGATGCGACACGGCCGCGGTCCGTAGATGGTAAATGCCGTGCCCTTCAGCGAAATCCACCCCGTGAGAGCTTCCGATACGACGGTCACATGCGCGTCGAAACCGTCGTCGAGTCGGCGGCTTTTCGGCGCATGATCGCCAGAATAGCGTGGTACCGTGAACGATACATAATTGAGCGGTTCGCACGCTTCAGCTGCGCACCGCTGTATGGCCGCAAGATCGGGCCCATCATTGATACACAAGGTGAACCATGCCATTTCTCTCTCCACTCGTTGCGGATCCTGCCTGCAGGATGCAAAAAAACCTCTGCACTGTCAATGGTTATATTACCCCCGATAGACTTTGTTATGTACCGTCGCAAACGCGTAACCCACTCCATACCCAATACATGACGCGACGATGATGAGCGTTATTGCGGCGGTCATATTGAACGACGCAAGGGTGACCGGTGCGGTCTTGAGCATGTGTGCCCACGATGAAAAATTAACCAACCCCTGCGCCCAGCCTAATAACACAAACACCGACCAGAGCACGTGCACACCCCCGAGCATCGTTGCCCCCACAACCCCCGACTTATGCGTATTTATTTTCATACGATGAAAAAAGAACGAGTAAGCCGTTAGTGTACCAGCCACAGAGAAGGTAACGCGACTTATGCACACCGACTTTGAGTCGATGGTATTCGCAAGCGCGGACTTCTTTTACGGCGTCACGACGAGCGAGCGACGGATTTTGTCGAACGCCGCAAAGAGCGCGGTTCGGTCATATGCTGTCACCGTACCCGGCGGATAGTTTGCAATCTGCGTCGAGTGGATGAAATACCTCACCGCGGTGCACGGCGAGCTGCCATCGAGCGCGAAGACCGCTTCTTCGTACAAGTTCCCCGCTCCCGCATCGCTGGAGGTCGCGACAGAATACGTAACAGTGCCGTCGGTAATTTTCTGCGGCTTTACATTCGCGGCGAGGTAAATATCGCCAGTACATGCCTTGGCGCGTGGAAGTTGTTCCACCGAGATTCCGCTATCTTGCGAAAGATTTGTCCCCGTCGCCATCGTGAGCGGGATAGTCAATTTCACGCCAAGGATCGGCTTGTTCGGGTTGACCGACGTATTCGTATACGATGCGTTGAGCGTAAAATCCTTCGGATACGTAAGTGAGATCTTCATCGTCGAGGATGCGTACGTCAATGGCTCATCGACCGGCGGCATTTGCGTGACCGGCGGCGTCTCCGGAGTGGGGGTGCTCGTAAAATTCTTAAAGAGGTAAAAGCCGCCAACTATGATAAGGGCTACAACTATGACGCCGGCAGCGAGCGTCATGCTCGGTCGCTTACGATTCGGATTTTGTTCGGGCATACCGAAAGTATCTCAATAATTACATATGATGCAAATGAAGACTGTGGTAGAAAAAATGCGGCGCCGGAGGACCGGCGCCGCGCATTCCACCCTCTATGACCTTACGAACTCGTCTGCCTTGTCACATATACGGCGACATCGCGAACCAGATCGTCCGCCCACTGTTGGCCTTTGTACAATACGAAGATCGGATTTTTCTCAAGTTCGTCGAGCCATTTCTCGACGTCATGCCGGACGCCGTCGTCCTTGAGAGCGTACTGGATACGGAAGACATAGCAATTCATCAGCACGCGCATCGTGCGCCCATGATCCTCGTCGCTTTGTGTTGTCGTGACGAGTTCTTTTGCCTTCACGCACAACATTTCAATCATGTGAATCCCCTCTTGCGGCCGTCCCATCGCCGGGAAAAGATGCCCTGCGATATTCATCGTGGCGAAAAGCGCACCAACAGGATCTTTTCCGCGATTCGCTTCACGTACCGATTGGTGTGCAAGTGTCAGCGACTCGCTCACATCTCCCTGCTGCCAGGCCGCCATATGGCGCTCGTACGAAACCTTGCTACGCCACCGCCACGCTTGCTCAGAGATATCGTCGTCGAGTCTTGCCAAGAGCGAATTACACTCGCTCTCCATGTCCTTATAGAGCTTTTGCCGCCGAGCAGTTTCAATGCTGCGCAGCACGGTACGCACGTGAGCAGGTTCCATCATTGGCCAGTCCTCCAAAGGTTGACGTCCGCAAGCATACTGCCAGAAATGCCGCCATTTGACAAGGAAAGCAGGGCATGCTATCCTCTCGCTATCACTTCAGGGCTGATCCAGAGTCTAGGGATCGACCTTACCTCCAGCGCACTGCAGTTGATTTAACCACTTCTTCCAATTGCTATGCAAACAGGAACAATCGCCCGTCTCACTGACAAAGGTTTCGGGTTCATCAAAGTTGAAGGCCGCGAAAAAGACCTCTTTTTCCACTCCAACGAGCTCATCGGAGTTTCCTTCGATTCGCTCCGCGAAGGCGACACGTTGAGCTTTGAAATCGCCGAAAGCCCGAAAGGCCCGAACGCGATCAAGGTCTCGAAGGTCTAACCGACGCTTCAGCAAAAAAGCCTCCACTCTGGAGGCTTTTTTGTTGGTACGAAATGTCTTTAGTGAATCAGGTCAAGGAGTTTTCGGAGGCCTCCTTCGAGTGCCACTAGGACACTGGCGAGTTGTGCGCTCTTGTCGCCGCTCGATGCACCCGAGCAACCGCCGGCTCCACAATACGATCCTTGGCTGTAATAGCTTGCCTGCGCGTAGTACGCGCCCTGTCCATAATAGGTCGCTTGCGAATAGTACGTTCCTTGGCTGTAGTAGCTGCCCTGTGCATACCCTGGAGGAAGGCCGCTGCCTCCTCCGCCATCGTATGACCCTTGGCTGTAATAAGTGCCCTGCCCGTAGTAGCTGGCCTGCGAATAGTAACTGGCTTGGGCATAATAGCTTCCCTGCGCGTATCCCGCGCCACTTGCGTTGGTGATGTAGCACGTTGCCGTCTGGTTTGCGACGACCGCCACACTCGTGCACGTATTTGAGGTCATTGTGTAGCCGGACGGCGCTGTTTCAGAAACCGAGTAATTTCCCGGCGCGAGATTAATCATTTTGTTCCCGAATCCGCCCGATGTCGTTATAGAGAATGAACCAGCAGAACCGGTAAAGTTAAATGTCGTGTCAGCTGCCCCGCTCACGATTTTCACTATTTGCAGGGTTCCGGTTACTAGCGATGGCGCACACGTTTTGTTCCAGATAATGACGGACTTGTCGTTCGCGAGAGAACCGAGAAGCGTGATGCCTGTTGCAGGTGCCTGTCCCTGCGCATCGGCGAGTGTGTTGCCGCTCGAGTACCCAAGGGCCGCGAAAGGCTTCCCTGCATTGCAATCCGCGCCGACCACCGTGTCGCCGGTGAATTCAAGCCCCGCAAAAAGGCCTCCGATCGGGATTGCTTGCGATGTGGCTTGGTATGGCGCTGGTGAAGACGATGGACCAAGCGTAAAGACGGTTCCGGTAAGCGGTGGCGAAATACTCGACATGACCGCGATAATATTGAATGCAGAGTTATTCGCGCTCGCGGCAGTTGCGAGCACACCATCGATAAACTTGAAGAGGTGCACAAAGACATTCGTGATCGGCGGCGTCGGATCGAAGTCGAAGGTCGTTACCGTAGAAGCGGTGCCAAACACGAATTTGTCGAGATTTTCGGTGTAGCCATCAGCATACGGTTCACCCACGCGCATGCCGAGCCATGAATCAGTAACGCGGATGCGGACGTTTGGATAATCAGCAAGGATTTGGTTCCAGGTGCGCAAGGTCGTGCCCGATACGCCGGAGAGGCCAGCATCAGGACCGGTCGAGGTAACCGGCCACGTCGAGCCAGAATAACTCCACTTCGCGTTTCCATTTTGGAGCGCGTCCCACTCTTTCCAATTATTCTGCGTTACCGTCCCGTTTTGATTCGGAACGAACACGAGGCGACGCTGGAAGACATCAGAGCCGTTGAAATCGACGTTGAAGTTGAGGTACGCGGAACGATTGACGCTTCCACCGTTCCCCGCCGAGGGATTGTAGGTGCTGTATTTCAGCATCGTGATGTCGCCAAGTTTCTTGCCGGAAAACTGATACGTCGCGAGGTTACGGCGCTGTGTGCCTAAAACACTAATTTGTACACTGCCAGTTCCAAGAGGTGGTGTTGAAGGCCCCGTTACGAACGAGCCGAGCGTGTTGTCGATGACGTCGGTTTCGTCGTTGTAGAAGAACCATTTTGTCGGGTTTGAAGTGACGTCGGGAAATGAAGTCGCCATATCGGAAGGATGCACCGTCACCGTCGCTACCGAAGGTGCCGCCGCGCCTCCTGACACGAGCGAGAGATTGTCCACGAGAAAACCTTTTCCGGCGTTTGTAGGAGCCGCCGTTCCGCCGGAGCGGAAGAGGACGCTGCGCACGGCGCGGACGTTTTGCTCGGCGCTCGATTCTGAATCGAAGCGGTAATAGTTTTCCCAACTGGTGCCGACGTGTACCACCGCACCATCAATAGAAACTTTCACGATGTCATTCGAAGGGCCATCGACAGCATCAAAGGTGATCTTGATGTGGTGGACGCTCGTGCGCAAGAGCGTCGCGATATCCATTTCGACGAAATTTGCTGGATTTCCTGTTCCTTGCACGTCATCAAAGAAGACATGAATGCCGTTTGCCTGATCTTCAAAGCGCAGATACGTCATGCGCGAGCCATCGCCGCGATCTGGAGAGACGGACATGATGAGTCCCGTCTGTTGCGCGCCAGGAACAGCCGACGCGATATCGAATTCCGTCTCAAAATGCCGCTGCAGCGTACCAATCGGGAACGATCCGGCTCCCGCGCCAGTCTCGCCTACAGCATCGGTCAGCGGTTTTGAGAATGTCTGGTCACCAAAGCAGCCGCTCGTCACCGCATTGGAAACACGAAGGCTTTGCGAGCCAAAACCACTCGTCCCGAGACTCGATGCGACGGCGTGGTCGTACACCGCGCAGCCCGATCCTGCCGCGCCGGTCGATGACCACCCATTCTGCGCATTAATCGTCCCGAGTGAATATGGTGGGTTTTCAAAATTTACCGTAACCGTATCTGCGTATATAAAAAGGGGCGCGCAAACAAGCGCGCATGTTGCGGATACCAGGAACGTAAGAACACGAGCATGTGTGAGCATGGCGCAAGGAATAAATGGATAAGATATACGTGCATTGTATGGTGGAATAGACGCGAAAAGGCGCCTCGGGAGAGGCGCCTGTGCATAAGAATTTCGCTCGGAAAATCTAGTACCACTCACCCGTGTAGGTGTCTTGCACCCACTGATGCGGATCGCGATCGCAGGGATATCCTTGATAGTCGCTCCCCCAGTTGCACAAATGATTGCCAAAGAAATCCGTCATTCCGGTCGGCTGCGCATAACCGCCGCCATATCCGCCGTAGGAAGTATACGAAGGAGACTGGTACTGCTGCTGCGGCTGGTATCCGTAATTCGATTGTGGATACGAATAATTCGAGTAGCTGTTCGGCGTCGAGGCGTATTGCATCACTTGCGGCGCGATGTACGTATTGTTCACGAATTTCGAATTGAACGTGCTGAAATTTGGATACACGTTCTGGAACATCTGCGGGAAATTATTCGACGCGTAGTTTGGTGTGTACGGATTGTACGACTGTTGGCCGTACGTGTTCGCGTACGGATTGTATTGCTGATTCTGCGGCTGGTACGACGGATACGAGTTTTGTCGCGGGGGCTGTGACGGACCAAAGGCGTACACGACAAGCTGCTCGTGCGGGCCTTGCTGCGTCGTTGGGAAGAAAAATGAGTCTCCCGTAGAGGCGTAGGTAGTCGCGGGGATGGTAAAACCAATAACGACGAGGAACGAAATAATGGCTACAGGCAAGGCTTTTTTAGTGTGTATCATGTGATTTTACTGCGTACCCCTTGTCGCAGAGTGGCACATTCTTACCATATTTATGGCATATCCGCAACGTAATCGATTTGTTGGAGGTTTCCCCACATTGGGCTGTACATGGCAAAAATGCAGCTGCAAAGGGGCTATACTGCGAGCACGTTAGGTTTTAATAGATCTCATTTGAAATATGAATACGAATATCGTTATTGGCATTGTTGCGGGTCTCCTTATTGGCGCGGGGGCGGGATTTTACGTTGGGTATGATCACGGCAGGAAGGGCGCCATCTCGGATGTGGCACAAAAGGAAGCCGCAAAGACTACCGTGAATCCCTATGCGAATGTTGAAACGAATCCCCTCAGAGATGTGAAGACTAACCCGTATGAAGATGTGAAGCTTAACCCCTTTAAATAGAAATTAGAAGTTGGGAAAATTCAAAATACTATGATCCGAATGAGCATATCGATCTTTGTAGCCGCATTGTCAATCGGAGCCGCTGTGTTTGCGCAAGAATCGAAAATCACTTTCCCTATTGTCGAACTTGGCGGATGTCAGTCCAAAGAGGAGTGTAAAACGTACTGCGATATTGATGTGAATCGCGAGGCGTGCTTTTCTTTTGCTGAAAAAAATGGCCTGATGAGCAAAGACGAGACGACGATTGCTCGCAAAATCGGCAATCAAACCGGCCCTGGCGGATGCAAAGGGGAAGAATGCAGAACCTATTGCAGCGATGCGGCGCATACCAACGAATGTCTCGCATTCGCGGCGAAATACGGACTCGTGGGGAAAGACGACCTGGATCGCGCAAAGAAATTAGCCGGAAAGCCGGGGCCTGGTGGGTGCATCGGCGAGGCGTGCAAACAATACTGCGATGCCGCGGAGCATCACGATGAATGCATTACGTTTGCCGAACAAAATGGTTTTATGTCGAAAGACGAGGCTGAGCGGGCCCGAAAATTTCAAGACATGGTGGGGCCTGGCGGCTGCAAAGGAGAAGCGTGTAAAATGTATTGCCAAGACCCCGCACACGGCGAAGAATGCGTTCAGTTTGCAGTGAAAAATGGATTTATGACCCAAGATGAGGCGGATCGCATTCAAAAGTTGGGCGGAAAGCCCGGACCGGGCGGCTGTAAGGGCGAAGAGTGCAAAACGTACTGCGATGTTGCCGCGCATTCAGAAGAATGTCTCACTTTTGCTAAGGATAATGGGCTTATGTCGAACGATGAGTTCGATCGCGCGAAAAAAGTTGCTGGCAAACCCGGGCCGGGAGGATGTCGCGGACAAGAATGCCGCACCTATTGTGCGGCACAAGCGCATCATGACGAATGCACCACATTTGCCGTTGAAAATGGATTCATGACCCAGGATGAGGCGGATAAAGCGAAACAATTCTTTGCAAAGCCGGGGCCTGGTGGGTGCACGGGAGAAGAATGCAAACAGTATTGCGATGACGCATCGCATCAACAAGAGTGTGTCGAATTTGCGTCGAAGAACGGATTAATATCCGAAAATGACGCGCAGCGTTTCCGGGACGCGAAAGACACGGTAGGCCCGGGGGGCTGCAAAGGCAACGAGTGCCGTACTTTTTGTGAAAATCCAGATAATCGTGAGACCTGCATGCAATTCGCGCAAGAGCATGGAATGCGTAATCAGGAAGGTTTGCAAGGTCCGCAGGGCCAGATGCCGCTGCACGGCTTTGAGAACCAGATGGGACAAGGTGGCCCCGATGGCTGTAAAACTCCTGATGAGTGCGCAAAAGTATGCAAAGACAAACCCGACCTATGCGCTGGCGGTCCATTCGAGAAGGGTTCGATGGACAATCGTATGCAACCGCCCTGCGGCACACCTGAGGACTGTAAAAAATTGCAGGATGAGTGCCGCACAAATCCAGATGCATGCAAAGCGCGCTTCCAGGATCAGAATGGGCCGGAGAAGTTTATGAATATGACCGATGAAGAACGACAGAAATACATGAACGCTTCTCAAAAAACGCAGATGCAGCCGTATGTACCAGGGAAACCATATCGGCCGGAGGGGCTTCTCCCTGCAGATGCATTTAAGAGTGACAAAGATCACCCGGGCGTCGTACCGATGTTGCCGGCGAACGCTACGGATGAACAAAAGCGCATCTACGAAATGAATATGCAAAACTACCAACAATCGCGCATGATGCCCCCCGCGAATGGCACGAATGAGGAGGGATACCGGCAGGATCAGAACTATCAACAGATGACACCGGAGCAACAGAAGCAAATGCAGCAACAGTACCAACAGCAGCAAATGTCACCTCCGCCCCAATCGTATATCCGCCCGATTAATCTCGTGGCAGCAGTTGCGACCGTATTCTGGTCTCTCTTCGGATTTTAGACGGCACGGATTGGTGTATCCTCCGACATGCGATATGCTATGCGCATGAAATTCCTCTGGTCATCTACGTTTAGTGTTTTTGCCATTGGTCTGATTGGTCTTATCTCTGGGTACGGTATCGCGAACGCCCGCGCGCAAACGCACATCGCATCGGTACTTGCATCCATACATCCAATCCGCCTTCAGAACGATAAATACTCACTCGTCAATCCGCTCGTCGCGTACGAGACACCCGAAACGACGACCCTAAAAGAATATGCGGCGCTCAAAGACGCGACGCAGCGGATCATCGATGATCATCGCGATGAAATCAATCGCATTTCCGTGTACTACCGTAATCTCAACACGGGCGACTGGATTGGCATCAATCAGAATGACACCTATTATCCCGCGAGCCTCCTCAAGGTCCCGGTGATGATTGCCCTTTTTCACGAAGCAGAAACAAATCCATCGATCATGCAGAGTCGCATTGTGTACAAAACCATTTCAAGTGGCGATGTATTCGACATGCCATCTTCGTTAGTGCCCGGCACGTCGTATTCGTACGAAGATCTACTCAAACACATGATCACGGATTCTGACAATGGCGCAACGTACACGCTCTTGGATCATATCGACCAAGCGACACTCGATGAGGTCTATACAGATCTCGGTATTACGAAACCCGATCCGAGCGACACCGCCGCGTATCAAATATCGACCCGAACGTACGCGCTGTTCTTCCGCATCCTCTACAATGCGACCTATCTCACCCCGGAATATTCACAAAAAGCGCTCGAACTTCTCGCACGCACAACGTATAACGACGGACTGGTCGCGGGAATTCCCGTGGGGACGACCGTGGTCCATAAATACGGTGAACATGTCGTCAGTACTGATAGAAAAAAAGTCCAAGGGTTGGAGCTGCACGATTGCGGTATCGTCTTTCACCCAAAACAACACTACCTCTTGTGTGTCATGACGCAGACAAAAACCCCCGAGAGTGCGCCATTGATTTTAAGTGCCATATCGAAAGAGGTGTACGATTCGGTGAGCGCACATTAGGAATGTGTATTCGGAATCAGTTTCGTACAAAGTCAATCAACGCCACAGGCTTTAGTTGAGCCGTGGCACGTCGCCGGCTTTTTCGCGCACCTTCGTGAATATTTTTGGTATCTATTAATTGTATGGGTGCTACCGTTCGTGTAGACGGAGAATGATCTCCCTCGTTCGTGATCTTGAAAGGACACGTGATGAAAGAGAAATATACTGGTGGACTCTGGGGCGCCGCTCTTGGTGCAGCGGCACTCGCGATCGTCGGCTTCACATGGGGTGGTTGGGTAACGGCCAACACAGCGAAGATACAGGCAGACGTCGCCGTTCTTACCGCCATGATCCCTGCATGCGTCAAAGAGGTCATGGCCGATCCAACTGCCGTCGCCGAACTCAAAGTGAAGCGGACATCTGATTACGACGATGTTGTCCGCGACCATCTCAAGCGAGTCGGCAACACTGACAATCGCGGATATCAGTTTAATCGTGATTGCGGTAAGGCAATCGAGAATCTGATGGCCAAGACGACGACTACCAAGTCGTAAGAGGAGTATATGCAAGACGCGAGTCTCCCCTGTTCGAGCGATCGAATGGGGGGAATTTTTGCCTCGACAGCGTGAAATGCGAGTGTATACTCGCTGTATGTGGTACCCCATTCTCGGCGTCGTCATTGCTATCGGTCTCTCGGGTTTCCGTATCGTGCAGCAGTATCAGACGGGCGTTGTGTTTCGTTTCGGCAAGATTGTCGGGACACGCAAGCCGGGGTTGGGTTGGATTATTCCCCTTGGCATTGAAATTCTTCGGAAAGTTGATTTGCGCACGGTGACGGCGCCGGTCCCTGCGCAGAAAATCATCACCAAAGACAATGTCTCCGTCGATATTTCCGCGGTCGCCTACTACAAAGTCATCGACCCGATCAAAAGTATCGTTGCTATCCAAGACGTGCGACAAGCGATCGACCAGATTTCACAGACGTCGCTCCGCAATATCGTCGGCAAATTCCAACTCGACGAGATCCTCTCCGAGCGCGAAACAATCAATAAAGAAATCACCACCATCCTCGACGGTTATACCGAACAGTGGGGCGTCGTTGTAAGCGCGGTTGAAATTAAAGACATCGAGCTGCCGCTCGACATGCAGCGCGCAATCGCAAAACAGGCCGAGGCAGAACGCGAAAAGCGGGCAAAGATAATTTCCGCCGAAGGCGAATTCCTCTCGGCGCAAAAATTGGCCGACACCGCCGACATCATGATGGCGCATCCAATAGCTCTCCAGCTGCGCAATCTGCAAACGCTCGCCGAAATCGCCACCGAAAAAAACTCCACCATCATCTTCCCCGCCCAACTCATGGGCACGGTGTCCGATATCGCGAACTTCCTTAAACAAGAGAAGGAGCAGAAATAGCTGCCTCCTGAAAGAGGCTGCGCGATTTGCCGTCTGCCCTATGGGATGACCCGGAGTGCACCCATGACGGCTTGAAAGACGTATACACTCGTGGTGCGATATACTGCACCTGCAGCGCCTATGAAAAAATTCCTACTTTCCTTCTTCGTATTTTTCGCCTCAGCAGGCTATGTGCTTTCCCTCTCGTGGGGCGGAGGCGCGAGCGCGGCTCCAAACCCGCTTGCCGCAGAAACCACTCCAACCGCCCCTACGACCGACACGCCGGTTCCTGTAACGACGTTTAATCCAACACCTGTTCCAATCACGCCGACACCGACTCTCTCGCACACGCCGGCACCAAAGCCGAAAGGCCAATACACTGACGGCACGTACATCGGATCGCAAGCAGACGCGTACTATGGAATAGTCCAAGTACAAGCCGTCATCCACAACGGTGCAATAGCCGCCGTCAATGTTCTTTCCTATCCGAACGACCGCCGCACCTCGCAATACATTAACAGCCAAGCCGTACCTCTTCTGCAACGAGAAGCGATTCAAGTACAAAGTGCGGACGTGAGCGGCGTCTCGGGCGCGTCAGACACAAGTGCGGCATTTCGTGAGTCGCTTGCATCTGCGCTTGCGCAGGCGAAATAATATGCGTGCAACTCGGCTTATCATGGGCATGCCGATTGCTGTGGAAATAATCGATGCGAACGCAGCCGCACACGTTGAAAGCATATTTACTTTCTTTGAGGAAGTTGATGTACGGTTCAGCACGTATAAAACAGACAGTGAAATCTCGAAAATCAATCGCGGCGAGATTGCGGCAGATGATTATAGCCACGAAATGCGGGAGATTTTCACACTTGCCGAGAAGACGAAACGTGAGACACAGGGGTTTTTTGATATCAGACGACCGGATGGAACGATCGACCCAAGCGGCATTGTAAAAGGCTGGGCGATACAGAAGGCCGCTGAAATGCTACTCCAACGAGGCGTCGAACATTTTTTCCTCGACGTCGGCGGAGATATCCAGTCGCATGGCCTCAATGAGGAGGACGAGGAATGGACTGTTGGCATCCGAAGTCCCTTTGTATTATCGCAGCTCGTCAAAGTTCTCATTCCACATGCACAGGGAGTTGCGACGTCCGGCACTTACATCCGAGGGCAACACATTTACAATCCGCGCGCGCCGGATCGTACCATTGATGATATTGTGAGTTTGACCGTCATCGGACCGAATGTTCTTGAGGCGGACCGATATGCTACAGCGGCCTTCGCAATGGGGCGCGACGGTATTTCATTTGTCGAATCACTGCCGGGTTTCGAGGGATACATGATTGATCGAAATGGCATCGCCACAATGACAACCGGCTTTCAAAAATACACCGTATGATCTCATATATTGATGACATCCTAAATCGCATCACCATGTACCGACTCGTCCTCTACGAGCTCGTCGCACTTATCGTCACGGCATTTGTCTTTTCATTCTTTCACATTCTTCCTTTTGATCCGACCGCGGTCGCGTTTTCCGTTGCGCTCATCACCGGCGTATGCTGGATCACGAACTGGATTTTTGCGCGTGTCTTTGAAGCGGCCACGAACATCGAATCTGTCTACATAACGGCGCTCATTCTTGCACTCATCATCCCGCCGGTAATGGCGACCAACGCGGCTGGCGTCGGCTTCCTTATATTCGCATCGGTCTGGGCGATGGCATCAAAATATATTTTTGCGATCGGCAAAAAGCACGTCTTTAATCCCGCGGCCTTTGCGGTCGCACTCGCGGCCTTCACCATCAACCAATCCGCGACGTGGTGGGTGGCGACGATTCCGCTTCTTCCTCTTGTTGTCGCGGGAGGCCTCCTCATCGTCCGCAAGATACGTCGATTTGATCTTGTGGTGAGTTTTACCGTCGCCGCGCTTGCAACAACCGTGGCGACGTCCGCAGACGCGATGACATCTATTTCACAGACACTTTTGCATTCCTCATTCTTTTTCTTTGCGTTTGTGATGCTCACCGAGCCTCTGACCACGCCGCCGAATCGCGCGCTTCGTATTCTCTACGGCGCCCTCGTCGGCTTCCTTATTGCACCGAATATCCACATCGGATCACTCTACGTCACACCCGAATTAGCACTCCTCATCGGCAACGTCGTTTCGTACGCGGTAAGTCCGAAAGGTCGGTATATGCTGTCTTTGGTCCGCATCGAACAAGCAGCCAACGACGTATACGATTTCGTATTTAAACCTGACCGGCCGTTCTCCTTCCGCCCCGGGCAATATCTCGAATGGACTTTGAGCCACAACTACCCCGACAACCGTGGTAATCGCCGGTATTTCACAATTGCGTCGGCGCCCACCGAGAACGAAGTGCGGCTTGGTGTGAAGTTTTATGAAAAGCCAAGCACCTTCAAGCGCACGCTGACTGCTATGCAGCCGGGCGATCTGATTTCGACATCGCATCTCGCGGGCGGTTTCGTTATGCCGAAAAACAAGCAGAAAAAAATGGTCTTTATTGCGGGCGGCATTGGCGTCACGCCGTTTCGCAGCATGATCCAACACCTCCTCGATACGCATGAGGCACGCCCGATTACGCTGTTGTATTCGAACAAAGCGCTTGCCGATATCGCCTACAAAGACGTCTTTAATCAGGCGCAGCGCGAACTCGGTATCAAGACTATCTATGCCGTGACAGATGAAAAAACGCCGTCGCCCGATGTGCACCAGGGTTTTATAGACGGCGCGCTTATCGCCAGCGAGGTTCCCGATTTCCGCGAGCGCATCTTTTACATCTCGGGGCCAATGACGATGGTGAATGCGTTCAAGAAAACCTTACGCGGAATGGGTATTTCGCGCTTTAATATCAGGACCGACTTCTTCCCCGGCTTCGCCTAATATGTGGAATAATACAAAACTGTTTATTGGTGGCTCTCTCGGCGTACTCGTCCTCATGTTCCTCGCAACTATCCATCCCGATACAGAACATGCTGCACGCACGGATTCACTGGCACCAGCACCTGCGGCGACAACGTCCCTCACGAGCACACGGGCGCCGGAGGCAGAGACTTCACCTGCGAGGGCGCAATCAGAACCTGTCCAGTCGCCGTCACCGATACAACCGGCCGTGCGCCCTTCAATTCGGGGCGGTGACGAATATGAGGATGATTAATAGCCTTAATAAAGCGGGTCTATTTTCCAGCGTATGAGCACCTTCGAAAAAATTGCATCACTACTAATCGTTGTCCTCCTTCTTGGCATCCTCGCCTTTTCTGCACGGGAGTTTTTCGAACCTGAACACGAAAACGAATCGCTGCCCGCGCATTCCGACTTCGACGATAGCCGCGGGCAAGATTTTCATATCGGGCCGTTTATGAAAATTATCGATGAACAGATCTCCGGTGGTACCGAAGATTCATGCTCGCTTGTGCAGCCGGTCATTATCGCCGCACTACATGATCTCGACACGCGGCTCAAGCCAGTTGCAGCGTCTCGTGGCATATCAGAGTGGTCGGCGTTTGAAATAAATGAACCAGTGCTTGCGCTCTTATGTAATAAAAACGTCGCAATTACACTCAGCGACGATCAGGGGAACAAACTACTCATTACCAAAATGCCATTCGCGCGAAAAATTCCCTCCGGCGGCGTGACCGCCGATATTGGCACCATGGTTCGCATTAATGCGACCATCATCTCCGCGGGTGCAGCGGCCGCTGAGCTTCCTGATGCGTCCGCCTCGCTTCTCATTCCGGACAGATTTCTGGATGCGACATCATCTACTCCGTAACGCCTACGATCCGCGTGCCGCGAGTAATGTGGTCAAGACTTTCGTTAATTCAGCAATCTGCGCTTGGAGAGCGGCAATTTCTGCTTGTTGTTCGGATGTGTATTCACTTGTTGAAGTTGCGACTGATACGGGCGTGGGAGTTGCTGTGCTTGCTCCCGCAAGCGCGACACGAGTTTTCGCTCCTACGAATCCGTAGCCAGTTGTATATTCATCGCCATCACAAATCTGCATTTGTACGCATTGGAATTTCTGTACCGCTTCGCGCGTGAGCGCGCCGAATTTTTGCGTCTCATTACCGGGCGAGCCGGGACCATCGCTCGCGATCGGATACCCTTTTGTGTTCAACGTTTGCTGCAAAAGAAGCACCTGTGGATCAATCATGCCGAGCGAGAGATTCATCGTAATCGTGTCCGTTGTGCGCGACATGTCTGGCCCTGCCCCGTTAGAGGGCGAAGCCTCTCTAACTGGGGCCCAACACGGAAACGAAGAAATCCACGGCTGCGTTCCCTCTTTGTTGTACAAATACAACGCATACGCGAGGTTGCCCGGCACCGTATAAATATCCATGCCGAGCGACTTTGCAAAATCAGCGTGGACGCTTTCGCTGATCTGAAAAACACCGATCATTGTGCCGCCGAGACCGCCGTGCAAGACAGAGCCATCTGAATTGTACTCGGTGAATTTCGATTCACAGCGCGCGATGTCCGCCATAACTGGCGCGTCCACGAACTTTGCGCGCACCGCCGCCTCGACATCCACATTGAGTCCTACTTGTGCCAAGGTAAGTGCGGGAAACAAGAGAAAAAACGCTCCAACCGCCTTCCCTATATGCATACGTGAAGTGTGCATTATTTCGAAAATGAAGACAACCCAGCCCCAGTTTTCAAAATAAAAACTGGGGCTGGGCAATTGACACTGTTCATGAAGGTGCTTTCATTACAGGAGACGGAAAGATGGGAGAGCTACAATGCACGCCTTTGACTCATACAACAGCCCGCTAAATTCAAAGCTGCTTATAGTCCCGAAAGTACTTGTAAGCGCTCGCTTCCTCTACACGCCGCAGAAGAGCCATGTCTTGCGTGAGCTCGTTCTGACCCATGATGATGAGCTTCCCGATCTGCCCCGGCTTTTCAGTTTCGTAGATTTTTGGAAACGTGAGATTGATGGGAAACTGCGACGTGTCGAGTGGATGTGGGGATCGCCCCAAAAAAATCACTTTCGTCATCCGGTCACCGATCAAAAGTTTTAGCGACTCGGTTCGAAGTACTGCGCGGCCGCACCCCAGGGTGCGGCTTGCTGTTTTCCGATAAATCCGTACTCTTCACAAAATGTTCGAATTTAAAATCCTCAAGAAATCCAAAAAGAGCCGGGCACGGCTGGGCGTCATACAGACGCCGCACGGGGAGATCGAGACGCCGGCGTTTGTGCCCGTCGCGACGCGCGGCACGATCCGTACGCTCGATTCACGCGAAATCGAAGATGTTGGTTCGCAAGTCTTGATCTGCAATACGTTCCATTTGCATATCGCACCGGGAGAAAAACTTGTCCAAAAAGCAGGTGGCCTCCACGGCTACATGGATTGGAAGAAGCCTCTGATGACCGATAGCGGCGGCTTCCAGGTCTACTCGCTGGGATTCGGTCGTGACCACGGTATCGGCAAGGTACTGAAAGACGAACAGGAAAAAGTCCTCAAGGAAGGCTCCCAGCCACATGCAGTCAAAATCACGGACGACGGTGTGTATTTCCGATCTCCCATCGACGGCAAACAACTCTACCTGTCGCCGAAAGTCTCAATCGGGATCCAAGAAAAGTTGGGTGCCGATATTATTTTTGCCTTTGATGAATGCCCGTCGCCGCTCGCAGATGAAAAATACATGCGCGCATCACTCGAAAAGACGCATCGCTGGGCTCGAGAGTGCCTGCAGGCTAAAAGCTCCAAGCTGCAAGCTTTGTATGGCATCGTCCAAGGTGGTGGCTTTAGCCATATGCGTATCGAAAGTGCAAAGACGCTGGGCGCGATGGATTTTGATGGCTACGGCTTCGGCGGAGAATTTGGCTACGACAAAAAGACACTTAAGAAAATCGTAAGCGACGTGTCGGATGAATTGCCTGCGCATAAGCCACGGCACATTCTCGGCATTGGCCACCCGGAAGACTTTTTGATCATCGCACAGAGTGGCGGCGACACGTTTGACTGCATTGCGCCAACGCACTACGCGCGCCGCGGTGTGATTTTTACTTCCAAAGGACGGCTCGATCTGCGGAAGCCGCACTTCGTCAAAGATTTCAAACCGCTCGATCCGTCATGCAAATGCGACATCTGCAAAACCTATACTCGTACCTACATTTCATCGCTTTTGCGTGCCCATGAACTCACCGGCATGAAGCTCGCCACCTTTCACAACCTCTTTTATTTCAACAAGCTCGCTGCGGACGTCCGACGAAAGATCAAAAATGGCGAGTTATAGGCAGTTGCGCGTAATCGCGGCAGATGCATATACTGCGGGTAGGAAACGAACTAAGGAGACTTGGCCATGAACAAAAACGGCCTCTTTAAACACCTGCTGACAATGGCGGGATGGTACTTCCCTGCGAAGCGAGCAGCCCCGCACGGACGTGTCGTTGTAGAATACCCGAGCGCGGTCATTCAAGATGAAGCGGAACTACCGCCAAACGTCGAGACAACCTTAACGTACTACGACGACGAAACAGGTCAGTGGTCAGGAGAAGTGCGCAAAGATGGTGATCTCGTTGGGTATGCCTCGGGCTACACTAACCGACACGTATTCCGAACGCGCTTGTAAGCCTTCGCGCCGCCACTCTGGCGGCGCATCTCTTTTTTACCGCGTAGGAATATAGCGACGTAGTTCGCGACGTAGTTCGCGGTAGTTAGGCAATGCTCGCGCGACAAGCGTCCAAAACGCGTGCAAATGATTGTGCTCCTTTAAATGGCACAGTTCGTGCACGATCACGTAATCGGCGAGCTCGCGCGGGAGAAAAAGAAGTGCGTACGAGAAATTTAGATTGCCCTTGTGTGAACAACTCCCCCAGAGGCCTTTGGTATTCTTGATCGTGATACGGCCGTGCTGGAAATGATACAACCGATTCCAATACGCAACTCGTTCGAGAATAAATTCTCGCGCTGACTCTTTGTGCTTCAGGTAGTCGCGCCTCCCCGAAACAGGGAGCGATTTAAAATGCCGCATCTTCTCGCTCGCTTTTGATATCCATTCCGTGTGTTTGGCGAGAAATTTCTCGATAGTCTCCACATCAATGTAGTGCGGCACCGTGAGAACAACAACCCCACCCGCCTGTACCGCAAGGCGCATGTACCGAGCCCGCTTCGAGCGCTTTAGTATGTACTGCGCTACCGTCATTTCTTTGCCGCGATTGCATTCAGTATCGCTTTCACTTTTTTCATACTCTCGTCGTCGATAACAGAAATCGCGATCACGTTTTTATTTACTTTCTTTAGTTGTGCTACTTTTTCGGCAACATCTTCGGAAGTTACCATGTCCATTTTCGTCAAAAACACCTGTTCATGTTTGGTGAGTAGTTCGGGGTTAAACGCTTTGAGTTCGCCGCGGATGATTTCATAATCGCGCACCACATCGTCGCTCTCGGCGGAGACAAGATGGAAAATCTCGCGCGTACGCTCGATATGGCGCAGAAATTTATCGCCGAGGCCTTTGCCTTCTGATGCGCCTTCGATGAGGCCCGGCAAATCAGCGATGATGAGACCGTAATACGCGCCGAGGTGTGGCTCGAGTGTCGTAAAAGCATACGCGCCCACTTTCGAGTGTGCGCCGGTGAGCGCATTTAAAAGCGATGATTTCCCTGCGCTCGGGAGTCCCACAAGACCCACATCCGCAATCATTTTCAACTCGAGCCGGAAATTAAAACTCTCGCCTGCCTTTCCATCTTCGCTCTCGAGCGGTGTCGTGTTTGATGCCGCACGAAAATGGAAATTCCCGCGGCCGCGATACCCGCCATGGGCCACGAGCAGTTGTTCGCCGACCTTCGTGATTTCGTGAACGTCGCCAGTATCGAGATTCGTCACGACGGTTCCTGTTGGTACTTTCAAAATTAAATCTTCGCCGCGTCGCCCATCAAGGAGTCGCGCCGTCCCCTGCCGCCCATTTTCCGCTTTGAAAACTTTATTAAATCGAAATTGTTGCAACGCGGAAATATCGGAAATCCCTTCCAGAATTAAATCGCCGCCCGGCCCGCCGTTCCCACCCGTCGGTCCCGTATTCCCCTTTGTCTTATTAAACCCCACGATCCCATGACCCCCATCCCCGCCAGAGAGGCGTACTTCAACGTCATCAACGAGCATCCCTGAAGCTTACCACGCTATATGCCCATCCCCTCAAATGGATTTTCGGTGCAAACTTTTTTGAAGGTTGTGGTCGTGCCGTTTTCGAGAAGGATGTAGTACTCGCGAGGGAGGTTCAAGAGATACGCCTGTGAATTCGCATTTGCTTTGTTGAAATCTGCTTTGGACGGCAGGTTTTGTTTCGGATTTGTGACGAGGACGTTGTAGTGATCCGACATGCTGACGCCCGCTTCGCTCTCAAAACCAAACGCGACAATATCACCCGTTTCCATGTTCACGACGGCGTGATCTTGGCACGCCGTTCCGCACGCCCACTGCGCGACCGCATATTTACCCGCGAGATCCGGCCCGTCATTGATCGCTTTGATGATTTCTGTCTTAAAACCTTTCGCTTCAGGGAAACGAGACGATGCGAAATTGACCGGCGCCGCAACACCCGCAAAGAGTGTCTTTGCTTCCGTAAGGTACGCATTCTCCGATTCCCATTTCGTCACGGCCTTTTGGCAGGTTGAGTCTTCCCCGCCAGTCAGCGCCGCTAATTTTCCGTTTGCATAAAAGTACGCCGCCCCTGCAAGTAAAATCAATACGCACAGAACAACCGTCTTCGCCTTGAGCGAGAGCTTTTTAAAGTTTTTCATGCCCGGTGAGTACAATTTCGAATTGTTCGTTCCGTAGCGACATGCGATTACATCGAATGCAACAGCGCGAACAACAGAGTTTACGTATTCAATAATAGGCCACAATAGGGGTGATTCGAAATTGTCCTACCGGGCACGCGCGGCACTATAGCGCATCTTCACCGTCCATGCGCTTGACCGAGCACGTATAAAATGTCGTTACTTTTTGCCGAGAATCCGGTACATCCCCGTGCCACACACACTGCACACGCCTTTCATGGCGCGACGCTCGCCGCCTTTTCCCGGCATACTCACCTCCACCGCGTCTTTCATTTCCCGCTTCTCCTTACACTTCACACAATATCCTATAACTGGTTCTGCCATACGCACGTATGTTATCTGGTATGACTTCATTGTACCTTCATGCAAGAAAGGCAAATACCCCACCGTGGATAACTCTATTTCTTACGAGATTCGACTTCCGCGTAGACCATTTTGGAGATAGTGGCAATGACACCCGCGAGCGTGTCCCAGTCAGCGCCTTGTGTCATTACACAGAGCGTATACGGATTATTGGGAAAATAGATGATGCCGCAGTCGTGCAATTGTTTCGTCCCGTCATCAAGCGGTCGCTCACCGAATTTATTGGCGACCGTCACACCCTTCGGAACACCAGCGGCGATCCCTTTGTTATACGTCGAATGCGCAAGCCAATCGAGCAGTGTTTCTGAATCTTCAACGCTCAAGTATGACGCATTGTAGAGCATGCGGAAAAGGCCTGCGTACTCGCGGACAGACACCGTCGACTCGTCCGGCGTCCGCGGGTCTACGACGCCGAGTTCTTGGAACGAACGCAGGAGAATGCCGGGACCATCCTGCAGCGTGTAATTCATGTATTTAAGCAAAACATAAAAGGAAAGATTGTCGGAATACTCGATCGTGTTTCGCATAAGATCCTGCATTGTATATGTCCCTCCTTCTTTGATGTCGGGAGTTGGTTTTTCATGCTGCTCGGTCGCAGGTAAGCCTTGAATTTCACTTTGGGCATATTTCAAGGGGACTGCCATGAGGGTGCGGTCTTCTTCGGAGCGATTAAACATCGCCATAATCGTCGGCAGCTTGAGCAAACTTGCCGGCGCGTAATCGTCGTTTGCGTTGATGCCGAGTGTCGGGCCATTGCGTAAATCGCGGAAATAGACCGACACATTTTTTACTGCTTGTGCATTTTTTTGCTGCAATATGTACGCAGAGATATCATTCTCAAGCGACGAATACTCTCCTTTGCTGATAGCAACATTATTGCCGCAGGCGAAATCAGGATTTACATACGAGACGCGCATACACTTTCCACTCGCGCCAAACGGATGCAACAAGAAAAAAGCTGCCGCGAGCGCAGCGCCGCCGAGGAAAAAAAGCGTGAGGCGAACTTTATTCCCTGTCATAGCGGCAAGTATACGTCATCAAGGTGTTGACAGAGGGTCTGCGGCGGGTGGAACTGGGGGTTCAGAAATTTCCGGCGGAGGTTGTTCTGCTTCCGGTTGCGATTCAGGAGACGATGCTGCTGGATGCGCTGATTCCTCAGACGGCACCGGTGGATCCGCCGTTGGCTCTGATGTTGGCGACGCTTCGGGAGTTGGAGCAGATGATGCGTCACCAGAATTTTCGGTTGGCGGTGTCGGTGAACCAGCGCTCGAATCATCCGAAACTCCAGGCGAAGAGTCACTCGTTGGTTCGGTGGATGACGCACTGATGTCGTCGACGTTTGACCCCGTTCCCGACTGACCGGCTGCTGCGGCGGCCGCCGGCTGCGCGTTGTGCACAATTTCAAGCAGCGAGCGGACGTCGTCTTTGTTCAAACACTGATCGTCGACACAAATTTCGTCCTTCGCGTGAAATGCTTTTGCAAAAATGGTGCCGATGCCGTTTGCTGCATTTGCAAACCACTCGGCAATTTTTCCGAACATGCTATGCACAAAGGTAGACGCGTAACTATCCGCTGTCGCGGCAGGAGTTGTGGATGTAGCATCGCTGGTAGTCGCACTCGAGAGGTCGGTGAAATTCAGAAGATTGATCCGCGTCGAAATCGCACTCAAGACACCCCCGACGAAATCCAACGGACCGCTGCGCGTGCTGCTTGCTGAGAATGTATCAAGAGTATTCGGGAATGCCGACGGACCAAGGAGCCCGAGTGCGATCGAATTAATGTCGATGCCCTGATGGAGATCGAGGAAAATCATCACGCTGTCGCCACTTTCGCTGTGCTCGACGTTTCCGATCACAATGCCGACGGAATCATCAAACACGCTGGCTTTCATACCGACGCCCGGTGTCGAGGAAATCGCGATGCGATCACCGATTTTTACGACGCCATTTTCGTCCGAGAATTTGACGGGGACTCGACCGGAAAGTGCGACGGGACGCATGCCAACGTCGTTTGTATTGCCGAGTGTTTGACCCGGTGTGGTTGAGATAACTCCCGCGAGCGCTAGGTCACCTCTACCAGCGAGCTTCATGCTTATCGGTATCCCAGTATCCACGGCCACGATATCGCCAGCTCCGATAAGCGGACTCGAGACCGGGAACATTTCGGCGTAGTCGTTGCCGGCAGCGTTCGCGGATGAGGTTGCATACACGGTGATGACCAGGCCACCCGCAGCACCGTTCGCTGGACAACCGAGCGACGCGGCACCCGCTCCACACGCGGTGCCGTACTTGGATCCTACGCCGAACGCGCCAACGGTGTAATACCGCGCATCGGTCGTGGTTGAGTTGACCTGCACGTAGGCGCCACCGCCGCCGCCTGCGCTCACCAGTGCGGCAGATGTTCGTCCTCCGGCTCCGCCACCACCCGGCGATTGGCCCGTCGTGGACGCGATGAATGACACGCCAGCCTGGAAGGTTGTTGTAGCATATCCTCCATCGCCGCCACGTGGACTTCCCCCACCATTACCACCATTTACTTGTATTGAACCAAACTGACCGTTGAAGCCGTTGATGCCGATTGCCTGGCTGTTTGGGCCACTGCTTGTTGTTGTAGCACGTCCGCCAATACCCCCTGGCCCCTGTGCCGGAAAACCCGGGCCGCCGCCGCCTGCTTTCACTATTGGCGTATTCGAACAGGTGTTACTCGAATTGTTTCCAAAACAGCTGTCCCCACCTGCGGTTGCCGCGGTCGGAACTGTTTGCGCGGTCGTCGTCGCGCCGCCGCCGCCTCCGCCTCCCCACATTTCAACCACGTAATTGACGGTACTCTTTGGAAGAGTAAGTGTCCCGGGAGCCCCCGCTGCAAAACTAATAACGCCGTTCGCGCCGTTTATCACGATCGGCACGTTGCTGCCAGCAGTTGAAGTTGCATAGATCGCGACCATTTTCGTTGTGTAGCCGATGCAGGCGCCGTTGATCGCGAAACAGCCGCCTTTGAGATTAATTCCACCTGTTGAATTGAAGGTGCTGGTGCCGGTCGAGAAATTGATGCCGGTCGTATCGCCGATCGAAAAGAGCGAGCCGGGCGACGTTGTCCCGACGCCGACGTTGCCGTTTGCACTAATATGCAAGAGACTCGCGCCGCTTGAGGACGCGATGTCGAAAATTTGTCCCTGCCCGGGAATCGCCTGAACCGCCAAAAATGCTTGTGGTGTTGATGTGCCAAAGCCGATAAGTCCCGACGCTTTAAACACCGAGGTGAGGGTGCCCGATGTGTTGTAAATATCGATAATGTTTGCTGTTTGCCCGGACGCAGGCATGAGAGCAAAGGTGGTCGTCGCTGCGTCGCTCGATTTGACGGAAAGTTTTGCGTACGGCGATGTCGTCCCCACGCCGACCATATTCGTCGTCGTCGCAAGCTCGATGAAATTTTTCGCCGATGTATTAAATACCCAGTTACCGTCTAGTCCGCCCCCTCCATTTATCGTACAATCCGTACGCGATGAACCACCATTATTGACGCAGTTAACACCGCTGCCGGTGAAGTTGAGACTGGTCTGTTGGGCAAGGCTTGAACCTTCATCGAGGATAGTTGCGTACCCTCCGCCGACACTCGTGCCGAGGCAGGTACCATTCGGGCCGCGGAAGCAGCCGTCGGACAATTGGATGCCGTTGGCAAAGGTCGAGGTTGCTGTTTGTGAGGTGACGTTGAGCGCGCTTGTCTCAATACCGGCTGCAAATGTCGACGTTGCACCATCCATCGACTTGATAACACCGGCATTTGAAACTGCGAAGAGTGTGGTCTGTGTGCCCGCCGCCGATGTAGAACCGATTGCAAACACACTGGTGTTGACGGTGCTCGAGGCGTGGATTGAGAATTGCGCAAAGGGCGTTGTTGATCCCACGGCAACCTTGCCGACTGAATTCACGAGGAAGTACGTACCCGTCGAAGAACCAACGGCAAGCGCGCTCACGGCATTTGCCGCATTGACCGAAAGTTGCGCCCACGGCGTCGATGTACCAACGCCCACAAGATTCGCATTGTTGATGATGAAGCTGGTTTGCGTGGTGGAACCCACGACGAACTGGTTGGTGTCACCGTTGAGAGGGTTAACGGCAAGACGAGCAAATGGTGATGTGGTAGCGAGTCCAAGGTTGCCTACGTTGTCGATGATGAGAAGTGTTGAGGTTGCAAACGCTGACGTTGACGATGCAATTGAGAAGAGTGTTGGTGACGTAAAGCTGGTGGATGCGACAAAGAGCGAAAGCTTTGCATACGGCGTCGTCGTGCCGATGCCGATGTTGCCCGTCGTCCCCACCGTGAGGTAGTTGGCGGTCGAAGATCCGACGGAGAATGGAATCACGCCTGCTGTCGTATTCACCGCGAAGGTTGCCGTTGGGGTCGTTGTACCGACGCCGACCTTGCCGGTGGAGTTCACGATGAAATAAGAACCAGTCGTGGAGCCGATTGCAAAGGAGTTTATGCCCGTTGCCGCATTAATAGAAAGCTGCGCCCATGGTGTTGTTGTGCCGATACCCGTGAGACCGTTTCCTGCAACAACAAAGTTTGTCGCGGTGGAAGAGCCAACGACAAATTGTGGTCCGCTTGCCTGAAGCGCATTTGCATTTACCGAGAGGAGTGCCCATGGCGTGGTTGTACCGATACCAATGGAGCCGTCATTGTTGATTACAAACAGCGTCGATGTCGCGAACGCCGATGTTGACGATGCAATTGAGAAGAGTGTTGGCCCGGCGAAGGTTGAGGAAGCAGCGAAAAGTGAGAATTGTGCATACGGAGTTGAGGTACCAATACCGACTCTCCCTGCACCATCGATCACGAAGCGAGTCGCGGTCGAGGAACCAACCACGAACGCTGGCACCCCTGCTGCAAGCGCATTCGGATTCACGCTCAAGAGTCCCCACGGAGACGAGGAGCCGACACCGAGGAATCCTGCGGCAGTAAACGTCGATGTTGCGGTCGCGCCAAATTGTGCGTAAAACGCACCAAGAGAAGTTGAAGTCGCACCGTTGGAGAAGAGCATGGTTGTGGTCGTTGCCGACTGCCCTGCCGCCGGATGCGACCACGCATCGTATGAAGCAAGATAATCTGCACCTGCCGTCGCCGCCGCAACTTGTCCTCCCGTTGTTGTTTTGAGAAGCGCGCCACTTGCAATGCCGGAGATCCAGAGGTTGGTCGAGCTTGCTGTCGTCGCAGACACCATCGTTGTGGAAGCAAACGGAATGGCGAGACCCGTACCTGCAGGCGCCGCGAAGTTAATGGTGAGACCCGAACCGCCAACGAGTGCGCCGGTTCCGGTGATGGAGATCGCGGTGCCGTTTGAAGCAGTAGTCGTTGCAACTGATTGATATGCCGATGCTCCGCCGTACAAGAGTTGCGAGACAGGAGCTGTTGTTGAACCGGTACCGCCATTTGCAATAGTTAATGCTGACGAGAGTGTCAAAGATCCATCAGCAGCAAATGATGAGGAAGCGGTTGCACCGAATTTTGCCGCGAGGGCAGAGAGAAGTGTTGAGGATGCTTGTTGAATGTTGGTGATGTACGTGGTTGTTGTTGGCGAGAGGAAGCTGCCGCTGACTTCCCACGCTTTGCCAAAGGTCATGGCCGCAGTTGCGTAGTCAACTCCTGCCACCGCCGCAGCCACCTGTCCACCCGTGGTTGTTTTGAGTAACGAACCACTGTTGATACCGGAGACCCAGAGATCAGTTGACGAGGCAGTTGTCGCGGTCACCATAGTTGTCGAAGCGAACGGAAGTATCGATGCAACGCCGTCACCGCGAATTGTCGAGCTTGCGGTACCACCGACGTAAATGCGATCGAAGACAGAAAACAGCGTCGATGAAGCGGCACCACTGAAAATCATGAGCGATGTGGTCGCGCTCTGTCCCGCTACGGGATGTGTGAACGCATCACCGCCACCACCCGTCCCACACGCACTCGCATTCGCAGACACCGTGCCATCAGCGCCGACTTGCAGACAGCGAGTGCCGGTGCCTCCGGTGTTGGAGATGACGAGGCCCGTTGTTGATGCGATGCCAGAGTCCGAGACTTTAAATAGTGTTGTAGATGCAGAGTTTGCGACGAGGAATGGGAATGTCACCGACGAGGTGTCCGTCCCCCAAACCGTGAGTTGCGAATACGGTGTCGAAGTACCAATGCCCACAAAGCCGGACGTGAGGATAGTGGTGGTGCCCGTTCCTCCAAACTGTGCAAAGTTCGCGGAAAGAAGTGAGGAAGAGGCTGCACCACTGAAGAACATGAGAGACGTCGTTGCTGACTGCCCTGCTCCCGGATGCGTGAACGGATCATACGAGGCGAGGAAGTCGGCGCCGGCAGTGGCAGCAGCAACTTGCCCACCCGTCGTGGTCTTGAGGAGTGAGCCGCTGGTGATACCGGAGACAAAAAGATTCGTCGATGACGCGGTCGTTGCCGAGACCATCGTGGTACTTGCAAACGGGATCGAGAGTCCGGTACCAACGGGAGCTGCGAAGTTAATGGTGAGGCCCGATCCTCCAACGAGTGCGCCGGTTCCGGTGATGGAGATCGCGGTGCCGTTTGAGGCGGTCGTTGTTGCAACGGATTGATATGCCGATGCTCCGCCGTACAGAAGCTGGGAGATTGGTGCGGTGGTGGAACCGGTGCCGCCGTTGCCGATCGTCAGTGCTGTGGCAAGAGTCAGTGCACCGGTTGCAGAGAACGATGATGTTGCTGTCCCACCGAAGTATGCGATGCCGGTGTTTGAGAAGAGTGTTGAGGATGCGGCGCCGGTAAGGAGAAGGAGTGAGGTGGTTGCACTTTGTCCTGCAACGGGATGCGTCCATGCATCATATGAGGTGAGACCGTTTCCGGTTGCATCCGATCCACACGAGAGTACTCCATTCAGCGCCTTCACATCGCAGGCGGTGGCGCCGAGACCAGAGACGGTGAGATTCGTGGTGGAGGCAACACCGGTATTCGAGATGGAGAAGAGTGTCGTGGAGGCGTTGTTCGTGACCTCAAATGATTTGGTTCCCGCTGATGCGTCGGAACCCCAGATGGTGAGTTTGGAGTACGGTGTCGAAGTACCAATGCCCACAAAGCCGGACGTGAGGATAGTGGTGGTGCCCGTTCCTCCAAACTGTGCAAAGTTCGCGGAAAGAAGTGAGGAAGAGGCTGCACCACTGAAGAACATGAGAGACGTCGTTGCTGACTGCCCTGCTCCCGGATGCGTGAACGGATCATACGAGGCGAGGAAGTCGGCGCCGGCAGTGGCAGCAGCAACTTGCCCACCCGTCGTGGTCTTGAGGAGTGAGCCGCTGGTGATACCGGAGACAAAAAGATTCGTCGAGCTCGCTGTTGTTGCAGTGATCATCGTTGTCGATGCAAATGGAATCGTTGAAGCGAGACCGTCACCACGGATCGTGGTTGTTGCCGTGCGGCCGATGTAGATAGTGTCGAGGACGGAGAAGATCGATGTCGAAGCGTTGCCAGTGAGCATGAGAAGCGACGTCGTTGCCGACTGTCCGGCGACAGGATGTGTGAAGGCATCATATGCAGTAATGCCGCTCCCCGTAATGGTGATGGGAGAGCTGCCGATAGCAGTGAAGCCAGTACATGCAGCAGTACCTGCACATGCGACTGATGTCGTTGCGACGGATTGGTACGCGGATGCGCCACCATACAAGAGCTGTCCGACGGGAGCAGTGGTGGTGCCCGTACCTCCTTTGTTAATAGCAATCGTCGTTGCATTCCACGTACCGGTGCCAATGGTGCCGAGTGTCGTGAGATTGCTTGATCCTGCCCATGTCGAGAGCGCAGTGTTCTCCACATTGTCGAGTGCAAGTGTAGCTTTCAAATTTGCCGTCGATGTTCCTGCGAGAGTTCCTGTGCCTGATGCGTAGAGCACCGTGCCTGATATGTACGACGCGAGACCCGTGCCACCGGAAGACACGCCGAGCGCGCTGGCGAGCGTAAGAGCACCCGTTGATGAAAATGATGATGTTGCCGTTGAACCAAAGGCGCAGTTGCCCAAACATGAGAGCGCAGTCGATGATGCGTTGGTGGTGAGAAGGCCGCCCGAGAACGTGAGGAATGTTGAGGTTGCGTTGAGTGGGAACGGATACGCTGCGGTGAGGCCGGCACCGGTGACATAGTCAGTGCCTGCGACTGCTGCGGCGACTTGCCCGCTGCTCGTGGTCTTCAGGAGCGCACCAACAACTCCAGAAACAAAGAGATTCGTCGAGCTCGCCGTCGTTGCCGTGATCATTGTTGTTGAGGCAAATGGAATCGTTGAGGCTAGACCGTCACCACGGATGGTGGTGGTTGCACTGCGGCCGACATAGATCGCATCGAGAACGGAGAAGAGCGATGTCGAAGCGTTGCCCGTCAAGACTAAGAGTGAGGTTGTTGCAGACTGCCCTGCCGTTGGATGCGTCCATGCATCGTACGCAGCAAGACCGTTCCCTGTTGCATCAGATCCACACGAGAGGACCCCATTGATTGACTTCACATCGCAGGCAGCAGCACCGAGTGATGAGACATTGAGATTTGTTGAGGACGCCGTCGTTGCCGTGATCATCGTCGTTGAGGCAAACGGAATGGAGAGTCCGGTACCAACAGGCGCCGCGAAGTTAATAGTGAGTGCGGATCCAACGAGTGCGCCTGATCCGGAGAGTGAGATGGCAGTTCCTGCGATTGGTGATGACGTTGCAACTGATTGATATGCCGCTGATCCACCGTACAAGAGTTGTGATACCGGAGCAGAGGTGGTGCCGGTGCCGCCATTTGCAATCGCGATGGTGGTGCCATTCCAGACGCCCGATCCAATCGTGCCAAGCGTCGTGAGATTGCTTGATCCTGCCCACGTTGAAAGTGCGGTGTTCTCGACGCTGCCAAGAGCTAAGGTTGCTTTCAAGTTTGCCGTCGTGGTGCCGGCGAGAGTTCCCGTACCGGATGCATAGAGGACGGTACCGGCAGTGTATGAGGTGAGACCGGTGCCGCCGGAAGACACCCCAAGTGTTCCTGAAATATTTGTAAGCGTTGTTGTCGCAACCCATGTTGGTGTTCCCGAGACAAGGGCGAGTATTTGACCGTTTGTTCCCGCAGAAGTGGTGGCAAGTGCATTTGTGCCATTGCCGAGGACAACCGCGCCTGATGCGACGTTGCCCCAGCCGGTGCCGCCATGATCAACACCGAGGATGCCGGTTACGTTAGCGGCAAGGTCGACGAGTGCACTGGAGACGACACCGCCCACTGCTTTCAGGAAGCCGGTTACTTGTCCGAAGGTGAACGCGGTTGAGGCAACGAGTTGTGAGGTTGAGGCAAGGGCGGAAACGGAAACGTTTGTGGTTGATGCACTGCCGAGTGTGGTCTTGCCGGTAGTGGTCAGAGTGCCTTCGATCGTGACGTTGCCCGCAGTATCAATCGTCGTCGATGCCGTTCCGCCGATCTTGAGATAGTTCGCAGAAAAGAGTGTCGACGATGCAGCGCCACTAAAGAGAACGAGCGAGGTGGTAGCACTCTGCCCTGCTGCGGGATGTGTCCACGCATCGTATGAGGAGAGGCCACTCGAGGAACCACAGCCGGAGGCGGTTGCAGATATCGTGCCATCGGCACCGACTTGGAGGCAGCGCGTGCTGTTCCCTCCTGCAGAAGAAAGAATGAGATTCGTCGAGCTTGCCGTTGTTGCACTCACCATTGTCGTTGACGCAAACGGGATGGAGAGACCCGTACCGCTTGGTGCGGTGAAATTAATCGTCAGCCCAGAGCCACCGATAAGTGCGCTCGTACCGGAAAGTGTAATCGCGGTACCTGCAGTTGCAGATGTCGTTGCAACAGAAGCGAGCGCATTTGTTCCGTTGCCATACAACAATTGCGACGACGTGAATGATGTTTGCCCGGTGCCGCCGCCGGCGACCGTCAACGTGCCTGAAATCGACGGCGTAAATGTGAGTGTGTTTGTTGAACCGACGATGGTGAGCGCGGATGTAAGTCCGTTCGTCGTATTCGTCGAAGTGGCGAGTGTCTGTGTGCCGCCGGTTTGTCCTTGGCCGGCGGGGCCGATCGATGTAATCCCGCTCCCACTCGCCGAGAGCGTGGTGCCAGAGAGAGAAAGCCCCGATCCAATCGTGAGCGAATTGAGAAGAGAACCGTTTCCGATCAGGATTCCATAGGGCGATGTTGTGCCCGTCCCGCCATACGCAGCCGCGATCTTTGCGCCGTTCCACGTACCGCTCGCAACGGTACCTAAATTATCAATCCAAAACGCGTCGTTAGCACCGACCGTGAGAAGCCCTACGGGATTTATATCGTTGATACCGACGTTACCGCCGGGACCGATAATGAATTTTGTCGAGCTCGCGCTACTGTCAAATCGCGCGATCGGTTGTTGGGTTTGGTACGAGACCCCGGAGATTGACGGAGAAAATGCAGAATCAACGGTCAGCGTCGTGTTTGTGGTAACGGCGGTGATTGTACGAATCTGGCCATTCGCGAGAATCTGATCACCGACCGACACTTTGTCATACCCGTACAAGAAATTTGTCCCGCTACCGGTCACCGTCGTACCGGAACTGGTGATAGTTCCACCGGAAAAACCCGTAAGAAATGGATTCCCCTGCACGTGCAAACGCGCTTTTGGATCAGAAACACCGATTCCTACTTGACCGGCGTGGTTGAGATAAAACATCGGTGATGCTCCCTCTTGGATGCGGAAGAAGCCCGTCGATGTTCCCGTCGTAAATCCGTTACCGGTATCGATGCCAAATTTCCATTGGCGCGCTGAACCTGTTTCGCCGGCATTCGATTCGAGATGGAGCGACGCAGTCGAGAGATACAGGTCACGAAAACGATTTGTCGGAGAACCAAGATCATAGGTACTATCGGCGGCCGGAATAATATCGACGACCGTTGAGGTTGCGGTTGTATTAAGACGCGTCGTCGAAATTCCTGCAGCAAATGTTGAGGTCGCGCTTCCCTGTACGACCAAGAATCCCGTCGTCGTCGCGCCGCCATCGATCGTGAGCCCCCCAGCTTGCGTGCCGTTTCCGATCGTTGTTGATGCAAGTGAGAGAATGCCGTTTGAAAAAGTAAGTTTTGACGTCGTTGCATTATTTATGAATGGATACGCAAATATAGTCGCCGTGGTGAGATAGTCTGTCCCGGCAACGGCGGCCGCAACTTGTCCTCCCGTCGTGGTCTTAAGCAGTGAGCCACTGTTAATACCGGAGACCCAGAGATTCGTCGATGATGCGGTGGTCGCTGTGGTCATTGTTGTTGAGGCAAACGGGATGGAGAGACCGGTACCAACGGGCGCTGCGAAGTTAATGGTGAGTGCAGATCCGACGAGTGAACCGCTTCCGGAAAGCGAGATCCCCGTTCCAGCAACGGGTGACGATGTCGCGACTGATTGATACGCCGTGCTACCTCCGTACAAAAGTTGTCCGACTGGCGCCGTTGTTGATCCGGTGCCACCGTTGCCGATAGTAAGTGCCGAGGCGAGCGTGAGTGCGCCATCGATACCAAATGTTGATGTTGCAGTGCCACCAAATTGTGCGTAATTTGCGGAG
>JAHFMV010000027.1 GCA_023267655.1 Candidatus Kaiserbacteria bacterium
CTTGTACGCATACGTCGACTGGTACAACCAGTCACGCCACCACCAATCGCTGAACAGCACACCGCTACAGCGCCTCGAGTCATTTCTCAAAGGTGTCAACGACCCGTTGACTTAGTACACAAGACGTAGACAGTGTATTGAAATCGTAGTATTTTCAGGCTAGGTTTGCTCTTTGCCTATTGAAGGGCATTCCTGTGTTGCAACACAAGCAAGGAGCTTGGAGATGAGCAGTGATAAGCAGAAATTTGAAGCGCCGCGAGTAGAATTGCCTCGCGCATCGTACATGTTTTCTCTCGAAGACGAGTTGGTGCAAAGAGGCGTTGTTCCTCTAAATGAGAAATGGGTTGAACGCGGCATGCTAGCCGCCAGCCTTGGACTCCCGCCCGACTCGTGGCGGTGGACCGTTCGACGCGAGCGCAAACGGCGCACGCCGGATACATGGAAGGTTTTCACCTATAAAGAGTATGCGGATCTTACCGCTCGACTGTACGAAAGCGGAAAGCAGCCGGAATTTGGAACGCCAATGCCATATGAGCTCCTACTGCGTGTCGAGATTGCGCAGCGGATCCCGGGCGTTCGCGTGGAGGTGCACGCGCTCGAACGTGACGATCCGTTTGTGTGGGCCGTGCGCGATGACGGCCAACGTAAATGCATTGGTGCGTGGTGGGGCACGTGGCCAAAGTATGTTCGGCCCGAATAGGGGCTTGCAAGCACTCTGAAGCGAGGGGCGCCCAGTTGGGTGCCCCTTTTTGTTGCTACACTTTTGCGCATGCAAGTCCGGATTCTATGGGCTGTCGTTGGCGGATTTTTGGTCGGAGTTTTTGCGCGGTCGTTTTTACAATTCGGGTGGTGGACGATTGTGTTTGTTGGGCTCTGTGGCGTTTTTACACTCGCTGTCGCGTTTGCGGCGCGGATGGAGAAAGAGAAAGTCATTGTTGCCGCTACCTTGCTCTGCGCAATCGCGGCTGGCGCCGCTCGTATGCACGCCGGGATTTTGGAAGGTGATCCCGCGCTCGACGTATGGCTCGGCGAGAAGGTCGTGATCGAAGGCGTCGTTGCCGATGAGCCCGACGAGCGCGAAAACGGTGTGCGAGTTCCCGTTCATGTGCTATCGGTCGCCTCGACGACGGTCGATCGTAACATGCGCGTGCTCGTCATCGCGCCCTTGCATGCGCCGATTGCATATGGCGATCGTGTACGGGCGACAGGGACGCTGCGACTTCCTGAAGCGTTCGATAGCGGGACAGGACGACAATTCAACTATCCAGCATACCTAGCAAAAGACGGCATTGGCTATGAACTCGCATTTGCGCAAATTAAAAAAACGGGCGAAGGACCGCGGAATCCGCTGAAAACATTTGCGATCTATATTAAAAACAAATATCTCGAAGGTCTCGGCAACGCTCTCGCCGAACCGGAAGCGGGTCTCGCCGGCGGTATCACGGCAGGAGACAAGCGCGCGCTCGGGAGTGAATTAAATCGTACGTTCCGCACGGTTGGACTCATTCACATCGTCGTCCTCTCCGGCTACAACATCATGATTGTCATTTACGGAATCGAGAAAGTGTTGTGGTGGACGCGGCAGTGGATTCGATCGCTCATTGGAATTATAGTGGCTATGCTGTTTGCTTTGATGACCGGCCTTGCGTCCTCGTCGGTGCGCGCTGCCGCGATGGCGGTCATCGCGACGACGGGGAAGACGACGGGACGCATCTACATGGTCGAGCGGGCACTCGGTGTTGTCGCGTTCCTCATGGTTCTGTGGAATCCGTATGTGCTCGCATTTGATCCATCGTTCCAACTTTCATTTCTCGCGACGCTCGGACTCATTTTTATCTCACCCTTATTTGCCGTGCGCCTCGGATGGATGACTGAACGACTCGGACTCCGTGAGACCGCAGCCGCGACGCTCGGCACGCAGACGGCAGTCCTGCCGCTTCTTCTCTACCAAAACGGCATGCTCTCGATCTATTCGCTGCCGACCAATCTCCTCGCACTCGCGGCTGTTCCGTACGCGATGTTGCTCGCGTTCATTGCGGGCGTAATCGGACTTTTCGCAGGACCGCTTGCGCCCATCATTGGTTTCCCCGCGTATGTCTTGCTGTGGTATATCACCGCGGTCGCCAAATTCTTCGCATCACTGCCGTTTTCTGCTGTTGCAATTCCGGCGTTCTCGGCGTTGTGGCTTTTTGCCATTTACGCACTTTTAGTTGTCGGGTACGTCTTCACGCAAAAGAAAGCGGCGAAGCCCTGAAGGCTTCGCCGCAGCAATACGGTGGAGAATCTACATGAGTCGAGCCAATCTATCGAGCCTCTGCCGAATACTCCTTCTCTGTCTGAGGATATGCCAGCTCGTTCGTCTAATTTCAGGATGTCTGGGTACATCATTGCCCATTTCGCGTGCGAGATCGAAATATTGCCTCGCCAGCGTTCGGAATTCTTGTGGCGTGCCGATCAAATCGCCCGCTCGAATATCCTGACAAATCTCGAACAACGCCACTGGCCCGCCGTGCAGGTGTCCATAATGGCGGAAGTGCTCAAGACGTTTAACAAAGCTCTGGATTGAACGGTCAGCTTTGTCGATCAACATGATCTCTCTCCTTCGTATTGTCGGTACCACCTCTAGGGGTGATATTCGTACCGTATCACGTTTTACGGCTATGTGTCAATAAATGCTGGGGAAAAAGGCGGCCGCGCACGGGGCGCGGCCTGTAGGGAACTGCATCAAAGATCGCTCGACGTCTTTCGATGCTTCGATCGGGGAATAAATTCGTTTTCGAGCGGCGGCCGATCGGTTCTTGGCGGCATTTGCGTGTAATACGCCTTGAGTGGCACTTCAATTTTCACCTGTCGCTGCTCAAGAGGGGCGCGCGGCGTATCGTCGGTGCGTTGTTGCATTTTCTTCACTCCCTATCAGAACCCGCTGTCGAAAAAGTACCACTACTTCGCCACGGCAGCAAACCGTTTCTCCACCACGCTCCAATTCAAATTCTTGAAGAACGCGTCGATATATTTGCCTTTACCTGCCGCGCCGTAATCGAGAATGAAGGTGTGTTCCCACACATCGAGTGCGAGGATGACGGGGAGTGTGACGAAATGTCCTTGGTGTTGTTCGCCCGCAAAACCTGCTTGGAATTGTGTGCCGATAGGATCGTAGTAGAGCATTGCCCAACCGGGGCCGCGCATATTGGCGATTGCTTTGAAGTATTCGACGAAGTAACCATGATATTCTGCCGCAAATGATTTGCCGAGCTCTGAATTCTCATCGAGCGCCTTTGTGCCGCCTTCAAATTGTTCAAAATACAATTCGTGCAGTCGCATGCCGTCGAATTCAAATGATTTGCGACGGATTAATTCGCCAAGCGCGACGGCATTTTTTTCGGTTCCTTCTTTCGCATATTCAACCAATTTCGCCGCGATTGCATTAAAGTTTTTCACGTAGCCCTGGTAGAGGCCGATGTGCTGCTTTACGCTCTCTTCCGAAATGCCGTCGAGCGTGGGGATGGTAAACGTTTTTGGTGTGTAGTCCATACCCGGTTAGTACAATTTGGCTTTGTTTCTGCCGCTGATAATGTCTCGCATAAAGGATTCGTTAAACTTGGTAACTGTTCACCACTACATTGCGCATGCCCTCAACAAAGGCGAAGCCAAATTGGCCTACCGGGCATATGCGGATACTATAGCGCGGAATTGTGAAGACAAAAAGAAAAGCCCCGGGCACCGCACTGGTGCACCGAGGACACTGATCTGAAGACGGTCTACTTCACTGTACATCATTCGGTTGCTGGGGCTGTTGCGAGCACCAAATCTGCCACTGCTCCCTAAGGACGCCCAAGTTGGCGTAAGCGAATCCGCAACAGGCGACGAGAGCAGTAATCCCAAGAACGATACCGTTTGTTAGCGTCATTTCTTTTCTTCCTCCAGTTACCCCGTCAAAAAACGGGAAGTTGCCATCTTACTCCTTTTGTTTTGACCACGCAATAGGGAAAAAGGAAAGAGCTCTGCACGTCTCGGTTTATACTTCATACATGCAAAAAAGCGCGAGGGTCATGCTTGCGACCATTGTGGTTCTGCTCTTGGTAACAATCTGCATTTGGTACGCCGTTTTGCAGGGCGCACACGGGAAATTGAAAGTTTCGTTTCTCAATATTGGGCAAGGGGATTCGATTTTCATTCAGTCGCCGACAGGGGCACAGGTGTTGATCGATGGCGGGCCGAATCGCGGCGTACTGCGCGAACTTTCCAAAGTGATGCCGTGGTTTGACCGCTCCATCGATCTCATCATCCCGACGCACCCGGATGCCGACCATGTGACGGGGCTCATCGACGTCCTTGCGCGCTACCAAGTCTCGTATGTCATTCAATCAAGCGTGCTTGGTGATACCGATGTATGGCGGACGCTTGAGAAATCGATCGAGAGCGAAGGCTCGACGAATCTCACGGCGATGCGTGGGCAGGTCGTCGATCTTGGCGGCGGTGCGTATTTGGAAATTCTTTTTCCCGACCGGCTGCTTCCGAATGTCGAGACGAATACGGCATCCGTCGTCGCGAGACTTGTCTACGGCGATACGTCATTCATGCTCACCGGAGATTCTCCAAGTGAGATCGAACAGTATCTCGTGAAGCTCGACGCGGCGGATTTGCATGTCGATGTATTAAAAGCGGGACATCACGGCTCGAAAAATTCTTCGTCACTTTTGTACTTGGGTTTTGTAAATCCATCGGTGGCCGTCTATTCCCGCGGCTGCGACAACAAATACGGCCATCCAAATCCGGAAACCATCTCACGTATGGCGCAGCTTAGTATTCCGACGCTCGATACGTGTAAAGACGGCACCGTTACGTTTGTATCAGATGGGAAAACTGTCAGTCGTCGATAACAACGCAATTTCAGATGTTCCATCTGTCTGACGACCGTCATACAGATGGAACATTGGTATGTTCCGCATTGGAAGGCAGTTTAACGCAGATTGCACACTCTTTAGAAAGGGGATACGCTTTAAGAAGCTACTGATCGAAGTACAAGCTGTAGGAGGAAACCATGGGTGATATACACCGGCTGCAATCAAATGAACTTGCGGTTGAAGTGGCGCGAGAGCGACTGGTGCCGCCTCAGAAAATGGATCGCGTACAGATGCTCTGTATTGTAGTCTCACTCGCGTTGATCGCTGGCGTCCTGTTAAACGGAAGCATGAGCATCTATCGGAGTTTGATGGGGCGGGGACTGCCTCCACACGTCCAAGTTCCTATCAAATGACAATGCAAAAGGCCGCTCACGCTCGAGCGGCCTTCGACTTTTGTCGTGCAATTATCGAACCAGACCTGCTGTCTTGAGGGTCAAATAGATACCCCTTTTCTGCATCGTCTTCAAGCCTTTCGCCGAGACGCGAACGGTGACTTTGCGATTGAGTTCAGGCACGAATACGGTCTTTTTCTGGAGGTTGACCTGTGTGCGGCGCTTGCCGGTTGGGGTGAATTTGGTCGCACGCGTGCGGTTTGAATACCCGCCTGCGACGCGACTTCGCTTTCCCGTAATAGCACACTCTCTTGCCATAGTCGGCACATAATACGATATATAGAGACAAAAAGCAAAGCGGGCCGGGTGAATTCGCACGCTAACTGCAACTCGGTTTGCAGGCTAATTGCAACCCCCAGAGAGGCATTCACAGTGCCAAGATGGCACATACACACATTGGGAAGGAGGATTGGTCGTGCATTGCAC
>JAHFMV010000003.1 GCA_023267655.1 Candidatus Kaiserbacteria bacterium
TGTGCATACAAAAGGCGCTAACGATTAATGGTCTGAACACCACAATCGTACGGCGCCTTTTGCCATTTCAAAGAGCTTTGTTGACACCACGAACTGTCAACAACTCGATGCTAACGTACACGTCTTGGGTGTACCCAGCACTAAACTTTGGCTTTGTTGAAAGAAACTTCGACAAGCTCCGCATTGCAAATAGTATTGTTTTCTGTGACCCAGATTGACTTGGCGCGTCTCAACAAAATACCCGAAGCCAAAGTTAGTTCTTGGGCTTGTCCAATTTCTCGAGTTGCAGCGCCTTGAAGACAAAATAGATGATAAGCGCGAGGATGAGGAAGTCTATCAAGGTCGAGATAAAATCACCGATCATGAATTGACCGACGGCAAAGTTTTTGAGTCCGTCCGCGCGGCCGAGGAAGAGACCGACGAACGGATTTACAATATCGGTCACGAATGCGGTCACAACTTTCTGCACGGATGAACCGAGCACAAAGCCAATCGCGAGTCCCATAACGCCACGCTCGCGAACGAATTGGATGAATCCGCCAAACGCTTTCTTCGGTGCCATGAAAATCGTGCGACCTGTCCTCTCGACTTGCTCGGGAACAATCTGTATGTCGTCTACCATAAGAATAGTAATTAGCCACTAGGGTCTAGCCACTAGGGAAATACGAGGACAGTATACCAGCTTGGATTCCTATACCCGAAACCCTATCCCCTACACCCTTTCGTCCAGTGCCTCGTTGACCAACCGATCTGCCTCTTTATTCTCCTCGCGGGGGACGTAGGTAAAAGTAACGGTTCCGAAATCTTTGAGAAGCGAGCGGACTTTGGCCGCTTGTGCCTTCAGGCCCGGTTCTTTGATTTTCCAACTCCCCTTTAACTGCTCGACGACGAGTTGCGAATCGAGCCGGAATTCGAGCTCGCGATCGCGCAGCAGCATCTCGAGCGCTTTCCCGAGCGCGATTACGACGGCTTCGTATTCTGCCCAGTTATTCGTTTGTTTTTCACCCAAATACGCTTTAAGTTCGGCTTTCTTCTCACCGTCGATGATGACGACCCCTGCACCGGCTGGCCCTGGGTTACCCCTCGCCCCACCGTCCGTGTAGATAACGACTTTCGGCATGCTACATCGCACTCACTGGAGCGACTTCGCTTGCGCCGTGTTCAAGTTTTCGATACGCATGCACGACTGCCAACATTGAAACCGGAATGGTGACGAGGAGTCCGACGATAAGCGCGATGAGGCCGAGGATATTGAGTCCGATTATCGTGAGCACGAGGACTAACAACTGCCACCTATGACCTTTGGTAATGCGCGAGCTTTCCTTCAATGCTTCAATTGGCCCACGGTGCTTATCAATCACGAGGTAGGACGTGAACATAAGGGCGAGCGCCACCATGATGCCGGGAACGATGAGAAGGACAAGCCCGAGGAGAACCGAAAGTCCCACAACAATCTGCGCCGCGAAATAATAGAAGAACGGCATTGCATTCCACAGGTCCTTGATGCCTGCGGATTCGATTGAATCATAGGCACGAAGAGCGAAGGTGATGAGACCCATTTCAACAAACACGCCGACAATGCCGCTCGCGATCGACATGAGCGTCGTTGCAAACGTGACCGGTGCGTTTTGACCCGGATCAAGAAGTGCCGAGGAGATACCGCTCACGATAAACGCAACCACGAACACGCCGATGAGCATGAAAGGACGCTTTTTAAAAATGTCCCAGCCGGCGCGGATGCATTCGAGCGCATTTAATTTTTGCATATGCCGCAAGTGTACCATGCGCTCGGCCGAAGAGGGGATGTACACAACGCCGCGGCTTGAAATCCCTCACCGACTGGCTTCATAGTCTTTGCACGTTGATAAGTCAAGAGAAAAGGAGTATATACATGTCAGGCAACGAGCACCGATGGAGGACATGATGAGAAAGATGTTATTACTGGCGACAATGCTGCTGTGCACTTCCAACCCGACCTTCGCAGATCCGAGTCTTCTCGAAAAGATCAAAGTGTTGGGGAAACTGGGTTTATCGGCGACGTGTAAGCAAGCGCAGGCGCTTAAAGGGAGTAGCAAGGACTCTTGGGCCATTATCTTCACACGACAACCGACGCAAGACGAAGTACATGGCAGAAGGCCCGGAGACTTGAATATCATCTATGCTCCGGAGAGAAACATGTTACAGATCATGGAATCCGACGGGTGTGACCTAACCACTGGCGTCTGTAAATTCAAAGTTATGTTCCTCGACGTTAGGACGACAGAGTTGCGATCAGGAGCGTCGTACGTGAGCATTGAACTTCTCCCCTTGCGTCAGCCCGATGGGTATGGCCGCTACACAGACGGGCGATACTACGGAGAAAAGTACAAGAAGTTCTGGTCAGAGAAAGCGACCGACTTGGTGGCCGAAGCTGAGAGAATCACCAAGGACTGTACAATATAGCTTCTATCAACGAGGCCGGAAATACTCCGGCCTCAACGTTTTATGGGTGATTACTACACCCGCGGATGGACGATATCCGCAATACGGAGTGCCAGCCTATCCGGTCCGCGAAACGTATCGCGCTCCAGCGTCGCGAGCATGTCCACGAGTGTCCCCGGCGAGGGGGCGACGGTGAAATCCATTGGGGTGCGGAAATACTGGAACGCCCGCTGCTGCATCCCGCTCTCCGGACACACGAGCGTTACTTCCGTATGATTCATCTCTTTTCCAAACTGCCGCGCAAACGTGACGCGCGCACTCCGGACGCGGAAGAGTGGCTTCTTATTCCCGATACCAAAAGGCGCGAGGCGCGAGAGGTCATTGAGAAGCACGGTCGACACTTCGCGCAGCAGTAATTCGGCGTCCGCATCATGCGATTTTTCTTTCGGTTTTGCTTCAAGTTCGGACGCGGCTTGCTCCAGCCGCTCCGGAAGCGTATGCACTGCCTCGCGCGAGACAGAAAAGCCGCCCGAGGCGTGGTGCCCGCCGAATTCGATCAAAGCATCCCCTGCTTTTGCAAATAGCTCGACGACGGAGATCGACCCGTCCGAACGCGCCGAGCCTTTCAATTTCCCATTTGCATCTTTTCCCCACATCACACACACGCCACCGCGGTCTTCCATGATCGAGTTCGCGGCGAGCCCCATGAGTGCCGGTTTCCATTCGGTATCTCCAAGCACGACAACGGTGTGCTGCGCCGAATAGCGCGTCCGCACGCGCTGTTTTGCATCGCGCACAATCGCCGCAACGACGCCTTTGCGCTTCCGATTGAGCGATTCAAGCTGTGTCGCAATCTCCGCCGCCTCGTCAGCATTCTTTGTCGTGAGGAGTTTAAATGCGAGTTCCGGCTCGTCCATACGCGACGCGGCGTTGATGCGCGGTGCAAACGAGAAGCCGATATCGTCTTCCGTAATCGTTGGTTGCCGCACGCGCGTCGTGGCACAGAGCGCGCGAATTCCGGCGCGCGGCGTCTTGCGCAAGACGGTAAGCCCAAAGTGCGCGAGTGCGCGGTTCTCGCCGCGAAGTGGCACGAGATCGGCGATAGTCGCGATTGCAACCAAATCGAGGAGCCATTTCTCCCAACCTTCCGGAATCGCCGTGAATTGCGGCAGCGACCTTTTACGGCCCTCTATCAAAAGTGCACACACTAATTTCCACGCCACCGCCGCACCGCATAAATCCGGAAATGGATACGACGCAATTTTTGGATTCACAACTGCATACGCATCCGGTCGCTCTCCGGGAATCTGGTGATGATCGGTGACAATGACATCAATGCCCTTCGATTTCGCATGCGCGATACCCTCGTGCGCAACCGTGCCGACGTCAATCGTGACAATGAGCGAGACACCTTTCGCTTTCAGCGAATCAACCGCTTCGATATGAAACCCGTATCCTTCGCGGTCACGGTGCGGAATGTACACTTCCACGCCCGCCCCGTTAGAGGCCGCTTGCGGCTCTCTAATGGGGTTCGCGTATCCAATCTTTTGGAAGAATTCGTACAATAACGCCGCTCCCGGTATCCCATCGCAATCAAAATCGGCATACACGGCGATCCGTTCGCCCGCGTCCATCGCCGCAAAGACCCGATCAACAGCCTTCTGCATGTCATTGAGGAGGAACGGATCATGCATATCCCGCGCAAAATCCGGCTTGAGGAACTTTTCGATTTCCTCTTTCTCCGTAATTCCCCGTTTATGGAGCAGCGTCGCAACAAGATCGGACATCATTCGTCCGATTCTACCATTTGCTATATGAGGCCGGTGAAATCGTCGGTTTTGATGCCGTCTATCACGTTCGAAATATCCATATCCGCAATAATCCCCATATGCATCGCCTTAATGTCATCGAGTACCGCGTCGAACACCACGATGTCTTCTGCCGCAATCTGGAGGAAATAGTCATACTTTCCCACCAAACGGGACACTTGGGTCACGTTTTTGTGGCCCTTGAGCTTATCGAGAAAGACCTCGAGCTCACTCTTTGAGACGGGATTCAACTTCACGAGCACCATCATGAATACGCCAAGCCCCAAGGAGAGTGGGTCGAGGATCGTGTGATATTTCGTGATGAGTCCACGCTTTTCCATGCGCTTCACGCGGTAGACGACCGTATCTCGCTGCACTCCAACCTCCCGAGCGATATCGGCGACCTGCATACGCGGATCCCGCACGATAAGGCGCAAAATCGCCCGATCCTTCTCATCCAGATTCACTTGTGTGCCGCCAAGCGGCCCTTTGGTTACCATATCCGTATTATACGCAAATATAGATAATTTTGCAAGTGTTTTGTACACATAATACGTATTATATTGCTTAAATACTGGATTTTATTGTATAAATACCGCGGTTTCAACCTCTCGAAAGGAGGCCAAAATGGCGGAAATTAATATGCTCGCCCTTCTCAAGGAGAAATTCTTCTATTTCCTTGATGGCAGGGCCGGAGATGTTGACGCGTCTGATGCCTACTTTTTCCAACTGTGTGTCGCAAACGCAGTTTGGAAGGATAAGGCCGAGGCGGAGGGAGTGCTTGATCGACTTATTGAACTGGCATCTCACGAGAGCGTTACTCTCGGCGATGCTGACTGGGTTCATAAGTCACTACTTTCAAGCATTGTCACCGTCGCGAAAGCAGCTCGACAACTTGAGCATCCGTCAGAGTGAACCGACGGCGGGCACCACGTGCCCGCCGTTCTCTTTTGCTATACTTCCCCCATGTCCGACTGTATTTTCTGCAAAATCGTCCGCGGGGAGCTGCCTGCAACCAAAGTGTACGAGGACGCGGACACATTCGCGTTCCTCACTATTCAGCCCACGAATACCGGCCACACATTGGTCATCCCGAAAGTACACGCGGCGAATGTATTTGAGGCGACGCCCGAGTTATGGGGCAAAGTCCAAGAAACCGTGCGCAAGGTTGCATCAGCGGTAGAAAAAGGCGTTGCAGCGGACGGCGTCAATATCAATAGCAATAATCGTGAACATGCGGGACAGCAAGTCGATCATATTCACATCCACATCATCCCGCGCTTTAAAAACGACGGCCTCACACTGTTCCCCCATCACGATCGTCGCGAAGACGAAGGCGAACCTGTCGCCGCCAAAATCCGCGCAGCATTGTAATTCTTGCGACTGCGAAATATTTCAGGTGAGACTTGATCAGTTGACCGTGACGATGATCGTCTCGTGTGGATCGTACGAGAAGCCACCAGAAGTAGTCACGGTGTACGTGCCGGGGTTCGCGTAGGTGTGGTCGACATAAAAACGCGTGAAGGACGAATCACCGGTTCCGGTGTAACTCGCGCCATCGCCGAAAGAGATCGTCGGGAAGACGCCGCCGGAATTCGACGTGTGCGGCACCATGAAAGTAACTTTGAGTGGCGCCGGGCCGCCGGGCGGCGCTGCGGTAAGCGTCGTCCCGTAATCCGAGCAGGTCGCTTTTGAATACACACTATCGCCCGAGAGCGAGCCGTTCGAACACGAGCGCACCTGCGCTATCGACGAGCAGCGGCCGTCGCCCCAACCATCGGTTGCCGCTTGCGATGCGGATTTATAAAAAGTACGCGACTTTCCGCTCGGCACTGTCGCGCCGTCGAGGCTGCATGACGCCCCTCCGGTATCACCCCCATAACTCCCCTGCGAGTAGTAGCTGCCTTGTGCATAAGTAGGAGGTGCCTGCACGGTACAAGAGGCGGTAGTGTAAGAGCCAGAGAGTGTGCCGTTGTCACAGGTACGGATTTGAGATTTGCAGGTTTGGTTGTAGGGAACAGAAGAAGATTCGTAGGCAGTGACGGTGGTGCCGTGAGGGATGGATTGACCTGAGAAAGCGCAGGATTGGTTCTGTTGATCAGTGACGGTACAGGAGGAGTATTGGTAGGAGCCGTAGAGGAAGCCGTTCACGCACGATCGTGCTTCCGAGAGACAGAAGGAACCGTAGGGTACTGAGGGACGTTCGTAGGCGGTGACGGCTGAACCGTGGAGGACGGTTTGGTTGTTGAAGGTGCAGGGTTGGTTGGTGTTTGTTGTGTTCGTTGTTGTGGTTGTGTGGGTTCCTGTTGCACAGATCTGAGAGATACGGGCTCTCGTGAGAGGTCCGACATAGCCAAATGCAGGGAGATTCTGTTCTCCTTGGAAGCGGATTACGTTTGTCTGGGTAAGTCTGCCGAAATAGCCAGAGATGTAGCTTGCAGGGTTAAGATCGTAGTAATCGACGAGGAACTTCTGGAGTTCGGTGACTTGACCGCTGGTGCGAGCGTCGGTGTCACCGCGCTTCAGATCTCTGGTGAGTGTTGGACAGTAGCCCGGTGCTGCGGGGTGCGTTTCTTGGGCACCTGCATGCGCAGGTAGCAAAATGGATGAGAATAATGCCGCAACTAGTGCGGCGAGAAAAAGAAGCGGGATAGGAAGTGTCTTGTGCATGGGGTTCATGATAGCGTGTGGACACGAAGGGGCGTGGGGAGGATGGGGATAGTCGGCGCTGTATATACAGAGTATTGACAGGAAATACTGTCCTTGCTACCATGTCGACATGCGGTTTCCTTTCAATCTTCCGATTGAATGGGACTGGGGAAAGGACCGCGTGCTCATGCAAGAACGTGGGGTATCGTTTCAAGATGTCGCGGAGGCGCTTCACGATGAAGCAAACATTCTCGACATATTCCCGCATCCGAACCGGAAGTCGTATCCGCATCAGACAATTCTTGTTATTAAAGTACGAAATTATGCATGTGCCGTACCTTTCGTAAGTGATGAGACAAAAGTATTTCTCAAAACTATTTACAGAAGCAGGAAATTTAACGAAAAATATTTACCACGTCATACACGTATATGAAAAAACACAAATTTGATTCGAAAGGATATTGGGATGAACTCGAAAAAGCAATTATTAGTGGCAAGGTTAAAACCATTCCTGATTTCACACGAGCGAAAAAAGCCCTTGCGGCATCGGCGCGGGCAAAGACCAAACTTGTCAGCATCCGTATGCGCGAGCATGACCTCATGCGTCTGCGAATACGCGCCGCGCACGAAGGAATCCCCTACCAGACCCTCATTAATTCTCTACTCCACAAATACGCGCAGGAAGAATATTCGAGATAGTATTCCCATTCCCGCGACGCATCCTACTGTCCCAGCAATTTCAGAAGTGCTTTGAGTGGTGTCTGTCGTGCACCATTCTGTTTCTGTCATCGATCGGTGTTACCGATCACTGTACTGTAATTGTCACTGTCGCAAGGATCGTGCCATTTGCAGTGAGTTTTGCAGTGTAGGTGCCAGGCGCTGTAAAGGTGTGTTGATAGCCGCCTTCACAATAGTTCGAACCGGCTACGCATTTGAAGTCCCACGTTATAGCGCCCACATGAACGGGAGCCGTCCCGTCGCCGAAGTCGAAGTATATTGCTCCAATTAAGTTGAGCAGATCAGTTGAGAGGGGGGGCGTGTAGGAGGTTCGCGCAGCGAGAATTGTCGTAAGGGGACTTGCTCCAGAAGCGGGGGTCGCGGTGAACGTAAAGCTGTAATTTCCCCCACCGTAACTCCCCTGCGCATACGAATTGTAAGACCCCTGCGAATAATACCCTGCCTGCGAGTAGTAGCTCCCCTGCGCATAGGTCGGCGCTGTCTGCACCGTACAGTTCGTATTGGTGTAAGTCCCCGACAGTGTGCCACTGTCACACGTCCGTATCTGGGACTTGCACGTTTGATTGTACGGAACAGAAGAAGATTCGTAGGCAGTGACGGTGGTGCCGTGAGGGATGGATTGACCTGAGAAAGCGCAGGATTGGTTCTGTTGATCAGTGACGGTACAGGAGGAGTATTGGTAGGAGCCGTAGAGGAAGCCGTTCACGCACGATCGTGCTTCCGAGAGACAGAAGGAACCGTAGGGTACTGAGGGACGTTCGTAGGCGGTGACAGCTGAACCGTGGAGGACGGTTTGGTTGTTGAAGGTGCAGGGTTGGTTGGTGGTGGTTGTTTGTGTGGTGTTGTTGACGTGGGTAGCGGTGGCACAGACCTGCGTGATGCGAGATCTTGTGAGAGGACCGACTGTTCCTGTGGGAGTGATTCCCTGTTCGTTCTGGAACTGGAGGACGTATCTTTCGGTGGTAAGACCAAAGAAGCCGGTGATGATGTCAGAGGGGGCAAGGGTGAAGTATCCAGCAAGGAACTTCTGGAGTTCCGTTACTTGTCCTTGTGTGGTGGCGTCGCGAGTTCCTCTGTAGAGAGAACGCGTGAGGCTGGGACAGTAGTGATCGCCGGTTGCAGTGGTGGTGGTTGTGTTTCCTGTCTGGAGTTGTGCTTGGAGGGCTGCGATTTGCTGCAAGAGGGCTTGTATTTGTTGTTGGATGTCGTCTTGGGTGAGGGCGAGGCTGAAGGCGGGAATAAGAGCAATGGCCACCGTTCCTGCACAAAGAGCGCGTTTGAGCATACGGGAATTATTACACGCAGCCGGCACTTCGTGCCGGCTGCGTGTGGATAGAGCTAAGAAAATTTAATACCCGTTCGTGCACGAGCCGTTATAGAGATAGCTTGCACCGGCAGCATCTAACATACACCGATTACTATACGTCGTTGGACCGGGCGTCGCGATCATGCACGCGGGAATCGCATGGCGACATGTCGGCTCCGGCGGCTGGCCGCACACAGGCGCGTATTCCATCGTGCAGGCAATCCCGCCCGATACCTGTACGGTACTTGAGGTCTGCGCTTGCTGCCCCGCACTGTCGCGCACGATCATAGTAATCATGTATGTCCCCTGATGTGCATACGCATGGGTAAAGGTCGTTGACTGGACGAATGCTGCTGACGGACTCGTTGCTGCATTCATGCTATACGGCGCGTACTCATCCCCCCAAAGAATCTGGTAGCTGAGGGAACCATTTTCAGGATCGCTCGCGTTGATCGTCCATGTACCCGTGGTATTCAACGCAAGGGTCGTCGGGCCGCTGAAACCAGAAATCACCGGCGGCTTGTTGCCGATCGCCGTCGGGTTGTCGAAGTACGTGGTGCAGTAGCCTTTTCCTGCGGCGAAGCACGCGCGCTGTGTGCACATCACGGGCGCATTCGCATCAGTGCGCGAACAGACATTGCAGCCATCATTCCATGCCTTACACGAAGCCGGCGGCGCGTAATTCGCCACCGGACATTCATACCCGATGATGCAGCCTGATTCGTTGTGCTGCGCCTGTGCCTGCGATCCATCGCTGCACGCAATCGGCATATAGTTGACCGGCCGACACGTACCCGGATTCGGGTATGGCGTGGGATTTCCGCACCATGCACTCAAACGCGCGCGCGACATCGGGCCAAAGGCGCCAACGGCCGAAACACCTTCTGATGCCTGCCATTTCGCGACGGCCTGTGCTGTGAGTGAGCCAAAATATCCTGTTGCGCTTGCAGAGAGATAGCCTTGGGACTGCAAAAATTCCTGCATTGCACGCACATCATCTCCCTGCGCGCCGGCACTCAAGTTTCGATCCAACACATAACAGATGCGGTGCTTTGAAGGCTCCGCGGAACCGATGGTGGTGTCGGTATTTGACGTGCCGACCTGCGCACGAAGTCGGTTCAATTGGGCGGTAAGATCACTGATCTGCGCGACTAATTTCTGAATCTGCGCCTGCACATCATCAAAGGAAAGCGCAGAGGCTGGCACGGCACGGACGCCGACAAAACCAACCGCAACCACCGCAAGTGCAATCGTGAAATTTTTAAGCATAGCTAGGTACTATGAAAATTATGTAATAAATGACACTTATATCCTATCAAGTGTCCCGTAAAGATACAGACGGGAGAGTGCGCCGATTCTGTCAGAAGAGCGAGACGGCAACACTTGCGCGCCTCACGAGGGTCTGCGCAGCGCCGTCGGGCGCGAGCCCGAGCGCTGGCGCAGCAGCGCCAGATAGCGACCCGAGAGGGGCGCGCAAGCGTTGCCGCAAGCGATTCTTACGTCCCCAGCGGATGGCCTGTCTGCGGCGCAGGGCATTTGCCGTCTTGCTTTGCGGCGCACGCGCGGCCGCCCTGGCCAAATCCGTATTCGCACGACGTTGGCTCGACACAGATCGTGGTCGTCGTTGCACCGACGTAGAAAATACCCCAGTCGACCCAATTCGTGTACTGGCACGTGAGCGAGATCGGCGCATAATTTTGCGCAACTGCGCACAGGAGCGAGCGACACAGCTGTGTGTTCGGGCTGACCAGTGCTTGCATCGTCGCGCCATTTGCGGAACATGCGGCTCCAACAAAATTTGCGTAATTCGGCATGTTTGGATACGGATTTGATTGTGATTCGTGCCACGCGCTTTGTGTGCAGGTAAACGTCGGAATGTACGCGCCGCGATTGAGACACGTACCACCGGTCGCCAGACACAAGTCATTCACGTTATACCCTTCGGTCTTTGTGCCCTCGGGATACGAAGCACCGCTAAAGAGACACGAACTCACCGCAGCAGGCGGCGCACTCACCGTGATCGTTCCCGATGCGCGCGAAGCGACCGTAATGTGCAAGGAACCTGTTGTCACATTCCCCACCGCATCACGCACATCAATCTGCGGCGAATAATCCCCCGCTGATGCGAACGCATGCACTAGTCGCGGCGATGACGAAAAGGGCGGCGTCCCGTACCCTGCGAGAAGTTCGAGGATCGATCCCGCACCTTCATCGCCCCAGATCGCGCTGTACTGCAAGCTGCCGCCTTCGGGATCAGTGGCAGAAACATCCCACGTGCCATAATCACCGACCGAAAGCCCCGAAGGACCGTCAATGCTTGCGATGGTTGGCGGACGATTGCCGCTCGTTGCCGACCGCGAGACGATGCACTGCCATCCAGTGTCACAACCATTCGAATCTTTTATCTTTTGCCAGATGCCGACGCACGCGCTCTGTGGCGGCGTCGTAAGGACAGTGCATGCGGCCGGGGCGGTCGTGGTCACTGCGGGTTTTGTGCGCGCAGTGAGTTCATTCGAGCACAATTTCGCAATGAACGCGCGGGATTTCGGACCAAACACGCCCCAACCGGTCGTCTCGGGAGACCCGAGCGAGATCAACCCGACTTTTTTCTGGAAATCTTGCAGTGCTTTTTCTGTAAGCGCACCAAAATAGCCGGTGGGCTCTGTTTTTAGAAAGCCGCCGCTTGCAAGGAGCTTCTGCAACTCACTCACATCATTTCCCTGTGCACCACGGGAAAGCGTGCGACTAAAAACAGGGCACGCAAACGATGCGCCAGTGTTCGGAGTCCCAACATTCGGCGCACCGAACGCGGCGGTGTTGGTAGTTCCACTTTGTGCGCTTGCCAGTTGTTGCCGCAATTCCGCAACGCGCTGCAAGAGCGCCTGGATTTGTGCTTGCACGTCGGTCTGCGCAAAGGCAAAAAACGGCACGAGCATGAGTGTCATGAATGCGCCCCCCATAATTCGATTCATCCGTCCATTTTAGCGCATTTCTGCGAGTGTCTTTTCTGCCGCTTGGATATCATCGGGATTGGTGATCTCGATAAACAACGTCGCAGGAACAATATGCATCGGAACTTGCCCACACGCTTGAAGCATCGTCTGTGGCAAACCGGTCTCGGTGCGTCCTTGTACCGCAACGGGTGGATAGGCAAAGATTCTCTCATCAAGAAGGTATAAGCCGGTATTTGCGAGTCCACTTCCTCCTGTGTGCGTATCCGCCTCGATAATGTCTGTTATCAATCCGTCCGCGTTGACAACAACATTTGCAAGACTCTGGAGCGATTCACGTTTCTCAACAACCATAACCCACCCCTCAAACGGCAGGCATTTTTGCATGTCCGCGGCTGCATAAATATTGTCTGCATACATCACAAAGAAACGACTTTTTAAAATAGGGCGTGCTTGTTCAAGAGCGTTCATTGTTCCGCTCACAATATTTTCCTGTGTCACATACGAAATCTTCTTCCCCTTGTACGAATCGCCGTAACGATCTTTGATCACCTCTTGCAAATAGCCAACAACGAGAATTATTTCATCAACCTCCTCCGGCAGCGCATCAAATTTATGCTCGAGGAGCGTCTTCCCTGCAACCATCAACATCGGCTTTGGCGTATTGCCGACAAGATCTCCCATCCGCGTCCCCCGCCCTGCCGCTAAAATAACTGCTTGCATACGTACAGCTTACAGCGTCGAGCTACGAGCGTCGAGATGCAATTTGAGTATGTTTTCTCGCAGCTCAAAGCTCGCCGCTCGAAGCTACTTCAGTGCTTCTATCCCCGGAAGCGTTCCTTTCACCAAAAATTCGAGCATCGCGCCGCCGCCGGTCGAGAGGAATCCTAATTTTTCTTCCGGTATGCCGCTGCCATCAAGTGCAGCAATCGTGTCGCCGCCGCCTATCACGGCATGTGCCCCCTGTTCGACTCGGTGCGAAATCAATTCTGCGATCGCGTGAGTATAGGAAACAAATCCTTCCTCGTAGATACCGGTCGGTCCATTCCAGAGGATAAAGTTCGCGCGCTCGATATGCGGCGCGATGAGGGCAACAGAATCAGGTCCGATGTCGACGATCTTGTCATCCGCGGTCACCTCGTTCGGCTTCTTTACATACGCATGGCCATCAGAGCGCTGTGCGGTGACATCATTGGGGATCACAAAACGACTATGTCCGATCACGGCGGGCGTGGGCAATTCCTCGGAGACTTTCGAACGCCCGACGGGAAGCCCTTGTGCCTTCAAAACATCATTGACAAGCGCCCCGACGACGAATGTATGATCGTATTTTTCGAGAAAGAGTTCGATCACGGGGATCTTCGTCTCGAATTTTGCGCCGCCGATGATTGCAAGTGCGGGATGATCCGGCTGCAGTGCTTTCGTAAGTTCTGCAACTTCATCACGCACCACAAAACCCGCATAGTGTGGAAGCAATTTTGGAATACCCGTCATAGACGCATGATCGCGATGCGAATTCGAGAATGCATCGTTCACATAAATCTCGCCGAGAGATGCAAGACTTTTTGTAAATTCCGGATCATTCGCTTTTTCCAAATCATAGTGCTGACGCAAATTCTCCAAGAGAACTATTTCGCCATTACGCATGGTTTCAAGTGCGCTTTTCGCAAGATGTCCTAAAAGATCGGGGACATAAGTCGTTTTAATGTGGTGAGCGAGCGCACGCTGGACCGGCGCATTCGTATTCGTTTCGTCACGGCCAATATGTGAAAGAATGATTACCTTTGCTCCCGCTTGCGAGAGAAATCGAAGCGTTGGAATAGCTTTCTTGACGCGAAACATATCGCTTACTTCGCCCGCCTCATTCAATGACAAATCGAGCCCCGCGCGCACCAGCACACGCTTCCCACGCAGCTCATTCGCTGCAAGTTCATCAATGCAATGCATATTGCTCATTCTACTCTAGAATTGCATATGGGTCTTGATTCCGATCACGGCATTAGCCCGGTAGTTTTAGGACAGAATGCCCATGCTATAGTAAATGCGTATGACACAGACTGTATTCATAGACAATGTTCCGCTAGCAACACTCTCGCGTATAGAAACAACACTAGCATCGGCTCCCGGTCTTCAGTCTGCGGAACGTCTTCACGACAAGGTTACGGGCAAGGACTTGGGAACTATTTTTTGCCGTATTCACAAAGGCGAGCTCGACAAGTTCAAGAGATTTCTTGAATCGCAAAAAGAGTGGCCGTCCTCGATTACTATTCGCGAAGGCGTCACACTTTAAAATCTATGGCGAGAATTATCGAGGACTTCGATAAGGATCAATCAAAAACGATTGAGGCTCCGGACACCTCGGTGATTCAGAAATTTCTTGAAGAAGAGATCCTGGGGCAGCCTGTAGCAGTTGAATTCTGGGCGAACGCAATTCACCGTGTCCTCAGCGGTGCCCCCAAGATTGGTAACGGGCCGCTTTTTGTGACACTTGAGGCTGGGCCGTCGGGCGTCGGTAAAACCGAAGTTGTGAAAAGGGCAGCAGAGTTCCTGGTTGCCTATTCAAGACAACAGGGCGGTCGTACCTCACATCTGCCTCTCTTGCGTATTGACTGCGCCGAGTATCAGCGGGATCATAGCGTTTCTAAGCTGCTTGGCAGCGACCCAAATTATGCAGGCGCCGAGGTGACGCCTCGATTAGCTCAAACTGAAGTCGATCGTTTCTCAGTGGATATAAACGGCAAGAAGGTGACTATTCTTCTATTTGACGAAATCGAAAAAGCGTCCGAGCGGCTCAGTGAAGTTCTGCTCGGCGCGTTGGACAACGGAATCATAACGACAGGGAAAAATGAACAGACAAGCGTGAAAGACTGCATTGTTGTCTTTACTTCAAATCTCGGCAATGTGGAGATAGCAAAGACGGAAGTCGGGAGCTTCTCGGGATTCCTGACTTCTGACGTGAAGTCGCTCACCCCCGAAGAAAAAGCACACATACGACTGAAAGCAATCGAGGAACGATTCCCCTCTGAACAACTTTCGCGCATGGGAGGCAAGACCAATATGATGATCTTCCGCGAACTGCCCAAGGAAGTGGTGACTAAAATCCTAGTCGGCAAGTTGAGTAAAGTTGAGAAAGTGTATGCTGCCCAGGGCTTTTCTCTCGACTTGCAAGTCACCATAGCGGGAATTGATAAGCTCCTCGCATTGGGTTATAGCGCGAAACAAGGCATCCGTCCGCTTGAAACCGTCATTGAACAACAGATTGTCTCAAAATTAACGACACTCAAGAAAGGCGCGCGTACACCCGTTGTTATTGATGTAACCGATGACGAGTTGAGCTTGCATATACCGAGCGATGTTGAGCTCCAAAAGAGCTCGATAGAAGCCCCGCTGCCCGTGGACATTAACGCCGCACCACCTCAGGCACGCGCTCCCCATGCCTCCAAAAATTCCCAGAAAAAGAGTTCTTTGGCGGGTCCCAACATATTCGGTCTCATCAATGAAAAAATAATAATCGGCGGGCCCGCTCCGAAGAAACCTGTCCCTGCGGTGATTGCCCAGAATGGCGTGAATCTCTACCTCATTCCGGAACCCGATCAAAACCCGCAAGGCTTGGGACTGCAGATGGAGATTCGCGGCATGGAGGAGTATGGTATATATCTTCGATCTTCGGTGCAGGATTTGCTTAAACGATTTTCCGCATGGGATGTTGAGCAAATAGTGAAGGCACTAAGGGATTCGACGTACAGATTGCACGGCGACAAACGTTACGTCGTTGGTCATGAAATATGCATTGAAGGGCTTGCGACAGGCTTTGACGATATGGATGCCGTCCAGATCGTAGAGGGAAACGACCCGCCGTTCCTTCGCGTCGCGGTGAATGCAACCAAAGAACAGATTCACAAAGGCACGCAGCTGTGGATGGAAAAAGCAAAGGCATACTACGAGCGGAAGACCGGCATGGGTGAAAAGCTAGGGGCAGCCATTCAGCGGTTTGAGTCTCTGCCCGTTGAGGTAAAGTTTGAGCGACTGCATGAAATTCAGTTTCGCAAGGATGTCCCCCAATCGGTCATAGACACGGCAACGCTAGAGTTTGTTGAAAAGGTTACGCAAGTACTTGAGGACATGTTGGTAAAACACCCCGATCGCCTTACGGTACTGAAAGGAGTCAAATTTAGTCCTCAATTTCGACAGTATACCGGTGGTGTAGCACGGATTTTGTACAGATATCAAAATGATAGTCGCGAGTATGAGGTATGGTTGTCTCTTGACGCGGAAGTGGATGAGGTACGTAGAGGGGTTGTGCAGGCGGTAAAAGAGATTGAAGAAAACCGAAGATAAGGGATGCTGCTGTAAACCAAGGGATTCATCCTACTTTCGTCTCCGCTTAGCTCGCTTTCTCGCTCCTTAATCTACTCGCGGATTATTTCGTCGGCCCCCTCTCGCGTCAATTCATCAACACACTTCATACTATGCCTCAGCACATGCACGCAACAGCTCCGAAAATGCTTGACTGTCGACGCTGACGCGACCAACGAGGAGCCCGGTAACATCGCCGTTGCGGAGCATATCTCCGGCATTTTTCCCATCCACGGAACCGCCGTAGAGGATTTTTATCGAATGTCCCGCCTCGCCGAAGCGCTCGACGAGCGTTTTGCGGATGAAAATCGCCATCTCGTGCATCTGCCGTGGCTCCATGGCTTTTGTCGCACCAATAGCCCACACCGGCTCATACGCGATGATGATTTTTGAAAGTCTTTTCCCCGCATCTTCGGAAAGCCCCACGCGTAGTTGCTCGCGCGCCAATTCGAAATGTTCGGCGCCATGCCCACGTTCCTTTTCACCAATGCACATGATCGGCGTAAGGCCGCCGACGAGCGCCGCATCGACTTTTTTGCGCACATCGTAGTTCGTCTCCCCCATTGCGCGCCGCTCGGCATGCCCGATGATTGCATACGCTGCTTTTGCGTCCTTTACTTGCGCAACCGAAATCTCACCGGTATACGATCCTTGCGCTTCAAAATGCACATTCTGTGCGCCAAAAGAAATCCGCCCCGCTCGCTGCCCTATTGCAAGCGAGCGCAAAAAAACCGCAGGAGGACACACCACAACGGAAACTCCTTTCAATAGCCCGGTTAATCGTTTCGTCTCATCAAACAATTTCTTCGCTTCTTTATAGGTCTTCGGATTCATCTTCCAGTTCGCGACGATCAGGGATTTCATAGCGCGATTGTAGCATGAGCGCCCGGCTGCGAAGCAGACGGGCGCATCGGTCTTTTGGCTCGAGGCTCAATCGCGTCGCATCGCTGGGGCAAATACAAGCCCGATCAGGACAGCGATCACATACTCGACCACAAGAACTACGACGAAGATCCACCACGCAAGTTGTTTTTCCCCGAGCGCCCATACAATGAGCACCATCAAGATATAGAAGAACCCCACATAAAACCCCCAGTAGGGATGCAGACATGCGACCAGCGGGATCATGAGGTACCGCTTAATTTCGTTCAGCCAATACTTGCTCGTCCGTCGCGCGTCTTCCATGGCTAGTCGTCCTTCCTCAAGTTAAACCTATCCTGCAGCCTAGCGCATTTATTGCTCCCTCCACAATACCAACTAAAAAATGGCAAGGCGACGCCTTGCCATTTTTTTCCATCTCACTCAAACCCAAACAGCGGGGCGCGATAGATGTCTTTGCTTCGAGAGAACATCGCGCAGCAGATACTAAAGCGTGATGTCATACAGCAGTAGATGTGACGTTAAAGCGTCCGCTCAGTTCGTGTTCGGTCCGAAGCAAAGACATCTGTCGCGCCAACGTCAACCTCTACTGCTCGCGCCACAGCACCAGCTTGTAATCCACCGAAGCCGAAGGCGTAAACGCCGGCGGCGAAAATGCGAGGAGGCGATCGTACGTATCAATGCGTTGCGCAAAGCCCGAGCAGTACGTGCCGCTGCACGTCCACTGCGTCCCAATGCGGCCGTTCGAAACCACGGTGCCGATCGTCGTCAGCTGCGTCTGTTTTACATACGACGTATACGCGCTCGGCACCGCGTTATTGCCTGTTTCTGCGTAATAATTCCTCCCGAAATATCCCGACTGCGCGACAAAAATCCCGCGCACGGTCATCATATCCGGCGATACCAGAGGAATCGTTACCGATCGCTCGGCGATTGCGGTGAGGCCGCTGGAGCCCGTACCGGAAGAATATGTGATGTTATTTTGCAAAATAATATCCGGCGTATACGCGCCGGTATCGGCCGCAACCACCGTCACTTTGTTCCCCACGATGCCTTCGAGCCACGTCTTCGCTTGTACATAAATGATAGGACAGCCCGAGGGAATCGTGTAGTGACCTTGGTACGTCTCACTGGTGATGATGTCGTAGTCCGTCGCCCACGAGCCCGGATTATCGGTATGCACACTGTAGACGCCTTGCGTACCCGTCACGCGATATACATCTATTGTATTGTCGGCATTTAATTTTACGTGGTAGCCGCGCTGGTCGGAGGCTCCAACAGAACTAAACGTCCCGCCCTGCTGCGAACCGCCAACTTTCACGCGATCGATATCCAGAAGGATGCCTGTGGAGTTCGCGTAACCCCGCAGCGTGGCAAAGTTGGTCGCGATGCCCGCAAAATTAAATGACGCAACGTTCGGTGCCCATGACCAGAGTGCAGAACCTGACCCCGAACCCCACACGCCGTTTTTGCTCTGCGTCGGCGAGCAGCCGAACGATGAATCGCACGACCATGTCGCAACCGCGCTCTGCACGGTGGAATTGGTTGTGCCATCCATGCGAATGCCGCCGTTTGAAAAATACGGACCCGATATGACACGATCGGCACCCGCCCACACATTCGCATTGAGAAGCGCGGAATATTCTCCGACCGACGGTCGCATGTAGCGTGCGTTTAAGGTGCGCGTGAAGACAACTGACTGATCGGATTTCCCGACCGACGTGAGATCAACCCATTGCACCACTCCGCACTGCAAATTCGCTGTCGCGGTGATCGTCGATTCGCCGAGGCGGCTCGCTTCCGGATCATTGACGATGTACGTATAGGGCGACGTGAGGCCGACGCCCGCGTTCATAATCGAAGGATTGTGCGCGAGGAACCACCGATAGTATTCAAGTCCCGCTTCGGAAATGTTAAATGCCTGCTCGCGCGCATTGAGCGCGCGGCCGTACTTCCCCTGTGTAAGCACATAACTCATGATCGTGGCGAGAAGAAAGAGAAAGATGCCCATGAATGCAAGGACGAGCATGACGGTCACGCCGCGGGAGTAGCGTCGAGCGTCAAGCGTCGAGCTGCGAGACTTTTCTGCTTGCGTTGTGTATATCATATGGATTTCCTTGAAGCTTGACGCTCGTAGCTCGAAGCTACTTTAGATTCCTCAGCGCGGCTGTTGAGCGCAGGGTGAATTGGTTCGGCAACCGATTCGGATTGATGTTAACGACGATCGTCGCTTGGACGAACCGCACTTCCGCGATTTTCGAGAGATCATTCATGAGCGTGCCATTCTGATCATAATACTGGAACATCAAGACATTCTGTTCCGTGTTGCGCACATTGTCAGAAACGGTTGAGATCGTCTCCGGATTGGTATAAACCGGCGGATCGCTTGACGGATCAATGACACCGCGCATCAGAGAATTTCCTTGGAGAAAGAACCGCACTTGCTCGAGAAACGCATCGTCGTCAATGTCCGCATAAAATGAAAAGCTCGAGGTCGCCATCGAAATGATCGGCCACGCGCCATTCGAGGAATACGCGGCCTCGCGAATGGTCTTGATCATGCTCTCCATGCCGTGTTGCCCCGACGTGATCGCCGCGCCTTGCTCGACGGTGTACGTATTGGTGCGATAAAACGCTTGTACGGTTTGCGTGATCGCGAGCATGATCATCGTCGTGATCGCGACCCACACCATCGTTTCGAGCAAACTGATGCCACGGGAAGCGCGGCAGCCACTAGCGACTAGCCAATAGCCACTAGGGGAATGCTTGGATGCTTTTTTGATTTTGGATTTCATACTAGTGGCTAGTCGCTAGTGGCTAATTCCTAATTTAGTATCACCGAAAGCCGCGAGGTCCCCGAGACATTCACGGTGGTTGATGTATACGTCGTATAGCCGGCCGCAGAGACACTAATAGAGTACGCATTACCGCTTCCCGACGTGCCCGATGCCATGTTCGTAAAGAATGATTGTCCGCAGCTATCAGCGAGAATGGTGGTATTTGATGCAGGCGCTATGGCGCGATACACGTGCACGCTTGCGTTTGGAATCGCAGCACCCGCCGCATTTTTCACATCGACCAGAAGCGAATTAGTCGTATGCGGCGAGACATACAAAAGCGTCGTCACGCTCGCGCTGGGCGCGACGACAACCGGCTGCGTGCTACACGACGACGAAATGTCGTACCCCGTTGCGGAAGCAACGCTTAACGTATACGAGTCGTATTCAACATTCGAAATTGTCACCGACCCTGGCGCGCCTGTTGATTGCGCCTGATTATATTTATAGACAGGACCACTTGGCCCGCTGCCGATCGTCTTTGCGCCTTGCATCGTAAAGGCAAGATTTGAAAGTGAAAGCGGCCCCGAGTCATTGGAGATTGCCCATGAATCGATCGATGGCGTGTTTGATGCGTTCGATGTGGTGAGCGTTGCATGTACGGCAAGCGCGAGATACGTCGAGGTCGAGACATTACTCAAATCAATCGACGCAGCTGAAAGCCCCGCCGCGTTCCCCGGGATCTGCGCATCGGGAATGAGTGATGTGCCGGAAGAATCATAAAAACGGAACAGGATATTCGTGGAGGCAGGTTGTGCGCCAACCCATGTAAAAGTCCGCCACGATTGCATCGTCGTCGTCGAGAGCGGGATTGATATCAACATGCCTGCGCTCGGATAGCCGCTCCCACCGCCGCTCGTCAGCTGCGCGACGCCGGATGCGACGGTGATATTCGTACTCGACGCGATGACGTTTGCATTTGAGAACGGTTCCGTTGACGTGGCACGCGCGATCGGCGTAAATGATTGCACGTTCAATGATCCGAGCGTATCGATCGCAAATGTCGATGCGGTTGTTTGATTCAGAGCGACCCCCAGATGCGCTGGTGTCGGATTCGTGTTCGTCGACGATGCGCTGTAGGTCTGCGCGCTCGAATAACCAGATTTACTGACGGTGATCTGATACCCCGCTCCTGCAGGCGCCCCCACAATGCTCGCATTCCCCGCCGTGTCCGTATAAGTCGTAAGATCGACCGCGGGCGAGACGCCCGCATTCACGATGCGCACTTGTGCGTCTTGCACGGCTTGTCCTGTCGCGTCCGCTGCCTGTATTGAAATCGTGCCGCCGGGGACTGATGTCTCGACACCGGTCGGCGGCGTCAGGCGCGTGACCATCGTGATCGTGCGCGTACCCTGCCGTGTTGTCCACGAGACAGAAACCTTTGCCGCCTTAAAATCTTCCGGTATGTGGTTGGTATCCGCCGCGCCCGTGCCGTCGCCTGCGTCATCTTCGTAATCGATAAAGGTGCGTCGTGTGTAATTCACATCATTCAGTGCCACACTCTCGCTCTGTGGAATAGTTCCGGAGGGAATACCACTCACGGTTCCGACGGAATTATAGGAAAGCGAGCGAATGTATTCGAGCCTTTCATTCGCGAGAGCGATCGCGCCCGCACGCGCTTTGTTATTCGACACCACGTCAACCGCAAGCCGAAACGCGCCGACGATGCCGACGAACACAACAATCATGAGCGCCGAACCAACAACGACATCCAAAAGCGTCGAGCCCCGTTCCCCTTCGCGGCCATGCATCTATCTATTGTAGCGTGCAATTCCCCTGCGCCGCAGCGTATTCAACAAAAATTCAGCCCCGCGTTGCCGCGGGGCTGACAACACTTCTGCTCGAGAGCTAAGTGCGGGCAACACTGTTAAAGAGATTGGTCACGTCTTTGACGTTACGACCGACCTCATCGTTCCACGTATAGAAGAACCGCATCGACACCTTCTCCCCACACCGCAGAACAGCTTCTATCGCCATTGATTCCGCCTTGCCGTCATCGCTCTTTGGGAAGCATTGCCCGGCGGCAAAATAGAGCATGCCCACCGCACAAAGACACCATGGAATCTCGCCCCTCTGCCCCATTGTAAGGAGCACCTCAGGGCTGAAAATCTCATGCCCCCGTTGCGTTTTGCCGTATACGCCTTGACTCCACCAATCAGGGCGATCCTCGTAGAGCGCCCTCGCTTTGTCCAGCACTTTCCGCAAATCTTTCGAACTCCCTGCCATGACTGTCCTCCATCGATTGCCTATTTCCAATGTCCACACTAACCCTACCCGAACGGTGCACAAAACTCAACACAACCACTAAGGAGCGATGGCGTGAAAAATGCTTCGAGAGAACATCGCGCAGCAGATAGTAATACGTGATGTAATACAGTAGTAGATGTGACGTAAAAGCCACTGATCAGTTCGTGTTCGGGTTGAAGCATTTTTCACGCCACCGCGACACGCTCTAGATATTGTCCGAGAGTTGGTAGATCGGGCTGATCATCGCGACTGCAAAGAAGCCGACGGCTGCACCGATCGCAAGCATAAGGAATGGCTCAATGATCGTCGACATGTCTTTCGTCTTCCGATCCACTTCGTCTTCGTAAAAGACTGCAAGCTTTTTCATCATCTCGGTCAACTGCCCTGTCTCTTCGCCGACCGCAATCATCTCGCCCACAAATGCCGGGTATAAATGCTCCGCGCGCACAAAAGCGCTCGAGAGCGGCTCACCTTTTGAAATATTTTCCTTCGCCTGCCCGATGACTTTCTTGAAATAATGATTCTGCACAACGTCTTGCACGATCTCGAGCGAGGTCACCACATCCACGCCGCTCGAGAGAAGCGACGCGAGTGTCCGCGCCGTGCGCGCCGCATTCACCTCTTTCACGATCGGCCCAATGATCGGAATGTGCAAAAAGACGAAATCCTTTGCGCGCCCGCCCGCTTCAGTGCGAAGCGCGGTATAGATGCCCCCGACGCCGATTATGAGAATTGAGAACGCAAGAATCGTGTACTCGACGAGGAAATTCGATACCGCGATGATTGCGCGGGTCGAAGCCGGCAGTTGCGCCCCCATTTCCTTAAACGTCGAGGCAAGCGTCGGAACAACATTGATCATCATAAAGGTACCGATGCCGAGAATCGCACAGACGATGATGATCGGATAGAGCATCGCACCACGAATTTTCTTCTTCAAGACATACATCCGCTCCATCTGGTCGGAGGTGACGACGAGTGCTTGCGGCATCTCACCGCCTTCCTCGCCCGCGCGCACCATCGCGACAAACAGTTTGGAGAAAACATGCGGGAATTTTGCCGCAGCAGAATGCAGTGTCTCACCGCGGCGCACCGCGCCCGATAATTCCGCAACCACGCTGCCGAGCCGCGGGTTTTTCGTCTGGCGCTCTATGACCGCAAGTGCTCGCGCAAGCGAAAGTCCCGCAGAGAGCATCGCGCCCAAGTTGCGCGAGAAGAGAATCTTCTCGTATTCCGGCACCGTCGTTATTTTTGAATTCCAATACTGGAGGCTGAAGACGCCGTGCCTCTTTTCTTCGTCAACCGCGAGGATGCGGCCGCCTTCATGCCGCACTATTTCGTACAACTCAAACCGATCGCGCGCCTGCGCGGTCCCTTTATATACTTCCCCGTCGCTTTTTTCCGCCGTGTATGAAAATCTCGCCACAGAATCAGTATACCGTATTCCGTATACAGTATTCCGCAAAATGCACTATGTACGAATTCGATTTGGCGCCGTGCGGATTAATCCCGTCAACATTTGCGACACGGTTTCGGCTTTCTTTTCAAGTGCAGTAAAAGAATCGCGGGAAATATATTCCAAATCGCGTGCGATGAGTAACTGGCTCCTCAACTCTGAAAGTGAAGCGAGCGAAGTCGTATAAAAATTGATCTTGTCATTTTTCGTCTGCCGCACGAATCCCTCTGCAATATTTGAAGTAACAGAAACTGCGGCGCGGCGGATCTGACTGGTTAATCCGAAAAGTTCATCTTTTGGAAAAGTCTTGCTGGCTGTATATATCTCAAGAACAAGCGAGTGACCTTCTTGCCAAACACGTAAGTCCGTAAAACGCTGGATCATGGTGCGGTATACGGAATACTGTATACGGTATACGCTCACTCCGTAATCACACGCAACACCTCTTCAATAGTAGTAACTCCTTGCGAGGCTTTAAAAATCCCGTCTTCGATCATCGTGAGCATTCCCTCGCTGCGTGCTTGTTTTTCAATTTCATCCGCGGTCGCATTTTTCATCACATGCTCCTTAATGGTTGCAGTAACCGGGAGGACTTCATAGATACCGCGACGACCCGCGTACCCTTCCGGACACTCTGCCGTCGGCCCTGGTTTATAAAACGGCACGGTTTTCCAGGTCGCATTTGCGGCGACGATCTTCTCGTCTTTCAGTGCCTTGAGGACGACGCCGGCATCCAACGTGCTCTCAAGCTGCGTCTGTTCGTCGCGCGAGAGTTCGTACTTTTCGTGGCTTGGGCAGAGCATGCGCACGAGGCGCTGTCCTATGACAACGCGCAGAGTCGAGACGAGGAGGAACGGCTCGATGCCCATATCGAGGAGACGCGGGATGGCTCCTGCCGCAGAATTCGTGTGCAAAGTAGAAAGCACAAGGTGGCCGGTGAGCGCCGCATTGATCGCGAGTGATGCGGTTTCCTTATCACGAATTTCCCCCACCATAATGATGTCGGGATCTTGGCGCACGAGCGAACGCAACCCGTTGGCAAACGTAAATCCAATATCCGGGCGCACCTGCGTCTGGTTCACCCGCTTCATTTGATACTCAATCGGATCTTCGACCGTGGAAATATTCACATCCGGCGTATTCAAAAGATCGAGAATCGTATAGAGCGTGGTGGATTTGCCGGCGCCGGTCGGACCCGTCGTTAAGATGAGGCCGGTCGTTTGTTTCATCGCGCCATGCATTTGCTCCAAACCTGATCCGTGGAATCCGAGCGCTTCGAGCGAAAAGCCCGCGACATTATCACGCAAGAGGCGCATCACGATCTTTTCGCCGTAGTACGTCGGCAAAATAGAAACACGAAACGAAATTTTCTCACCGCCCGCTTCGACGCCAAAGCGTCCGTCCTGCGGCAATCTTTTTTCATCGAGCCGCATGTTGCCGAGGACTTTAATGCGCGCAGTGATTGCGGGCGCAGCGTGTTTCGGCAATTCCATCGCATCATGCAAGATGCCGTCGATGCGGTAACGGATGAGGAGCGATTCTTCGAGAGGCTCGATATGGATATCAGATGCATTTTGCGCGTTCGCGTGGCGCAAGAGCGTATCAACGATGCGCACAGCACTCACTCCCTCCGCCATCTGTCGCAAGTCTTCTTGCTTTGCGTCCGCACTTCCTGTTTTCGCAAGCGCATCGGTCTCGCGCTTGATGACATCGCCGAGATTGTCTTTGAGACCACGCTGGTACTGCTTGAGTGCGAGTTTCACCGACGCAGCGTCAGTGAGACGCGGCAAGATTTTCAAATGCGTTTTCTTCTTAATGAAATCGATCGCGGCGAGATCGTCAGTATCGAGCATCGCCACCTCGAGCTGCTCGTCTTTGTGGCTGTAGGCAATGATCGAATTGTGCCTTGCGACCGGTTCGGGAATGAGGGAGAGCGTTTCAAATGGAATCTGCTGCCCTGCGAGCGAGACAAACGGGATGCCGAGGATGTATGCGTAGGTGCGACGCAGTTCGTCCTCGCCAATTTTATTCTCCGCGATGAGAATATCCCCAATCGGTTTCCCGCGCTCTTTCGCCTCACGCTCGGCGGCCTCAAAATCTTTGTTCGAGATGAGCCCCGCGTCGGCGAGAAACGATTTTAAATGGGTATCAGAAATGTACATAGGGATGAGGTTCTAGGTTCTAGGTTCTAGGTTCTAGGGAATCCGAAGTCCTCTGCAACCTTGCACCTTAAACCTGACACCTAATTTGTCATGCGCAGATTGATTATAGCAAGATTTGGATGTAAGGTTGCGGCAGTCGCCACAGGGTCGCGACAAACAGGGAGATTCACATGACGATTCATCCTGACGGCTCGATGGAGCACAAAGTTACTGCACCGCCGAAAACCGCGGCGAAGTTTCAAAAGTTGAAAGAGCGTCTGAAGGCGGATGAAGACGCCGAAGTCTATCGTCGCGTCTTCCAGATCGTCGATGCGCTTGTCGAGGATACCGACAAGGGCGAGAAATTCTTCAAGCGGAAGACCGATGGAACCATGGAAGAGGTTCATTTCTTCGTCTAGCGACAGAAACGCCACTATCAAGGCCGGACATCATATCTGATGCTCCGGCCAATTCTTTTTAATCCAGCGAATAGCGACGCCAAATTTTGCGCAGGAGCCAAAGGACAAACAAGATGAGGATGAGATAGAACGCGTAGATGTTTCCGAAAACAAACGAACCGGCTTTGTAGGCGTAGCTCTTGGCGGCCGCAAGGATGCCGCTCGGGTTTTTCAAAATGTCAGCGTTCGTCGTTGATCCAAAGCCGCTCACGTCCCCTTTCGATTTCGCATCGAAATAGTCTTTTCCTTTTGCGCGCAACGATTCGGTGGTCTGAAACACGTTGCTGCCGGTCGATTTGGCGATATTGGTTGCCTGATCGACGTAGCCGTTTGCATTCGTCGTGGCCGCGCCCGCGACAGCGGGCGCGGCCACAGGCGCATCCGCAACGAACGGATTCGTCCCATTTTTAATTTCCACGCTATCCGGCACGCCGTCGTTATCGTCATCGGGATCCGTTGCATCCGGAATCCCATCGCGATCATTATCAGGATCGACAACGAGTGTTTCCGATGATTTTATTTCTTCCGCGATCGCGATCGTTTGTTCTTTGCCGCCCTGCATCACCGTCACTTTGGAAATCTTTGCAGATATTTTGTGTGAACCTTTCGCAGGAACCGTGGAAACTGCGACAACGGCACCGCCAACATCACTGGATAGAGAAAAATCCGCACTTCCAATGACCGCGCTATCCGCAAAAAATGTCACCGTCCCGTGTGCACTCTCCGCATCTTTTTTCATGACGACCGTCGATACCTGAACAGACTTCCCTTCCGTAATATGCGTCGACGAGAGCCAGAGCGGCGCTGTCGCAAACGAAACGAGTTCATCGGCGTGTACATACAACGCACAACAAAACACAAGGCCAAACGACACGGCAAACAAGCAGGCTCCTTTGATCCATTGCATCTCTCTTATTGTATCCGACAAATATTGACGAATTCCCCAAAAGCAGTAGTCTCTCGGGTAGACTTGCCTGCGTATCCTGCAACCAGGGGAGACTACGATGAACCCGAAGATCGAACGTGGAACTGCTTTGCACACTCTGCTTTTCGTCCTTGGCCCGTTTCAAGGCGGAAAGCCGGTGTGGAAATGTCTCGTCAAGCTGATGGTGCTCATTGCAGCGATCTGGGTGGTCGCGACGTGGTGGCTGTTCTCATTCTTGAGGCTGCTTCGCGTTCTTGGCGCCTGCGCCACCGGCCCTTTCTGTACGGGCCACTGGTACACGTGGTCATGGCGTTACATTGTCGGGCTAGAAACAAAGTTCGACTGGTGGAAATCCTGCGAGCCAATCGCCGCGTATCAAAAATCGTGGTGGCCGAAAGAGAAAGGCAAGGCGTGGCCACCGGCATTTGCACTGTTCATGTGCTTCCTCGCAATCTTCTGGGCGTTCTTTACTTCACTCGGCGTGTGTGAGATCTACTTAACCGGCTCGATCGATATCGTGTCGGGAACGATCTGGTGCATGAATGTCTCACTTATCCTGACTTGCGGAATATTCGTCTTACCGTGGACGTCATGGGTGCTCACGATAGTGGGACCAATCGTTTCGAGAAAAGAAATCATTTGCCCCAAAGTAAGCGTAGACGCCTAAGTGGCGCGGGCGCGACCGGTTCCCGGTCGCGCCCTTCAATTTTTGTTGACATCTACAATGAGGCGTGTATACTCCTTCCTACAGCTGCATACAGCGATGTATTCAGTCCGGCGAGAGCCGGACGTTTTTAATAAACAGCTGTGCATTAGTATTATTGAATTAACCTATTGGCTATACCCTAGTGGCTAATTACTATCCCTATGGCTCTCTTTGACCTCAAAACACTCAACGCCGCGCTCGACGAGCTGCAGGCGGAAAAAGGTATTTCGCGCGCAAGCGTTGTCGAAGCGATCGCAACGGCGCTCGCTGCCGCGTATCGCCGCGAATACGGCAAGCGTGGACAAATCATCCGCGCAACATTTAATCCCGAGACGGGCGACTTGGAATTTCGCCAGGCGAAAATCGTCGTCGACAATACTCTCGTTCGCCAAGAAGACGAGGAGCCAACATCAGATGAAGACCACCGTTCACGCTTCAACCCCGAACAGCACATCATGATCGAGGACGCGCGTCGCATTAAGAAAGACGCAGCACTCGACGAAGAAATTTCCTTCCCGCTTGAATCACAAGAAGAATTCGGCCGCATCGCCGCGCAAGCCGCAAAACAAGTCGTGATGCAGAAAATCCGCGAAGCGGAACGTGCATCCATCATCAATGAATACGGTGAACGCGAAGGCGAGATCGTCACCGGCCACGTGCAGCGCTTTGAACGCGGCAATCTGTACATCGACCTCGGTCGTGCGACAGCTGTGCTTCCGTACGACGAACAAATCCCGGGCGAACGGTATCGCCAAGGCGAGCGCGTGCGCGCACTTCTCCTTCGTGTTGATGAAGGTGTTCGCGGTACCTTCATCCGCCTTTCCCGCTCGCATCCAAAATTCCTCACGAAACTTTTTGAGACTGAAGTGCCGGAACTCGCAAACCAGATTCTCGAAGTGAAAGGTGTCGTCCGCGAACCGGGTTCGCGCGCAAAAATCGCGGTACATTCGAAAGACGAACATGTTGATCCTGTCGGCGCGCTTGTGGGACAGCGCGGCGTGCGTGTTGCTGTTGTCACGTCAGAACTCGGTGGCGAAAAAATCGACGTCGTCGAATGGTCTGAAAAGGCAGGCGACTTTGTGAAAGAAGCACTCAAGCCCGCACAGGTCATGGACATCGAATTGAATGAGGATGAAAATCGCGCGACGGTCACCGTCGCCGAAGATCAGCAATCACTCGCGATCGGCCGCGGCGGACAAAACGTCCGCCTCGCCGCACGTCTCACCGGATGGAAAATCGACATCCGCTCTGCGGGTGGCGAAAAGTCTGTCGAAGAACCAAAACCGGATGTGCCGGTTGAAGCGGAAACGACTGAAGAAAAAGCCACTGAAGGCGAGGAACTTACGAATCCCGAAGGCCAAGAAGATCGCGACATCCCGTCGGCCAAAGTTGAAGACGAGCAGAAATAGTTGAATTTCAAAACCGACGCCGCGGAAAAGTGTCCGCTCGCGGCGCTCGGCGGTGTTCCTCCCACCCGAACACGAACTGATCAACGGATCGAATATCACATCTACTACTGTACGTCATCACGTATTGTTATTTGCTGCGCGATGTTCTCTGGGAGGAATACCGCCTATCGCCGTCTCGCTCCCTCTTCCGTCGGCGTTTGAGGTTTTGAAATACGATTTGAAAAAAGTTTCAGCGGCGCCACGTTGACGCGCGGCTCCGCTGTTTTGGTTGTGCTGTTTGCGATCGTATGCAAGACTAAAGGCAGTTTGAACCACTCGGAGAGCTTTAGCCATGAAAGGCAATCGCGCGTTCAGAGAATCGCAAAGAGCGGCAGAGGCCGCATCCAATGCCCGTGCAGAGGAGATTATGCGCAGAAGTCCAGTTGCTCGTGCGTATTATGAGACGATCATGGCAACGTGTACGTCTGACAAGCGACGTAAGCAAAAGAAGAAAAAAGCACCTCGATGAGGTGCTTTTTATTGCTTCCCAAACCGCTCAATGCACTCTTTGATGACTGCAACCGCTTCGTCCGGCCCACCATAGCCCAATACCTTCGTCGTTCCTTTCTTTTTCAAATCTTTGTACGTATTAAAGTGATATTCCATTTTGTTTTTCCACTGCTCGCCCAAGTCATCAAGCGATTTGATGCGGTTCCCGCTATCTCGTTCGTCCGTCGGCACACAGATGATCTTGTGATCTTTCTCGCCGTCGTCCTCAAAATTCAAGACACCGAGGATCTTAGCCTTCACCACAACACCCATCGGGAGCGGCTCAGGTGAGACGATGAGCGTATCGAGTTCGTCGCCGTCTTCATCACGCGTACCTGGAATGAAACCGTAATTCGAGGGTTTGGCAAAAATCGCCGGTTCGACGCGATCGAGTTCAAAGGTCGCCTTCTCGCGGTTGTATTCGATCTTAAGAATGGACTTCTCCGGAATCTCGATGACGGTGTTGATCGTACGAGCATCCAAATCTCCCGGGGTATAGAGTTTATTGTAGTCAGTCATGCGTTCAGTATAACGAGATACCGTAGTAAATCAACAAAAGTATAAGGGCGCGACGTTGCCGTCGCGCCACTCTTTCACCGCACGCGGAACCGGATGTGTGATTCACCGTTCAGCACCGCGTGCTTGTCAAAACCCAGAGACCCCTTGTACGTGCTCCAGACCCACGCGCGGAGTATGTCGTTCAGTCGGGTGTCGGTAAAAACAGCGCCTCCTAGTTCCCCATCGAACTTCAGGGTGAATGACGGCTCGTTTTTGTTACGAGCAAGCACCGCCCGCTCGTCTATCTCGACCCTTGCGCCATCAAGCGCTTGTTCGATGAGTCGCTTGCGCAATTGACGCTCTCGCAATTGCTCTATCGATGCGGGCACATAGTCCCCCAACTCACTCTCATCGACCGTGCGTTCCTGCCTCTGTTGCCTCATGACAATACTCCCGGTTGCCAACCTCTACCGTCTTTCTAACATCAAACAACCTGATGAAGCAAATCGAGTAAGTTATGCACAGCAGGCCGGTCGGCCACGGGGCCGACCGGCCTTATGCTATACGCATATGTCAAATTACACCGTAGCCACTTTCTTATCAGCCGCTATTCTCTCATTACTCCTCACCGTGCCGTTTTCTCTTGCGCACGCCGAAGACGTCTCTGTTGATGCAAACGCGGGAGCGCCCCTCCCCCCAGGTCCTTTGCGCCCGTTGGATATTTTAAAAATGAAACTGAACGCGGCGGCGCATGGTGCAAAAGACGAAAAGACCCAACTGCGTGTGGACACGAAAATCCAACTTCAGAACGCGAGTACGTCTGGCGAGAAACATGACATCCGTGTGGACGCGCTCGGCGAGCGCAAAGATATTGCAAAAGATCGCTTCGCCTCGACGACACAGGCGATCAGCCAATTCAAAATGATGGTGCGTATCCATGGCGGCCTGATCAGACAGCGCTTTGTGATCGCGATCAACCAGCTGGAAAACCTCCTCGCCCGCATACAGACGCGACTCGATAAGATGCAGGCGGCGGGCGTGGACGTGACTGCGGTCGTTGCGCTGAAAGTAGATGCGCAAGCGGCGAGTGACAAGGCGAAAGCTGATGGGAAGGCCGTTGCGGATTTCATTGCGAATGTGAGCGACACCGATGATCGCGCAACGGTGAAGACCGCTCTCGAAACGAAGATCAAAACCGCACAAGCATCCATAAAAGCCGCGCACGAGGCCGTGATGAAAGTAGTCCGTGCGCTGGTACAACTCGCGAAAGATAACAAGGACAAACTCAAGGTCGAGAGCGATGTTTCCGCTACCACTTCTGTGCAATAATGTATTCACCTAGAACCTAGTCCCTAGAACCTAACACCTATCTTTATGGATCCACTCAACACAAGTCCCATTGCATCCGGCAGCCAAATGCCCGTACCGCCGATGTCGAATCGAGGCGGCCAGGAAGTGCCGCAGCCCGAACATCCGAAAAAGTCGGTCGGCCCTGTCGCCGGCGCCGTTATTGTCATTCTTCTTCTGGTCGCCGGCGGTCTCTACTTCTGGGGCGCACAGCTGAACAATCAACAGCAACCGTCTCCGTATATTCCGTCGAATGATACGCCGCAGCCTGCCGTTGATCCGACGAGCGACTCCGGCGCGGGCTTGCCGCCGCAGAGTTCTTCGGATGACGTGAGCTCAATCCAGGCGGATGCCAGCGCAATGAATACAGATCAATTGAACGCGCAGAACGGTACGGAGTTAAACGGCATTTAATATTCCCCACAGCCGTCGGCCGCCTCTGGCGGCCGACGGCTTTTGCTTGTAGTATCTCGCCATGTCCAAACCAACCATCACCCGCGATGAAAAAGCATGGGAACTTGCCATCAAGGGCGAAATCGCGCCTGAGAAAATAGCCGAACATCGCACACACGTGATCGCGCACCTAAAGAAAGACGCGCAGCTCCCCGGCTTTCGTCCCGGCAAAGCCCCCGAAGACGCGGTTGTCAAAGCCGTCGGCGAAGAGAGAATCATGCACGAAACCATCGAACACGCGATCCAGCACGATCTGCCGGAAATTCTCGCGGGCGAGAGCGTGAACATCATCGCCTCCCCCAAAGTCATCGTGGAGAGCGCACCAAAGAGCTTCCCCGCGACAGAGCCGATCATCTTTACGGCGCGAGCTCCGCTTGCGCCCGAAGTAAAACTCCCCGACTACAAAGCGATCGCCAAAAAGCATACGGAATCAAAAACAGAAGTTACCGTCACCGACGATGAACACCAGCAGACAATGACGCATCTCAAGCGCGAACGTGCACGCATCACGAAAGTCGAACTCGGCGCGACGCCGCAAGAAGCCGCAGAACAAGCGCAGAAGATGGAAGAGAAAGATCTTCCGGCGCTCGACGATGAATTCGTCAAAACTCTCGGTTACGAATCGCTCGAAAAATTCACCGAATCAGTGAAGGCAAATATTAAAACGGAAAAAGAAATGCGCGAGACGGAAAAACGCCGCGCGGCCATGCTCGACGAATTGATCGAGAAATCCAAGATCTCCTACCCCACCCTTCTTCTCGACTACGAGCTCGATGATATGGAGGCGCGCCTCAAACAAGATCTCGATCATATGAAAGTCACCTTCGAACGCTACCTTACGGAAACTAAAAAGACCGAAGAGGATTTACGAAATGAATGGAAGCCAGCCGCCGATAAACGCGCCAAGATGCGCCTCATCCTCTCCCACATCGCCATCGCCGAAAAAATCGACGCCGACACCGAGCGAGTCGAGCGCGAAGTAAAAAACGCCATCCAGCATTATCCCCAAACCAACGAAGCAAACTTGAGAGCCCACATCACCCACGCCCTCCGCAATGAAGCGGTGATTACTTTTTTGGAGCAACAATAATAGCCGCGAGGATTCAAGAAACCGCGCGTTCAAGGGCCCGTCGGATAAACCGCTGCGTTTTGATTCCCTCTTTTGCGGCCTTCTTTTTTACGCTTGCATACAGGTTTTCTGGTAGCCGCACACTCACCGCAAGCGACTTCGGCTCAAATTCAAAATGCACCCGCTTGAAGCCTGAAAGATCATATTCCGACAAGTCGGCTGTTTCCAGAAAGTGTTCGGCCTGCTCGTCTGACAAGAGGCGTGGTATTTTTTTGAGTTTTTTTGTCATAGTTTTTCAAAACGCTTAATTTCTTTCCTATGCATGTATCGCGCGCTTATAGGACGAACAAGCATTATCCCGTCTCGCTCCCGATAAGTGAACACAACCGCGACATACCTGCCCTCGTAATTTTTACCGGCGGCAATCTGCCTATCCTCTGTTTCCGAATGCTTGAGATCGGGATAGATGGTCGGATCACGCAAGAAGAGAAACTCTATCTCGGCGATCGACACGCCGTGCTTCTCGCACTTCTTTGTATTGGCAGAATCCCAATCAAAGCCGTGCGCGCTTCCCTCCATCTACCCATACTACCAAATGTATATACAATTGTACATACACTTATCCACAACCGGTTTTCCCCCAGCCCACATCTCCCAACGCCCTCCGCAACGAGGCGGTCATTACGTTTCTTGAGACCCAAAAATAGTTGTTGACGCGTGGCGAAAGAGTGCTATCTTCCAGGTGCGTCACACATCACGACGCTGGCACACAGGAGTTTACGATGGCGAAGAAAAAGGTTCCACGCACCGCACAAGATACACAGCCTATCAAGGAGACACGCCCCCCGCGTGTGCGCCCGAGTACTGGTCACGGATCCGTCATCCACGGCAATGATCGCGGCAACCCACAAATCCAGGATGATTACTGTGGTTGGGGCGATGGAACATCAACTACCGAGGCCTTCTAGCGAGAGATTCTGTGAGTATTCACCAAGCAGTTGGAGTCTTCACCTCCAACTGTTCTTTTTTATCCGCTAGAATGGCACCACAAAACCCGTTGTGATACTATGCCGTGGTATGAAAAACACACCAATCACTGCGCAAATGTTAGTCCCGATGGTCATCGAGAAGTCCTCGATGGGCGAGCGAGCGTATGATATCTACTCGCGCCTCCTCAAGGAGCGCATCATCTTCCTCGGCGGCCCGATTAATGACGAAGTAGCAAACCTCGTCGTCGCGCAGATGCTCTTCCTCGCTTCCGAAGATCCAAAGAAAGACATCTCCTTCTATATCAATAGCCCGGGCGGCCACGTCGCGGCGGGACTCGCGATCGTCGACACCATGAACCACATCCAGCCGGATGTCTCGACCGTCTGCGTCGGTATGGCTGCATCGATGGGCGCCGTCCTGCTTTCCGCAGGCAAAAAGGGCAAGCGATTCGCGCTCCCAAACGCGGAAGTCATGATTCACCAGCCATCTGGCGGCGCGGAAGGCATGGCCTCGGATATCGAGATCACCGCCAAGCATATCCTTGCGACCCGCGAGCGCCTCAATAAGATGCTCGCAAAAAACAGCGGCCAAAAGCTTGAAAAGATAGAAAAAGACGTCGATCGCGACTTCTTCATGACCGCCGAGGAGTCCGTGAAATACGGGATTATCGACAAGGTGCTGGAGTAGCTAGTGCCTCAAACTGTCTTGGAGGGAACGCAATTGCCTCCCGATCTCAAACGCGACATTCATGAGCCCTACGCGCGCCGGTTGTGAGCTTCCGGCACGTGCCACGCCCTCTTGATACCGGCGTTTAAGCAACTCGGAAAGCGAAAGAAAACTATCGTCTTCTTCGTGCGAACCGGTCTCCCGCGAGCGTTTTACATGTTCAAGCGCGGTGTGATGCACGTCGACAATGCGGTCGGTAAACATCATGCCAATGATTCCGACAAAGCTCGCGTTCGCACGTCGCTGCGCAATGTTATCGCCTTCCATAGATTGCGGCATGTGCGCCTTCTTCAATTCACTCGCCGGCGGCGGATTAAATTCTCCAATTGACGTATTGATGCCTCGAGCAGCCAGCTCTGCGACGATTTTCTCCGATTCCATCATTCGAATTGCTTGGCGCTCACGCCCAAGAGAAACGAGGGCTTCGTCTCGCGAAGCAAAACCAAGTGCATTCCAGCTATCGGCGAGACGCTCAACTGCCTTTGGTAGCATGTCTCGCACCTGGGCGGTATAGACATCCTCGTGGGTTGCACCAACCGCCTGTAACAATTTTCCGATGGGTTTGTATTCTGTCGTCACTTCCCCGGCCGCGTTGGAGAGTTCAGAAAATGGTATGCCCCCGGTGAGGCGTTTCGCAAGCAGCGCACTCGCTTCGAGACAAATGTGCTCAAGCTCTTTGGGTGCCTCGTCGACGAACGCCCCCATCTCGTTAAACGCTTCGCGTCCCTCGGCAGCGGCATACTTGGCGTAGTTCTCTTCGGGCGGAACACCGTTGGGGCCCAGTTCTTTCAGCATCTCGCGGAGACTTTCCTTGCGCCCTTCCTCTTTCGCCTTCGTGCCAAGTAGCCATTCAAGTGCCATGCCTGAAGCGTATCACGGATCAAAAGCCGTACCCGGAAACTTGACGTATCCATGCCGACATTGGCTATCCATGTAGCAGAAAAAAGCTCTTCATGCTATAGTCGCGGTACACCTTACTAAAAAATATGTTGTCAATTTCTTCTACCGCGCACCTGAAAACGCATGAGATGTTTGCGAAAATCGGCTTATTTTCGAACGATAATGTTGTTTCTGTAATCAAGCTTGCGTAACAAGGTGCGTGGCTGAAGTCCACGCCTATGTTATCTATAAAATTTGTCCTTGCCCTCCTTGCCCTTGCGGGTCTTGTCGGCATTGCCTTCGGATATTTCCTCCGTTGGATCATTTCCCTCGGAAAACGAGGCTCGATGGAACTTGAAATCAAGCAGATGATGCTTGATGCGCAAGAAAAAGGAAAAAAGATCATCGAAGAGAGCGAGCAGCGCGTCCGCGAAAAAGAAGAGACTATTTCGGGAGAGTTGAAAGAAAAAGAGCGCGACTTGAAACAGATGGAAGAGCGTCTCATTAGGAAGGAAGAGATGGTTGACCAACGTCAGCACAATGTTGATACCGAGAACGAATCGCTCAAATCCCAGACGGCGGAAGTTACAAAATTAAAGGAACGTGCCGATACTCTCATCCACGAACAGCAGGTGAAGCTTGAAAAAGTCGCCGGCCTCTCAAAAGACGAGGCGAAAAACGAGCTGCTCTCCTCGATCGAGAAACAGTACGAGAACGACCTCGAGAGCCGCATGCGCAAGCTCGAAATCTCCGGCAACGAAAAGCTCGAGGCACGCGCCAAAGAAATCCTCACCACATCAGTCCATCGTCTTGGTAATTCCGTCGTCTCTGACGTCCTCGCGACGACCGTTTCGATCCCGAATGACGATTTGAAAGGCAAAATTATCGGAAAAGAAGGCCGCAATATTCGCACATTCGAGAAAATGACGGGCGTTGATGTCATCGTCGATGATACGCCGGGCACGATTACCCTCTCCTGCTACGATCCGGTTCGCCGCCAAATCGCGCGCATCGCGCTCGAGAATCTTATTCTCGACGGCCGCATCCAGCCGGCAAAAATCGAAGAGGCCGTGCAAAAAGCCGAGGGAGAAATCGGCAACATCATCAAGAAAAAAGGTTCTGAAGCCGCGTACAACGCACGCGTCACGAACCTCGACCCGAAACTCTTTATGATCCTCGGCCGTCTCTATTTCCGCACCAGCTACGGCCAGAACGTCCTCGATCACTCGGTTGAAATGGCGCACCTCGCGGGCATGCTCGCGGAAGAATTAGGCGCAGATCCTGCGGTTGCGCGCGCTGGTGCACTTCTGCACGACATCGGCAAAGCCGTCGACCATGAAGTTCCCGGCACGCACGTCGAAATCGGTCGTCGCATCCTCCAAAAGTTCGGCGTCGATGAGAAAGTCATCAAAGCGATGCAGGCGCATCATGAAGAATATCCGTACGAGACGCCCGAGAGCATGATCGTGCAAGTCGCCGACGCCGTCTCCGGCGGCCGACCAGGCGCTCGTCGCGATTCAATCGAGCAATACGTGAAGCGCCTCGAAGACCTCGAAGCGATCGCTAAGAAGCATCCCGGTGTCGATAAAGTCTACGCAATCTCCGCAGGTCGCGAAGTCCGCGTATTCGTTCGCCCTGAAGAAATCTCTGACCTCGACGCCCGCAAGTTAGCTCGCGACATCGCCGATCAAATCGAAAAGGAAATGCAATACCCTGGGGAAATCAAAATCAACGTCATTCGAGAAAACCGCGTTATCGAGTACGCCCGCTAGAGGAAATTATTCCAAAAAACCCGCTGAAAAGCGGGTTTTTTGTTATTTAAACGGCACTGCAGCAATAAAAACTGTGTAGTTGAATTTGAGGTCTTGAATGGACTCGTCGAGAATCTTGAGCTTATAGGTCGTGGCGGCATTTCGGGACGCGATAACCGCAGTGGTCTTCGGCAACTTCCCACTCGCCAAGTCTTCTGCCGCTTTTGCGGTGTCCATATATTCGCCAACCTTAACTTTCGGCCAAATACGCTTCAGGTACATGCGGCACTGCTTGATGGCTTGGTCATGCGAGACGATTTGCTTGATCGAGTCTGCGGTAGCGGCGCTTTTTACGAGCAAGTGATGATGGACATCGATTTCAAACATCTTTTTGATATGAAAATTGTGTTTTGCCATCGCATGCACAGCCTCGAGGACAATACCACCGTTTGAGTTCTCAATCGGAAAAATACCTATGTCCACAGCCCCTTTTTCGAGTTCGGAGAGGACATTTTCGGCGGTAATGAGGTAGAGGATCTCGAATTTCTTGAGATGCGCGTACTTTTTGGCATACGTGCGGCCAGCGTCTTCAGAAAATGACCCCTTGGCACCCATAACTCCGATTTTTACGACTTTCATGAGGGCAAATCATACATCTGTTTTGCCACTCTGACAATGATTGACATCCCGAAAATACGGCTCAAAATGGTGCTTGATTGGTCGACAATCATTTTTACTTACAATTTTGTATAAACGCATATATGGCAAATAAAATGGATTTGGTAGACAAGGTGCACTCGACGATCGGCTCGACGAAGGCCGATGCGGAGCGCGCGGTTGAGGCGATTATCATGATGATCACGGATTGCCTCAAGCGAGGCGAAGAGGTCTCGATCGCCGGATTGGGCATTTTCGAAGCAAAGACGCGCGCAGGCCGCACCGGTCGCAACCCGCGCACGGGAGCTACGATCCAGATCAAAGCTATGAAAGTTCCAAAATTTCGCGCATCGAAGACGCTCAAGGATGCGGTGAAGTAGTAGCGACTAGCCAATAGCCACTAGGACAAAATCTGCCCGACGGCGGATTTTTGTTTTACAGCGATATTCGTGTAGAGTTATCGAACGCGGGATTAGTTTAATGGCAAAATGCGACTTTTCCAAAGTTGAATCGGGGGTTCGATTCCCCCATCCCGCACTCTATGGTTCGCTCTCTTCTACAACTTGCGGCCTCGCTTGGCATTGCATGCATTTTGGTGGCAGTCCTGTACATCGATGGCGCACAAGCACCCGTGTCTCTGCTATATCAACCAGCATCAACAACCCCATCAATCACAGAATCAACCTCGACGCCGCTCATTGCGTCAACGACCGTTGCAACGAGTACCGCAAAAAAGACACCGGTAAAAAAAGCCGCGGCTAAGGCACAAAAGAGTCAAATAGCGACGACAACGCAAGGCCAGAGTGCAACAACGAGCACAAATGAAGTGCATCGTATCGAAAATCCCTACCCATTTCCCCCGCTTGCATCAGATTCGATCAATCAAAGCGCCCGCGCAGCTCTCGTGAATGTGTTTTGCCAAACTGCGGGAGGGCCGATCAGCTCTATTTCAGGCTCCGGCGTGATTATTGATCCTCGGGGGGTTATTTTGACGAATGCCCACGTCGCGCAGTATGTCCTACTCTCCACGGAACCCGCTGCGGGATTGAATTGCTATATCCGCACCGGATCCCCCGCCGAAATACATTGGAACGTCGGCATTCTCTATATTCCAGCCGCTTGGGTGCAATTGCATGCACAAGATATCGTCAAATCGAAGCCAAAAGGCACCGGCGAAAATGATTATGCGCTCCTGGTGATTACAGGTAGCACCGACGGCAACGCTCCACCAACAACCTTCCCCTACCTCCCGCCCGATACTCGTGAAGCCATTGGCTTTACGAGTGATCCAGTGCTCGTCGCCGCATATCCGGCGGAATTTGCCGGTGCATCGACACAAACCGCACTATATCCCTCGACAGTCTTCACTCGTATCGGCGACCTACTTACGTTTGATGAGAGCACTGTTGATATCATTTCCCTTGGAAGTGTCGCGGTTGCCCAAGGTGGCTCATCGGGTGGCGGCGCCGTTAACGAATGGGGTCGGTTAGTGGGTGTTGTCACGACCACAAGCGAGGGAGAGACGACCGCGAATCGCGAATTACGTGCCATTACGCTGGCCTATATCAATCGCGATATGCTTCGCAAAACTGGATCTACCCTCTTGAACTATATCGGTGCAGACCCCCTCACTAAGGCACGAAGCTTTACGCAGAATGAAGCCCCGCTTCTCGCAAAGCAGGTTTTAGGCAATCTCCAAGGTCGCTAAAATTTAATCGGGGCGCCGAGAATCGAACTCGGTCTACTTGGTCCCAAACCAAGCGTACTACCGGTATACTACGCCCCGCTCTTTTCTACTCACAAAAAACTTCTTCGCGTACGCCATACTACCACGGAAAATTGCAAAGTGTACAACTTATAAAGGACACGGCGTGTCCAATATAATGTCCTTTACATATTTCACAGTATTTGCTCGAACAAACGACACCGCGCTTTCCTCGTAATGGGGTCTAGAATGACTCCCACCGCATCAATTTGATATTCCCTATCATCTTCCTTGTGTGCCATGTACAACTGCGCCGTACGAACAATCTTCTTAAGTTTAGCTGGATGAATCTGCTCTTCCGGCCGATACGAGTTGCTTTCACGTGAAAGACTCTCAAGATCGCCAGATACTGCTTTAACCTCGATAAAACGAACTTCGTTATTTTTGAGGGCTATTATATCGATCTCACCCCATGGTTTCCGATAATTCATCTCGATAACTTTGAATCCTTTGCGCTCAAGAAACTGCCGTGCGATATCCTCTCCAAGTGCACCAGTCTGACTCGTCTTACTTTTAAGCATACATTTCACGTGAAAGCACCATATCTATGTTTCTTAAGTTACATTTAAGATGCCTTTCACGCGAAACTTCCTGTCTAATACAATAATATAGCTCAAAATATGCCTTTCTAAAGGAATGCGTCTTTTAATGAAGACACTGGTCATTTGTCCGATATCCACATATCCCCAGAGTTGTCCACATATCATAATATATTAAGACGTGAACTGAACCATTGTCTGTTACTATTCAATATATGAGAAAAGATAAAATGTTAGCGATAAATATGAGGAAAACAGGTAGCAGTTACAACGAAATTCTTGAAGCTTTGAGAATTCCAAAAGCAACTCTATCGGACTGGTTTTCTAAGGAGGGATGGTCTAATGATATCAGAAAAAAACTGACGACGACCGCGTACGAGGCACATTCCGTGAGAATGCGTGAGCTGGGTCGCGTTAGGGGAATTCATTTAGCGAACGTGTATGGTGAGGCGCGACAAGAAGCGATCGTCGAGTACGAAGCAATGAAATATAATCCTCTTTTTATAGCTGGACTGATGACGTATTGGGGAGAGGGGGACAAGGCAACAAAACACACTGTGAGACTCACGAATACTGATCCTGAAATGCTGCGTTTATTCTTAATCTTTCTCACAAAAGTGTGTAGTATTCCACTGGAGAAAATTGGAGCACATATTCTAATTTATCCTGATTTAGAAGCAAAAAATTGCCTTGACTATTGGTCGCAGAAAACAGGACTGCCTATCGAACATTTTACAAAATGTGTCACGATACAAGGCCGTCATAAAACAAAACGCCTCGGATTTGGGGTTGCAGAAATGTACGTCTGCAGTACGTATTTTAAAGCGAAAGTTCTAAAATGGCTTGAGTTATTGCCGCAGGAGTTGATGAGCAGAGAATATTATGCGAGTATATGACCGACGCGGGTATGGTTCAATGGTAGAACAGGTGGTTGCCAATCACCTGATAGGAGTTCGATTCTCCTTACCCGCACAAAGAAGTTTTATCAGTTGCTCCCGCCAAGAGTCGAACTTGGAACGGCTGCTTCGAAGGCAGTAATGATATCCATTTCACCACGGGAGCTTGATGCACATCATACGTGGAATTCATTCGCGATGCTAGAATGCCTGCATGAAGCGATCGGTTCCGCAAGAGGTACTTGATGTGCATTCGCGACTGCGTAAGGCAGGATTTGAGGCATACCTTGTGGGCGGGTGCGTGCGAGATCTCCTCCTGAACAGAGAACCGAAAGATTGGGATATTACGACGAACGCAAAGCCAGAGGAGATTCAACCCCTCTACGAAGAAACATTTTATGAAAATGCTTACGGCACCGTCGGTGTGGTCACACAATCAGAAAATCCGCGGTTGAAAGTCATCGAGGTGACACCGTACCGCATCGAAGGGGAGTACTCGAATGCACGACACCCTGACGATGTGACGTGGGCAAATAATCTCTCTGATGACCTCAAGCGTCGCGATTTCACCATCAACGCAATCGCATACGACCCCGAGACCGATACCGTTGTCGACGAGCATAATGGTCAGGAGGATATTAAGAAAAAAGTGGTTGCAAGCGTTGGCGACCCGAACGAACGCTTTGCTGAAGACGCATTGCGCATGCTCCGTGCCATCCGTATCGCGGCAGAATTAGATTTCGCGCTTGATGGAAATACGGCACAGGGGATCGCTCGAAATGCGTCCAAATTAGGGGATATTTCGAGGGAGCGTGTTCGCGACGAGCTCATCCGCATTTTAATGAGCGATCGGCCGCTACAGGCCCTCTACGTGGCTCAAAAGCTTGGTATTTTGAAGTACATCATCCCGGAACTTGAAGAAGGGATTGGGTGCGCCCAGAATCAAGCGCATTCATTCGACGTATTTGAACACCTCATGCGCTCACTCCAGCATGCGGCGGATAAAAAGTGGCCGCTGGAAGTCCGCCTCGCCGCGCTTCTTCACGACGTAGGGAAGCCGGCCACCCGCCGCTTTTCAGAAGATAAAAAAGATTGGACATTCTATGGTCACGACGTAGTCAGCGCTCGCATGGCAAAGAAAATCCTCTCCGAACTCAAATTTTCAAAAGAAGTAATCGCAAAAGTTGAAATCCTCGTCCGCTGGCACATGTTTTTCTCCGACCCCGATACCGTGACTCTCACCGCTGTCAGGCGTCTCATTTCGCGTGTGGGAGCGGAAAACATGCCGGACTTAGTAAATCTACGTGTTTGCGACCGCATCGGCACCGGCAGGCCAAAAGCGCATCCATTTAGGTTACGCAAATACATGTCGATGATCGACGAGGCGATGCGCGACCCGGTATCGGTTGCAATGCTCAAGATTGACGGGAATAGGATTATGGAAGTAGGGGAGAAGGCAGGGCCTCGTATCGGCTGGGTGTTGCACGCGCTCCTGGAAGAAGTCCTCGACGATCCGGCAAAAAACTCGGAAGAATATCTTGAAAACCGCACGCAAGAACTGCTTAAATTATCTGATGAGGCGTTAAAAAAAGTGGGGGAGGCGGGCAAGGATCGCAGGGCAGAAGAGGACGCTGCGGCTGTGAAAGTCCTCCGTGATAAACATCACGTCTCCTGAATTCCCAAGTAAGGCGACCAGCCGTATTGGCAGAAGGCAAAAAATGCTTCACGAGGGTCTTCGCAGCGGCGTCGGGCGCGAGACCGAGCGCTGGCGCAGCAGCGCCAGATAGCGACCCGAGGGAAGCATTTTTTGCCTTTTGCCACAAACATACAAAGCAAAAGCCGCCCGGTTGTACCGGGTCTTTCTATTCCGGTACCGCTGAGCGGCTAACTTGTCCTGTTCTCGAAATAAGGTCATCTGGTTTATCTACAGTACGTTTTCCATTTTTGAGACAAAGGGTCTCTATATAAAGGGTGTACTTGTATAAACCGAATCTCCTCAAAAGATCACGGATACAGGATATCTGTCTAGTATGTAATACCTGACAGTGGCTTCGTAAAACCTCGGAGAAAGGTTTCCCTTTCTTCCTCTTGTGTTTTAGAGGGGCCAAATATAGGAAGAAATAAATCTTCCCTGCAGATAAGAATACTTTGCTATCGGACATTGTAAAGGACATGCTGTGGATAACTTCATGCGCCGATCATGTCCTTTAAAAAAGCTAGACTTTGAGCTCTATACTGACGGGGCAGTGGTCGGAGCCGAAAATGTCAGGATGAATTTTTGCCGCCGTAATTTTAGGAACGAGTGATTTGCTCACAAAATAGTAGTCGATTCTCCAGCCAACATTACGTGCGCGAGCATTTCCAAAGACGCTCCACCACGTATAGAACCCTTTGCCTTTTGTGAACTTTCTAAAAATATCAACAAAGCCTGCATCAATGATCTGGTCGATTCCCTCACGCTCCTCCTTGGTATACCCATGACCGCCCTCATTGGCTTTCGGGTTGGTGAGATCGTCCGGCGTATGCGCGACATTAAGATCTCCGCAGAAAATGACCGGCTTTGTCTTCTCAAGGCGCTTCATAAAAGCAAGAAATGCTGGATCCCATTGCTTGTGACGGAGGCCAAGGCGACTTAGGTCGGGTTTGGCGTTGGGAGTGTAGGAGTTAACGACAAAAAAGTCCTTAAATTCAGCCGTAATAACCCGTCCTTCTGCGTTCACATCACCGTAAGAGTCGCCCTCAAGCTTATATTTCTTCGCAAGGTCATGGGGAATACCTAAGATCACACTTTCGGGCTTTATCTTCGAGAAAATCGCCGTTCCGCTATAACCCTTCTTGCGAGTCGATGAATTCCAATATTCCTCATATTCGGGAAGGTCGATTTCTGCCTGCCCTTTCTCAGCTTTAGTCTCTTGGAGGCAGATAATGTCCGGTTTCAGAGCCTTCACGGCAGGAATAAACATATCTTTCCGGACTACCGCCCGAATTCCATTCACGTTCCATGATACGAGTCTCATATGTGCATCATAGCAAATCCTTCATATCTCCCTCATTTCGCTTTGGTACGCTTACGCGCATGGATAAAGAAATCTTCAACGCATTCGACGCGCCCCACGAACAGGGCACGGGGGAGTGGAAGACCTTTAACGCCGTCACGCATGATAAGACGACGCTGCTGCACGCAATAGCGAACTACCGACCGAAACCACGCGTGCCAACAGCCATCCGCTTTGGAGCATCTCGTCTCTTCGTTCTGAAACGCGCATAAAATTTTCGGCCAGACGTCTGTCTGGCCGAATTGGTCACGACGTACCACGGCCTAGGATTATTCTTAGGCGTTTTTCTTTTCCAGAAAGGATTCGGCTAACGACGCTAGCAATCTTGGCAGGTTTCATGCCATCCACAGCGGCATGGCGAGCGCGCTTGTCAGCAGATTTAAGGAATGCCTTCTGCATTGCCGATCCTTCGACAAACGGCAGGTCAATGAAGTACGAATTGATAATTGTATGCGCGTTCAGAAAGCGAACCAAGCTCCATAGAGCCCCATTCCCGACGGTAAATGCCGCAAAACCTGGATCGGAGGACGTCTCCCGACCACCAAGCATGATGACGTACGATCTTTTCTTCAATCGAGCAAGCTGGTTGCAGACAATAAGGGATCCTACAGATTTTGCATTGACGTGCGCTGCAATTTTCTCGAGATTGCGCATCTTGCCAACGGCTTTTGGCGTCATAAATACTCCAGCCGCGAAAATTACGACGTCGGGTCGCACATCTCGCATGAGTGCTCGAACAGAAGGGGGCGAAGTGATGTCACACCTCGCCCCCAGACGACCACTACGACTCGCGTAGGTAACGGAATGACCCTCGGCACGTAAGAGCTCGCCAACCATATAACCAATGCTCGCTTTCGTTGACGCACCGAGGATCAGGATTTTCATAGGTTTACTCCGCTTTTTGAAGGACGATGACCGTAGTCTCACGCAGCCACTCTACTGTACTTTCGCTCTGAAATACAAGCTTTCGCGCTGGAATATCGGATGCAGCCAGCTGCTGCAACAATTCGTCAGGATCAACGCGATGTTGCCATGAGCGCAATTCTTTAGTGCCCTTGATGGATGGCTCATGCATGATGTGCATTGCAACACCACCGACCCCGAGCGCGTCATACGAGTTCTTTATCACCTCGATTTGTTCCTCTTTCGTCAAGAATTTCATCAATTCGTGACTGAATACGACCGCATATGGCGCATGAGGGAAAGCTTTGGTGACATCGTGCTCGACGACATCGGTCCCGTTCCCAAGATGCTCTGTATCCACATCAAGCGTGCTCAACTTAACCTTTTTCCCAAGCACGTCAGAAAAGACTCTAGCGTGAATGGCTATATAGCGCTTGTCGGATGCGCCCAAGACGACCACCTTGATCGGCTCTGAAAGCGCGGTCACTGGCGCGGCATTGAGAACATGCTGAACGATGGAATGTTTTGTGATTTCCATGTTCGACACCCATTCGTCAGGCTGGCTCGCGTACTCGACGTAGTGCTTTCCCAGTACTTGTTTCTCGATCATAGACTTTCTCCTTTGCTAATAATTCCTCGATGAGGTCGCGACGGAATGTCACGAACTCAATAGAGGGGAGAAACTCTTCTCCCCACCGACGATGGCTACAATCCGCGCAATGTGCCAAATCCACGCGGGTCATACTGGATGTACACATACCAACCGTTCCAAGTGCCCTCGATTCGCCACCGCTGCGAGCGAGTTTTGACATCCTTAATGTAGACCACGTAGACCTGTATTTCCGCCTCCTCGAGATCTTCTGATCTCTCTTTGACCGGAATTTGAGTTTGTCGCCTCTCCAAGTTTTTGACAGTACTTCTTTCGAGGGACCCGAGACGATATGTTTCTGGACGTAGGTCATGGCGTTTGTCCTCATTGTCGGACTTTTCTGGACGCATTTTTATCCTATATTACGGCTTGAATCAAGCTTTTTTCTATATCTTGTTGACTAATTCCGACAACAGATATAAACTGCATAAATGCCCGCAAGCCTGATCACAAGTCTCCGAGGGATCGGTCTTAACCTCAATGAATCTGTAGTCTTGGGAACGCTCCTCAAGGGAGGCCCAATGTACGCATCTCGTGTTGGAAAGGAGGCGCATCTCAACAGGACCACCATCTACGGCGTTTTGCATGAACTTATCGAGAAAGGCCTTGTCTCGAAGGTGAAAGCGCGGAGTGCGACACAATTTCAGGCTATTTCGCCGGAACTTTTGCCGGATTACATTGCCAAACGCCGCCAAGATCTCGTGGAAAAGGAGAAAGAACTTCGGGATGCTATCCCCCAACTTCTCCTTTTGCGCTCGAAGGGAAGTATTTTACCGAAAGTACAGTTTTTTGAAGGAGAGGAGGGAGTAAAACAAGCGTACGAAGACACACTAGAGAATAATAAAGGGCAGTACCTACGCGACATTACCGGCGTTGATGCTGTATTTAAACGATTAGGAGAAAAGTGGGTGCATTACTATCTCGAAAAGCGTGCAGATTTTGGTATTCGCTGTACAGATCTTGCGCCAGAGAGCGAGTGGGCACGAAAGAGCAAAGAAGACGACCAGAAATATCTGCGCCAAACGAAATTTTTGCCGGAGAAATACGGATTTGATGCGGAAATTAGCATCTATGACAATAAAGTTGGTTTTTTCTCGTACGCGAAGGAAAATCCGATTGCTGTTTTGATCGAAGATGAGACTATCGCTGATGCGATGAAAAAACTGTTTGATTACATGGAGCAATCGGCAAAATGAGATGCTCCTTATGTCTCACGGTCGTAGATAGTAAGGAACACGTCTTACCGACGGCGTTTGCCGTGGAATGTTTTGTGTACCTCTCTCAAATGTTTATCGGTGACATGGGTGTAGACCTGCGTGGTGGCAATGTTGGCGTGGCCTAAGAGGGCTTGGACTGAACGAAGGTCGGCGCCGTTTTCCAATAAGTCGGTCGCAAAACTGTGTCGGATGACGTGGGGGGTGACTTTGCGCGTGATGCCGGCTTTGACTGCGTGCTGTTTGACGATGCGCTCGATGGAACGAGAGGTGAGGCGGGCGGAGTCTTGGCCGATGCCGTACCCAACAAAGAGTGCTTCGCCCATATCGCCACGCTTCTTGATGTACTCGGCGACAGCTCTTTTTGCGCCCGGCGAGAGGAAAACCACACGCACTTTGTCGCCCTTGCCGCGGACGGAGAATTCGTCGCGAGTAAGATCGAGGTCGGAATTTAACGAGCATAATTCGGAGACACGGAGCCCCGTGGAGAAGAGAAGCTCGAGAATCGCGCGATCGCGCAGTTCGTTCAAGGAATTTCCGGCTGGACTTTTCATTAATCGATTCAATTCGTCAGCAGTGATGAGATCGAGATCACGACCGCCGACTTTTGCGAGCTCGATTTTCTCCGGTGAGAGCGATTCGATTTCGTTTTTGCGCAGGTATTTGAGGAATGCCCGCAGCGCAATCATGTAGTAATTCTGCGTCTTCTTTTTCATGTCGCCGCTCGTTCCCGGCTGGCGATTCAACCAGATGCGGAATTCGCGAACCATCCGCTCATCAAGCTTCGACGGGGAAGTGACTTTTGTCTGCGTAAGAAAACGGGAAAGGTAGCGGTCGTAATTCTCCATCGTCTTCACCGAGCGGCCTTTTTCGATCTCAAGGTATTCGAGAAACTGCGTTTTGAGATCTTTCAAATCTGATACCATGTCGCACAATATTATAGCAGCTTATTTTAAATAGCGTTTCTTCCTCAACTGCTCCGGCAAATACGATTCTTTGTCATACGCTTCGTAGCCTTTGCCGTATTTCAAATCTTTCATCAATTTTGTCGGCGCGTTGCGGATTTTGAGGGGAATGGGGAGGTTGCCGAATTTTTTCACGTCGTCGAGCGCTTCGAAAATGGCATCGTAGGCGCGGCGGTCTTTTTTACACGTTGCAAGATACGCGACGCCGTGCGCGAGGCTGATCGTTGCTTCGGGGTAGCCGATCGAGCGCACGGCTTCGAAAACCGCATTGGCGACGACGAGCGCCGTCGGCTGTGCGAGACCGATGTCTTCCGATGCAAAAATCACCATGCGCCTCGCGATGAATTTCGGATCTTCCCCTGCGTCCACCATGCGCGCGAGGTAGTAGATGGCGGCATCCGGCTGCGATGCGCGCATGGATTTAATAAATGCGGAGATGGTGTTGAAGTGCTCTTCGCCTTTTTTGTCGTAGCGGAGATGGCGCGATTGAATCGCCTCTTTCAACGACTCGAGAGAAATCTTTCCGTACAGCTTATTTGCAGTTTCAAGGACGGTGATTGCCTGTCGTGCGTCACCGCTTGCCATTTGTACCAACCAATCACGCGCGTCTTTTGGAATTTTAAATTTTGTGCGCGCGATTATTTTCTCCATTTCCTTTTCCGAATGTTCGTTGAGAACGAAGACGCGGCAGCGAGAGAGGAGGGGCGCGATTATTTCAAACGAGGGATTTTCCGTCGTTGCGCCGATGAGCGTGATATCGCCGCGCTCGACAAAAGGGAGCAGATAATCTTGCTGCGCTTTGTTAAAACGATGGATTTCATCGACGAATAGGATTTTTGGCTTTTGTTTTAAGAGCGTGCCGCGTACGCCGATTACTTTGCGAATATCGTCTTTGCCCGCCTCGACGGCCGAGAGCTCGTAAAAGTCAGCTCCGACGGCGTTTGCGTAAATTCGCGCGAGCGTCGTCTTTCCGGAGCCCGGTGGCCCCCACAAAATGAAGCTGAACAGCTCTTTCTTTTCGATGGCGACGCGAAGCGGCTTCCCGGCACCTGTCAGATGCTCTTGCCCCACGAATTCATGAAGATTTTGTGGCCTGATCTGTGATGCAAGGGGCTCCATACAGTTAGGTATTCTTGGAGTGTACTCTTGTCCACCATTTGTACCAGTTGCACAAAAATTATGAGGGAGTATCCTTGCACGATGACAGGAAAAATTATTACACTTATTGCAGTCGTTATTATTCTTATTGGTGGAGGGACTTACTATTTCATGCATAAACAACCAGCAGCTCCTGCGCCAGATGCGGCGCAGCAAGCAGCAGCGACGCCGCAAGTCGCGGGGCAAGATGTCACGATCGGAACCGGTGCAACAGCTGCACCAAATTCGAATGTTGAGGTCTTGTACGTCGGTATGCTCCAAGATGGCACAGTCTTTGATTCATCGGCAAACAACGGCAACAAACCGCTTCCGTTTACCCTCGGCCAGCCGGGTATCATTCCGGGCTTCCAGATCGGTGTAAACGGCATGAAAGTAGGCGGTGAGCGCCGTGTCTCAATTCCGCCAGAACTCGGCTATGGCAACCAGGATGTGAAAGATGCGACCGGAAAAGTCATCATTCCCGCCAATTCAACCCTCGTTTTCGACATTAAATTGATCAAAGTGACGGCCGGAGCTGCGCCTGCAGTGGCTCCCGCACCAGCTCCAGCGAAGCCGAAATAGCCTTGCAATGAAGGCAGGATTGTGATATCCTGTCTTCATGCTGACGAAGCGAAAGAAGCAAAACGAAATCGGCAAGGTTAAGCGCCACGACACTGATACCGGCTCGCCGGAGGTGCAAGTCGCGCTCTTGACCCGCCGTATCGAAGAGCTCTCGGCACATTTGGATAAGAATCGTAAGGACAAAAGCTCCCGTCGCGGACTTTTGGGGCTCGTGGCTGATCGCCGCAAGCATTTGAAATACCTTGAGTCTACCAACAAGCGCTCGTATTCAGCGCTCACGAAGAAGCTCGGATTAAAAAAATAGCGACTAGTGATTAGCCACTAGGAAATGCGGGCTCTCCAAATCGTCAGCTATAATCTGCATAGAGCAGATTTTTAGAAGCATTATCAGTTTTTATATTGAATTCACTAGTGGCTAATCGCTAGTGGCTAACAAACTATGAGCATTATCAAACATCCGGAACAACGTGTTGGGGTCTTTATTGATACTCAAAACGTCTACCATAGTGCGAAAAACATCTATCACGCACGCGCCAATTTCGGCAACATCCTCAAGGATTCTGTCGCCGGTCGTCGCCTCATCCGCGCGCGCGCCTATTCCGTTACGACGGAAACAGGTGAAGAAAAGGGGTTTTTTGAAGCCTTGGCCAAAATCGGCATCGAAATGCGCCTCAAAGACCTCCAGGTCTTCTACGGTGGCGCCAAGAAGGCTGATTGGGACGTCGGATTGGCAGTTGATGCCATTACCGCCGCTCCGAAGCTCGATACCGTCATCCTTGTCACCGGCGACGGCGATTTCGTCCCGCTCGTCCAATACCTCCAGACCCATGGCGGCTGTCAGGTAGAAGTCGTCTCCTTTGGCCGCTCAACTTCGGGAAAACTCAAAGAAGCAGCCGACGATTTCCTCGATCTCGACGCCGACCCTCGCCGCTACATCATGGGCTTTCGCGGCGGCTCCCGCCGCCCAAGCTCTCGCGGAGCACAAAACGCACCGTCCGAAATGTCGGACGAGATGGAAAAAGAGATGGGAGTGGAATAGAACAAGCTGCTTGTCGAAGCTGCTACAAAGCTATTTTGGTCGCCTTGTAGTATTCACGGAGCGAACTGAACTTACCACCTTTTATCTGGAGGATCGCCACTTCTGTCATCTGAATCCTCGAGTTGCTCTTTGTGTCTGTAAACTCCGCATCCCATTCTGCAATCACAGTATCTCCGTCAGCCCAAACATGTAGAAGCTTAAAGTGAATGCTGCTCTGTTCGCCCTGCACTTTGCTTACCCAATATTTCCGAATGCCCTCGTGTCCGAAGTTTTCAGGCTCTTCCGGATCTTTGTAGGAGGCATCTTCTGAAAAAAGAGTGAGTATAAGATCAGGGTCCTGTTTCTCCCATGCTTTGCCGTAGATGCGCAATAGCCGCGTTGCTTCTTTCTTTGTCATACGTCAAGGGAAGGCTTCTTGCAATTCTCATCGTTGCAACGACATTCAAAACCAATCATACACTTAACATCTGTATAGTCACCGGTAAGCTCTTCTCCCGTTTTAATGTCTCTGACAGCATAACCGGTCCCATCATGCGCAGTTTTGATATTTGGATTGCAGGAATGGTTGATGTATCGCTCTGGTTCCGAAATCAATAAATATCTGCCGTTAAAAATACAGACATAAATCTTTAGGTGATCTGGGAGCGCTTCAGCTTCTTCTTTAGATAGATACGTTCTGTTTTCGTCTGCTTCAAGCACCGCGTCTCCCTTTTTGAAATCACGCGCCGCAAAAATACCCCGCCCCTCAATGGCTGACCCTTTTACGATAATACTTTGCATAACTATATTTTGTGTTTGACTTAGATGATAAATGACAGAGATACAGAACGCTTCCTCGATGAAGCCGCGAACGAATCGTGACTTCAAAAGAGGAGAGAACGTACGATTCTCTCCAACAGGCGGCGGTTACCCGGCGTCTGTTTTGCTTCGCAAAAGGCTCTCAACAACCTCGTAGAGATGTTGAGCGGTAATGCACGTACCGATATGGCCTTTCGCGAAGCGCGTAGCACAACCACCCTCTGCAACCTTGGCGTGTCGCACTGCTTCGTCTACTTCTCCGAGATCGAGACCTAAGAGCTGAAGTTCACGAATAATCCCGTGAATCTCCGCCGTATTTGGACCCCGACAAGAGAACTGATTGCCTCGATTGTCCGTATATGGCGGACCGATGCAATCCAAGCAACCATGCTCGAACGAACCAGTAAACGACAACGCCTTGCGCAGATTGGTAAGGTCATACGTCATGGCACACCTCCTTTGGGTTTGCCGGTTGAACTTTCTGGGGAGATTGTGCCACAATAACGGAATATAGTCAATTTTTATTGGTGGTATTTTATTGGTTGATTTTGCTTTATTTACTTGCTATATTTAGCAAATGCCAAAAAGTATTGGTGAAAATGAAGGGCGAGAAATCGCTCACGGACTTGAATCGCTTGGCTTGAAGGAGAAAGAAGCACTGGTGTATATGGCTCTTTTGGAGCTTGGCGAGGTCGGCAGCTCGCAGATTGCACGCAAGACAGGCCTGCATACGCAGTTTATCTACACGGCGCTCGCAGCGCTGGAGACGCATGGGCTCGCGCAACACGTCGTCAGGCGCGGCAGGAAGAAGTTCAGCGGCAAGCACCCACGAGCACTGGTACGGCTTGTCGAGCAGCAGAAAGCAACGGCGGACGTGCTAGCCGCTCGACTCGACGCCTTTACTTCGCTGCCCAAAGAGCAGCGATTTGAAATTTTTCAAGGGAATACCTCGTACGTCGCGCATGAATTCGACATACTCAAAGAAACGCCAGAGGGCTCGGAAATCCTGATCATCAGCGGCAGTGGAGATCGGTTCGATCATGAAATGCGTAGCGTAATGGCAGAATACGAAACCCTTCGTATTCAAAGACGCGTTGTGCTCCGGTATCTCGGAAGCCGTATTGAACGCGAATATCTCGAATCGATAAAGAATGCACGCGCTCTGTTTTCGTACCGATTGTTACCTGGCCTCTTTACAGGTCTGGTTTCCACCGTCATCGGGCCAAGTACGATCAGTTTTAAAGTGTACGGTGAACCGGTCACCAGCTTTGTCGTCTCCAACGAGGTCATCGCAGGCAGCTACAAGCAGTTCTTCGAGACGCTCTGGAAGATGGCGCAATCGTAGAGATTTGCTATAGTGTCCACATTATTGAATAACCGTGGCGGACAGATAGGCAGGATTTTCCCTCGTGAGGGTCAATGCTGAAATCTGGTCGTCACTTAATTAAAAGTGATAAGTTGCAAATTTGGATGAGATGCTAGGCGCGGAGAAAGCAGCGTCCGAGGCGTACACCTGTACGACGAGGGCGACGCAGAGGCTCCGCAACAACGCAGCTCGCCACATTTGAAAATTAGCATATGCAAAAAAAAGAATATGGCTTGGATATTGGAGGCAAGACGATGACAGCCGAGTTTAATGACTGGGCGAATCAGGCAAACGGATCGGTGCTGTTGCGATACGGCAACAGTGCCGTCCTTGCGACCGTGGTTATGGGTGCAAAAGAGAGCGACAAAGATTATTTTCCTCTCTCCGTTGAATACGAGGAAAAGTTTTACGCAGCCGGCGCCATTCTCGGCTCCCGCTTTATGCGCCGCGAAGGACGTCCGTCCGACGAAGCCGTCCTCTCGGGTCGCATCGTCGATCGTACGATCCGACCACTCTTTCCAAAAGGTTTGAAGAAAGACGTGCAGGTGATTATCTCCGTCCTCTCGCTTGAGGAATACGACGCGGATATTCTCGCCGTCAACGCGGCATCTCTTGCAATCGCAACCTCGAACATTCCATGGAACGGTCCGGTTTCGGCGGTACGCATCGGACAGGAGGAAGGTGTTGCAGATTTTATCGTAAATCCAACCTACAAAGAACGCGATGAAGCAGGGGATCCAAAAGCAATTCTCGATCTTACCGCGTGCGGCAAAGACGGTCTCATCAACATGATCGAAGTCGGTGCAAAAGAAGTTACGGAAGAAGTGGTCAACAAGTCCCTCGCAAAAGCGAGCGAGGAAATCGAAAAGATCCAAGCGTGGCAGAAAATGATTGTCGCCGAACAGGGTAAAGAGAAACATTCGTTTGTTCCGCCGTTTGAAGATGATGCGCGTCTATCTCCCGCGTTTGATCAGATCGTCGGCACGCACCTTGGTGCAAAAGCGGGAAACCTCACAAAACACGATATCAACGAATTCAAATCGAATTGGATGGCGCATGCGAAACAGGAATTCGAAGACATCGAGCCGGGCAAACTCGACACGTATTACGAACACCGCCTTGATGCATATGTGCACGATCTCGCGATCAAAGAAGGAAAGCGTGTCGATGGTCGCGCCATGGATGAAATCCGCGAACTGTATGCACAAGCAGGCGGCGTTTCTCCCGTCATCCATGGCTCTGGCATTTTCTACCGTGGCGAAACGCACGTGCTCGCAGCGCTCACGCTCGGAGGCCCGGGCGATGCACAATTGATCGACACCATTGAATCGCAGGATGTGAAGAAAACATTTATGCTGCATTACAACTTCCCGCCGTTTTCTGTTGGCGAAACAGGACGCGTCGGCGGTATGAACCGTCGCATGATCGGACATGGTGCACTCGCAGAGAAAGCACTGCGCGCTGTCTTGCCGGACAAATCAGTTTTCCCGTACACGATCCGTATCGTTTCTGAATGTCTTGCTTCAAATGGTTCAACATCACAAGCAACCGTCTGCGCGGGCACGATCGCACTCATGGACGCTGGTGTTCCGATCACCAAACCGGTCGCGGGAATCGCGATGGGGATGATGTCGGACGCGAAGGCGGGCGTGTACAAAGTACTCACCGATATCCAGGGGCCGGAAGATCATCATGGCGACATGGACTTCAAAGTCGCGGGAACACGCGATGGCGTCACCGCAGTGCAGATGGACGTGAAAGTCGAAGGGGTGCCCGTCAATGTGCTTGCCGAAGCATTTGCACAGGCAAAGAAAGCGCGTCTGCAGATTCTTGAAGTGATTACGAAAGAAATCGCAACGCCGCGCGCCGATATTTCTCCCCGCGCACCAAAAATCCTTACGCTCAAAATTAAGACTGATCTCATCGGCCTCGTCATCGGTCCCGGCGGCAAGATGATCAATGGCATCCGCGACAGAACAAAAGCCGACGACATCACGATCGAAGAAGACGGCACGATCTTCATCACTGGCAAAAACGGTGCAGCCGAAGCTGCGTACGCAGAAATTGCGGATCTCACTCGCGAATACATGCCGGGAGAAAAATTCGAAGGTACCGTTACACGATTGATGGATTTCGGCGCCTTCGTGAAAATCGGCGCAAATGCCGAAGGATTGGTGCACGTTTCAGAAGTCGCTCCGTTTAGAATCGGCAATATTTCCGAGGCAGTGAAAGAGGGCGACGTTGTGCCGGTCCTCTTGAAAGAAATCGACGAAAAAGGACGGTATAATCTCTCTATCAAGGCAGCTGATCCTGAATGGGCGGCCCGCAAGGGTCTTATCCCATCAGAAGGAGGCGGCCATGAATATCATGGGGGAAACAACGAACGAGGGGGGCACAGGGGCGATCGACGCCGGCGCATCTAACGTCGCATCAAAAACGACACCGACGACTGCTCCGCAACCAGCAGCTCCTGAAGAAGCGCGCATAATTGAAGAACACATAATCGCGCCGCCGCCTGCCGTACGGCCGGTAGCGCCCACACCGATTGCAGCACCTGTACCAGCACCGATATCAATTCCACCTACTACACCGCTACCGAGTCCAAAGCCATTTGTACTACGACCACTCAATCCGCTCCCGCCAACTCCCCAAGCAATTCCGGTGCCACCCACCGTGGTGCCTCAACCGCGACCTCTGCCGCAGCCACTCGCTGCTGAAGCGCAGCGCAGCGCCCAAGGATCAGATCTCATGAATGTCATGCATGAGATACAGGGGATGCCTTCCGCGCCCGTGACGCCGCAACCAGTATCGCCACCATCGACACCGCTTGCACCAAAATCCCCCAGCAACATCGCGCAAATACTCGAAGACGTGAAATTGCCGGAGCGCAATCAACAAAAAGAAGTTGCGCCACAACAAAAATACGACACATCACTCACGGCTGATCCAGAGAAAAAAACGGCGGCGGACGCCGCCCGCGCTGCGGCACTGCAGGACGCACAAACTGCTGCACAAGCGATTACTGAAACGCTCGCGAGTCCTACAAAGCCAAAAGACGATGTTCGCGCGCTCCACACCCTGAAAGATGACTTGCAAGAAGTGGTGCGCGACAAGAAAATCTCACTTGTGCGCGCTGTCGCGCTCGAAGAAGAAAAACGGCATCACGGATCGGCACTCGAAGAACACCTCGAAGTCGAAGTGCGCAAGCAAAAACGAAACCGCTTCGCGCTTTTTTTTGTCGGACTCCTTTTTGTTGTCGGCCTTATCGCGATCGGCGCCGTTTTATACGTCATGTCCGAGCGCACGCAAAAAGCCGCAGCGCCGATTACCGCACAAGTCCTATTCTCCGAACAATCAACGGCGCTCCCGATTGATAATGTCGCTCCCGCCGATATCCGGCGCGAAATTGGCAACGCCCGCACGTCTACCGCACTTACGCTGGGAGCGATTTTGCAGATCGTCCCTGTCGAACAAAAAGACATTGGGGGACAAGTGCAAACAACTCCTGTTACCACAAGCGAATTCCTCTCAAAAATCGGTGTACATGCGCCCGACGAGCTTGCGCGATCACTCGATGGAACCTTTTTTCTCGGACTCCATACGGTTGATGAGAACGCGCCGGTCATGATTTTTCCGGTCACTTCATACGAAAACGCCTTCGCCGCAATGCTCGCGTGGGAGCCGATAATGAACGCCGACCTCTCGCCGATCTTTACGCCGATCCCGATGCAAAAAGTCGGGATTGATGGCAATATCACGCAGCGCACGTTTGAAGATACCGTAATGCGCAACTACGACGTCCGCGCCCTCAAAGACGACAGTGGCACGATCCAGCTGTACTACTCGTTCCCGACGCGCAATATCCTGATTATCGCGGAGAGCCCGTACTCATTTTCTGAAATTTTAAGTCGGCTTAAGGCCGATCGCAAACTCTAGATAGGCAGTTAGCCACTAGCCACTAGGGGAAAGGCGGACTGAATTTCCTATTGGCTAGTGGCTAGTGGCTTTTTGTTCATGTATTATAGGGCGATGACACATTTAACTCCGGCAGAACTCGACGAGTTGCGTGCAGCGCTCCATGGCGAAAAAGCGCTTCTTGAAGAAGAGCTTGCCGAGCATGGCCGCAAAGTCGGTGGTGATTGGGTAGGAACGGCAAAGGGATTTGAAGGAAACGAACCAGCGGATGAAGACGAGGCGGACAAAATGGAAGAACTCGGCACCAATGTCGCCTTAGTGGAAGAATTGGAAAAACGCTACAAAGAAATCGTTGCTGCGCTCCAGCGTATGGACGAAGGAAAATACGGTCTTACCGCATCGGGCGAGGCGATTGATGTTGAGCGACTGAAAGCCAACCCTGCGGCAACGACGAACATTTAATTACGCACACCCTCCTGTACGTGCTTCATGAACATGCGTTACACTTTTGTGCATGAACTTCGCCCGAGTTTTCGGCGCGCAGCCGGCGCTTCCTTCCGCGCACATTGTGACCGTGGAGACCGACATGACGAAAGGCTTGCACGCCTTCACCATCGTCGGACTTCCGGATAAATCGGTCGCCGAGGCACGCGATCGCGTCGCATCTGCCATTAAAAATACTGAAACGGATGGCGATGCGTTCAAATCGCCCAAAAGCACGAACAAAAAGATTGTGATCTCGCTTGCGCCTGCTGAATTGAAGAAGGAAGGATCAGTCTTTGATGTTCCCGCCGCACTTTCGTACCTGCTCGCCTCAAAACAGATTAAATTCAAGCCCGAGGGAAAGATTTTTGCAGGGGAACTCGGACTCGACGGGACACTCCGCCCTATTCGTGGCGCGCTTGCAATCGCACGTGCCGCAAAAGAAGATGGTTTTAAAGAATTGTATCTGCCAGCCATAAACGCACGCGAAGCATCGCTTGTTTCCGACATCGCCATCTATGCGGTGCGCGATCTAGCGGAACTCGTCCGCCACCTCACGCGGGACGATTTTTCGATCAAAAAATATAAAGCTACTCCTGCAGATCTCCGTGACGATTCCGACACGCCGCTCGATGATATTCGCGGGCAGGAAAGCGCGAAACGCGCCTTGGAGATCGCAACTGCCGGCCGTCACAACATCGCGCTCTATGGCCCGCCGGGAACCGGAAAGACGATGCTCGCACGCGCTGCGGCGGCACTCTTACCGGACCTCTCCGAAGACGAGTCAATCGAGGTCACAACTATTCACTCGCTTGCCGGTGCGCTCACCAATCCTGTCATTACCCGTCCGCCGTTTCGATCGCCACATCATACGTCCTCGTACGCTGCGATTATCGGCGGCGGAACGATACCGAAGCCGGGCGAAGTTACGCTCGCGCACCGCGGTGTCTTATTTGCCGATGAGTTCCCCGAATTCCACCGCGATGTGGTGAACGCCCTACGCGAACCGCTTGAAGATCGCGTGGTTTCCGTTGCACGGGCTAAATCCTCTGCCGTTTTCCCCGCCAATTTTATGCTGATCGCTGCACTCAATCCGTGCCCCTGCGGATTCTGGGGCTCCGAGCGCTGCCAGTGCATGCCGCATATCGTGGAAAAATATCGTCGCAAGATATCCGGTCCGATTGCCGACCGTATCGACATGTGGGTCACAGTTCCGGAAATCCCGCCAGAAAGTTTGTCGAAAAAAGCGAAGCGGGCGAGCGGAGAAACGGTCGCGACGCGAGGACGTATTGCGAAAGCACGAGCGAAACAGACAAAACGATTTGAAAAGTCGCGGACACTCACGACCAATGCCGATATGAAAGCGAAAGATATCGAAAACTATGCCGACCTCTCCGACACCGCCGAAGAAACCTTGATTGAAGCGGCGCGGCGTATGAAGCTCTCACCGAGAGGCTATCACCGCACTATAAAACTAGCCCGCACGATTGCGGATCTTGCCGGTGACAGCACAATCGAGCCGTCACACATGTTGGAAGCGCTCCAGTACCGCGCCCGAGAATTCTAAAACACCTGACGGAGGAAGAGCACGACCTGCATCACGAGCTGTTGGATGTTCATCCCGTTAGAAATAGGACGCGGACGCTTTGCATCCACACCCTAAGTTATTATATTTCGTAGGATTATTCGTATGACCTGGCTGCACGTATAAACCGAGTCCGTGATTTCTAACGGGATTCATATAATTAGAACGGGTTGCGCGGCCCGCCGCGGATTTCAAAGTGAACGTGCGGCCCCGTCGCCTTACCCGTCTGACCCTCGTAACCGATGACCTGTCCTTGGATGACGTGCTCGCCGACTCCCACGATGACCGATGAGGCATGTGAGTAAAGAGTTTGCGTGCCATTTCCGTGCTGGATGACGACATAGTTCCCATAGCCACCGTTCCACGCGCCATTATTCTTTGCCACGATCACATTCCCCGTAGCAGAGGCAAGTATCGGCGAGCCGGCCGGCGCCGCGAGGTCAACGCCGTTATAGCCATGGATATCTTGCGTTTTCTTGTAACTTGCGAGCGGGGCAATGTAGTACCCAGAATACTCTGCTGACGTCGAATATTTTGCGGCTTCCAAGACTGACGATGCACCGCCCGATCGAGCGACAGACTTCGAAACAGGTGGTGGCGCTGCAATTTCACCGTTTGGAATGATGATTTCAGTCCCGACAGCAAGATCGCCTTCAATGCCGTTATAGTTGGTGATTTCCGTTGCATCAGAACCGAATTTCTTTGCAACCGATGCCAAGGTATCGCCTTTCTTCACCGTGTACTTCACGCCGGTCACGGGGAGGATCGTCAGCGTCTGCCCGACGCGGATGGTGCCGCTCGGTGGAATGTCATTGGCCCACTTGATGGTATTTGCCGTCACCCCGAACATGCGGGCAATTCCGGAGAGCGTGTCTCCCGGACGCACGACGTACAGACTGATCGAAGAGCTCTTCGGCTTTTCAATATCGGCAATGGTTCCCGCTGGACCTTCTTCGGCGACCAGCGCACTATCATCGACAATAATCACGTCCCCGCCGCCTTTCGCGGGATTCGGGTCGATGTTCATTGCCGGTTTCGGAAGCGGCATCGTCTGCACGCTTTTGCTGACCACACTTGAAGACGCTTCTGCTTTTCCTTGCCAGAGGGATTTTACATCATCAAAAACGCCCGCCTTCGTTTGGGCGGGATAGAAAAGAGTGAAAGAAAGTGCGCATGCGAGCGTAAGAAGTGTATACCACGCGCGTCCTGTGCTTTGAAAGTCATTGACTGCTGAAGAAACCGAGGGGCGGCTTGAAAAATGCTCTGACACCTCCAACAAAGCCTTGCGGCTTGTTTGAGGATTCCATTTTGAACTTACAATATGCTTGTTTGAACAGCTTGCCCGCAGTGGGGTGAGTAGAGAGGGTTTCCACACTCTAGCCCTGACCTCACGCTTTTAAGCCATTTTTTGGTGGTAGAAAGACAGTCAATCGTTATTTCTTGGCTTATATACTCGCTTTTTCAGCAAGTAGCACCAAAGGGAAATTCAGCAAACCACCGTCATTCACGGTATCCTCACGGGGGGTAAGAGTCAATAACACTCATATTAGACGGGGGGATAACTGTTTCGTCAATAAATTCGAGCACCATGGTATAGTACGAGCGTGGAATACCTAAAAGGGCTCAACGAAGCCCAAAAAGAGGCGGTTTTGCATACAGGAGGCCCCCTTTTGATCGTCGCCGGCGCAGGGGCCGGAAAAACAAAGACCATAACCCACCGGATTGTCCACCTCATTTCGACCGGTGTCGCCCCTTCCTCCATCCTTGCTGTCACTTTTACCAACAAGGCCGCAGGCGAAATGCGCGACCGTGTCGCGGGACTCTTGCAGGGGATGGGCTCTTTCAGTGGGTACCCGGTCATTGCGACATTCCACTCGCTCGGAGTACGGATTCTGCGCGAATTTGCTCTTAATGCCGGTCTCGAGAGATCTTTTTCCATCTGGGACCGCGACGATAGCACCAAAGTCATCAAGCGCGCACTTGTCGCACGCGGCATGGAAAACCGCTTTACAGCCCGGCAGATGCTCGGACGCATCTCACGCGAAAAGGGAAATGGTGTAGCGCTGGCTGAATACGTCGACACCGTATCATCGTCTTTCGAACAAGCGGTCGTCGATATCTGGGAAGAATACGAAAAGGCGCGGCAGGCAGAAGGTGCACTCGATTTTGACGATCTTCTTTTGCAAACACTCATGCTTCTCAAAAAAGATCCGATTATCCTCAAGCGGCTGCAAGAGAGGTGGCGACACCTCACCATCGACGAATACCAGGACACCAACAAGGCACAATTTGAGATCGCGCGACTTCTTGCAGGCGATACGCCCAATATTTGTGCGGTCGGCGATATGGATCAGTGCATCTATACGTGGCGAAACGCCGATATCAAATATTTGATGACGTTTGAAAAGAGTTTCCCCGGGACGAAAGTGGTGATCCTTGAGGAAAATTACCGCTCGACACAAACCATCCTCACCGCGGCAAACAATATCATTTCAAAAAACAACAACCGCTACGACAAACGCCTCGTGACACGGAATCCTGTCGGCGAGGCGATAACGCTCTTTGCCGGAGAAACGGAGCGCGATGAGGCGTTTTTTGTGGCGCGCGAAGCACGCGGACTCCTCGGCTCTGGCGTTCGAGCGTCGGAAATCGCGGTTTTGTTCCGCGAAAACTTCCAGTCACGAACGCTTGAAGAAGCATTTATCGCCGGAGGCGTGCCGTACCGCGTCCTCGGCACACGCTTTTTTGAGCGCGCTGAAGTAAAAGATGCTTTGAGCTACCTGCGTGTCGCGCTCAATCCGAGGTCGGTTACCGACTTTGTTCGTGCGGCAGGTAGCCCCGCTCGAGGGATAGGCAAGACAACGCTCGACAGAGTTGTATCAGGGAAAGAATCAGAGCTCTCGAGCGCGGCGCGGGCAAAACTTGCATCCTTTCGCGGAAAACTTACTGCGATCAGGCAGGCGATCGAGACGAGAACGGCATCTGACTCTGTCCGCTTCACCCTGAAAGAAAGCGGTCTCGAAGATTCGCTGCGAGAGTCCGAAGAAGGTCTCGAGCGCCTGAACAACATCTACGAACTCGTCGCGCATGCGGTGCGCTACGATGCGCTCCGGCCGAGAGAGGGAATCGAGCGGCTTTTGGAAGATGCGGCGCTGATGAGTGACCAAGATCAGCTCGAGGAAAAAAAAGAAGCGGTCTCTCTCATGACTGTGCATGCTTCAAAGGGGCTGGAATTCGACGCGGTGTTCGTGACCGGCCTTGAACAGGGACTTTTTCCCTCGGAGCGCGAATCCGATACCGATCGCGACCCGGAAGAAGAACGCCGACTCGCGTATGTCGCATTCACGCGCGCACGGCACTTTCTCTTTCTCACGTTTGCGGGAACGCGTACACGGTATGGCTCGCGCGAACACACGTATCCGTCTGCCTTTTTGAACGACATCGACACCCGTCTTACCAAATACGCCGACGACCACGCCGCGTACGAGCCGATCATACGATAGATATGAAACGCGGCGCACGACTCGGACAACATTTTTTGAACGCGGTATGGGTCGCGCGCGATCTTGTTGCTGCCGTCGCACCACGTCCTCATGACATCATCGTCGAGGTCGGCCCGGGTCGCGGGGCTCTTACGGAAAAGTTGCTTGCGACGGGAAATATGGTTGTCGCCATTGAAAAAGACGAGACGCTCGCTGCATTTCTCCTTGAAAAATTCGCGAATGAGATCGCAAACGGAAAACTGCACCTCATGCAGGGAGATATCCGCGATGGCGATACGTACGACGTACTTGCCGGGCGTCCGTATGTCGTTGCAGCGAACATCCCGTACTACATCACCGGCGAGATCATCCGTGATTTCCTTACGGCCGCGCATCAGCCACAGAAGATGGCGCTCTTGATACAAAAAGAAGTCGCGGACCGTATTGTTGCGCGTGACAAAAAAGAGAGCATTCTCTCGCTTTCGGTAAAAGCATATGGAGAGCCTTCCATCGTCGCGAAAGTACCGGCTGGCTGTTTCAATCCGCCACCGTCTGTGGATTCGGCAATTCTCTTGGTAAAAAATATCTCGCGAACATTTTTTGCGGATATTTCGGAAGAGACGTTTTTTGCCGTTGTAAAAGCGGGATTTGCATCAAAACGCAAACAGCTTGGAGGAAATTTGGGAAAGGTATTTGGCGAAGTCGCGCTCGGCGCACTCGATGCGTGTGCTATTTCGCCGCGTATCCGCGCAGAAGACCTCTCGCTCGACGAGTGGCAACGCCTGACGACATCTATCAGCGCGATACCCCTAGAAAATCAATATGTTTCCCCGGAATCACCGCAACCGGAAAAAGACTGATGACACAGTAGTAGTTGAATGATGCTTGGCCTGCCACCCACTGCCCGGTCCGCCATACGTGGCCGTTTTGATACATCCGCGTAAGTGGGGTGAGGATGTAGTTGCCACCTTTTGGTGGCCCGACCCGTATGAACGAGACATTATTCCCACACTTGCAGACGCCGGGGACTCCCGGAATCACGGTTCCGAGCGGACACACGAAGGGGAGGATCGGTCCGCCGAAGTTTTCGAGCGCTTGTAGGGACGTGGGGATAAGAAGCAGGCAGACGCCGAGTACGAGGTATCGTAGGTTCATGCTATGTATTTTAGCATTGAAAAATCTTGAGCAAGGCTCTTCGCCCACTGACTCCGGTACGGATAATCTCCGGCCGAGTTCTGCGAACGGCCACACATAAAATTCGCGCCGTCGCGCGAATTTTTGTGCAGCCCCCGGCTCGCACCCGCATCTGCTGACGCGGGTCCCGCTACGCCCGTCCAGCCTAGTAGAAAAGAGTGCCCCGCACTCTTTTCTCACTGGCTGGACCCCATCATATCAATATGCGTCCCGGGCCAGACGATCACGGGGAAGATCGAAATAACACAATAGTAGGGTGCGCTCGCGAGACCGAGGAGCCACTGGCCGGTGTGGCGCGGCGGACCGAATTGATAGGTCTTTGTCGCGGGTGTCCAGATATACGGACCTCCGCGCGGCGGGCCGATCGCGGCATAGATTGCATTGTTGTAGCACGGCTTGATCGTCCCGATCGCACCGCCAAAGGGAAATGCGTACGTAACAAAGGGAACACACAAGAGAAGGATCGTCGCGGCTGACACAACACTGAAACGCATCTGCATCATGTGTGTATTCTACCACCGCGCGATCAGGGCGCGGTATACTGTGCACATGCCCCCCAGCCACGAGTACCCCATAGCGCCAACTCCAGTTGCAGAAGTTGTGGCCGCAACACCACCCGTAGAAAAAAAGGGCTGGGTGCACCGTCATTCGTATCTCACCGCCGCACTCGGAACTTTTTTTCTCATCGTTCTCGTGGTTCTGATCGTCGCAGCGCGCAGCGGCGTCTCTGGTTCTGATAATGCAAACAACTGGGTCGGCGCAGGTAGCGTCTTTTTCACCGGCGGTCGCAATTTGACACAAGAAGACCGAATGAAAGCTGAGACAGCGGTGAAGCAACAGTCACCAGAAACACAGCTTGGGTATATCCCGCTCCCGACCAACGCTGCCACAGCAGGGGGAAATGACTTCGGGAATGATTTGACCGCGCTCCTCGCGCAGCTAACGCAGCCAACAAAGACATCGGCGGGGGGTGGTGTGGACGCGAGTGTCGGTAGCGCCTTCTCCTTCATCCCGCAAGGCTTTATCAGCACCAATTCGAGTGGGAAGAAACTCACCCGCGACCAAGAAGCGCTCCAGGCATACGGTAACGAGCTTGGAACCTACATTCAAGGGTATGAAAGCTTGCACGGAAACTCCGCACAAATGCTCAAAGACCAAGCGGAAGACCGTACCAATTCCGATAAGGCGATGCAAGTGAAGAATCTTGGCTACGACATGGCAGCGCTCGGGAGAGACATGCTGCAAATGACCGAGTTGCCGGATAGCGTGAAGGCGGCGCACCAGGCGCTCGCGACCTCGTATCGCATCGCGGGGACGAATTTGACGAAAATTCCTGATGCAAAGACAGATCAAGAATTCCTCGATGCTATTGCTGGATACAACGAGAGCGTCGAGTCGCTCTCGAAGCGATTTTTTGTGATGGTTGGCATCTTCAGTGCCAACAATGTTACGTTTTCATCATCGGATCCGGGCAGTATCTTCATGTTTAATCCGAATCTTTCACTGTAGTGAAGATTTGCTGAAAAAGGGAGTGGTATACTTTCTACGTGCGCTTACTTATGCGTGGGTCATCGCCCATTCTTGTTACGGCCGCACTTTCACTTGCGGTCTTACTTCTCGCTCTTGGCGTGCACCTTGGTGCACGTGCGCATACGGCGCGCGCTATCATCGATCCAAACCGCGCACTTGCGACACTGCCGACGTATCTCACGATCGATGATCGAAACGGCAACGGTATTCCTGATTGGCAAGACGAACTCACCCACAGTGGTATCGCTGCGAGCACGAGCACCGATTCAAACACTCTCGCTACTGCGGATCCGCTCACAGCACTCGCCAATCAAGTCGCGGGCGCACTCTATGGCGGATACCTCTCGCTTAAACAAAACGGTGAATACTCGTCTGCGCGCGCAGCAACGCTCGGGACAAACATCGCGACAAACCTCCAAGCGCCGGATACGTTCGTTCCGCACACGGTGGACGACCTCACGATCGACGAGGACACGACAGAGGCGCGCATTTTAAAATACCGCGCCGATTTGCGCGTCGCACTCGCCCCGATGGTGACTGATGATCCGCCAGAAATTGAATACTTTGCGAGCTATGTCGTGACGAAAGATCCTTCGTGGATTACGAAACTCTCCGATGCCGCGGCGAGGTACGCAGCCGCGGAGAAAAATATGCTCACGGTGAGTGTGCCGAAAGATGGTGTGCCGGAACATTTGCGCGCGCTCAATGCGCTTGGCGCATATGCGAGCACCCTGAATCGCATGCCGCCGTATATGAACGATACGTTCGCCTCGCTCGCCCTCTTGAAGACTTTAAACGCCGACGAAGAAGACATGCTCCGCTCGTTTGATGCCCTTGCACAATATTATGTACGCACTGTCGCAACAAAATAAATATTTCCTGTGGGCATCGGTCGCAGCGATTGCGATCATTCTCTTTTCTGCCTCCACAGCTTTTGCGGTTGACCCCGCGGTCGGAACACCACCAACGCAAACCACACCGACACAATCATCTGGCACGCTCTCGCGCGATGGCGTGTTCGGCTGCCGCGCGGCGCAATACGCGAACATCGGCACCTTGACCGCGATCGGCGGCGTGTATGTGCCGGTGAACGACGCTGCGGTCACGCTGAATACCGGCTATTTGGTGTATAAGGAATGTGTGCTTGATGGTGTGGTATCGGCCATCAAAAATAGCGAGGTTGCGGACTTGCAGGCCGCGGCGCAGAGGGCGACTGAGACGAGTCGCGGCGGAAATGCACAGTACTTGCGGAATTTTGAGAAAGACTTGCGGCCACAACTTGATCAAATCATCGTTGAAGCTGTCACAGCTGCAAAGTCCGGCAGTATGTGCAATGCATTTAAAAATACGGTGCCAACTGCTGTCGCCCGTAGCTACTATCAGGGCTCGCGCCAACCAGGAGACGAGCAGCTCTGCCCGTTTGTGCAATCGGACGCAGAGCGGCAAGCACTGGTCAGCGGTTCTTCACCTGTAAATTGGAGTTCATTCAACTCACTAATACAGCCGGGCGGCTACGAGATCAGCGAATACTACCTGCTCAAAGCCCAGACCGAATCGCAGATGGCAACCTATGATTACAATATTCGCGAACAGCTTGGGTGGGGAAATGGCTTCTTTCCTGCGTTTGATACCGCCTCAAATCCGCTCGCAAAGAACGTGATCACTCCCGGCTTTACGATTGCACAATCGTTGCAACGCCTCCTCAGCGCCGGCACAGACATTCTCGTGAATGCAAATGAGATCGACCAAGTGAATGGTGCACTGCAAGCGGGCTTACAGAGCACGATAGTCTCCGACACCATCCGCGGGCTCTCGGGTCTCGCTCGTTCGCAAAATGGACAGCCGTCGTATCTCGATCGCATGACCGCAGAGGCGTCATCTGCCGTGCGCGCAAGCGCAGTAAATGCGGCGCTTTCGATTCTCTCGGCAGCACGCCAAGTCGAGACGCTGTATAAGGCTGCAAAAGAAGCAATCGCACAGGCACTCACCGACGCCATCAATAAACTCCGTGGTGCAGAAACTACATGCTGGGGATTGATCGTGCCAAAGGTAAAAGAACAAGCAGCAAATCAGGGCATATCGCTGCGCATCGCGACCACCACCGAATTCTCACAAAAAGTCATCGACGAAAACATTCAACCGCTCGCAACCGTGACCGTGCGCGATTTGCGCATCTCAACCGACGCGCTGAATCTCATCAACCAACTCATCGCGAGCGTGACGAACACCTCATCGACCGCGGCACAGCGCGCGGCGCTCGAGCGGCTCGATAGTTTGGTCGCGAATAACCAACTGCACAGTTCGTCGGAAGCACAGACTGCACAAAAACAGAAGGATGATGTGACGACGGCGATCGGTACGCTCGTCGATTCAACCCTCAAAGATTGGGGCGATTCAACGGATACGTCGGTCGGCTGGTGCAATGTGAACAACCCCGATGTCATTACGATGTGGTTGAATAAGTGGAAAATATAGTATGCACACACTCACAACACTACGCACATCGCCGATTGCAAGACTCCTCGTCGTCATCTTCTTGTGCATGACGCTTTTCAGTCTCTCGCTTCCGATGGTGGTGTTTGCGCAGACGACAGACGATGGTTCGGGTACAGTGGCTCCGACTCCCGCGGGGTCGCAGACACCGCCTACGGATCGTTGTGCGTGGTATAGCTCGTGGTCGAGTCCAGTTACGTGTATTTTTCGCGCACTATTTGTCGGAAGTTCCTCGGGTTTAATCTGGTTAACAGGCTGGATCCTTGGAATTGCTGGCGTGCTTTTTAATGCAGCGCTTGAATTTACGACGCAGGGATTTGATTCGCAGATTTACGCAAAAATACAAGGAGGCATTGAGGCCGTTTGGACGGCGTTTCGCGATATCGCCAATATCCTCATTATTGGAATGTTCACGTTTACCGCACTCACCATGATTCTCGGCATTGAATCGTTCAACGCAAAGAAAATGGTCGCGAAAGTTCTCCTCATCGCCGTTCTCATCAACTTTAGTCTCCTATTCACGCGACTTGTCATTGCGTCATCGAATTTTGTCGCGGTACAATTTTACAAGGCTGCGAAATTCGACACGAGTACCTCTCTAGCATCAGCGCAATCGGTAGCTGGCCAAACATCCCCATACAATCAATTTTCTGCGGGTATTTCTGGAAAATTTGCACAATTGATGGGGGTTGCTGGGTTTAGTGATTCTGCCGGGGCGCTCTGGGAAATTGCGCAAAAACAAGACAGTGGCTTACTTGCACTTGGCCAGGGTGTCTTGACCGCATTGATTTTTACCGGAGCGGCATTGGTATTTCTCTACGCATCATTTCTCCTTATCGCGCGAGCAATTCTTTTTGTGCTGCTACTCATAACGTCTTCATTGGCATTTGCAGCGCACTTACTGCCCAGCAAGATCACCATGGGATACGATGGTTGGAGCGCGTGGTGGAGTTCTCTCCTTAAAAACGCGGTCTTCGGCCCGATGCTACTTATCCTTCTGTGGGCAACGATCCAACTAGGTGAGGGTATACGAGCAACAAACAGTACTTTGGGATCGCTTCTTGTTGATCCCGCAAAAGGAGGTGGTATCAATGCGCTCTTCAGTTATCTCCTTATCCTCGGCATGTTGTACGCTTCAATTAAGATCGCAAGTATGTTTGCAAATAAGGTTGGTGGATTCAATTGGGCAGCTGTTGCACCAGCCTGGACAGCAAACAAGATTATGGGATTTGGGGGATTTGGTGCTCGACAAACAGTGGGTCGAGGTGGCGCATGGGTGGATAAAACCTTGACATCCCGTGCGGCTGCCCAGCCTGACACTTTCGGCGGTAAAATGCGCCGCAGTTTGCTTCAAATTGGAGCTTCAGCCGGAGCTGCGGCCACTAAACGCGACTTTAACTTGGCAAAGACAAAAGTCGGTGCAGAGCTCGGTGCCGTAAGTGGCCTTAAGATAGGGAAAGAAAAGGCGCTCGGTGGATTCGATGGAACAGAAAAGCGACGTGCAGAAGCATTCGCAGAACAGGGTGAAAAATTCGCGAAAGCGGCGAAAGATTTGAGCGCTGATACGAAAAAACAAATTGCGTTGCAAGGTAATCCTGAACTTCGCGATCGCTCAGAACGCGCAGACGCAAACCACGGACAAGCGGATCGAGATAACCAAGCAAATCAACAAAGGGCGATGCAGCTTGCTGACGATCATCGTCGCGCAGTTCAAAATGAGGAGACGTTACGCACGAACGTTGAGCAATTACGTTTGGACCGACAACAAATGGAACAGGACGTCCGTGCTGGCAGGCGACAACAATCAGAACTTGATGAGCAAGATAATCGTATTCGTGATACTCAATCTCGCATCATCGATTCGAGACAACGAAATTCTACGCTCCAGAGACAAGTTGATGATGCTCGGCGTACGGCAAATGAATCTCAACAAGCATTCACTCAAGCCGCGAGAAACGTGCAGAATGTTACGAAAGAGATTGAGGATCGCTTTAGCGCAGGTGGATTTGCCGAAAATCTCGCTTATAATCGCTTGAGCAACACGCTGCTGAAGCCCGCTGACGCAAAAGATGACGCATTGGCCCAGAGAGCACGTGCGGCAACTGGCGATCGTGCCCGCAAAAAACGTTTGCGTGACGCGTTAGCAGACGACGTTCGAGACACGACGAGAGAATTCCAACCGCCACCAGCCCCAACAAACCATTAATTATATGTCCGACGATAAGAAAACTTTGGATGTTGAACTAAAGGAACGCTTTGCTCAACTTCCTAAAGTTGTACAAAATGCAATTACCTCAGCAGAGGTTGAAAAATTACTGCGGAGCTTGGCTGATACTCAAAAATTACATTTGGATCAGTGGCAATCCTTGGAAAACGAAGTCATGATGGCGTTACTGGGCGTACAACCCATTGGAAATTTACAAGAAAACATCGGTAAGGAAGTTGGGGTGAGCGCTGATGTAGCTAAAACGCTCGCAGAAAATATCAACAAAATCGTCTTCGAACCCATTCGCCAAGAACTCGAACGCCAGCTAGAGCATCCGGAGGCGCAAGCGAAGCAGGTGAGTACCATTGAGGCGGCGCGGGCAGAGACGCTTGCGGGGGCGCAGCCGGCAGCCGGGAGCCAGCAGCCGGGAGCTAATTCAGAATCCGCTCCGAGCTCCGGGCTACAGGCTCCAAGCTCGGTTCTACCGGCAACACCACCATCGCTCGTGCCTGACATAAAAGTCACGCGCCCCTCTGAATCAACCGCCTATAAACCGGGCGAACCATCAACACAGCGCGCCGCGGTGCACGACGACCCGTATCGGGAGCCGCCACTCTAGGTGACAGGTTCCAGGTGTCAGGTTTTAGGGAAAATACATGGATAAAATTCGATCGTACAAAGATCTTATTGTTTGGCAGAAAGCGATTGGCGTTGTCACTGACGTGTATCTAACGACCAAGAAATTTCCTTCAGAAGAGCGATTTGGACTTTCTTCACAAATGCAACGCGCGGCTGTTTCGATAGCTGCAAACATTGCAGAAGGACACGGGCGTGGAACACGAAGTGACTATGCTCACTTTTTGGATATGTCAAATGGCTCGGTATCCGAATTGGAGACGCTCTTCATCATTGTCAGAAAACTATCATATTGTTCGGACGAACAATGTAGTAAAATAGAAGGACAGTTACATGAAGTTGGGAAGATGCTTGGATCTCTCCGAAGTAAGTTACGTGTTCGCCCCTAGCACCTAGAACCTAACACCTGGAACCTAATTCTATGCAATTCCAAGTTCCCCAGTTCATTGAGGTCGAGGACAAGATCTTTGGGCCTCTCACCTTCAAACAATTCGTCTACATCGCAGGAGGCGCCGGCTGCGGCTATCTGCTGTGGCGCGTTCTTCCTATTTACCTCGCCGCCCCCCTTATCGCCGGCGTCGTCGGCCTCGGCGCGGGGTTGGCCTTCTTCAAATACAACGGCCAGCCCTTTATCCTCGCCCTCGAGCATGGTTTTTTCTTCTTTGTACGCAGCAAGCTCTACCTCTGGAGCAATGAAGTGCGCGATACTACGAAAAAGAAAGATCTCGCGGCACAAATAGCCGCTCCCGCAGCACAGATTTACGTCCCGAAGCTCTCCGACGGCAAGCTGCACGAGCTCGCGTGGAGTCTCGACATCAAAGAGCGCATCGCAGGAGGAACTGCCGATGACGACGAGCGCGCAGACAGCTCACCACTGAAGGGCATCATCGCGCCCGTCCGTACCGCGCGTGAGGCGCTCATTAACTAGCCAATAGCCACTAGGTATTTGCCACTAGAAAATGCATATGAATCCAAAAATTTCCTTAATGTATTGGCCAGTGGCTAGTCGCTAGTGGCTAATAACTATTTTTATGCCTGAAACCGTCACCTCAACAAAGCCGACCAGCAAATCGACACAGCAATTTGTGCCGGTTTCCGAAGTGCGCGACGGTATCTTGATCCTCAAGGACAAGAGCCTGCGTGCGATCCTTCTTGCGTCGTCGATCAATTTTGCGCTTAAATCTGAAGACGAACAGACGGCGTTTATCGTGCAATTCCAAAACTTTCTCAACTCGCTCGACTTTTCGTGCGAAATTTTCGTGCAATCGCGCATGCTCGACATCCGCCCGTACATTGCATCCCTCGAGGTCGCCTACAAAGGGCAGCTCGACGACCTTATGCGCATCCAAATTCGCGAATACATCGAATTCATCAAGAGCTTTACCGAGGCCGCGAACATCATGACGAAAAATTTCTTCGTCGTCGTCCCGTATTCGTCGACGGCGATTTCGCTTTCCGGCAGTGGCGGCATCGCGGGGAAATTACCGTTTGGACGCAAAAAAAATACGGCAGAGGATGCGAACCGTTCGTTTGAAGAGCAGGTCTCACAGCTTGAGCAACGCATTTCGATCGTGCAGCAGGGTCTCGTGCGCTGCGGCGTACGCACCGTGCAGCTTGGAACCGAAGAGGCGATCGAACTGATGTACAAACTCTTCAACCCGGGCGAAGAAGGGAAGCCGATGACGCTGGATGCAGGTGCCAGGTGACAGGTTCCAGGTTACAGTAAAATATAAATACAATACATCATATGAATTTCCTAGAACCTAACACCTGGAACCTGTAACCTTATGGCTTTATTGGATCTTTTCAAAAAATCTTCGGTCCCCGCGGCGACGGTGCTGCCGGTCCTTCCGGAAGAAATCTACCGCACTGGCGTCCTCGGCCTCCAGGACGTGATCGCACCGCACGCACTTCGCGTCTCGCCGCGCGAGCTCGACCTTGGCGAAAAAATCGCGCGCACGTTTTTTGTGATCTCATACCCGCGCTTCCTCACGACGGGGTGGTTTGCGCCGATCATCAACATGGACAAGGTGCTCGACATCGCGATTTTCATCCATCCGATGGACACGAACGAAATGCTGCGCAAATTTCAGAAAAAAGTCGCCGAGGTGCAAAGTCAGATCGCGACGCGTGAGGAAAAGGGGATGGTGCGCGACCCAATGCTCGATACCGCATATCAAGACCTCGAAAAATTGCGCGACTCTCTGCAACAAGCGCAGGAACGCATTTTTGATGTCGGACTCTACCTCACGATCTACGGCTCGAGCCGCGAAGAAATAGATAAGGTAGAGAGCGAAATCCGCTCGATCCTCGAGAGCCGCCTCGTGTACATCCGCCCGGCACTTTTCCAGCAAGAACAAGGCTTCCGCTCGACGCTCCCGATTGCGACCGATGAATTAAACGTCCACACGAAACTCAATTCGGCGCCGCTCTCGTCCATCTTCCCGTTTATTTCATTCGACCTAACGTCCGACAGGGGAATCCTTTACGGCATCAACCGCCACAATTCGTCACTTATTTTGTTCGATCGATTTTCTTTGGAGAATTATAATTCGGTCACTTTCGCAAAGTCGGGAGCAGGTAAGAGCGTCTGCTACGAAGAGCCCGTTTTGACACGTGAAAGCGGAATCATACGTTATGCGCCAATTGGTCAAGTGGTGGAAAAAACTATTAAAAAACATGGTTGCAGAAAGATTGACGACGAGTTAGAGGGAGTTATCGATCCGGGTATTGAAGTGTTCAGTTTTGATCAAGACATGCGGGGGCGTTGGAGTAAAGTATCGGTCGCTGCACGAAAAGATGCCCCAGATACATACTACGCATTCAGGACAAAAAGCGGCCGCGAGGTAACAACTACTGCTGATCACAACATGCTAGTCTTACGACGCGGGAAAGTTATTGCCGCGAAAAGTGAAAATGTGAAAGAGGGAGAGTATATTCCTCTGCCGCGCAGCGTGCATCCATCCCTGCACTCCCCCCGTCATATAGGATCTAGCCTCTTGCCGGTAACAGAACATCTCAGTTCTGTCCTTGGTTGGATCGCAGCAGAAGGGACTATCGCGAAACGCTCGATCATTATCAGCAACACCGATCAGGAATCACTGTCACACATTGAAAATGAATGTCGAGCCCTCGGTTTTTCCTGCGGCAGCAACAAGCGGTGGGTTGCCATTTATGGCAAACGTGTCTGTGAACAGCTAAAAGCCCTTGGCGCAACGGGAAAATCCGGTACTAAAACAGTCCCCGGATTTCTTTTTAACACGTCGCGCGATGTGGTCGCCTCATACCTGCAAGCGTATTTCGAAGGTGATGGCGGTGTAGAAAATCACGAAATTACTGCGCTTTCAAAGTCGAAAGAGCTGATATCAGGGCTTTCGTATTTGTTGTACTACTTCGGCATTATTGCGCGGATACAGAAGCGGCAGAAGAAATACGCGAAGACGGGACGCAAAAGGACATTCTGGATGCTTAGCATTTCAGGTCAGGATAATATCCGGAAATTCCAAGAGCACATCGGCTTTATTTCGACGCGAAAAAAGGAGGCCCTCGCGAAAATCGCCGTTAAAAACGGAAATACCAACTGCGATATCGTGCCGGGACTACAACCGCTTGCGAAAGAGCTTGAACTCCTTTTCGATACGCAGCTGTCGGACATATCCGACTTCTCCGCGCTCAAGCAGGGTCACGGCCTCTCGCCGACTCGGCTCGGAACACTTGTCGATACAATGGAGGCGCGCGTGCGGCGGTTCAAGGACTTGTATCCTTTCATGCAGAAATTGCAGGATCTGCCGACTGTTGAAGCGATTATCAAAAAAGCTGATGGAGATCGCGATTTGAATCACAGGCTTATTGAAACAATGAGCAGCTCATGGTTTACGGTCAAGCAAGGAATGCCACCACGAACGAAAAATGCGCTGAAAATCTTTGAAACTGCAGGTGTCGAAGCTCCAAAAACCATCGACGAATTAAAGGGGATGGTGGAGAGCGGCGTCTCGAATTTGCGCGTCCCGAGGAGCGATTTTGATGAGTACCTTACGAGATCCCTGCATGGTACTCGCGACAATTCGTCGTACGAACTCCTACGCACCGCATCACAATTTATTTTTTGGGAGTACCGCCGCACGCTACACAACTTGCATCGCGTCGAAGAAATCATCGCTATGTTTAAGACGCTCGTGAACGCCGACCTTTTCTGGGATCCGATTGTTTCTATCGTGAAAAAGGCCAACAAAAAAGACAAGTATGTATACGACCTCACCGTTGACGACGAAGTGTTCCTCGCGGGACACGGCGGCATGTTCGTGCACAATTCATATACGACGAAGCTTGAGATTCTGCGCTCTTTAATGTTCGATACGGAAGTCATCGTCATCGACCCGGAACGCGAATACGAATATCTCGCGACGACCGTCGGCGGCCGCTACTTCAACATTTCACTCTCCTCCGAACACCATATCAATCCGTTTGATCTCCCCATCCCACGTGAAGACGAGAACCCCGGCGACATTTTGCGCAACAACATCATTACGCTCGTTGGCCTCTTCCGCATCATGCTCGGCGGACTTACGCCAGAAGAGGACGCCGTCATCGACAAGGCGATTACGGAAACCTACGCACTCAAAGACATTACGCAAGACGCGAATTTCGCCTCTATCGAGCCGCCGCTCCTCTCCGACTTTGAACTGGTCTTAAGCGGCATGGAAGGATCAGAATCACTCGTCGCGCGCCTTTCGAAATATACGAAAGGCACGTGGTCGGGATTCATGAACCGCCCGACCAACGTCGATATGAACAAAAAACTTACGGTCTTTTCCGTGCGCGATATGGAAGATGATTTGAAGCCGGTCGCGATGTACATCATTACACACCACATTTGGAACACGGTAAGGAAAGAACTGCGAAAGCGCCTGCTTGTGATCGACGAGGCGTGGTGGATGATGAAATCGCAAGACACGGCGAGCTTCCTTTTCGGTATTGCAAAGCGCGGCCGTAAATACTATCTCGGTCTCTCGACGATTACGCAGGACGTCAACGACTTTCTCACCTCACCGTACGGCGCGGCGATGATCACGAACTCATCAATTCAGCTCCTTCTGCGCCAATCACCGACGTCGGTTGATCTTGTACAAAGCACGTTCAAATTGACTGATGAAGAAAAGTATTTGCTCCTCGAATCCGACGTGGGGGAGGGGATTTTCTTCGCCGGACTGAAGCATGTTGCCATCAAAGTCATCGCCTCGTACACCGAAGACCAAATCATTACCTCCGATCCGTCGCAAATCCTCGCTATCAAGAAAGCAAAAATGGATCTCGCTTCTGCAAACGATACAAGCGCACCTGCCGCACCACGACAGAGCGCCGCTGATATCTTAAAAGCCGCGGCCATGAAGGAATCGAGCGGTATCGCGCAGCAGGCCGCTACCGAGGCACTACCAACGCAAACACCAGCGGCAAGCACAGAATCCGACAATCCGCTTCCACCGCCCCCAACACCGACTCCTACTCCACCGCCCTCGCCTGTCGCGCCTGCACCTGCGGCACCCACCGCGCCCTCGCTTCCACCCGAAGCAAATCCTGATCGTCCGGTATGACGCGTGCGTTTACATTCCTTTTCTCCCTTGTTCTTACGGCGTGCATGTGCACGCTGGTCAGCGCACAATCGCTCTCACTTGAAAAGCCGATCACACTGCAAATTTCTCCCGAAAATCCAGAGCCTCACGAAATGGTACATCTCACCATTCAGAGCTACGCCATCGACTTGAACCGGAGCGACATCACGTGGCGCGCAAATGATACGGTGATTGCACAAGGTGCTGGCATCAAAGAAGCGACGTTTACGACAGGGGACGCGGGCGAAGAAACCACTATCGTTGTGACCGCGATCGACCCGGACGAAGAAGTCGGCCGTGTCGTCGCCTCGGTCATTCCGACGGAAGTTGACCTTCTCTGGGATAGCGATTCGTATGTGCCGCCCTTTTTCAAAGGCCGCACTCCGGCAGGAACGGGCGCGAACGTGCACCTCTATGCTGCAGCGCGTTTCCCAACTCTCAAGGGAGTGTTCGTTTCTGACAGCGATATTATTTACACGTGGTCACAAAATGGAACCATCCTCGGAAGTAAATCCGGCCGTGGAAGATCAAGTATCACCATCCCCGGTCCCGCGCTCTTTGGTGCAGATAGTGTAAAAGTCGACGCAGAAACGGTTGACAAAACCATGCGCGGAAGCGCGACGGCACAGATTCCCGCCGCGGACACGCATCTCGTATTGTATGAAAACCATCCTCTCTTTGGAATTTTGTTCCACCGCGCGATTATCGGCGACGTGAACACGAAAGAAAAAGAGCAAAAAGTGACCGTCGTCCCGTATTTTGCGCACATCACGTCGCCGAGTGACCCGTCGCTGTCGTATGATTGGCACGTCAACGACACGCGTATCGCGCCTGATCCTCACAACCCCGAGACACTCACCATTGCGGCTAATAATTACAATGGCCCCGCCTCGATCGCACTCACCCTCTCGAGCGCAAGCGATATTCTGATGCATGCAACCGGCCTCTGGTCGCTCATCTTCTCCGACACCAGCTCACTCTTCGGCGGAACTACGAATGGATTTGGCCAATAATATGAACTACCAACGAATTTTCACGTACATTGGTGTCGCCGCGATCATACTCCTCCTTGTTGGGCTTCTTGGATGGTATTTCTTTATCCAGAAGGCAACACAATCGGTCCAAGGTGCGGACCAGGCACGTGGATTCTCTATCGGCATTCCGTCGTTCCTCGGGGGACAGGGCTCAAACGCGGCAAACACGAACACCGGCGGCTCTTCGGGAGCAAGTCTTGCGACACAACAAGAAACCGGATCCAAAGGAACACAAAGTGCACTCCTCAAATTCCTTGGTATTGGCGCACAACCACCACTTCAGGGCGCACGCGTTCCAACTTCTCCGCAGATGGCGCCCGCACAAGAGCCATTACAAAAGCGCGCGCCGCGCCTCTTCCATGCAAATCTCTCGCCGGTTGCGGGTGCTGCCTTCGTCGGATCAGGAAGTTCAACGCGACTGCGGTACGTCGAGCGGGCGACGGGAAATGTCTTTGATGTGAGCCCGGAGAGCGGCGATATTGTGCGCATTACCAACACGCTTATTCCCAAAGTGTATGCGGCATCAATGGGAAGTGGCGGCATCGTCGTTGAACGAACGCTTGAAGATGGTGCGCCTACCGCGCTTGTCGGGAAAATTGGCACGTCAACCGACGGGCTTGCCGCACTGAATACAAAAAATCTTGGCTCGAATGTCCGTGAAATCGCGAGCATTCCAACTTCAAATAATATTGTGACTCTCACCCGCACCAACGCAGGGACGCGTCTCGTACGATCCGCATGGAACGGCGCATCTCCTCACGACATTGCATCAACCGCGGCGGGAGATTTCCGTATCCTCTGGCCATCCGACAACCGGATCTTTCTCGTTGAAAAAGCGGGAAGTGGCGTCTTGGGTAGTGCATTCAATGTGGAGGGAGGAACTCTCACCGCACTGATCCGCAACATCCCCGGCCTCACGGTACTGCCACACCCATCGTCAGACGCACTTCTGTATGGCACGGACGATGGCACGTCGCTCTCTCTCTTTGCACGGCCGGCAGGTGCGAGTGCGATAGAACTTCCGATCCATACCACCGCGGACAAATGCGTGTGGGGCGCCGGGACAACCGCATACTGTGCGGTGCCCGATACAAAAACAGGCTCTGTGTTTCTTGATCGATGGTATCGTGGGGAGGTACACACCGAAGACACGTGGTACACCGTGGATACCGGCGCGGCAGATGCAACGAAACTGTTTACCTTGAGTACGAGCGATGCGGTCGATGTTGAATCACCAACCATCGATGCGGGCGGAAAGTATCTTGCGTTTCTCAACGCCCGCGACAAATCACTGTGGATATTCCGCATCAGCGACCAATAACATGCACAAAAATTTCCACCAAAAAACCAAATATCTTTTTCAGGCGGCGGGCACTGCTGTGTTAAACGGCGTCGGAAATGCACAACAATCACCCTTTCTTTCAAAATTATTTGACCCCAACACGACATCACTCGCACAATTTTTTAACGCGCTTTTCAAGGCAGCAATCGTGCTTGGCGCAATGTTCGCGGTTCTTCGCCTCGGCTACGCGGGATTTATGTATATGACGACCGACCTCCCGGGAACAAAGGGAAACGCTCGAGAAATTATCAGCAAGGCCGTTCTCGGTCTTTTACTACTTCTCGGCGTTTGGCTAATTCTTAATCAAATTAATCCGGACATTTTGAACCTCGACATCTTAAGAAATATAAAAAGCGCCCCGTGAGAGGCGCCCATGAAAATCAGTCGTCCGTACTGAATTTCATATTGATTTCGTTAGTGACCGACTGTACCAGAGCCGTGACAGCGCGGACAAACCACGCGTCCCGTCCCCTGACACTGGCGACACTCTACTTGACGTGCACCCCTCTGAATGACACCATTCCCTTTGCATCGTGGACAGTCAATCTGTCCCTTGCTTAAAAAGAAGTCCTTACAGCGTTGACAATCTCTTACGGCCATGACTTTTCCTTTCGTGCACTTGAGACATTCCACTTGCACCATCGCAAGCCATCCGTAATGTATACACACGGAAGGAAAAGTCAATCTTCCTCATCCTATGCCGCGTATCTAATAACCACGCGGCGATTGCGACCCTCGCCTTGCGATTCTGTTTTTACATTCGGCGCTTTTTGGAGGGTGGTATGCACGATGAGACGCTCGTACGCGCTCATGGGCGAGAGCTCCACGTCGTATTGGAAACTGCGCGCACGCTCGGCCATCATAAGGGCTTTCGTCTGTAAATCTTTGATCTGACGAGTGCGGTATTCATTGACGTCAACGAGAAAATGGTCTTCGGTTGGTTCTGCACCCTCAACGCGAGGGCCGTTTTTTTGTTCTACAATCTTCTTTACCAAGTAGTCAATGGCGTGGATGGCATCGCCATGGCCGCCGATGAGCTGCCGCGCATCGTCGGCTGCAATCATATAGATCTGCTGCCCCGCGACTTCGAGGTGTGAAATATCCTTATACACCGCCCCCATAGAGTCGAGGAGAGATTTGAGAATTGGTTCAATGTCCACCTGCATGGGTGGACTTTATCACCAACGGGCGGGAAGGGCTAGTTTGAGGGAATTTGCAGATAATTTTCAATTCTCAATTTTCAGTGAATTTTCAATGTTCCAATGTTTGAAAATTGATTCATTCGAACTTGAATGAAAATTTGAAATTGATAATTGATAATTGATAATTGAAAATTAGTCTGATTTCTTATCCCCAAATCGTCGTCCCATGAAAAGTTCCTGCCCAATCATAAAGAGGTTTGAGGTCGTCCAGTAGAGAGGTACGGCGGCAGAAACCGTAAATGCAATGCCCGCGACGATAAGCGGGAGGATGTAGCGCGCCTGGAGGTCGAAACTCTTGGCCATGTCATTTGAAAACGATTGCTCTACGGGCGACGTGGCCATTTGGTTGCGAGGTCCCATGGAGAGACGCGCGTAGGTCAGTTGCGTGAGACCCGCGAGTGCAGCAAGAAGAATGCTTTTCTTTCCCATGTCGATAAGTCCGAGAAACTCCATGTTAAACATTTTCGGGACCGGAACGAACGAATACAAAAGGTCGGGATTGACGTGGGGAAGACCGCCGCGGCCGAAGACCCAATAGAGGCCGAGGAGGATTGGGAATTGGATGAGAATGAGAAAAAATGAAGAAAACGGCCGAATGCCGCGTTCTTTGTAGAGGGCAAAAATTGCTTTTGCCTGTTCGTCTTGTTTATCTTTGTATTTTGTTTTAATCGCTTCAATGTTCGGCGCAATCGCCTTCATCGCCATTTGCGTGCGGATCGCCTGTCGCGAGAGGGGAAAGAGGATAACACGCACGACAATCGTGAGGATCACGATTGCAATGCCCATGTCGTGCGTTGGCACCACATCAACAAGATAGACCAGACCGTTGTAGAGCGGATCGTACACGACGCTGTGAAAGAGTGCGCTGAACATGGTGGGACTAGTGTACCGCGCTCGGCTCGCGTGCGCTATTGCAGTTTTGTAGACAAACTCGCTATTTCCGCGGCAATTTCGGCGCTTGATGCCTCGGTAGCCGCCTTTTTTGCGGTTGCGATGATTATGAGTGGTGCTTTGAAGCCCTTAAGGAGTTCGAGGAGTGGTCCTCGTGCGCGGCGCTTAATACGATTGCGCGCCACCGCAGACGAGGCAACTTTGCGCGAAACTACACACGCCGCCCCCGGAAGGGAGCGCCCCGAAATGATTCCATATGAATAGGAGAAAAAGGTGCCGTGCAAGCGGCGGAAGTGCCGCGTGTGGGTAAAATCAGCCCGTGCAAGGCGATATTTTGTCGGCATTAGAGCGCAAGCTTCGCGCGGCCGCGTCGCATACGGCGCAAGAGGACGCGGCGACCGTTTTTCGTCTTCAGGCGCGCGCGAAAGCCATGCGTCGAGGCACGCTTCTTCTTTTTCGGCTGGTAATTTCGCTTCATGAGCCCAAAATAGCACGTATTTTCTAGGATTTCAAGCCTCACGGCCACCAACTTGAGTTATCCACAAGTTGTGAACACCTTTGACAAAAACCCTTGTCACTATCAGTTATCCACAGCGAGCGTATAATGCTGACACTATGTGCGCGCGCTTTTCTCCTTCGTACTTTTTCTATTATCCAGTAGTCCTCTCGACATGACCAACCGCGAGCTGTGGCAGAACGCCCTCGTCCAAATCGAACTCGGCACCTCCGAGGCATCATTCCGCACATGGTTTCGCAATACCGATATCGTTTCGCATGAGGCAAATGTTGTTTCCGTCGCGGTTCCTTCAAAAATTGTGAAGGAGTGGCTTATGGACAAACATCACAAGCTCATCCTCGGCACTTTGCGCACGCTTGATAACACGATCCGCTCGGTTGAGTACGTCATCCACCGCTCGGCAGGAGAGCCTCGCCGCGAAGTACGTGAGCGTCCGTCGCAGCAAAACGCATCTCTGGACTTACAGGCGCTCTATATTGATAAACGCGACAACCTAAACCCTCGCTATACTTTCGAAACCTTCGTTGTTGGCCCCTTCAATCAACTGGCACATGCTGCTGCAAAGGCGGTGATCGAGCGCCCCGGCCTCGCGTATAATCCCTTTTTCGTCTACGGCTCTACCGGACACGGCAAAACGCACCTCATCCAAGCAATCGGCAACCATTTCAAGAAAAGTCACAGCAACAAAAAAGTGTTCTATGTGTCATCCGAGCGTTTCGCGGTGGATTTTATCAATGCCGTCTCAAAAGGCCGCGCCAATGAATTTAAAGACCAATATCGCCAGTACGACGTCCTCATCATGGACGACATTCAGTTCATGGCGGAAAAGGAGAGAACGCAAGAAGAGCTCTTCCATCTCTTTAACGCCATGCATGACAACAACAAACAAATTATCTTCTCTTCGGATAAGCATCCGATGCTTCTTCCGGGATTTGAAGATCGTATGCGCGGGCGTCTCTCGGCCGGTGTCATTATGGAAATTCCCGAGCCGGATACCGAGAGTCGTATTTCGATCATCCGCGCAAAGATAGAGCAGCTCGCTTTCAACTTACCTGACGACATCGTGCAGCACATTGCGGAAAATGTCCGCGGCAATATCCGCGAGCTTGAGGGAATACTGAACATGATCGTCTGTAAGTCGCAGCTCAAAGGGAAGGCCATTTCCCTTCCGGACGTCCGCACCCTTATCAAACACAACGTGCGGCCGAATAAGGGCGTTTCTGTCGAAGAAGTGGTGCGCCGCATCGCGCAGTACTACGAAATAGCCGAGAAAAGCATCTACGAGAAGACGCGCAAGAAAGAAGTGGTGAAGCCACGGCAAATTATCATGTACATCCTGCGTGAGGAATTCAACGTCTCATACCCATCAATTGGCGAAAAGCTCGGCGGCCGCGATCATACGACGGTCATCCACTCGTGCGAAAAGATAAAAGACGAGGTAAAACGAAATAATTCACTTGACCAAGAGCTTGAACATATCCGCTCGTTAGTGCATGCGTAAAAAGCTGTGGATTATGCGTGTACAACCAACGAATAACGTAGTGGATAACCAAGAAAAATATTTTTACAACGTTATTAACATCATCACCTCCTACCAACCCACACTCTTTTCCCCATCACAACAAGACAAAATAATCTCTCAAAACCTCACTCAAATACACTTTTCCACCTATCCCAACTGATAATAGTAATAATAAGTATTTAAAAAATTAATAATAAAAATACTGATATGCAATTCACCACCACGAAAGAAAAGATTTTAAACGCAGTACTTATTGCAGAAAGAATTGTAGGAAAGAAAGAATCACTCCCGGTCCTCTCCTGTATTCTCCTCGATGTTGGGAAAGAGCTTTCGGTAAAATCCACCAACCTTGAGGCCGGTGTTGAGGTGGTGGTTACCGGCGACGTGGGTGAAAGGGGTGTTGTTGCCGTTCCCGCCTCGATTCTTTCTCAAACGCTCCGCGCGGTTTCGGGGGATAAGGTGGCGCTAAAAAGCGAGGGTGCAAACCTCCTCATAGAGGCGCGCGGCTCGAAAACGCTCATAAAAGCGGTTCCGCACGACGAATTTCCTGCACTTTCGGCAGAAGGGAAAGGAAAAGGAATCCGCCTCTCACGAGAAATGACGCTTCACGCGCTCCAGTCGGTCGCGTATGCGGCGTCGAGCTCGATGATTCGTCCGGAACTGGGGAGTGTCTATATAAAAGTGGATGACGCAAAAGTTATTGCTGTCGCGACCGATTCCTTCAGGCTCGCGGAAAAAGCGGTCTCCGATGCATCTGGGGGTGGTTCCGAGGATGTTTTGGTTCCACTCAAACATGCGCAAGAATTAATGCACATCCTCGAGCGCGTCTCGAGTGAACAGGTAGAACTCTCTATCGATGAGTCACAATTGATCCTCTCTGCTGATGGGCTTCGATTTACCTCGCGTATTATCGACGGCACATTTCCAAACTACAAAGAAATTATCCCAAAAACATTCACCACCGAAGCGACACTTCTGAAGAGTGACTTCGCCGAAACCCTCCGCAAGGCGCGCGTCTTCTCGGGTGCCGACCAACACGTTGGTTTTCATGTGTATCCGAAGAAAAAAGTGTTTGATGTGACGGCACAGAGCGCCGCGATAGGTGAGATGTCGGATTCGCTTGAGGCCGCGGTGTCCGGCGATGATATTGATGTCAATTTTCACATCGGCTATGTCGCGGACTGTCTTCAGTCCATTCCCTCAGATTCGATCATTCTTGGTTTCTCGGGTGCAGGGAAGCCACTTGTGCTGCGCGGCGTCTCCGACGCGACGTTTACGTACCTTGTGATGCCACTCAACCGCTAAAGCGGTACGTAGCAAGTAGCAGGTAACAAGTATCAAATATAGATCGAGGCCATTTTGGCGCCAAAGTGGCCTCAAGCCTGAATTAGCACTCTAATTGCAACCTTTGCGCTTCCGCCAGAACATGCTCCTCGGACTCACAAAGCCGAGGCGTTTTCGTTCTCGGTTGTTGAGCCGTCTGACAACATGCACCAGTTCT
>JAHFMV010000018.1 GCA_023267655.1 Candidatus Kaiserbacteria bacterium
AAGGCAGTTATTCCCTTTTTCGCAAATTGGAGCGCAAAGAATGGGATATTTCAAAAATTTACGACATCCTCGCACTGCGCATCGTCGTACCGACGCTTGCCGATTGCTACACCGCGCTTGGTGTCATCCACAACCACTGGCGACCGGTGCCGGGGAAAATCAAAGATTACATCGCGTTTCCAAAACCCAACGGTTACCAATCGATCCACACCACTGTGTACACCGGTGATGGCAGCGCGATGGAAATTCAGATTCGCACTGAAGCCCAGCATCGCGAAGCGCAATTTGGGATCGCGTCGCACCTGACCTACAAAGAAGTACAAGGATATGTCGAGGGCAAGAAAGGTGGCGGATTGGAGTGGATACGGCAGTTTATTCCGCTCGGGCGAAAAACTTCGGCGCCCGCGCCTGTCGTGGAACCGAGTAAAAATGGAGTTGTGCCCAATTGGGTGAAAGAACTTGCACTCGCGCATTCGGGTGATGATAAATCGGACGAATATTTAGAGTCATTGAAGAGCGATTTTTTCTCGCACCGTGTTTTCGTCTTTACCCCAAAAGCAGATGTGATTGATTTACCGCTTGGCGCGACGCCGATTGATTTTGCGTATAATATTCACTCGGAAATAGCGAATAAAATGTCGGGCGCAAAAGTAAATGGCAAAATGGTCTCGCTCGACACCGCACTGCGCAACGGCGACATTGTCGAGATCATTACGAAGCCCGCGGGAAAACCGTCGCGCAAATGGTACGACCTTGCGAAAACGACAATGGCCCGCAAAATGATCCGCGCCGCGCTTGCGGAGCAGGCTAAAAAAAGTTGAGCCCCGCGATGGAATATGCGAGGCTCTGCAATGCAATTTGTGCTCAAGCTGACGGCCCCGCGATCTTCGCAGCTAAATACGTCAACATTGCAACCGATACCAGCAACGAGAGCGCCGAACCCGTGAGGACTGCCCAATACACTTCAGAAATGAGAGCGGCTTGAACTCTGATATTCACGGACAGTATGAGTACCATCAGTCCTAGGGTTACGGATATGGGGACAGTCCCCAAGAACAGCCACCCGACTGCATTACCTTCTATGGGCATCGATTTTACTCCTTGCTGAACCTTGCATAAATTTACACTGCTCCCACTCGATAATCAAACCGTAAAATTTTGCACCGAGTAGAGATCGGGCTCGGGTTCCGTCGCGGCGGTCACCGGCGTTTCCATGCGCTTTTCTTCGATTTTCGGCGCTTCGGCTTGCGGGAGCATGTCGGGAGTTGCGTCTTGCGACAGAGCTTCGGGCATGACCGGTGCCGCAATTTCGACGGCCGCTTTCGGCGCGGCAATTTGTCCTGCAACCGGATGTGCAATCGCTTGTCGTATATGCGCCAAATCTTCAACGGAGAAAAATTCTATCAAGACCTTGCCCTGGCCGTGGCCGCCCTTTTCAATGCGCACTCGCGTTCCCAATTTTTCAGAAAGTTCACGCTCCATCAGCACTAATTCCGGCGTGAGGTCGGTTTTGCGTGCGCGCTCCAGCGCGATGCGCCGAGCGATTTGTTCGGAGTCGCGGACGTTCAAGCGCTTGGTTGTAATTTCCAAAAACAATGTCTTTTGTTCTTCCGGCCGATCTGCGAGCATGAGGAGCGGTCGCGTATGGCCTTCGACAATTTCTCCGTCGGAGAGCGCCTTCAGCATATCGTCCGGCAAATTCAAAATGCGCAGCGTGTTCGAGACATATTCGCGGCTCTTGCCGACTTTCCTGCCGATATCAGCATGTGTAAGTTTAAATGCATCAACGAGCTGTCTGAATGCTTTGGCACGATCGACAGGATTCAAATCTTCGCGCTGCAAGTTCTCGATGATCGCGAGTTCGAGCTTCATTTGGTCACTATCTTCGGCAGTACGGATGACGCAGGGAACTTGTTGGAGCCCGGCAATTTTCGCAGCACGAAGCCTACGCTCGCCAGCGATCAGTTCGTATTCGACGACAATTCCCTCACCCGGCGTTTCGGTTTCTTTTTTGGTGACCGTCAGCGGCTGGAGGATGCCATACTGACGCACCGACTCCGCAAACGACTTCATCGCTTGCTCGTCAAATTCCTTACGCGGTTGAAAGGGATTCGGCTTGATCCGATCAACTTCGATCCAGAAAATTGAATTGTAAAACGTACTCTTTGGGTTCATAGTGAAAATTATATCACGTTCGAAAAACCGATTTTGCCCCAGATTACCTCTTTTCAGAACTACAGGCCATATACCAAGCGGCAGTAATCAGTATGGGCAGGCTGTCCTCGCTCTCTTACCTACAGAGTGGGGGTCGTGAGACCTACACACCGGCAGATTTGCTTTAGCGATTGATTAGCAATTATGTACAGTCCCCAACACAAGAAGAATACCATCACGGTATACGAACGGTTGAATATCACCGAATACGTATGGAGATTTGCCATGGAGTTACGGCGGAAAGAGTCCCGTAACTTTGATACGCGCGATCTCACCGACGCCATACGCATGCGAGAGAGACTCGACGATCCTCTCCAAACCACCTATAAATCCATGAGAGATATTAGGGACAGCGGCTTCTATTGGGGAACGCAGAGAGTAGACATGGTGCCCTCGAATTTAGGGCAACGGAAGGGGTACATCTTTTACTTCCGTTGCAATGGTTGTGGTCGTCGTGCCAAGCATTTATACGTCTTTAGCATGCTGAAATCGCCCCTTTGCCGTGTTTGCTGCCGTATTAGTTATAAACAGCCAAATCGGAAGCAGCGCACTCTATCGAAGCTCCTAAATATGCCGTACCTTTCGACGGAGGCTAAATATGCAATCATTAAATGCGCAGGGATCACAAAAGAGGATTTCTAAGCATGGTTTTCACTGTGAAAGAAATTTGCACTATCGCAGGATTTGGAATGAGAATAGTGAAAACCACCCCAGAGAGAGCAGGGCCGAGTTTTCAGTTATCCCCATTTTTTCATTGACCTATCGTACCACGGGTTTACAATGGAGAGGCAATTATGTTATTAGCGTTTCCGGTTTCGTGTTCTTTACATAAGCAAATAAGAAACTAGCCCTATTTCGTAGAGAGTAGTGCCGAGAAGTGGAGACGCTTTTTGGCATAATTGCAACCAAGTTCGCACGCAAGTGCGACCTCGGCGCTACTCTTTGTGTGATAGGGCTTTTCTTATGCAAAGAAAAAACTCGCGGTAAGTGAACAGATTCCGGCCGCAGCACGACGGATCGTGCAGGTCTCTTCCAAGGACTAGGTTGTGAGTTCAAATCTCACCGGCCGGATTCTGTTCGTTTACAACGAGCTACACTGCTTTGAGCAGTGATGTTTGGAGGGGTGCCAGAGCGATTTATTGGAGTCGCCTTATGAGCGACCGAGCTTGCTACACAAGCTTCGCGAGTTTAAATCTCGCCCCTCCACACATCAAGTCTCAAAGTTCAAGGAACGGAAATATACACCAATTCTAAAACTGGCGCTAGTTTCCCTTTGCGATAACTCCCATACCCGTCCCTTGCGGTAATTCTACCGTATGTAAACACTGTCAACGAACTTATCCCCTCATAGCATTACAACTTCATCTGAAGTCAAGGTGAATATTTATGCCATGAAGGATATGCTCTGATAGTTGTCTGAATCAGGATTTGGTTTAATTGCATATAAGGACTCCGTAACTGCCGTTACATATTCCTCGCCCGCTAGGGGCTGAAATCGCCCTGAATCGCTGCGATGCATAGAGTCCACGATCTTTCTACCTGATTAGGTAACTGAACGTCAGGGGCTTGAATTTGCCACCATACTCCTTGGCAATTTCTTTGCCCCTCTCATTCATTTTCGCGAGAATCGGTCTGGCAATTTTTTCTGCTTCTGAATATGTAATCTCTCCGTGTAAAAACTTACTTCGCAGTTCGGCAATGATTTGCCTGTTTTCGTGCGCCTGTTTAGATAGTTCGTGACTCATGTGAGTCGCGGAATCTACCATATGTCCGGGAATCGTCGATTTACTATGATGCAGACCCAGTGGTATTTTCAAGGATCGACGAAAAAAGTTCGTTTAGAAAGTAAACAATGTCTCTTTTATCTATACTGGTCGGAACAATGGGTCGTGGTAGCAGTGCCATAGCCCGCTGACGTTAATCTATTTCTGTAATCCCACGCGTAAGTCCATTGTCGAGCGTTCGTGAGATTGCCGTTGTTGTCGTAGGTTTGCCCTGCGCTACCTACACACCTTTTCGCTTTTTCCATACCATCAGCCCAGCGAAAAGAGCCCCAATCGCAAGGAGGTGTATTCCTAGAATATATTCGATAGGAAGAACACTGTCTGGGGACCACATGAGAAATGTTGCAAGTTGTGTTAGCAATGTCGCCCCCGAAACAAACGGGAGCGAGCGGACGTCTTTCTCAAGAAGGCTGAGTATGTATATGACGGTCAGGATCAATAACGCTGCGAGTGGGGCATATGTGGATTGCAGCAACGCTCCACCTTCCGCGTCTATAACGTGACCGGTCAGCAGCATCGCTAGATACCAAGTGACCACAATCACAACATAGATCGACACCACATTTACGAGCACTTGCAATAACTGTCGCTTATTCATATGCCGTTATTGTAACCTACTTTTTAAGTGCGTTGCGGATCGCCGTCAGTGTCCCAACGATCGCTTTAAGTCCGTCCGCTAAACTCTGTCTCTGATCGTGAGAGACTGGAGTACCTAGTCCGGGTGTCTGGAATGGATAGAGGGAGGTAGGGCGGTACCCTTGAAGAAGGCTGTTGTCCACGCCGGCCCCGCCTAATATACTTGTCGCGGTGTTATTGGAGTTGTTTTGGCGATTGAACCGCGGGTCGCCGAAGAACGAGTAGGCGCCGAGATCTGCATTCAACTTGTCGTAGGACTGTAAAACTGCATTCTCGAAATTTGTTTCGCTTCCTTTGTACTCGGTTGGAGGCAAAATCTGAGTTCGTTCGAAGTAGTTTTTTTCCGAAAGTGCAAAGTCGTCTGGATTGTTAGCACTTTTCACAAGATTACCGAAATCGGCTAGGTAGGGATTTTTTATTGATGCGTACCCACCCAACGTTATTCGCGTCGGATCTGTTATGCCCGCCGGCACGCCTGTGAGCTTAGCGGCATCTGTGGGTGTGTTGGTAATGAGTACAAATGAATGCGCTCCAAGACCGATGACGGATCGGGTGACAAGCTCGACTTTCCGGCCATCTTTGTCGGTGAACGCAAGAGGATTGCCCCGCGCGTATGAGTAGGTATTTAACTGCTGCGGATCGGATAAAAGTGCGAGATCAACATTCACTACTGAGGGGTCTTCACTCAAGAATTGTCCACGCGCAGGATCCATGTAACGCGCCTGCAAATACGACAGGTTCGTGTCGGTATCCCCAAACTGCCCGATGAACGTGCGCTCGGCGTTCACCGTCCCTGCGTTCGCATCAACGCGTTCGCTCCCATACGGATAGTAGTCAACGGTCTGCGCGAGTGTGCCTGTCTCGTCTGTCGTCACGTTCGTCGAACCTAGGTGATCGGGATGGATGTAGCGTGTCGTCGTTGCAGTGCCGTTGCCTTGCACCGTTGCAACGGGCTCATCACCCGCAAAAAGATATGTGGTGGTGGTCGCGGTCGTCGTTGCACCGACGAGAGTGCTCGTCGTCTCAAAGAATTTCACTGGATACGTTGTCGTCGCGTTGGCTGATGTGTGCATCCACACGCGTTGATCGTTCTGATTGTAGCCGAAGGTGGTCGTGGCGAGACCGTTGCCCGCACTCGTCAGGCGATTGCGGTAGTCCCACGCGTAAGTCCATTGTCGAGCGTTCGTGAGATTGCCGTTGTTGTCGTAGGTGTAGGTCGTTGCGCCAAAGGACGTAGCAGCGTGCGGATTTGCATCACCCGTGCCGGCGTAGGCGTACGTGGTTGTGCCCGTTGCGGTTGAGGTCGCGAGGCCGACGATGTTGCCGAGGGCGTTGTATGCGAACTGGTAGCGATAGGGATTGGCGGTTGCGTTCGTCGTTGACGCTTGCGTCAGGCGATTGAGATTATCGTAGACGAACTGCGCGTGCTTGTTTGCAGTCGTGTCGGAGGTGTCTTGGATGTCCGTGATGTTGCCGACGGCATCGTAGGTGTAGGAAATGTTCTGCAGGCCGGCAGTCGCCGGTGCGCTGTGCGTAACGACGAGCTTGGGGTCTTCAGTTGTGCCAGTGTGTGCAAGGCTGCGCGCCCACGCAATGGATCTAGTTTGGCCAGCTTGCCATGTTGGCTCTGTGTTGGTGAGGTCACTGGAGAGCAGCGTTGCAAACTTGCTCTTCCCAGTCTTCGACACGTTGGCGATGCCAGCGGCATTGAGAGAGAAGTCATTGTAGACGCCACCAGTGTTGTAGCTTGCGATGGTCGTCGAGGCGAAGACTGTCTTGCCATAGTTCGTGAATGCATAATCACCATCGGCGAAGGAGCTGTCCGAGGCCGGAGTTGATGATGAGACGTCGATGGTTTGCGTGTAATTATTGGTAGAAGCGACGTCGCTATAGTACGAGAGTGTCGCGCTGTTAATATCGTCGCTGTCGGGAAGCGCCGCGGTGTCGAAGAGCGTCATGCGGCGTATGATCTGGCCCCAGAGATTGGAACCTGCGCCGGAGAGGACAAGAATGTCTCCCAAATAATTACTATCGCCGCTATCAATGCACCCGAGTGCCGATGTCGCGTCATGAATTGTTGCCCAGCTCTCATTGCCGTTGCTGCGGCACAGTGCACCGTCGAGCGACGGGTAGTAGGTGTCGGTGGTTCTGCCGACTTTGCCCATCACGATGCTGGTGCCCTGCTTCCCAACAATGCTGATGATATGCCCGAGTGTGATGCGTAGTGCCTCTGGTAAATCTTCTTTGAAATTGTCGACTTGAATTTGTTGGCCTTGCTTGGTCTCGGTGTGCTTGGTGCCATCGGGGATGAGGATCGGGGGATTAAAGATACGGAAGCGTTCGATCTCAACTGAGCCATCGGGGCCGAAGCCGAGCTGATGATCATTCTTCCACGCACGCGCGAAGACCTGGATCCCGCCATTAATCTTTTCGAGCTTCTGGATTTCGAAGCGGAGACCATACGTTGCATCGTCATAGTCCCCGACGAGATTTAATTGCGCGTACGCATCGGATTTGATGTTGGCTTGTTCGTCGCGAGATTTTCCTTCAAGGAGTGCACTCACTGATGTGGTTGCCGCGGTCGTGGTGGCGTCGACGGAACCAATCTCACCAAACGTCGCCACCGAAAGTAGTTGCGGGGTGGCGAGTGCGAGTGGTCGTGGTGCAGAAGGGTTGAGTGCGAAATGCCGGCCGTTCACGGTTGATCGCATCGCGAGGCTCCCACCACCTGCCCACGTCGTGGAAGCAACCGTGTTGATATTGGTGAGACGATAGAGCTGCGTCGCATCGTACGTGTACGTGCTCGTCACGCCGTTGCCAAATTGCTTGTACGAGATCGCTCCTGTCGGCGCGTGGTGCATAGCGATCATCGCGTTCGCGTAGGTGGATGATTGCGCGGATTTGCGCGCGACGGTGTTGAGTAATCCTGCATCGTCGAAGGTGTAATGAACGATCGAGGTGTCAGGGTAGGTGACGTCGGTGTAATTGCCTTCGCGGTCATAACTGTAGGAAGTTGTGTAGTTGATCGCGTTGACCCTCGTCGTTTCCGAGCTTTGTAGCCCAAGCGGATTGTACGCGTAGGTGCTGACGGCATCGGTTGTTGTGGCGATGCAGAGCCTGCCCTTGCCGTCCGTGCAGGTGTCGTAGGCGTAGGCGATCTCGGTGCCGGATGCGCCTGTGTAGTCTTCAGCCGTCACGCGGTTGAGATTGTCGTAGGTGTAATTGACGACCTGGCTCTTCGGATCGGTTTTCGATGTGAGATTGCTGCCGACATCATAGGAGTAGGTGGTCGCGCCGTACGTTCCATCGCCCGATGCGTGCAGGTCTTCAGAATTCGTGAGGCGCGAAAGGCCGTCGTACGTAAAGTTGCGGACGTTGCCGAGGACATCGGTGATCTTCGTGAGATTGTTGAGGGCATCATAGGTGTACTGCGTTGCGTTGTAGTGCGTGCCGAGGGTGAATGTGAACGTGTCGCTCCACGCACCTGCCGCATCCGCGGTGTCCCAGAATTTGATGCGCATGTAGTAGATGGTGCTCGAGGCCATCGCGGAGCCGCCGTACGTGATGTTGGCGATGCGCGTACCTTGTGGCGTCGAGCTCGCGAGAGAGGTTTTTGTACTGTCCCACAAAGTGGTCGTGAAGGCTGACGAGGTCCCAACTTGTATTTGGTAGCTCAGCGCAACATCGGTCGTGTCGGGATCGTTGTAGATTGCTGAAAATGTTGGGTTGGCAACGGTGACGTTGGTCGGATTTGTCTGACCTTGAATTAAAACGGATGTCGGCGCGGTGGGGGCGCTGTTGGCACTATGAGAGACGACGAGTTTCGGATCTTCGGTCGTCCCCGCGTGCGCGAGGCTGCGTGCCCACGCGATCGACCGTGTTTGTCCGGTTTGCCACGTCGGCTCCGAGTTGGTGACATCGCTGGAGAGCCGCGTCGAAAACCGGCTGGTTCCGGTTTTGGAAACGTTGGCTATCCCGGAGGCATTGAGAGAGAAATCATTGTACACACCGCCGGTGCTGTAGCTCGCAATGGTCTTCGTGGCGTAGATGGTGGCGCCGTAGTGGGAGAGCGCGTAGTCAGTGTCTGCAAACGAGCCATCGGAACCCGGGCTTGATGACGCGACATCGATCGTCTGGGTGTAGTTGTCGGTGGAGGCGACGTCGCTGTAGTACGAAAGTGTTGCTGTGTTGATGTTGTCGCTGTCGGGGAGCGCGGAGGTATCGAAGAGTGTCATCCTGCGCATGATCTGGCCCCATTTGTTTGAAGGGGAACCAGAGAGGACGAGGATATCACCGAGATAATTACTATCACCGCTGTCGATACATCCCAAGCCCGACGACGCATCGTGAATGGTTGCCCAGGTCTCATTGCCATTACTGCGGCATAGCGTGCCATCGAGCGAGGGATAGTACGTGTCGGTCGTCCGGCCGACTTTGCCGACCTCGATATCAGTATTCGTTTTGCCGGCGAGGCTGATTGTGTGCGCAAGTGTCTGTCGAAGCGCAGCCGGCAAGTCCTCTTTGAAGTTATCAATCTGGATCTTTTGACCCTGCACAACTTCGCCGTGCTTCGTGCCGTCAGGGACGAGGATCGGCGGGTTGAAGATGCGGAAGCGTTCTATCTCGACTGAACCATCGGGGCCGAAGCCCATCTGCTCTGATCCTTTCCACGCGCGGGCAAACAGCTCGATGCCACCGTCAATCGCGTGGAGACTTTGAATTTCAATACGCGTACTGCGTGCCGCGTCCTCGAACTCGCCCGTGAGATCGAGTTTCGCGAATTCAGCTGCTTTGATGTTCGCCTGTTCGTGCGACGATTTTCCTTTTAGCATGTCGGAGATCGGCGTTGCTGACTGATCTGCCTCCGTAACGATGCCTCCTAGCGTTCCGAAGATGGCGACAACATCACGGCCTTCGTGTGCTTTGCCGAGTGCAACCGTTTTCACCGGCCCTGATGCAAGGTTGTCCGGTTGATCGAGGTAGCTCAAGGTCGAGGTGGCGTTGTGCTCGTCCACCTGCTGCAAATTACCGAAGGCGTCTTGGGTGAGGTCTTTGATGTTGCCGTTGCGATCGGTGACGCTCTCGATCCATTGATCGTATGAATGTACTTCGGTGCCTTGTGCGTTCGTGACGTCAGTCACGCGGCCGAGCGCATCGTAGGTGTAGCCGATAAATAGGCTCGCGCTCGTTGTTGCGGTCGTGCGCGACGTGCCGGAGGAGAAGTAGGGTAGCGATGTCGTGCCGAGGAGGCCACTCGGAGCATAAATCTTGTCGGTGACTATATAGTAGGAAGAGGCTTCCTTGCGTTCCTGGATCGGGCGGCCGAAACCATCAAAGTACGTGTAAATGTCGGTCGATGTGGCGCTGTTTAAGTAGTCGGAGCGCTGCACTTTGCTCGGGAAAATAGTGTCCGTGTAGGTGAGCGCTGATTGGGTGACGAGCGATCCTGATGTTGGATCGGGCACTTTCGTTTCCGTGATGCGGCCGACAGGGTCGTAGCTAAATTGTTGCGACCGACTGTTCGCATCGGTGATCTGCGTTGGCTTGCCGGTCGCGTAATCGTAGAGCGTTTGCGTGGTTTGCGAGAGTGGATTGGTACTCGTCGCGACGTACAGATTGAACGCGTCGTACACAAAGGTCGTCGAGTGCGCACGCGGATCCGTTGACGTCGCGACAAGTCCGTACGTGTTGTACGCCTTCGTTGATGAGGCGTACGAGGAGCCGGTGATCCAGTCTTCCTCCTTCGTGATGTTGCCTTTGTTCACGAGGCCGGTGGCGAGACTGTCGTAGTAGAAGTCGGTGAGTTTGACCTGGGTGCTCGCACTGTTGGTCACGGTCTCTTGGCTCGGGACGCTCATGTTGACCGTCGAGCTCGCCGCGTAAGTGTAGGCTTTGGTGATTGTGTCAGAGCCGATATCAGCGTAGGTGCCGTCGCTTGAGCCGACGACTTCGCCTTTCTGTACGTGCTGCGTGAGATCGCCGGTCGTCGTTGAGTAGGTGAATTCTGTTGCGGTGTCGCGATGGTCGCTGTTGCCGTCGTACATCTGCACCAGTTGATTGGAGAGGTAGACGAAGTGGCGATCGGTCTCGCCGAGACTAACGTCAGTCCATTTGTTGAATGTCTGCCGCATCGTCGTTGATGCGAGCGAGATCACATCCTCGCGATAGGGCTTCCCGATAAGGGCGAAGCCATCGCTCTGTTCCCCGGTTCCGCTATCGACGCCGTCGCCCTGGTCGAAGTACGTGACCGTCTTTGCGAGAGGATCAATTTTCGTGATCGATTTGAAATCGGCAACGCGACGGTCGCGGACGTTAGCCGGCAGATAGAGCTTTGCGCCTTCGTATGAATAGTTGGTGCTCTTTGAATTGCCCATCCCGTCCTGATCAGTGATGTTCGTCACGACCAGAATGGGAAAGGGCATATTGCTGTTGTCGGACGCTGACTGCGTTGTGAATTGATACGCGACCGTGGTTGTGCCCGTCGTTGGGTACACGATTTGGTCGAGGATGTCCTGACGCGCAGTTGCGGTCGTTGAGGTGCTGGTGTTGCTCTTCTCATCAGGAATGCCGTCGCCGTTCCAGTCGACCATCTCATTGTATTCAAAATGACCGTCCCAGACCCCTGCGGTCGAGGGATGACCGGCCGTAATGTAGCCCGGCAATGTCAGTGAGGATGTAGCAAAGCCGTTCCCTGTGTTGAGGTACACGTAGTTCTTGGTCGCCACTTCGACATCGGTCCCCACTGTTTTGCTGGAGTATGACGCGACGTTGTAGCCGCGGACGTAGTCAGGCAGACCGTCGCCGTTCACGTCAATGAAGCGGATGCCGCGATCCCATCCGCCGACTTGGCGTGTCGAGGTGGAGATCGTCCATGGCGATGTGCACGAGACATCCCAACCGGTGCCAGTGTTAAGGCAGAAGACGGTCGTTCCGCCAGAGCTTGATCGCATCCAGTCGGGTAGACCGTCGCCGTTGATGTCAACTAATTCGCTCGCATCTTGGCTCGTCGCGTCTGTCGGCAGCGTGTAGGGCGCGCTAAAATTGCCGGTTGATGCAAACGTTGGAGACGATGTTGCCGAGTGAAGATAGGTGCTGTTCGAAGGCTGGTGACTGCCGATGGCTGGGAGGGAGAGAGCGAAATCGATTAGCCCATCGTTGTTGACGTCGCCGAGGAGCCCCGTCGAATAGGTCGTGGCACCGTCGTTGTAGGCGAACGCAGGAATGCTCGAGGTGGATGCTGGCGTCGCTGACCAGGTGTATGACGACTGCTTTTCGTAATAGGCGCTGGAGAGTGCGCCGCTGCTATCGGAATAGCCGCGAATGATGTCGGCCTTGCCGTCACCGTTCACATCGAACATGCGCACGCCGCGCTCGACGGGTGAGACCGCCTCGTCCCAGCTTGATGTCGTAGCCCAGTAGTCATCGGACGTGAGGACGGGACACGCATCATTGTCGGTGAATGTGGGATACGTATTGACTTGGCTGTCGCGATCAGTTGACGCGTTGCCCCCACAAATCTTGTTCTTAAGAATGTGCTGTTCAGGGAGTCCGTTGCCGTCGGCGTCGGCTGCGACACGCGCCGCGTTCCACATCTGCGGGTTGGTATGCGCAACGTACGACGGCGTGGTGCTGGAATACGCGAACATGAGCGCCGGGAGAGTCAGCTGATTGCTCGAGGCGTCCTGCCCTTTCTCCTGGACGCTGTTTAAGAGCGAGCGTGCACCGTTGGTACCAGCACTGTATGAAAGATCGTACTCGCGCACCCAGCTGCCATTGACGAACGCCTGCACTTCGGTGAGGCGCTTGTTGGTTGTTACCTTGAATCCGCTTTTATATGAGATGACAGGATCAGTTCGCGTCGCGTAAGTAAAGTCGACCTCAAAGATGCCGTCGTTCGATCCGCTTCCAGTGTAGACAATCTTTGACGGATAGATCTCGTTGTAGTCATTTGTGTATTCATAGCGAATGAAGTTGTCGTTGGTGTCACGCACTTCTTCGAGCATCCATTTATAGACGTTTGAAGGAGAGGTGGTCGCCGACTGTTGCGCGGCCGTCGTCGTGCCGAAGAGATAGCGGGTTCCGTTCTTGTCGTACGCGGTCCAGATGTTGTTCGCGAACGTGTACTTGATGAAGCGACCGTCCTCGATGCGCTGACGATACTCATTTGTCGTAGTCGTTGTTGCGAGCTCACCACCAAGCGACGATGTAAAGTAGTTGTCGGTGTACAGGGCATCGACGCCGGTTTTGTTCAGGCGCTGGATATAGGGGATGGAGAGCGACCAGCCATAACCGACGATCGTGTCGACGAGGTCCTGACTGTTATAGGCGAGAGCCAGATCGGGTGTGAGATTGTTTCTGCCGGGTGGAATAGCGAGCGGCACACGCTCAAGGAGAGCACCGGTTGCATCTTCGACTTTTGGTGCACTTGTTTGTGATGAGAAGAGGTCGGTGTTCGCGATCGTCGGAATCACATCACCGCCCGGTGAGGAGAACATTGGTGTGGGCGGGCTCTTCGGTTCTTCAGGGGTCGCCTCCGGCACACTCTCGTCTGGTGTAGCCGCGGGCGATTGGATATCGGGTGCTGGTGGCGTTTCCGCCTCGGAGGTTGTTGCCGCCTCTGCAGGCGCTGCTTCGTCGGTTGTTGTGCTCTCTTGCGCAAGAAGAAGTTGTGACGGGCAGAGGAAGATTACGATGAATAGCAGCGTAACCAATTTTCCCACCGCCTTAGTCTTCGCAAACATCAGGTGCGATACGTCGAGAACTTCTAGGCTGGAAAAAAAGTTCATATGCAGGTGGAAAGACACACCGCGAACACGCACATGGTACATACATGCGGTTGCCGAGATACTAGAAAGCGCTGTGGATATCAAGGACGATTTCGTGCCTTCATTCTTTTTTAGTACGACGCGATCCAATAAAATGCGCCGGCGAGATGTTCACGCAAAGTTTGCGTGTATCTCGCGATGCCGAGATCAGTTTCTCGGCGCGCAAAAAGTTGAGCAAATCTTCCGTATCTCGTCTCTACACTGTTGATGCCACTTCCCATCCGTGTTGCAGCCCAAAACGATTCTGAGGTACAGCCCTTTTCTACATCGCTCTGTGGGCCATCAGTGCGAGCACTATTTTTCTTTCTGGACGACGTTTTTATCTCGGCACTGTCAATGGCTAACACCGTTTATTGTTGATCATCGTGGACGCAAGAAGCTGCATACGCACGATCGTCGAGAAGCTTGAAATATGGCTTAAAATATAGGATAATTGGCGTGAGATTGATATGAGAGATAAAGAGAAAGCAAGATCAAAAACGGAGAAAAATTATGAATATCGCAACGCATTACGCGGATTGATTTTCGGTGACCCCAAAACGAAAGCCCTTTGTCTCAGCATTATTGAGGGCATGTTGGCACAGGTTGATATTCATTCTGCGCAAATTCTCGAGCTGCAAAGTAGGCATGAGCCGAATGAGGCTAGATTCATCGATAAAATTGATGGTGAGTATTATTGCGGGGGACGACCACTCAAGAGGTTGAACAAGGATACGCTTTATTGGGTCGTTTTTGATACGGTATTTGCGTTGATGCCCAATGGTGGGTTTAGTAAATACATCACGATTGAAAACGAATTGAAAAAAAGGCGAATAAAAGGCCGGAAGTTGCGGTCTCTCAAAGGAGAAGATATGATAAAACGAATCCGCCAAAATCTTACTAGTGAAAAGAATGGTTTCTTCAGGTATGCAAAAATCGACAATGGTACTGGTGATGGTCGAGCAATAATGGAAACGGAAAGAGGTGAGGGTATCAAATTTAACAACGCGAGGGAGTAACGGGGGCGATTGGGGGCAACGGCGACTCAAACTGGGTCGTTTTTTGTTTATATTGCTGGATTTTCTAGGGTACTCCCGCGCAAGCAACCGATACACAACGCTTGCACTCTCCAGCACACTGCTTGTTATGCAGTTGAGATCAGATCAGCAAAGGTACTTCCGAACGACGTCACTAACGTTGGCAACTTTTCTATATGCGAAGGGACACGCGATTACTAGCGTGAACACCACTGACAGTTTGAACAAAAAAGAGTTCGTATTCATTGCCGGATCTCAACTAGAGGAACTTGTGGATGCGTACAAATATGGCGACCGCAATTCTGAAAATTTGCTGATACCTGTGCATGTATACGAGCACGCCCGAAATGAATTATTGGATCGAATCAACGAGTAAAAATATGACAGATGAGATTGATAAACAACGAGAAAAACGATCCGACGGCGATTTCATTGAAGTGTGGATAAGGGAGGAAACTACACGTGCAGAGCAGTCTTTAAAAGAGTCCAAACGGTCGCAAAAAAGTGAGTGGGTGGAACCGCCGAAGCCTAGGTCGAGAATTGCGAAATGCCCTGCTCCAACATCAATAATTTCATTCGATGCATGGAAACGAACGATACAGGCAAATTTTGTTGATCTTCTCCCTGCAGCAGAGGCGACGGCCACAATGCTAGCGCAATTTTTGATTACCGATATAACTAATCCATTCGCCCTTGTTTTGGTAGACGTGCCGAGCTCCGGAAAGACTATCGCAATTAATTTTTTTGACGGTGTAGCAGGGCTGAGCTACTCATCCGATAAATTTACTCCAGCGTCCTTCGTATCAAACGCCGCCAACATCAAAAAGGAAGGTCTTGCCGCGATTGATTTATTGCCACGCATACAATACCGGCTACTCCTTGTACGGGATTTTGCAACGCTGTTCTCCAAACGTGAGGAGGACTTGAAAGAATTAATAGGAATTTTAACGCGCGTATTGGATGGCGAAGGCTTAAACACGGATAGCGGAGTCCATGGCCAGAGACAATACAACGGCGAGTACCTTTTTATGCTTTTGGCCGCATCCACCCCAATTCCGCCGCGCGTTTACAAAATAATGGGCAACCTTGGATCGCGACTATTTTTTCTTTCCATCAACTCGCATGAAAAAACGGAGGAAGAACTGTGGAGACAGGTAACCGATACAGGGTACAAAGAAAAAGAACGAGAATGCCAGAGTACAACAAAGAATTTCCTTTATGGGTTATGGGCCAAATACCCTGATGGCATCGCTTGGAATAAGGGCGCGGACGACAAATCTGTTATGGCAATTATCGCCCGCTCCGCAAAATTGTTGGCAAATTTGCGCGGAGTCATTAACGTCTATACCGATGACTTTACCAACACAGACAAATACGAGGCTCCGCTCATTGAGAGGCCAGACCGTATCAATCAACTTTTGTACAATTTTGTGAGAGGTCACGCACTTGTGTGCGGTAGAAGCCAAATTGCACGAGACGATTTGCCCCTGATTCTTGCTCTGGTACTTGATAGTGCCCCCACCACACGCGCACATCTGTTTAAGTGCATGCTAAAACACGGCGGCAGCATGACCACATCTGAAGTGGAAAACGAGCTGAATTGCTCAAAACCAACAGCAAGAACCGAGATGAAGAAGCTGCAGATCTTGAAGATATGTACGGCAAGCGAAGAGGCGAATGGAGAATGCACAGTAACCCTCTCAAGCGATTTTAGCTGGTTTTTGAGCGATGAATTTCGACAATTGCAGGCAACGGAGCCAATAAAGTAAATCTGCCGCTGTGTATGTCAAGTGATTCGATTGAGAATAGAGAGTTTACAGAGACGCAGATGAAGCATATGCTCGGTCTCTACGGCATTCTGCGTCGGATCCATGCTCGACTTGCCACTGAGGGGTATTTTATGGCGGACGGACGTACATGGAATCCGGAGAAAACACGTAGTCCACAAAGCAGTGCAAAATTGGAAGATGAAAGCTAATATAATGGGATTATGAAATCTGTCGATATACTTCCCCACAAAGATGCAGAAAACTATTTGATTTACAATCGAAAGAGTACCGACGATACGCAAAACCAAAAAAATTCCTTATCCTACCAGCGGCAGCGAAACATGGATTATGTCCGGTTGCATAAGCTTTCACTGGCGAAACTTACGCTGTCCGGTTTCTGCAAGGATGGCATCATCGACGAAGCTCATTCCGGTTACAAAGAGGAAGGCGAATTTGTTTTAAACTCCGATGGCTCAGCACAATATCGCATCCTACGACCCAAATTTGCACAATTGGTCGAAATGTTGAAGACGAGGAAAATCAGAGGTGTCATCGTTTTGTGTTGGGATCGCATAAGCAGAAACGAACATGATGACATGCTGATTAAAAAGTTGTTAAAGCTTGGCTGTGACATCCGCTTTGTGGACACTACTTACGAGAAAACGAGTTCTGGAGAACTCCACATGGACATCGACGGGATGTTCGCGGCGCATTATTCACGCGTCATCAGTGAGAAAGTTAAAAATGCGCATATCAAACTTCGGGCGGAGCGGCGTTGTTTGTATCTTTCTCCTATTGGGTATCTTGACCAAGGATCCGACAATAAACCCCTTGATCCAATTCGAGCCCCACTCGTGAAGAGGCTCTTCGAGATGTATGGAACGGGAAAATATGGCTTCCGCAGCCTTGTTACGTGGGCAAACGAAAATGGCCTCACGAAAAAGCCATCGCGTCGTAAGAGGACATCCGAGGAAATCTTGAATAATGTTGAGCCAGCCTCTATACCCAAAACAGTACGCCCCATCGACATTAAGGATATCGAACATATTCTTCGGAATCGCTTCTATTTGGGTGAGGTAAACCTTGGTAGTGGTCTCTACGGCAAAAGCATTGCTCATCAAGCGCTGATCAGTAACGAACTTTTTAATACGGTACAGAAACTAATGAGGACGCGCACACAATCCGTGTATTACGTCGAGGAAAAATTCTACGCGTATCGAAAGCTACTCCGTTGCACATGCGGACGTGCGTTCACGCCGTACCGAACTAAAGGATTTATGTATTACCGTAGCCAGTGTATTGGTGGTTGTGATAACCCCGATCCAAACCTTTCCGAGGGTAATGTCGAATCGGCTATTCAATCTCTTCTTGAGCGGATGCATTTCACAGATGAGGAAATGGCGGAGATTGAGCAACAAGCCTCAAAACGAATTAGTAAAATTTCTGAAAACCGAGACCGAAAGCTGGAGAGTCTGCATTCACACCAACGAAAGATTGTCGCGGATCTCGACTATCTAACAAAAAATCGTATCACCCTCCTGCGGACAGGTGCGATGGTACCGGAATCTATCAAAGGCGAGGAAGACCGCCTCACGAAAGAGCTGGATAACGTACACGTTGAGATCGCCGCATACGGTGAATCAGCACCAGCGATGCTCAAGTTTGTCATGCGTTTTTCAGAACTCGTGAAAGACGCCAGCCTGTATTACAAATATGCACTTGATAACGAGAAGCGTGAAATGGCGATGGAAGTGTTTTCAGAACTCACCTTCCGAGACCGACAGCTTGTAAAATATAGCGCAAAGGACGGTTTCGGGGCACTTTTGGCCCGAACCGTCCCTAGTGGTGCCGGAGGTGGGACTTGAACCCACACGGGATTGCTCCCAAACGATTTTGAGTCGTTCGCGTAAACCATTCCGCCACTCCGGCAATATCAAGGATTCTAGCCCCTTTCGAACAAAGCGGCAATTTGCTAGGCTTCGCGGAGCCGATAGTGGCAGAAACACGAAGGAGATACGACGTGAGCGATATACCGACAAGTAAACGCATTCTTCTTGCTTTCGATGAACACGACTTTACAACAGGGGACCAAGAGTTCTTACAACGCATAGTGGGCAAAGGAGCGGGCATCAAAGTCGGCTCGGTGCCGATGCACGCGCGTCTCAAACGTGACCGACGCATTACGGTCGCATCGGCCGTGGGATCGTTCCTACAGAACTTTCACCGCGACGCGCAACGAATGGACGACCCTAAGCTGTTTGAAATTCCGTATGTCATGGGCGAAGCCGCCCGTGCTATTGCTGATTCCGGTGCATGGGGGTTTACCGTTCACGAATCCAATAACGACAAAGGGCTGGAAGCGGCAATTAAAAATTGCGGAACATCGCTTGTCATCGGAGTAGGCATTCTTACTTCCTTCAGTAAGCGCGATTCGTCTCGGTCGTTTGGTGAGCTCCCTGATGTAAAGGCGCTCGATTTTGCTCAACGCTTTGCCGGTGTCGGCGGCCATGCCCTTGTATGTTCGGGGCAAGATCTGGAAATGCTCAATCAGAGTACTTTGTTGCGCAGTCTTATCAAGATTGTTCCCGGTATCCGCGACAGCAGTGACCCGCCGGACGACCAGATGCGCACCATGACCGCCTTTGATGCGATTGTGAGCGGGGCAGACTATCTTGTCATTGGCAGACCGATAAGGCATGCGGTAAATCCTGAAGAAGCTTTCGACCGCTTCGTCAGTGAAATCGAACGCGGATTGGCCGCTCGTTCACGGTAAGAGGTTCTGTGCATAGTAAGGGCGGCTCCAGCGTGAGCCGCCCGTTTCTTTTCAATATTCCCTTTCCGCGCTATGCTTCTCGCGGTCAAAAAGGCCAGAAACGTACCACAAACGCCCGGAGGGCACGATGCTTCTCAAATCGACGCAGAACTTTCTTCGCGAACTGCATCGAATCGGCGCATTCAAAGTCGACACGGAAAAGGGGTTCAGACTTGCACTACATGACAAGAATCCCACAGCGCCACTTTCACCGTTCTACATAAATCTCCGCACTCCAAAAAACAAAGGCGGTAGTTTACAGCCTTCTCATGTTGAAACTATTGCTCACGAGCTGATAACCGCGGCTGTCCGCAACCATATCAAGTACGATGCCGTCGCCGGTATTCCAAGAGCCGGGACGCCGTTCGCGAAAGCAATAGCGCGTCTCTCAAACGGAAATGTAATTCCGTACGTTTGCCTGACAAAGCGTTCCGGTAGAGCGCGTGCCATGCGCGTTGATGTGTGTCAGCTCTCTTCCAAAGCGAGAAATGCGAAACGTGTGCTGCTTGTTGACGATCTCATCACGCAATCTGACGCTAAGCTCCTTGCAATTCGCGCTCTTGTTCTTGCGGGATACCATGTCGCCGGTGTTGCCGTATATCTCGACCGTGAACAAAGCGGTGTGCGACACCTCGCAAACGCCGGTGTCCCTGTTGTCCGCGTCGTAACGATATCCAAAATGCTCGCGTTCTACGAACGTGAAGGAATTTTGAGTTCATCAGACATCGAAAAAATCCGTGCATATCTAAGAGGGTAATACCCACGCCGGACCGCTTGCTATGCTTGCGGTCCGGCTTTCTTTTGCATACCCTTCTGCGATGGTTCGCAAAAAAGTGATAGTAATCGTGGGTCCCACGGCGTCAGGCAAAAGCTCGCTTGCGGTGAAGATGGCGCTCAAGATCGGTGGCGAAGTTATTTCTGCTGATTCGCGACAAGTGTACAAAGGTCTCGACATTGGCACCGGGAAAATCACTCACAAGGAAATGCGCGGCGTTCCTCATCACCTTCTCGACGTTGCGTCTCCAAAGACGATATTTACGGCACACGATTTTATCGAACAAGGCCGGGTTACGATCGACGATATTTTAAAACGCGGCAAGGTACCCATCATCTGTGGCGGAACAGGATTTTATATTGACGCGCTTCTCGGGCGCGTAGAATTGCCAAACGTCCCGCCGAATTTTAAATTACGAGCACAGCTCGAGAAAAAATCTGCGCCGCAGCTTTTTGCCATCCTCCAAAAACTCGACAAACGCCGTGCAAAATATATTGATAAAAACAATCCAGTTCGTCTGGTCCGCGCGATCGAGATCGCAAAAAAGCTCGGCAAAGTCCCTCCACTTACAAAGGACCGTCCTTTGTATAACGTAACGTGGATCGGCATTAATCCCGGTGACAAAATTCTTCGCTCCAAAATTCGCAATCGTCTCCTCGCGCGGATGAAAAGCGGCATGGTGCGAGAAGCAAAAAACCTGCATGAGCGCGGCCTCTCGTACAAACGCATGTTCCAACTAGGCCTCGAATACCGCTACCTTGCGCTTCTACTGCAAAAGAAAATCTCAAAAAAAGAAATGCTACAGCAACTCGAAAACGGCATATGGGATTATTCACGACGACAACTGCGATATTGGAAGCGGAATTTGGACATACGGTGGAGGGCAAAATAAAAGGCGAGTGCAATTGCACTCGCCTCCCTCGCCTTTCACTGAGAACTTGAAAATTCAGGCGACGTTCATGGTCCTACTTACGGACAGCAGACCGACGCCAAGGTCTAATACGAGGTCAGTCGTCATTGCGCCAAGAAATGTCTTGGCGTACCTTGCCTGCTCGAAAGACATCACCTCGAGTCCGTTCCAGTGGTTGCGAAGCGCAAACAGGACGATTACGACTGGTACGAACGATGTCAGGATGTCGATGGCGATCTCGCCACGCCCCTGCGAGGTAGACGTAATGATGAGCAGGAGTGCTTGGACGAGAACGTATGCCTGCAGTACCCACCCGATGTAGGTTGAATACGTATCTGCGCTCTCCGGTGAAGGAGCCCACCCGCGGTACTTCATAAAGAAGATATACGCCGTAAATGCCGCGAGGATCGAGAGCAACATACTGAGGCGTCGCAATTTCCCGTTGACATCGTGCCCGACAAAAAAAGCGCCGAGCGCCGATTGTTCTCGTATGATCACGGCAGAACGGCCTTGCGCTGAAGTTTCCGTCATTGCTCTACTCCATCCATTGTTGCAGTCCGGCTCTCGAAAGTACTATTTGAGCCGGAGCAACTATGCCCCTTTATTTGCTCTATGTCAAGCTCCGGTGTACTAAGTCAACGGGTCGTTGACACCTTTGAGAAATGACTCGAGGCGCTGTAGCGGTGTGCTGTTCAGCGATTGGTGGTGGCGTGACTGGTTGTACCAGTCGACGTATGCGTACAAG
>JAHFMV010000004.1 GCA_023267655.1 Candidatus Kaiserbacteria bacterium
GTGCATACAAAAGGCGCTAACGATTAATGGTCTGAACACCACAATCGTACGGCGCCTTTTGCCATTTCAAAGAGCTTTGTTGACACCACGAACTGTCAACAACTCGATGCTAACGTACATTATGCTTTGCAATACCTCAAATTAATGGTATAAACCACGAAGTGCATGAGTTCAAAAGCTGGAGGGCTGACCAATGCGGATACTAGTACTTGCGGCTTTGCTTGTCGCAGGGTGCGCGAGCAACATTACCAGTCCCGGAGCCGAATACGGCTTCCATTTTCTGGCGGTCGCGAATGACGAGACGGGAGAGTACAGCTATGTGTATGTCTCTGAAGTGGCCTGTAGCGGGCCAGCAACGAATAAGCTCGGGCGTCGCGATGTGATCGTAGGGGTCACCATCAATGGCGAGAGCTTCAATCTCGCGAGAAACATACCCCGCAAACGGGTCGAAAATATGTCGTCACAGCTGGCGCTCGCACGCCACGAGATCGAGATATGGACGCGCGAAGGGGGTATTCTCGGACCGGAGAGGTATCACAGAATTTCTCCGGGTCAGGCACACTGGAACCCCGCGACGTGCGGTTTGTTTGGTTAGATCAGCGTTGGCCGCCCCACAAAGGCGGCCGTTTCCTTTGTCTTTTGAAACCAATATTTGCTAGAAGTTCATAAATGTATCGTAGTCGAAACATGGCTCTGTTTATCCCCATTTTGTGTGGATATATGGTTGCCCGTGGGGTATAGTGGTTTACAATCTAGTGTAGTGGGAAGAAGTGGGAAATTCTGGAAACAGCGTTTCACTTCCCAAAATACTGATCCGAAAAAAACATATGTTAATTGGAGAGTACGAACATACTCTTGATGAGAAAAATCGCGTCAGCTTACCGAGGCAATTCCGTACGGGCCTCGGTAAGCGGATCGTGATGACGCGCGGCCTCGACAACTGTCTCTTCGTCTATCCGAAGAAAAGTTTCGAGAAAGTTGTCGCGAAATTGGACGACATGTCATTCGCACAAGCCGACAAGCGCGGCTTCTCGCGATTTATTCTCTCGGGTGCGGCGGAACTCGAAGTTGATGGCGCGGGACGAGTCTTGATTCCGGAGCATCAACGCGAATTTGCCAAACTTTCCAAAAACGTAATTTTTGCCGGAGTCTCGGACCGAGTCGAAGTCTGGGATGCAGGAGCGTGGAAGGCCTACAAGTCTGCAATTGAATCCAAAGCAGACACGATGGCCGAGACGTTGGGTCAGATTGGCGCTCTGTAGTACGGGGTAGCTAGAGGATTACTTATCGTCATGCGCACGCGACGTCAACGATCCTCTAGCGACCCGGTGATGCAGAGTCACCGACCTGTTCTTTTACACGAAAGTTTGGAGAATTTGGCTATTGAGCCGGACGATGTTGTGCTGGACGCGACGCTTGGCGGCGCAGGACACGCACAAGAAATCGTAAAGCGCCTTGGTGCGAATGGTATGTTTATCGGCATTGATGCCGACAAAGATGCAATCGCACGCGCAGAAGAAGCGCTGAAAGGTGCTGCAGCGAAAGTCATCCTCATCCACGGAAATTTCCGGGACATTGAATCGCATTTAGGGAAGCATGAGATTCAACACGTGACGAAAGCATTGTTCGACCTCGGCTGGAGCAGTTTTCAGCTCGCGGCCGGACGAGGCTTTTCGTTCCTCAAAGATGAACCACTCCTCATGACTTACGCAGATTCGACGCAGGCAAATACGCTCACTGCAGGCACGATTGTGAACTCATGGGCAGAGGAATCGATAGCGGCTGTGATCTACGGATGGGGTGAAGAGCGATATTCGCGACAGATTGCACGCGGTATCGTCGAAGCTCGCGAGAGGAAGCCGATCCAATCGTCACATGAGCTCGCGGAGATCATTAAGAACTCCGTGCCGCCCATGTATCGGCGAGGACGCATTCATCCTGCGACCAAGACCTTCCAAGCGATCCGGATTGCCGCCAATGACGAAATGGGTGCGCTGAAGCAAGGCTTGCGAGGTGTCTGGAATGCATTGAAGCCAAATGGTCGTCTTGCGGTGATTTCATTTCATTCGGTCGAAGATCGCGAAGTGAAGCGATTCATGCTCGAGCGAGCACAGGCGGATGAAGGCGAACGCATTACCAAATCTCCGATCAGGCCGTCGCGCGAAGAGGTTCTCGAAAATCCTCGGTCGCGCAGCGCCAAACTTCGTGTGATAAGAAAACTCTAGTTCTTTATTAAGTTCTTTTGGGCTCTGATGGAAACCAGCCTGCCCCGTGAGTACAATTTCGAATCCCTTTTGTGGAGAGATCTGTACATACTCGGAGTGGAAATTGCTGGTTATACCTCGAGTCGAAAGGAGAGTTGGCTATGGAAGCCACAATTCGAAATTTCACTATGGGGTATGCACAAAAAGAATCATAATCAGTTGTCACTTTTTCAAAAGGCAAAAGAATTGCCGAATCGACACGTCGCGCTTGCCGCGTACACTGGCGAATCGTATGTGGTACGCGCGCTTCTTTTCATGTTTATACTGTGTGTCGCCGGCTATTTGTACTTTGTCGGTCTTTCTATTTTGAACGTCATCAGCAGCCGCGAAGCATCGGTCGAGAGCGATCGGTTACAATCGGTCGTCGGCAATCTTGAACAAGAATATTTTGAGCTTTCCAAGTCGGTAACGCCCGATGTGGGTGCCAGTTTCGGCCTTGTCCCGACGAAATCACAGGCGTATGTCCGCAGTGCAAGCAATGTGGCGTCCAATGTCACGCACCGTGACATTTAAAGCGGCCTGCCCCGTTGTGAAAGCGTCAGCGTTCTACTTCGGGGTATAATCGAAGACAATGCGGCGTAGTTTTGTTATCCGGGTGAGAATCCTTTCTTTTTTTGTCATCCTTGCGGCGGCGTTCCTCATCGTCCGCCTGTATTTCATCCAAATCGTTCACGGCGACCAATATCGCGCCGACGCGCTCGGGCAATACGTAAAAGATTCCGGAAGCATCACTGATCGCGGGAATATTCTCTTTACAAAAAAGGGCGGCGACGAAGTTGCGGGCGCGGTCATGCAAGGCGGATGGCGTATCGCGATCAACCCGATGTTGCTTCAAAATCCTGACGACGCGTATGCGCGACTGAACAAGGTCACCCCGATCGACAAAGAGAAATTTTTCGCGAGCGCGGCAAAAAAGAATGATCCGTATGAAGAAGTGGCGTTCAAATTGAGCAATGACGAAGCTGATGCGGTGCGTAATATGAAAATCCAAGGCGTGACGCCGGTCCGCGAAGAGTGGCGGTCGTATCCGGCGGGCTCGCTTGCGGCAAATGCCCTCGGATTCGTTGGCTACGCCGGAGATACACGCTCCGGTGCCGCCGGGCTCGAAAGGTACTACGAAGACACGCTGCGCAAAGATGGCGGTGGGCTCTATATCAACCCGTTTGCGGAAATTTTCTCCAATGTGAAAGCGCTCGTTGCGACCGATCCCAGCAGCGAAAAAGGCGACATTGTGACAACGCTCGAGCCTGACGTACAGCGTGAACTCGAAGCGCAACTCGATGGTGTAATGAAAACGTACACGCCGAAAATCGCGGGAGGCATCATTATGGATCCACAGACGGGGGAGATCATCGCCATCGCATCACGTCCGTCGTTTGATCCAAACACCTACAATCTCGTGACAAATCCGTCGGTGTTTTCGAATCCGCTCGTCGAAGGGCGCTATGAACTCGGCTCGATTATGAAAGCGCTCACGATGGCGGTCGGCGTCGACACTGGTGTCGTTTCGCCGACGACGAACTATGATGATACGGGCTGCATTACGAGGACAGGCGCTAAGATTTGCAATTACGATGGCAAGGCGCGCGGCGTCGTACCGATGCAGGAAGTTTTGAATCAATCGTTGAATACCGGCGCGACGTTTGTCGCGGAAAAAGTCGGGCACGAACGTTTTGCGGACTATATTAAAAAATACGGTCTCGGCGAAGAAACGGGCATCGACCTCCCCAATGAAATTCCGGGGAATATCGGCTCACTCTTTACCGCCGGCGCAGCTGATGTCGATTTTGCGTCGGCGTCATTCGGGCAAGCTATCGCGGTCACGCCGATCGCGATGATCCGAGCGCTCTCCACACTCGCGAATCGTGGCAAATTGCCGGAGCCGCATGTGGTGAAATCAATTCGCTACGAAAGCGGCATCACCCGCAATCTGACCCAGGCCGACCAAGTCCAAGTCTTGAAGCCCGAGACCGCGGAGACGGTGACCAATATGCTCGTTACCGTCTTTGACGACGCACTTCTGAAAGGAAAGCTCAAGATGGATCACTATTCGATCGCGGCGAAAACAGGAACCGCGCAAATCGGCGATCCGGTGACACACAAATATTCTCTTGACCGTTACCTCCACTCATTTTTCGGCTACTTCCCGGCGCACGACCCTAAATACATCGTCTTTCTTTTCGCAGTCGAACCCCATGGCGCCGAATTCGCTTCGGCAACCCTCGCGCAGCCGTTTGATGACATCGCGAAGTTTTTGATCAATTACTACAATGTGCCGCCGGATCGTTGAGAATTCCGACATTCCGTGATATTCTCGCGCCGGGTATGCATATGCAACCCGCGGGACTGATCAAGGAGGATACGATGAGTTTTGTCGGCAAATATGTGGTTGTTTCGCAGAGAGCGCCTGACGATGAGCCTCGGTTCTTTTCCACGGATGGGGATAGATCGCCGTATTTTCTTGCGGATAAACATCCTCATGATGCCGGTAAGGCGATTGAGGTTTTAGAAAAAGTACGGACGAACAATCCTGAAGCACGGATCGCTCCACTGTTTTTGGGGCCAGTCTTGACCGTGGACGAAATAGCGGATCTCAAGGCAGAGGATATCATTGCCTCATACCGCATTTCTGAAGCGGATCTCTTTCTCATCCTCGCGTACCACGAGCGGAAAAAGGAAGCTCAACAATTGGTCATAGCTGATCAAAGGCCCGGCGACGATGATTCTTCGCTAGCCAAGCAAAGTCATTAGGTTCAAACAAACAGGAGCATGAGTCAAGCCGCTCGAGAAGGGCGGCTTTTTCTTTTTGGGTTACAATACTCATATCTATGTACGGCATTTTGCGAAATCTCGTTGTGCAAATTCTGACATGGGAAGCGCAATTGGCACTGAAGCGCTATCAACCAAAAATTATTGCGGTCACCGGCAGTGCAGGGAAGACGACCACCAAAGACGCTATCTTTTGCGTGCTATCCGATGGTCGATTCGTGCGCAAGAGCGAGAAAAGTTACAACTCCGAACTCGGCGTGCCGCTCACGATTCTCGGCCTTGAAAGCGGATGGGGCTCGCCGTGGCGATGGTTCATCAATATTTTAAAAGGTGCATACGTCGTAGGAAGTGGCGAAAAATATCCTGACTGGCTCGTGTTGGAAGTTGGAGCAGACCGCCCCGGCGATATCCGCAAAATTGCGCGCTGGCTCCGTCCTGATATTGCTGTCATTACCTCGATTCCCGACGTGCCCGTGCATGTTGAATTTTTCCAATCGCCGAATGCACTCGCGCGTGAGAAGAAACGCCTCGCCGAGCATCTCAAGCACGATGGCATCCTCGTTATCAATGGCGACGATGTATATACGAAAGAAATTATGAAAGAACACGCATCGCAAGCGGTTTCGTTCGGTTTTGAAGGTCAGAATGCGTTTGTCGCGACTGACGCCGGCATTCAGTACGAAGATAAAAAACCGGTCGGCATGCATTTCTATTCGCATCACTCGGGTTCAGAGACCGAAGTAACACTCCTCGGCGCGCTCGGCCGCCCGCGTGTCTACGCGGCAATCGCCGCGCTCGCCGTCGCAGAAGCCGCTGGCGTCTCACAAGAAAGCGCTGCAGACGCGTTGCGTACGTGGGCACCGCCGCCCGGCCGCATGCGTATCATCCCCGGCATCAAAGGGTCACTGATTATCGACGATACTTATAATTCGTCTCCCGCCGCCGCAGCCTCTGCGCTCGAAACCTTGAAGGAAATCAAAGGATATAAAAAGAAAATCGCAGCGCTCGGTGACATGCTTGAACTTGGTCGTTTTTCCAAAGAAGCGCACATCGAAATCGGGCGCCATGTTGCAAAGAGCGCGAACATGCTTGTTACTGTCGGCCTGCGCGCCCGCGCAATCGCCGAAACCGCACTCGATAACGGCATTGCGGAAACCAACGTACGGCAGTATGAACAGGGCGAATCACAAAGGGCGGGCAAAGAACTCGAGCCCGACCTCGATGCGCAGACGCTCGTCCTCGTCAAAGGCTCGCAGTCGATGCGCATGGAAAAAGTAGTCGAAGAAATCATGGCCGACCCCACCCACGCCCCCGAACTCCTCGTTCGCCAAGATGCGGATTGGAAGGTGCGGTGAATAACGGGTAAACGGCGATATGGGGGATGGTACGATTATCCTATGTTCAAATGGCCGATCGTCTCACTGTGCACCGTATTGAGCTTTGCATGTCTCATACTCATTCGGGACGCTGTTCTCACATTTGCTGCAGTCGCGCTCTTGGGGGTCATCATGTTGGTCGCGAGTTGGAGTTGGGAGCATTTCGTCGTGTACATCACATTATTCTTTTTCGGCATCGTCATCGAAATCTTATCGGTACGGGAAGGTGTGTGGTCATACGCGACGCAAAATATATTTGGCGTGCCGATTTGGATACCATTTATTTGGTCAAACTCTGGCCTTTTTGTCATCGAATTAAAGGAAATTGTAGATGATTATTTGCGAAGACGACCATGAAAGTCTTGGTTGTCGGCGGTGGTATCGCGGGCTTAACGTTAGCGGCCTTTCTCGAAGCATCGAACATCGAATACGAAGTTGTCGAGAAATGTCCCGACTGGTCGCATCTCGGATATCTCATTTCTATTTGGGATGCGGGACGGGATATTATGAAAAAACTCGGTCTTGCGGAGCAGTTCGACAAGTTCGGATCTCCGAAGCATGCCTATTCTGTTCGAGACGGCAGCGGCCGCGTATTGCGCGAGTTTAACTTTCAGGAACTCTACAGTAGATATGGCGGTGCGATCACGGCTCTTTCGCGCTCCGCACTTCATTCACTGGTTTTGAATGCAATTCCGAAATCGAAAATTCGCATGGATCGTACGGTCGAGAGTTTCACACAGGAACAAGGTGCGGCCCGGTGTGTTTTCAATGATGGTACCGAAGCAACGTATGACGTAGTGGTTGGTGCTGACGGAATACATTCGTCTATCCGTAAACAAGCCTTCTGTGATGCGGTAGAGCACTATGAGGAGTGGCGTGTCTGGTACGCGTGGATCGATGGGAAATTCGATCAGTCCGGCGCGATTACCGAATATGTCGAAGCCGGGGAATTCGCCGTCGTTTTCAGTGCAGGGGATAAAACCATGGCATGTTTTTCGGCCCCGATGAGCCATGCTATCCGCGATGAACCGGGAGACCGGCTCGAAAATCTCAAAAGACTTTTCCAGCATGAGACGTTTCTTATACCGTCCGCACTCGAAGGGCTCGCGGCAGAAAACATCATGCCCACTGACTTGATCGAAATCCATCTGACAACATGGTCGAAAGGGCGCGTGGTGCTGCTTGGCGATAGTGCGCATAATTTTGGTCCGCATATCGGTATGGGAGGTTCAATGGCGCTCGAAGACGCGTATGTCCTCGCGGGAGAACTTCTCAAGGCTTCACAATCGGGGGACGTACGAACGTGTCTTGAGCGTTACGAACGGGAGCGGAAGCGTCGGATCCACTTGGCCGAGCGGATCAGTCATCGTATTCGGAACGGGACGCTTATACGGTCACGGATCTATCGGCAAATCGCCAATATGTTTATGGCGCATGTGCCCGATAGTTATATCACTGCCGACCTCGATCGGTTGTTGCGCGAGGAGATTTGATAGATTGAACCAACGATCGAGCGGGTATGAATACCATTTGGCGAGTACGACAAAACGTAGGATACTCTACGCATATGTCAAACGAAGGAGGTTCAAAATGGCCGACGAAGGAAAAGGGGAAGGGTCATCGAGCACGCGGAGAACCGCGACCAGGCGGCTTACGCCTTAATGAAAGCGCACAAGCGCGGACGCAAAAGATCAACGAGCGTTTGCGTAAATTAGAAGAGTTAAAACTCGTGCCCGGTCAAAGATTTACCTTCGGCAAGCATACATACGTTTTCGAATCTCGCGATGTGATTACCGGCCTTGTGCACTGCTGGCGTTTCAACGCAAATAATGTTCGAATTATTCGCGATATTGACCCACGGGGTATCGGAGAAGTTTTCCCGTTGCCGCCGCTTGAACATTAGTTTTTTGACCTCACGGAGAATCGAACTCCGGTTCTATCCTTGAGAAGGATATGTCCTAGCCGCTAGACGATGAGGCCGTCTGTGCAATACTACTTTGACTTATATAAAAATTCAATCCGTAATCGGATAACGTACCAGAAAATGAAAAGCGCCGCAGTATGCGGCGCTCGTAGACTCGATCAGGTGAGGCGCTTGCAGTACACGACTATCAGCGCTACTTCGTTCCTCTCCATGATGTGGTACGGGATATAGAGTTCTGGTTTGTATCCGGCGAGAACTAGTCGCTTGTGCTCGATGTCCGCCTTTCTATTTCCACTGACGAGAAATTCAGGTGGTCCGTCGAGCGTGTCTGGGTCAGGAACCGGTATACCAATGCTTCCATGTGCGTTGTACGCATCAAGTGATGGTATGCCGAGAATCTGGTCGACACTCGTCTCGTCATCCAGGCTTGTGCGCAATTCTTGATACAATTCTACGGCCTTTTGCATTCGTTGGCGCACCTGGAGGGTTCGCGGAAGACCCAGTTTATTGCTGATACGAGACCGATAGGATCCCCAACTTTGGTTGGAAATGCCAATTTCTTTTGCGATCTCGACGTAATTCTTTCCTTCACTGAGAAGTTCAACTATCTTCAACTCACGCGGGGTCATTCGATTGAATGCATCGCGGATGCTAAGCATGCATAACTCCTTTTGTCTCACTATGCCTAGGCTACGATACCATATCTGCTAGAATGTGCCCATGTCCCGCATCCTCATCTCCGGCTCGCTCGCGTACGACCACATCATGGATTTCCCGGGATACTTCCGGGATCATTTCATGCCGGACAAACTGCACAACATCAACGTCTCATTCAATATTGAGGGACATTCGGAAAACTTTGGCGGAACCGCGGGCAATATCGCGTACACGCTTGCGCTCCTTGGCGAGAAGCCGACGATCATTGCATCGGTCGGCGATGATTTTGCAAAATATCAGACGCATCTCGATGGCGCCGGAGTCGACACGAGCCGCATCCGTCTCGAACCGAAGCTGGAGACTGCCTTTGCCTATATTTTGACTGACAAAGGCGACAACCAGATCGCAGCATTCCATCCGGGGGCGAGCAAGGAGGCTTATGCGGACGAGCTACCGCTCGAAAAAGGCGCGATCGCTATCATCGCTCCCGGCTCGATCGCCGACATGCAGTCATTTCCACAGAAATTCCGCGATGCAGGCGTCCGATTCATGTTCGACCCTGGGCAGGCAATTCCGGCACTTTCCGCGGACAATTTGAAAAACGGCATGACCGGCGCTGAAGTCGTCTTTTGCAACGATTACGAACATGGCCTTATTGAATTCAAAACGGGCTGGAAACCGGCAGATATTTTGAAAGTCGCAGGCACGCTTATCATCACGCTTGGCGAAGCGGGCTCGCGGATTTTAACAACGAGCGGCGAGACGCACGTAATCGCCATGCCCGTCAAAGAAATCAAAGATCCGACCGGCGCGGGCGACGGCTATCGTGCGGGATTTATCAAAGGCCTTCTCGCGAACATGGCGACGATGCAATGCGCACAGCTTGCGAGCGCATGCGCCGCATATGTGGTGGAAAACGTCGGCACCCAAGGGCACCAATTTACAATGGACGAATTAAAAAAACGCTATGAGATCACGTATGGAGAACCGCTGCGCATATAGTTGTTCATAATAAGGATTGGCACTGTTCGGTTGGGACGCCTCTCCCTTTTTTTACACGCATCCCTTACATTGCGACAGGTGTCGCAATGTAAGGGACACAGCAGGGGCCGTCAACGATGTTTTTTGGGAAAGAGTTTGCGACCGCGCCATGGTAGATTTGGCACACAATATATGCAATACTGTCGCGTAATGAATTTTGATATTAAAGAAAAGTCGCTCGCGGGGAAAGGCGTCAAGCGTATTGCATGGGCTGATCGCGATATGTCGGTTCTTGCGCAGGTACGTGCGCGATTCGCCAAGGAAAAGCCGCTCAAAGACAAGGTGCTCGCCGCATGCCTCCACGTGACCGCAGAGACGGCGAACCTTGTGCGTACACTCAAAGCGGGCGGTGCAGACGTGTATCTCTCGGCATCCAATCCGCTCTCGACGCAAGACGATGTCGCCGCGGCACTCACGCATGAATTCGGGATTCCAACGTTTGCAATAAAGGGTGAAGATACAAAAACATTTTTCAAACACATCAAAGCGCTCATTTCGAAAAAACCGCATCTGACCATGGACGATGGTGCCGATCTTGTCACGACCATTCATAAAGAACACAAAGATCTCATTCCGCAGATATTTGGCGGCACGGAAGAAACGACAACCGGCGTCATCCGCCTACGCGCGATGGCGAAAGACGGAGCTCTCAAATTTCCGGTCGTCGCGGTGAACGATGCAAAGACAAAAAATATGTTCGACAATCGCTACGGTACCGGCCAGTCAACGCTCGACGGCATCATCCGCGCGACCGACATCCTGATTGCGGGGAAGACGGTCGTGGTTGCTGGCTATGGCTGGTGTGGCAAAGGCTTTGCGATGCGTGCTGATGGCATGGGCGCGAATGTGATTGTGACGGAAATCGATCCGGTAAAAGCGCTCGAAGCGGTGATGGACGGCTTTCGCGTCATGCCGATGGATGAAGCGGCAAAAGTCGGCGATCTCTTCTGCACAGTGACGGGAAATAAAGACGTAATCGTCAAAAAGCATTTTCAATCAATGAAGGACGGAGCAATGGTTTGTAACTCCGGTCATTTTGATGTGGAAATCAATTTGAAAGACCTCAAATCACTCGCAAACAAAGTTGATACAAGTGTCCGTGCCAATGTCGATGCATACCATGTCGGCAAAAAGAAAATCTTCGTCCTCGCCGAAGGCCGCCTCGTCAATCTCGCCGCTGCCGAAGGCCACCCGGCATCGGTCATGGACATGAGCTTCGCCACGCAGGCACTTGCGTGCGAATGGATCGCCAAGAAAAAACAAGCTCCCGCGGTCTACGATGTTCCGCTCGAAATCGAAAACACCGTCTCAAACCTCAAACTCGCCTCAATGGGCATCAAAATGGACAAACTCACCAAAGACCAGCACGCCTATCTCTCCGGCTGGCAGCACGGGACGTAAATATAGTTGTTAGCCACTAGCGACTAGCCACTAGGGAACTTCAATATGAACCACAAAGATACCGAAACATTACCGCAACTCCCTGATCTTGGTTTTTACTACCACTACAAACACGATCCGATGGGGAGCGTGAATAATTATGCGTACGAGGTTATTGGCATTGGCTATCATACTGAAGACGACTGCCGACCGATTGATCAATACATGGTGCAATATCGGCCGCTTTACGATGCGTTCGTCTACCGAATTGGAAAGGGCAGAATCAATGATGCTCGTCCGCTCTCTATGTTTATGGAACATGTGACAAGGGATGGAAAAATAACTCCACGATTCCAAAAAATAATTGATCCAAGGATTCTTGAAGAGTTGCGAATCATTCGCAACGAGATGTATTCTGATCTCGCAAAATAAGGAAAGAGCCCAGCGTACGCTGGGCTTGGTGCTTGTTAGGCATAGGCGGGCAGTTTGCAATCTACGGTAACGACCCGGACGCCATTATGCCGAAGCGAGAAGCTGAACGGTTCGGGCAGGGGCGACTCAAGACCGATCATAACACACCAATCATCAAGCTCTCCGATTGGCCATACCCGTCGCATCGTTTTCAGTTCGATTGCAACGATGCAGCTAATATGTTGCTTGTATGGCTCCAAGTTCAGGTAGACTTTTGAGAGATCATCGGCGGCAAGTCGCGCCTCTTCCTGCGTCACCATTTGCTGATATCCTCCGTACGCTGTAGCCTGCAGATACAGTACCATATGCGCCCCGCACACGTCATCGAAATAATCACACCGAAGAAATTCGTTCTTGACGGACTGTGGTTTGGCCCGAAAAAGGCAAAGCGAGCGATTATCGTGATCCACGGGCTCACATCATCGGCGTTTTCTCTGCAACATGTCGTCGGCGCGCTCGTTGGTAAAGATACTGCCGTCATTACTTTCAATAATCGAGGATTCAAGAGCGTCGTGGACATCAAGCAGCGGCTATCAAAAAAAGAAACAAAATGGCACACCGCTGGTTCTGCTCACGAAGTGTTTACCGAATGCATTGATGACATCCAGGGTGTCGTTAATTTTGCAAAAAAGGTAGGCGTAAAAAATATCTATCTTGCCGGACATTCCACAGGATGTCAGAAATCAATCTACTGGGCATCGAAAACTGGAGGCAGGGGAGTAAAAGGCATCATTCTTCTTGCGCCTCTTAGCGATTATGCGTGTGAGAAGTACGCAGACAAAAGTGGGCGTATGAAAAAAGCTACGGCACTTGCGCGAGCGTTGGTCAATGCAAAAAAGCCGCACGAACTCCTGCCGCGATGGGCATCCCCCATAATGTTGCTCGACGCGCAGAGATATCTATCGCTCTATACACCGGACAGTGCCGAAGAAATATTTACCTACGGACAGCCGGGGAAAAAACCAAAAACATATCAATCAATCAAACTTCCTGTACTCGTCCTTTTTGCCGACAAAGACGAACATTCCGACCGACCGGCGGAAAAACTCGTCGAATGGTTTGCTCAAAATACCGGATCGCGGTATTTCCGTGCGGGAATCGTCCCTAAAGTCCGTCATAGTTTCCGCGGTGGTGAATCACGAGTCGCACAGCTCGTTCGGCAGTGGATTTTGGCTCAATAACGGGCTATAGTGGCGGGGATGGAAGGAGGTACTGCGCACCAATCAGGAATCCATGTTGCCCTTGCGGCCGAGCGGATCGGTTCGTTTTTTGGCATTCCGCTTACCAATACGCTTGTTACGACATGGCTTATTGTCGGCGTAATCGTGATTCTTACTTTGGTTTTAAGCAACCGAATTTCACTCATCCCAGGCCGATTCCAGACGCTTCTCGAAATGTTGTTTGAATTTGTGTACAACTACGTCGTTGAGACCCTCGGAAGCCGCGAAATGGCCAACAAATTTTTCCCGCTTCTCACGACGATTTTCATCTTCGTGCTATGCCTCAATTGGTTTGAATTCTTGCCAGGTGTCGAGAGTATTCTCTATCATGGTGAACCGCTTTTCCGTGGTGTGAACACTGACCTTACGACGCCGCTCGTCCTCGCATTCGTATCATTCTTCGTTATCGAAATTACCGGCATTGCGACAATCGGTGTTTATAAGTACGGCTCGAAATTTCTCGTGAATCCGTTCAAAAGCCCGATCGGTGCCATGATCGGCGTCATCGAACTCATCGGCGAATTCGTTCGCCTCGTTTCGCTTTCGTTTCGACTTTTTGGCAACATTCTCGCCGGTTCGGTCATTATCGCCGTCGCGACCTATTTCGCGCCGTACGGCGGTCCCGGCATCCTCTCGCTATTTGAAGTCTTTATCGGCTTCCTCCAAGCGGCTGTTTTTGCCCTCCTCACCCTCTTTTTCATCAAATTGGCCATCGAAGAACCACATGGTGCCGAGGTACATTAAGCCGCGAATTTGCGAAACCTAATTTGCAATTTGCAAATAAAATTCCAAATCCCAAGTATCAATTTGGGGCTTGTCGTTTGCGGTTTCTTTCCAAATTGAGGTTTAAGAATTGCAAATTATTGTGCCCACAGGGAGCTTGAAATATGGCTCTTTTCCTATATACTGCCGGCATAACTTGATTATTAATTATTGGCACAATTTATTATGGACATTGAAGTAGCAAAGACATTGGGTATGGCGATCGCCGTTGGTCTCGGCGTCATCGGCCCGGGCATTGGTCTCGGCATTTTGGTGGGTAAGGCACTCGAAGCGATCGGCCGCAATCCGGACGCGGCGGGGCAGATTACCTCGACGATGTTTATTGGTATTGCCGTTACAGACGCACTGGCAATTTTCGCCCTCGTGATTGGGTTTATTATCAAGTTTACTTAATTTTCAATTTACAATTCTCAATTTTCAGTGAATTTTCAATGCAGCAATGTTTGAAAATTGATTCATTGGACCTTGATTGAAAATTGTAAAATTAAAAATTGAAAATTATCATGAACCAGTTGTTTGCCGCCTTCGGTCTCGATGTAAAGCTCCTGTTGATTCAGGCGCTTAACTTTGCAATCTTGCTTGCGGTGTTGTGGCGATTTCTCTACACGCCGGTTTTGAAGATGATCGACGAGCGCCGTGCCAAAGTCGCGGAAGGCGTGCAAAAAGCGGAAGCAGCTGATCGTCGTCTTGCAGACGCTAACGAAGAAGGGAAAGGACTTGTCGCTTCAGCATCCAAAGACGCGGAAGGCATCGTCGCTTCAGCGCGAAATCGTGCCGAAGAGCAGGCGAGCGAGATTTCGAAGCGTGCGCAAGAGCGTGCAGATCAATTGCTGGCCGATGCTCAGGCACGTGCTGAGGAAGCAAAACGCCAGGCACTTGCCTCGGGCGAAAAAGAAATCGCCCGCGCCGCCATGCTTGCGGCGGAGAAGATACTCAAAGGGTCTAGCCACTAGCCAATAGCCACTAGAACATGCAAAATTCAATCACATTCCGGATCCCCTATTGGCTAAACCCTATTGGCTAATTACTATTCCTATGGAAAAAGCCTACGCACAAGCACTGTGGGAACTCATTCAAAAAGGTGAAAAACCCAAAGAAGCTGTCACGAAAATCCAGACGGCACTTGCACAGCGCGGTCGCGCGGCCTTAATGCCAGCAGTCGGCCGAGCATTTGAACGTCTTGCACAGCGAGAAGCACAGAAAAACCGTTCCGTGCTTGTCGTTGCGCGAAAAGGTGACGAAGCAAATGCGCGCAAGGAAAGCGCGGCGCACGATGCGGAAATCAAGGTAGACGAATCACTCATCGGCGGCTGGCAGCTTTTTGATCGAGGTCAGATGCGCGACGAAAGTTGGAAGAGCGCACTTTTATCCATTTATAATGCATCTACTAGAACCTAGTACCTGACACCTAGAACCTATTTGTATGGACTCATCAATCGTCGAGAAGATCGTGAAGGAAATCGAAGGCTATGCGCCAAAAGGCGGGCACACGAATGTTGGACGCATTACCGCCGTCGGCGATGGTGTTGTCGCGATTGATGGATTGGAAAAGGCAGTCATGTCCGAAGTCGTTGAATTTGAAGAAACAGCCGGAAAATCACTGGAAGATTCAATGCATGGCGAGGGGAAACTGCTCGGCCTCATTCTCAATCTCGAAGAAGATAGTGTGCGTGCGGTCATTCTTGGTGATACTGCACGGGTAAAAGAAGGCATGGTTGTAAAATCGACGGGCACGGTACTTTCGGTCCCGTCGGGCGATGAACTTCTCGGCCGCGTCGTGAATGCGCTCGGTGAACCAGTCGATGGCAAGGGTCCGTTCAAAAAGCCGACAATGATGCCGGTGGAGCGCGAAAGCTACGGTGTCATCGATCGCAAAGCGGTCACGACCCCACTCCAGACCGGTATCAAAGCAATCGATGCGATGATCCCCATCGGCCGCGGCCAGCGTGAACTCATCATTGGCGACCGCTCGACCGGGAAAACAACGGTCGCTATCGACACGATCATCAACCAAAAATATGAGCCTGCGGATAAGCGCCCGATCTGCGTGTATGTTGCGATCGGTCAGAAAGAATCGAAAACCGCGCGCATCATGCAGCAGCTCAAGGACAACGATGCGTTTGCCTACACAGTCATCGTCGATGCACCAGCATCCGCTCCGGCTGCGCTTCAATATTTGGCGCCGTTCAGCGGCGTTGCTATCGGCGAATATTTTATGGATCGCGGACAAGACGTGCTGGTCATCTACGATGACCTTTCGAAACAAGCTGTCGCGTATCGCCAGCTCTCGCTGCTTCTGCGCCGTCCACCCGGTCGTGAAGCATATCCGGGCGACATCTTTTATTTGCACTCCCGCCTCCTCGAGCGCTCCGCTCGCCTGTCAGATGCAAAAGGTGGTGGGTCTTTGACTGCGCTTCCGATCATCGAGACGCAGGAAGGTGACATCTCCGGTTACATTCCAACGAACGTGATTTCAATTACTGACGGCCAGATCTTCCTCGAAGGCGGACTTTTCAACAAAGGCGTCCGTCCGGCGATCAATGTGGGCGATTCCGTCTCGCGCGTTGGCTCCGCTGCGCAGACAAAGGCGATGAAATCAGTCGCGGGAACGTTGAAGCTCGAACTCGCGCAATTCCGCGAGCTTGAGGCATTCATGCAATTCGCGTCTGATCTCGACAAAGCAACGGCAGATCGCATCGCTTCCGGCCAGCGGATGGTCGAGGTCCTTAAGCAAAAGAATGGCTCGCCGATGCCGGTTGAGCAGCAAGTCATCGATCTTTTTGCCGCGGTCAACAAACTCTTTATCGAAGTTCCGCTCGCAAAAGTAAAACAAGCAGAGGCACAGTGGATCGAATTCATAAACGCGGGATACAGCGAAGTATTGGAAGACATCAAAAAAACCGGTGCCGTTTCGGATGATTCGAAAAAAGAATTAACCCGCGCAATGGAAGCGTTCCGCGGTGCGCATGGGGAGTTGTTTGCATAACAATATGTCAGAAAAATTAATTCAACGACGTCGCGAGAAGATAGAACATATTGAATCTGAGATTCGACAGCACGAAGCGAGTCTTGAAAAAATGCGCGAGAGAATTGCTCGGGAATTAGACGATGTGAAGAAGAGTTCAGCTGATGACGCTATCAAAACGAATTTCTCAAATACGCTTGAGGAATATGCGCAACTGCAGGCGAAATACTCAGAGGCATTGCGGAAAATGAAGAATTTTGAAATTCAAATTGAGAATTTTGCACGGGACATGCATGATCAAGAAGAATACCCTCAAAACATCACTCGTCACTAACCATGGCCCTCAAGCACATCAAACTGAAGATCCTCTCCGTCAAAAAAACATCGACCGTAACTCGGGCGATGGAGGCTGTTTCTGCGGTGAAGATGCGCAAGGCGCAGGAGCGTGCGCTTGGCGGCCGCGCGTATGCGGCGGCCGCGCTCACGATCCTCGAGCGTCTCTCGAGCTCACAAGAGATCAAAGTCCATCCGCTCGCCCGGCAAAAAGAAGGGAAAACGCTTGTTGTGATTATTACGAGCGATAAAGGCCTCGCAGGAGCACTTAATTCCAATGTCATCCGCTCGACGGAACGAGAACTCGAATCCCGCGGATTGGATACAACTAATGTCGTCATGATCGCACTCGGCCGACGCGGAGGGGATTACTTCCTGAATCGCGGGTACAACGTCGTTTCGAAACACGAAAATGTGAGCGATGGTATTACGGAAGCCGATATGCACTTTGTGACTGACGCCGTGCTCGAATTACACGCTGCGGGAGAAATCACCTCATGCCTCCTCGCCTATATGAACTTCCAATCAACCTTTGAACAGAAGTCAGTCGTGCGACAGATCTTGCCGCTTACGCCGGATTTGATCCGAGCTATGGTGAAGGGAATCGTACCGGCTAAAGGGAAATATTCCGGCATCAAAGCAGAGGAGGAAGCGCCGTCGACCTATACCATCGAGCCCGATGTAGAATCGATCGTCGAAATCTTGATGCCGCGTCTTTTAAATATCGCCGTTTTTCATGGGCTTCTCGAAGCCAAAGCATCGGAGCATTCCGCCCGAATGGTTGCGATGAAAAGCGCGACCGACAAGGCGCGCGACATGGCCAAAATGCTGACGCGCAAATTCAACAAAATCCGTCAAGCCGCGATCACACGTGAAGTGTCGGAAATTACTAGTGGTATAGAAGCAATGAAATAATATGGACTCACTACCTGAAATCACGCAGCCAAGTGACGTTGTCACAAAGCTCACTAACAGCCTCGAAGGATTGTTCATGCAGGCGAAAAGTGCGCTTGAGTACGGAACACATACCGCGGATGAAAAGATGCGTGTCATCGCGGCGGCGAGTAAGACGGTGATAGCGCTTTCGAAAGAATTGGAAGCGGTACAAAAAAGCTTAAGCGAGACTCAGCGACGAAATATCGAAAGCAGTCTCGCGAAATATGCGATGAATTTGAGCCAACTCATCTCTGACTATTGTAGTTGAAATTATCCATACAATAAGCCATACTATCGCTATGAAAGGAACCATCACACAGATCATCGGTCCGGTCGTCGACGTCCGTTTTGACGAGAATTTGCCGGCGATCAAGAATGCCTTAGAGGTGAAGCATAACGGGGGAAGACTCGTGCTTGAAGTCGCGCAACACCTCGGACTCAACCGCGCTCGCTGCATCGCCATGCAAGATACCGCTGGTCTCGCGCGTGATACGGAGGTCGTCGACACTGGCGCGCCGATTTCGGTTCCTGTCGGCGACGCATCGCTCGGTCGCATGTTCAATGTGGTGGGGGATCCTATCGACGGCATCGCTGCGCCGAAAAATCCAAAGCGTAATCCTATCCACGCAAACGCGCCTGAATTTACGCAGCAATCCACGAAAGCCGAAGTCTTCGAAACCGGTATCAAGGCTGTTGATCTTCTCTGTCCCTTTATCAAGGGCGGTAAAGTTGGTCTTTTCGGCGGCGCCGGCGTCGGCAAGACGGTTCTCATTCAGGAACTCATCCATAACGTGGCATCCGAGCACGGCGGCTATTCCGTCTTTGCTGGCGTGGGAGAGCGAGTCCGCGAAGGCAACGACCTCTATCACGAAATGAAAGATTCAGGCGTTTTGGAAAAAACCGCGCTCGTGTTCGGTCAGATGAACGAAGTGCCGGGTGCTCGCGCACGCGTCGCGCTAGCGGGGTTAACTATGGCGGAGGCCTTTCGAGATAACGTAGGCCTTTCTTCAGGCGGCCCCAGTGAGACAGGCAAGCCGTCTCACGGGGCAGGCAAAGACGTGCTTTTCTTCATGGACAACGTGTTCCGTTTCGTCCAAGCAGGTTCTGAAGTCTCATCGCTCCTCGGCCGCATCCCATCAGCCGTCGGGTACCAGCCGACGCTCGCGGAAGAAATGGGTCAGCTTCAAGAACGCATCACCTCGACGACCAACGGCTCAATCACGTCTGTCCAGGCGATTTACGTTCCGGCCGACGACATCACCGACCCGGCGCCTGCTACGTCTTTTGCGCACCTCGATTCAACCGTCGTTCTTTCGCGTCAGCTCGCATCGCTCGGTATCTATCCGTCGATTGATCCTATTTCCAGCGGTTCGAGCGCACTCCAGCCGGACATCGTCGGTGAAGAACACTACCGCGTTGCGAACGAAACAAAGCGCGTCCTCCAGCGCTATGCCGATCTCCAGGACATCATTGCTATTCTCGGCATCGAAGAGCTATCAGAAGAAGACCGCAAGCTCGTGTATCGTGCGCGCAAAATTCAGAAATATCTCTCACAGCCATTTAATGTCGCCTCCGTCTTTACCGGCAAGCCGGGTAAGTACGTCTCGCTCGCGGATACGATCCGCTCGTTCGGCGAAATTCTTGATGGCAAGCACGATGATATCGACGAAGGCGCTTTTTATATGAAAGGAGGTATCGACGAGGTAGTAACCTCGTAATTTTCAATTACCAATTTTCAATCAAATTCCAATGAATTAATTTTCAAACATTGGAGCATTGAAAATTCACTGAAAATTGAGAATTGTAAATTGAAAATTATGAACACTCTCCATCTCATCATTTCCTCCGTTTCGGAAAATTTGTACGACGGTCCGGCTATTTTCGCGACCATTCCGGGATCCGCGGGTGAGATGACCATCTTGCCAAACCACGAACCGCTCATCACCACGCTGAAAGAGGGAACCATCACCGTACGCATTCCGAATGCGGAAGATAAAACGTTTACGATTAAAAGTGGTGTGCTTGAGACGTCAGGCTCTCGCACAGTTGTACTCGTATAGTTTTCAACATTGAGCTCTTCACACCCCTGAAAGCGAGCTACAATACGGTTATGCGACGAGCGACAGGGCTTCTCCTTTTTGTGATGCTCGTGTGTGTTTCCACGCAGGTGTATGCACAGGCAGTCGACAACGGTATTTCAGCCCTGAACTGCGTAAAAAAGAAATATGTTGGTGACGCGACAACCTACAATCCGTATGCCGCCGGCTGGAAGACAGGAGGCCTCGGCCTTGCGACGGGTGGAAAATACAATCCGGATGCATGGGAGGCTGCAATTCAGCTCGATATCGGAAAGGAAGTTGGATGCGGCGTGGGTGCCGGGAAAACTTGTCGAGCTGTAGTCGCCGTACCGTCAACGGGACGCGCTGCTATTGTTTTAATCAATGACAACGGACCAATGTGCGCTGATCCTGCTACCTATGCTGCCGCAGCCGAATGTAGACAGAAAGGCAAGTTTGCACGCGTCATTGATCTCAATAAACAATCAATGTATTTTTTGAGCAATGGAAAAAGCGGCAATAATGTCGGCACTCTGTACAATGTTGAAGTTGCCATCCTTGACCCGCAATGCAATCAGATAGGCCAGCTTGGTCCTCTTACCGGTACTGATAAAGATGCATGGTCAAAAATTGCGTCGAGCATGCCGGCAACAGAGTTGCCGAACACCCCAGTGTACGGCAATCCATCCAACCCCTATTCGCCCGTCAGCGTAAGTCCGTTTTCATCAAGTCTCGGGGCGACGCCAAGCGGGGGCTCGCCTTTTGGCGGGCAGCAGCCGTTTGGCACATCTCCTGTCATGCCTACGCAGCCGGGCTCGCCGACGTCGCCTTTGAATGTGTCGCCATCATCCGGTGGCGGATCGGGGAGTGGCGGCGACGGCTCCGGCGGTAGTGGCTCCAGTTCGGATGGTTCGGCAGGCAGCCGTGCTGCAAGTACGATCATCGTCCAGCCAAAAAGCGCGCACTCCGGCGGGACGGTTCTTATTTCGTGGACGAGTGTAAACATGAAACCGTCGCAGTGCGTCGTCACAAAAAACGACGGGGATTTTGCGACCGGCAACGAAGCGACGAAACGCGATACTCTGCCTGATTCGGGGACGACGACCTATGTACTTACGTGCACAACACCGTCCGGTGATACGGCGAAATCGAGCGCGTCAGTCACGATCACGAATTAACAATGTCGAAATTTCAGCGCCGGATCGAAGATTTCACTTGTGAGCACCCCAGTAGGAACGCAGAGCTTCCTACGGGGCAGGTTGTGGCACTTGTATGAGTTTCAAAAAAGTGATTGAGAATTTTGTTTGTGAGCACTGCGGTGTCAGTGTTATCGGCAATGGCTACACGAACCACTGTCCGAAATGTTTGTATTCAAAACACGTCGATGTAAATCCCGGCGATCGTGCGGCAACATGCGGTGGCATGATGAAGCCCATCGCGATCGAGGGAAGCACGGGTGCAGGTTATTCAATTCGTCAGAAATGCGAAAAATGCGGCTTTACCCGCAGGAATGGCGTCTCGCCGGACGATGACCCAGACGCAGTCGTCGCGCTTGCAGCCCTGCAAAAATAGGTATAATGGCGGTATGTCAGACGGCGATGGCGACAGCGGTGGAGGGGATCCAAATGTGTACGAAGAAAATCCGTACATGCCAGATTTGCATATCGGGCCGCATATCCCGCACTACTACGGTGATTACGTGCGACAGATTTTTATGCTCTGCGGTGCCGCAATGCTGATTTTCTCGCCGTTTCTCGCGGCCTCACTTCCGGCAGCGCTCCCATTTGAAATCGGTGGGGCACTTATCGTCGCATTTCTCGGAGCGCTGACAAATCCCGCGCGGCAAATCAGCATGGTTGCTGATGCGATTGTCGCGGGAATCGGCGTTGTTACCTACGAATTGCTGGCGCTCAATGCGTTTTCTTCAGGCGCAATGATCGGATTCGTGGAGCGTGAGGCACTCGCAATTGCATTTTTATTTGCGATGTATTTTAGCATCAAGACGCTGCGCAATATGGCATTCCACACCATCGGCAAGAAAATTTCAGTCAGCGAATTTTTCAAGAATGAGGAATAGCCGTGTCAATTAGCGACGCGAGAACCACGTTCCGGGCCACCGATACGTGAGGATGGGGATCATAACGAGCGTGAGAATCATTGAAAACGCAAGACCAAACATGATCGTGTAGGCAAGTGGACCCCAGAGCGCGGTTGCGCCCGCAAGCGGGAGCATGCCAATTACGGTGGTGATTGTCGTAAGGAAGATGGGGCGCAGGCGTGAGATCGCGGCTTCGATGATGACTTCGCGCGGAGAAAGATCGAGGCGCGTGTGTGCTATGCGGTGAATGGAGTCGGTGAGGATGATCGCGTGGTTGATGATGACACCGGCAAGCGCAATGATGCCAACGACCGATGAAAATGAGAGCGTACGCCCCGAAATAAAGAGCCCGCCGAAGACGCCGATAAGCGAGAGGATGACCATGAGGATCAGGTAGAGTGCGTGGCGGATCGAGTTGAATTGCATGACCATGATCGCGATCATGAGGACAAGTCCCGCGATGAATGCGAAGCCCATTTCTGCAAATGATTTATTCACATCCTCGGTCTCGCCGCCGATTTTCATCGTAATGCCTTGTGGCATTTGCAGTTCCTCTTTTCGCTTCTCGATTTGAGTGGTGACTTCCACTGCGGTCGTTTTCCCGACGACTTGGCTTGAGACGGTCTCGATGCGTTTGCGATCGTCGTGATTGATGCTGCTCTTGCCGCGATCAAGCGTTGTATCGAGTACCGAGCCGAGGAGGATCGGACCTTTCGGCGTCTGGACCGTGATCGCACGCAAGGCATCCGCGCTGACATTTGTCGTTTCCGACGGATCGTCGTAGACCGGATTCAAATCCATTTTGACTACAACATCAGTGTCGACGTCAGGATTATGGATCGTTGTTGCGGTCGCGCCGTGCACCGCGGTGCGAAGCGTCTGCGCGATCATCGCCGGTGAGAGACCAAAGCTCGCGGCTTTTGCGCGGTCGATGGTGAGTGTAAATTCAAGACCGTTGTCTTTCACGCTCGATTGGATATCAGAGACGCCATTGATAGACGCGAGCAGTCGCTCGGCGTTGACCGTAACCTTTTCAAGATCATCAAGGTTGTCTCCGGAGAAGGTAATGAGGACAGGCGCGCCCGATGGCGGACCGTTGTTCGGCTCTGACACGCGGATCGTGGCGCCCGGGATTGTGCCGACTTTTTGTCGCACTGCATCCACAACTTCGGACGATGTATGTGCGCGGTCATGTTTGTCCGTGAGGAGAATCGTGATGTTCGCGAGATTTCCGCCGGCGGTCGGTTGGTCTCCTGAGAGCGCGCTGGTACCGCCGACTGTTGTCGCAAACGAATCAATATCAGGATTACCATAGAGCGCCTCTTCGACTTGCCGTGTCACTAGATCAGTATCGAGAAGCGTCGTGCCTTGCGGCTTTTCAATTGAAATCACCACATAGCCGATGTCTTCTTGCGGGAAGAACGTCGTTTTCAAAAGGCCGGTAATCGGAAGCGCAAGTGCGAGGAAAAAGCCGCCGATGATTGACCAGAGGAAAATATTTTGTGCGCGACGGTTGTCGAGCATGTATCCCAATGTTCCGCGATACCATTCTTGGAATTTGTGCGTGTATTCCTCTTGCTTTTTCTCGAGGCGATTCGATTCTTTTTTAGTAAACGTGATCGCAATCAAAGGGACAAGGCCGAGCGCGACGAAAATCGACGCAAACAGGACGAAAATAAGGGTGAAGGGAATCGATTTAATGAATTGTCCGACAATGCCGGAGATAAAGAACAACGGCGCAAAGACGGCGACCGTTGCCATCGTACCGGCGATAAGCGGCCACGCGTATTCCTTGAGCGCGGCTTCGGCTGCTTCTTCTTTCGTTGGAAAGAGACGCATACGGGTGTGGATCGCTTCGGTAACGACAATGCCGCTATCCACCAAAATACCGATCGCGAGAATGAGCGCAAAAAGGGAAACGAAATTCAGCGTGTTGCCGCTCTCCAAAAGACCGATGAACGCAATGAGGAATGAGAGCGGAATAGAAACTGCGGCGACGAGTGACTCGCGCCACCCGATCGTGATAAACAGCGTGATCATGACGAGTGCCATGGTCTCGAGACCGACTTTCGTGAGATCGCTCAAGCTCGTCTTTACTTCCTTGCCCAAATCAAGCGAAAGGACGACGGAGCTGCCATTTAGTATTCCTTTTTTCAATTCTTCGAGGCGTGCTTTGACTGCGTCCGCTGTCGTCACGATATTTCCACCGGAACTCTTAAATACTGAAAGGGTGAGTGAGGATTCAGAAGGTTTTCCGCCCGATGATGCGCGGGAAATGCTGGTTGGGCGTTCAAGACCATCGACGACATCCGCGATATCGCGCACGTACACGATGGTGCCCGTCGGTGCGACGATCGCGACATCGCGGACTTGGTCGGCCTCTGCAATGTCGCCCTCGAAATTCAGAGCGTATTCGATATTGTCGACCGTGATCGATCCGACCGGGAGTTTTGCATTCGATGCGGCGATCGCGCCGACGATGTCAGTCAAACGCAGCCCGTATTGATTCAATTTTTCCTTTTGGACGACGACTTGGATTTCCTTTTTGCGCACACCGGAAACTTCGACACGTGAGACGCCTTTTACATTCTGGAGATCATCCTGCAAGTCTTTGCCGAGTGAAGTCAGGATTGCCGGCGCATAATCGCCAGTCACTGAAATGATAAGAATCGGCTGTTCTGCAAAATTGACTTCGCTTACGAAAGGACCATTCGCTTCAGCAGGCAAGTCTGATTTCGACGCCGCAACTGCGTCTTTCAATTTCTGGATGGATTTATCGAGGTTTGCATTTGCATCAAATTGCACCGTCACCATTGAGAGCCCTTCGCGTGAGCTCGAAGTCAGCTTGTCGAGGTTTTCAAGGTTTGCGACGCCGCTTTCAATCTTATCGGTAACGAGTTGCTCGACATCAGCAGCGGATGCGCCGGGGAAGACGGTCGTGACGATACCAATCGGGATTCGCACTGCCGGCGCGTTTTCTTTCGGAATGCTCAAAAGAGCATACGTCCCAGTAGCGATGAGCGCGACGATCAGCAACACCGTAAACTGGCGCTTGCGCAAAAAATAATTCCAAAGCCACAGCATATACGTTAGTCGGCGACCGTCACCTCGTCGCCTTCCTTCAGACCTCGGCTATCGGCTACGATTTCCGTGTCTGCGGTAAGGCCTTGCGTGACTTGTACAGAATCTCCCGAAAGTTTGCCGATGGTGATTTCCTTCGCGACAAGTTTGTTATCAAGAACTGTAAAGACGATTGTGCGTTTTGCTTCGATCTTCAGCGCGGCTATTGGGATGGAGAGCGGACCGCTCGTTGGTGCGGTTGCAACGCCTTTTCCGAGTTCGATGCGGACCGATTGACCGTTTGTCAAAACTTTCGCAGCGTTTGCTGGGAGTCCGATGCGGACTTCGATGCGGCGAGTCACCGGGTCAAGCGCCGGTGCGATTTTGGTAACAGTGCCAGTTACGCCACCCTCGAGCGTGATTTTTTGACCGACGGAAACACGCGATTTGTCTTCCTCGGTCACGTACGCAACGGCTTCCAGCGCACCATTGTTCGACACAACGGCAACTTGCTGCGATGGGGTGAGGAAATCGCCGAGTTTGATCGTGAAATTATTGAGTGAGCCGGCGATTGGTGAGCGGATGATGGTTTTCTCGAGGTTCGCGACTGTCGCGTTGTAGGCGCCTTGTGCCTGCTTAAGAGACGCTGAAGATGCCGATGGGCCGCCACTTTCACCCGTATTATTTGCGGCGACTTGAAGACCACTTTGTGCGCTCGCGACAGAGGAGAGTGCGCTTGTTACCGCCGTACGCCCCGCAGTCGCATCAGCGAGGTACGTCGCAATATTGGAGGACGACACATCAGAGCTTGGAATGCCTTTGTTGAGAACGATGATCAGCGTATCGAGATAGCTTCGCAAATCGCGCAGCTCCGATTCGGTCTTTGCGAGTTCCGTCGCTAGGTCGCTCGAGCCCGTCAGCGAGTTCTGAATATTCGCGTGACGTTTGATAACCGCCGTCAACGCGCCGCGGTTCAATACTAATTGCATCTTGAGTTGGGATTCAGATGTCTGGACGTTAAAGACGGGTGTCTGCGATTCCGGATTTGAAAAGTTGACATCGATATCATCATGGACGGTGCTTCCGTAGGTTGCATACGTGCTCAAGAGCGTGTTCAGCGCTGATGTCTGTGCGCTATCAAGTGAGACCGTAGTGTTGGCATTTGCCGCTTTAGCAGCTTCGAGAACGCCCTCCGCCTGCAAGACTGCCGCGCGCTGGGAATCATTTTCGACTTCTGCGAGGATTTGTCCGGCGGATACAAAATCGCCGAGCGATGCGCGCACATGCGTGACACGTCCGCCGCTTTCTGCGGAAATTTTCGCTTCATTGACGGAGCGGATTTCTGCAACGATTGAGAGTGAGCCGTTGCCGCTCATCAGATCAGCCACACGCCCGACGATGACTTCGGGCTTTGCATCAGGCGTTGCTGTGGCGTCTTTTGCACCCACAAAATGGAAAATAAGCCCGCCGCCAATAAGGAGAACGACAAGTCCGGCGATTGAGTAGCGTTTGTGCGCGAGTATTAGCGCCTTAATTCGAGCCACGTATGTAGTCATAGATTGAAAGATACTAACATTTATAAACGGTCACGTCAAGTTTCCCGTAATGTATCCATTGCTGTGATACACTTTTCAAAACATGGCTAAAAAAATATTTCTGCTGCTCGGACATCCCGACAAAAGCGGCATTTCAGGGTCGTTTGCGGACGCGTATGAGCAAGGAGCGAAGGAAGGCGGGCACGAAGTTGTGCGCATGAACATCGGAGAGATGACCTTCGATCCCATTTTACACAAGGGCTACCGTGCCATGCAAGAATTGGAGCCCGATCTAAAACGTTTTACCGAACTTGTAAAATGGTCGGATCATTTTGTCATTATCCATCCAGTATGGTGGGTCGGGATGCCGGCGATCTTGAAAGGGCTCTTTGATCGTGCGTGGCTACCCGGATCCGAGTTTCGCTACATGAAATTCCCGAGCGGCAAGCGCAGTATGTTTTGGCATCGTCTCATGCGCGGCAAGACCGCGCGTATCATCATCGCAAGCGGTACGCAGCCGTGGCTGGTGCGGCTGCTTCCGGGTAACGTCAATGCGCAATTAAAGTGGGGAATTCTCTGGTTCGCCGGATTTTCCGTCAGCACAACATGGTACGGCCCGTCAGAAAATGTGCCGGAGCCGCGGAAACAACGATGGTTGCATAAGATTCGAGAACTTGGTAGGCGCGGGTTATAAAAATTGCGCCGCAGGTGAACCTGCGGCGCCTCGTGTTCTGATTATGGGGCAATGTCCGGACCGTCAACCGCAGTATGATCGCGGATTAACGTTCTTTCGTCGTTGTAGGCATAGTACACCGTATCCATCTCGCCCTTACGTTGCCTATTCTGTCCATCGGCGATTGCTACAGCCTCTCCCGGTGTATCGCAATCCTTCACTACGCCATCCTCGTGAGAGAACAGGTCGACATAGATCACTCGGAACTTCCCCTTGGGGATGTCGTTCAAAATTGCAGCTTTGGCCATTTTAATCCTCCATTACGGGAGCTCCACCGCTCGCCGACCGCATATTGCCATATTAGACTTTGCATGTCAAAATCACTGCGATGTCACTTTCAATCGCAATCGTCGGTCTGCCAAACCCCAGTAGGAAAGCGAAGCTTCCTACGGGGCAGGCGTCGTAAATTTATATGTCACTTAGTATTGGAATTGTTGGGTTACCGAATGTGGGCAAGTCCACGTTATTTAATGCTCTGACGCGCAAGGGCGTGCTCATCGCAAATTATCCTTTCGCAACCATTGATCCATCGGTGGGTGTGGTTGCGGTACCGGATTTTCGACTTGATCGCTTGTCGCAAATGTCGAAATCGGAAAAGACCGTGCCCGCAGCTGTGGAATTTGTTGATATTGCAGGCTTGGTGAAAGGCGCATCGGAGGGTGAAGGGCTTGGCAACCAATTTCTCACCAACATTCGTGAGACGGACGCCATTGCGGAAGTCGTACGGCTTTTTGAGGATGACGATATTCATCACGTGCATGGCGACGTCGATCCTTTGCGAGATATTGAAGTCATTAATCTTGAATTAGTGCTCGCCGACGAAGAGACGGCCTCGAAGCGGCTCGAGCGATTGGAGCGTGATGCAAAAGGCGGTGACAAACAGCTCGTTGCAGAACGCGATGTGTTGCGCAAGATCGTTCCCGCGCTGAAATCGGGTAAAGCCGCACGCACTGTCGCATTGGACGAAAAGGAATTGGAAGTGGTGAAAGGCCTGCACCTTCTTACCTCAAAACCACTTCTCTATGTTTTGAACCGCAAAAGCGGCGCGGTGAATATTGATGCAGAAGGTGGCGAGCGCTGGAAATCACTTGAGCGATTTATCGATGCCGACAAAGCACAGTCAGTATTTGTTGATGCGGGCGTTGAAAATGATCTCAATGACATGCAAGGCGATGAGAAGAACGAATTCCGCCGCGAACTCGGTGTCTCATCCGACGGTATCGATGACCTCATCAAAGGCGGCTATCGATTGCTCGACCTTATTTCATTCTTTACGACGGGCGAAAAGGAAACGCGCGCATGGACGATCAAGCGCGGTGCAACAGCGCCGGAAGCAGGTGCGGCAATCCATGGAGATTTCAGAGACAAATTCATCCGTGCGCAGGTAATTCAATGGGACAAACTCCTCGAAGCCGGCTCCTGGGCATCGGCGCGCGAAAAAGGCTGGGTCCGCACGGAAGGGAAAGAGTATGTAGTTCAAGATGGCGATGTCATGGAGTTTTTCCACAGCTGAAGCGCTTAGAAGGTTTAACCTTTTCTGTGGCTCTGTTGAGCGACATACAAGATTCGATCTTGTATTTCGAGCTACATGCAGCCGTTGTGCAATAAGATGAGCTTGCGTACGTCTTTGTGAGGTGTAGCATTCAAACATATGAACACCCCAAAAGTCACGCCTAAGGACTTCTTTATCTGGGCTGGTGCAATGATCGCTCTTTATTCGTCGGTTTTTGCATTTATCGCGCTCCTGTTTCAGTACATCGATTACGCATATCCTGATGTCTTGTCGTATTCGTATGTCGATCCATTCTCGGGCGGGATCCGTATCGCGATGGCGACACTGATCGTGATGGTGCCGGTTGCGATCCTCCTTCTGCGCTTTATCCGCAAAGACATTGTCGCCGATGCGATGAAAGCAGAAATCTGGATTCGCCGCTGGATTCTTGTTCTTACGATTTTTATCGCGGGCTTTGCAGCGGTCGGTGATCTCATCACGCTCATCAATTATTTCCTCGGCGGTGATATTACGACGCGGTTTGTTTTGAAAGTCGCGGTATTACTTCTCGTTGCGCTTGCCGTCTTTCTGCACTTCCTTGCAGACTTGCGCGGCTATTGGAATCAATATCCACAATACGCGCGCATGGTGGGTTGGGGTGCTGGCGTTGCCGTCCTTCTCGCGATTGTCGCCGGCTTCTTTATCATGGGCTCACCGACGCAGATTCGGCTGTATCGTTTCGACACGCAAAAAGTAAGTGATCTGCAAAATATCCAGTACCAGATCGTGAACTTCTGGCAGCAAAAGGAAAAACTACCGGCAACACTTTCGGAAGTGGCAGATCCAATCAGCGGCAATACAATTCCAGTGGATCCACAGGGCGGCGCGTACCGCTACGAAGTAACTGGAGCCATGTCGTTCAAGCTATGTGCGACGTTCAATGCGGACAGCAAGGATGTAAACACAGGCCGCTCTGTTCCTATTGCAGCACCGTATCCTGTAAAGGGCACTGGCATCGAAGACACATGGCAGCATGGATCGGGAGAAAAATGCTTTGAAAGAACTATTGACCCAGAAAGATACCCGCCATTCAATAAGAACGTCTCTCCCGCGAAGTAACTATGACTGAAAAGGGACCATGGGGCTCTCCTGACGGTGCACCGCGACGCGATGCACAAGAAAATATAATTCGGGGAATTCGGAGTGAATTACGTTCCTCCATGAAGACAATTGCCGATTACGAAGTTGAAGAAGACTTTACAAGTGCTCCCCGGGTGACTTTTAGAAAATCTGACGACGCGTCGTGGCCTGCTGTTGAGAAAAAAATTGAAGAGCTCGCGAAAGATGCGAGTGGGCTTGCAAAAAAACATAATTATGGCGATGTTCAGGTTCGCAAAGAGGCAGATGGAAAGTCCGTAATTGTTGAAATTGTGTAAGACAGGCTTCATGGTAGGCTATTCCAATGCGCTCGTACGACCATAAAAAAATAGAGCAGAAATGGCAGAAAGACTGGACGAAAAAGAAGCTCTACAAAACGGCCGACTCGGTGAAAGGGAAAGAGAATTTCCAACTTCTCGTCGAATTTCCATATCCCTCCGGTAATCTCCACGTCGGGCATTGGTATGCGTTTGCGGAGCCCGATATTTTAGCGCGCCATCTGCGCATGACGGGGAAGAACGTGATGTATCCGATTGGTTTCGATGCCTTCGGACTTCCCGCGGAAAATGCTGCGATAAAAAACGGACTGAATCCAAAAAAATGGACGTTCGGCAATATCGCATACATGAAAAAGCAGATCGCATCGATGGGCACATCGTTTGATTGGTCGCGTGAAGTGATTACCGCCGATCCCGCGTACTACCAATGGACGCAATGGCTCTTTTTGCAGTTTTTCAAGAAAGGCCTTGCATATAAAAAAGAGACTGCGGTGAATTGGTGTCCAAAAGACAAAACAGTGCTCGCGAACGAACAAGTGGTAAATGGCAAATGCGAACGCTGCGGCACGGAAGTTGAGCAACGCAACATGTTGCAGTGGAATTTGAAAATCACGGACTATGCCGACCGTCTCGTCGATGATCTCGCGCCGCTCGATTGGCCGGAACAAATCAAAGAATCGCAACGCAATTGGATCGGCCGCAGCGAAGGCGCGGAAATTGATTTCTTTCTTGATTTTGGCGACGAGAAGGTAAATGCGCGCACCGACGCTAGTGGCAAACGTGCACATATCAAAATTTTTACCACGCGGGCAGATACGCTTTTCGGCGCGACATATTTGGTACTTTCGCCCGAGCATCTATGGGTAAAATTGGCCCTCGGACACAGGACAGTTCTCAAAAATAACGAGGAAGTTCAAAAGTATGTCCGTGTAGCAGGGAAGAAAACAGAGTTAGAACGGCAGGAAAATAAAGAAAAGACCGGCGTGAAATTGGAGGGTGTTGAAGCAATCAATCCGGCAACTGGTGAAAAGATTCCGTTATTCGTTGCTGACTACGTTCTCGCGCACTACGGTACCGGCGCAATCATGGCGGTCCCCGCACACGATGAACGTGATTATGAATTTGCGACGAAATTTAAATTACCGATACGCGATGTTGTCGTCGAACAGACAACGCCACGAGTACCGGATGGTGTCTTCAGAAAAATCGGTATAGCTATTGTCGAGAATGATAAAAATGAAGTGCTTTTACAATCAATTACTCACGAAGATCGCGTTGAATACGGACTACCTGGGGGAGGCATAGATGAAGGGGAGACAGAGGAAGAAGGAGTTATTCGCGAAGTTATCGAAGAAACAGGGTACACGAATTTTACTAATATCCGTCGCATTGGCACGGTTGAGTCAAATTTTTATAATACCGTTCGAAAGATTAATCGACAGGCATTGGCCACATGCTATGCACTTCGTTTGAAAAATGAAACTAAGAAAGAATTGCAATTAACGGAACTTGAGAAAAAGGTCAAAATTGAAAATTTTTGGGTTAGTAAGCAAAAGGCCCTCGAACTCATTTCCGGATCACAATCTAACTCGGGTGAGGATCAGCCGTTATTCATGCGATATCTTGGGGATAAAACTGATCCGTATACCGGTGCGGGCATACTGATACATTCTGCTGAATTTGATGGTCTAAATTCAGAAAAAGCGCGTCAAAAGATTACAGAAAAATTCGGCACGAAGAAGACGACGTACAAGATGCGCGATTGGGTTGTCTCGCGTCAGCGGTTCTGGGGCGTGCCGATTCCGATTATTCATTGCCCGAAATGCGGTGATGTTGCGGTGCCGGATAAGGATTTACCCGTAAAGTTACCGGATTTGAAAGATTATCTGCCGACAGGAGACGGAAAGTCACCGCTCGCGAAAGTAAAATCATTCGTCAAGGTGAAATGTCCGCAGTGCAAAGGGAAAGCGGAACGCGAGATTGATACGTTTGATACCTTTGTCGACTCATCGTGGTATTTCCAAAGATATTCGGATCCGAAGAATACAAAGAAATTTGCGGATGCGAAAAAACTACAGAACTGGTTGCCGGTTGATTTGTATTCAGGCGGTGCCGAACATACGACGGTGCATCTTCTCTATAGCCGCTTCTGGCACAAGGCGATGTTTGATCTCGGGCTCGTAAAAGATGCAGAGCCATACACGCGTCGCATGAATCGCTCGCTTATCATGGGTCCTGACGGACAGAAAATGTCGAAATCGCGCGGCAACGTGATCGATCCGGATGAAGTCGTGCGCAATCTTGGTGCTGATACGGTGCGTATGTATTTGGCCTTTATCGGCCCGTACAACGAAGTGGCAAGTTATCCATGGAATCCAAACGGGGTCGTTGGCGTGCGTCGATTTCTCGAGCGAGTCTGGCGCCTTCACGAACGACTCTCGGCTGTGCAGCATCCGCTTGTCGAGCGCGCGATTCATGTGTGTGCAAAGAAATTGACCGAAGATTTGCCGCAAATGAAATTCAATACCGCCATCGCGGCGATGATGCTGTTTCTTAACGAAGCCGAAGCAAAGGGAATTACCAAGGGTCAATATCTCGTCCTTCTGCGTCTTCTTGCGCCGTTCGCGCCGCATATCACGGATGAGCTGTGGCACATCCTCGGCAACAAGAAGTCGGTCCATCTCGAAGCATGGCCAAAATATGATCCGAAGAAAGTTGTGTCGGAAGAAGCGACGATCGTGGTTCAAATCAATGGCAAGGTTCGCGCACAAGTCCAGGTAGCGTCAAATTCGAGCGAAGCGTTGGTACGCGCAGAAGCCGAAAAGACAGTTGAAAAATGGCTTGAAGGGAAGTCGGTACGTAAAGTCATCTTCGTACCGAACCGACTGATCAATTTCGTCGTTTAATACTTGGCGACGAGTCGTGGGCCGTCGGCGGTGTCTTCGATCACATACCCTGCGGATTCAATTTCTGTGCGAACCTGGTCGGCGACATCCCATTTCTTTTCTGCACGCGCTTCTTCACGCTTTGCAAGTAGGTCGCGCACATGTGCAGGAACGTCGGCAGAAGAAACTACGGCGCCAAGTTCCTTGCGATATAACTCACTCGCGCGATCATCAGGCTGTGCGAGCTGCAATCCAAATACTTTATCTGCCGCGAGAATGCCTGCGCGAATGTCCGCGTGCGGGACATTTTTGTCATTGATCATTTCCCACACAACGGCGAGTGCGCCCGGCGTATCAAAATCATCATTTATGCGCTCTTGGAAGCGAGTGAGATACGAAATCGGTTTAGAGCCGTCGTGCGGCAGTTCATCAACAAGTTTCCGCAATTTCAAAAACGCCGTTTGCGCCGCTTGCAGTGCATCCCACGTAAAGTTCGATGGCTGACGATAATGCGCACCGAGCAGGAGATAGCGAAACGCGAGCGGGTGGAATCCTTTCTCAATAATATCCGAAAGATACACAGTATTGCCTTCGGATTTTGAAATTTTTGAGCTCTCGATCTGCAAGTGCGCGCGATGAAGCCAATAGCGTGAGAACGGTTTCTTGCCCGTCGCGCTCTCCGACTGCGCGATTTCGTTGTTGTGATGCACAGGGATGTGTTCGATACCGCCGGTATGGATATCGATCTGTTCTCCCAAAATCGCGCGGCTCATCGCGGAGCATTCGATGTGCCACCCGGGGAAGCCCAGACCCCACGGGCTCTCCCACCCCAACTTCTTGTCCAATTTCCACAACAAAAAATCCGTCGGATTGCGCTTTTCGATGGTTGCCTCGACACGTGCGCCTTCTTTCAAGCCCTCAAGATTGATGTTGCCCAATTTGCCGTAGGCGGGAAATCGCGAGGTATCAAAATACACGCCATCGGTGCCACGATACGCATATCCTTTCTCTTCGAGCGTCTGTATCATCGCGATTTGTGCAGGAATATAATCTGACGCGCGCGGAAAATGCGTCCCATCAGTTTTAATATTCAGTGTCGCAAGATCGGCGAGAAACAGCTCGGTGTATTTTTCCGCAAGCGCGCGCATGTTCTCGAGCGTCAGTTTCATTTTCTCGCGCTTGAGGCCTTTGGTCATTTTGTCTTCGCCGTCGTCGCCGTCGGAGACAAGATGCCCGACGTCGGTGATGTTGATGACTTGTTTGACCGCATAGCCGTTCATCTCAAACGTGCGTCGCACGATGTCGGTAAAGACAAACATCGACAGGTTACCGATGTGCTGCACGCCGTACACCGTCGGGCCGCAGTTGTACATCTTGACGTGACCCGGCTTCAGAGGCTCGAAGACCTCGGCCGATTGCGTGAGAGTGTTGTAGAGATGAAGGGGCGGATTTGTATCCACCGTCTTTCCACCGAGCAGCTTGTCCAACCACTTCATGTGAAGCATGCTACCAAGTCTCTTCGCATTTTACTAGAACCTGAAACCGGTAACCTGACACCTATTACTACAGCCACTTTTTATATTTGAAGTACATGAGCATTCCTGTGCCGGCGGCAAGGACGATACATATGATTATCCAGAAATCGAACGGACGCCCGAGAATCGGATTGTGTTCGGAATGCACGTTCAAAATGGAAACGAGAAGCGACAGTGGAAACGTGAGGAACGCCATGATCGTAAGACGGCGCATTGTCTCGCCTTCCTTGGTAGAAAGAAGAGAATTGTTCGTCTCGCGAATTTCATGCAAGGTGTCCGTGAGGCGCATGATATGGTTGTGGAGTCGGTAATAATCATTTTCGAGCGCGCGGAGGTATTGCACGAATTCTTCGCCGAAGAATTTCGCTCCGTCGTCAGCAAGTGTCTTTAAAATATCGCGATGCGGTTCGATGGTCTGACGCAGGTTCAATACATCGCGTGCACACTGCGAAATCGCGCGGACCATGCGTACTTCGAGCCCCCCGAAAAGATTGTGCTCGATATGAACAAGATCAGTACGCACAAAATCGAGTTCGTGCTCGACTGCCTTGTAGAGACGGCGAAGCATGTAGAAAAAGAGATATCCCGCGTGCTCGCCCATCGGGCTTTTGTCCAAGACCGAATTCACCTCGAACACTTTGGAGAATTTGTGCAGAGGATCGATCGTATCGTAGTGCGTCGTGATCAAGAATTTTTCGCCGACGACAAAATCAACTTCTTGCTCTTCAGTCTTGTGAGCGTGACGTAGGGCAGGGAAGTGCAAAATGACATACAGGTATTTGTCGTGGAATTCGACGCGTGGCTTTTGCGTGGGTAGCAGTAATTCTTCAGCAACAAAATGATTGAGGCCATATTCGTCCATCACGCGGCGGACTTCGTCCGTTGTCGGATTTTCAAGGTCGACCCACGTGACGCCGCCGTGTTCATAGCGCGATAACATCTGAATAGTATATAGCCACTAGCCAATAGCCACTAGGGATTACGATACACAGCTGTGCATTCTTTTAAATTTGAATTACTTGTGCGATACTTGTGCGATGAATATCGAAGGGAAGATGCGCGCACTGATCGCGTCCACCGTTTTTTTGACCGTCATCGGCTTTGTCAGCGGTTTTGCGATTGGGAGTTCGCATGTCGCGCAAGGAGTTTTGCCCGCATCGGTCGCACAAGCCATCGGCGCCGACCAGCCGCCAACCGGCGTTGATTTTTCTCCCGTGTGGAAAGCATGGGCGACTATTAATGATAAATTTGTGCCGGCATCGGTTCCGACGACGACTGCATCGTCATCGCCGCAAGTAGTGGGCACGCCCGAAGAGCGCCGCGTCTACGGAATGATCCAAGGGCTCGCTGATTCGCTCGGTGATCCATATACCTTTTATCTCCCACCGGTCGAACAAAAACAATTCTCTGAAGATTTGAGCGGGGAATTCACGGGCGTCGGCATGGAAATCGCGATCAAGAACGAAATGTTGACCGTCGTGGCGCCGCTCAAGGGCACGCCAGCCGAGCGTGCGGGCATCAAGCCAGGCGACCTTGTCTTGCAGATCGATGGTGTCGACACGAAAGGTCTCGATATTACCGCTGCTGTTAATCGCATTCGCGGACCGAAAGGCACAATCGTGACCTTGCATGTCATGCGCGAAGGATGGAAGGAGCCGCAAGACATCAAAGTGACGCGCGATGTCATCAGCGTGCCGGTTGTGGAGACTGACAAAAAACCGGGCGGCGTGTTCGTGCTCTCGCTGCACAATTTCACCGCCAATTCGCCGGAACTATTCCGCAACGCGATGCGTGAATTTGTCGAAAGCGGCGACACGAGACTCGTCTTGGATCTGCGCGGGAATCCTGGCGGCTATCTCGAAGCAGCAGTGGATATGGCGAGCTGGTTCTTGCCGACAGGGAAGGTTGTGGTGACGGAAGATTATGCGGGACACCAAGACAACATTGTGCATCGCTCGCGCGGGTACAATATCTTTAATTCGAATTTGAAAATGGTGATTCTTGTCGACAAAGGCTCCGCGTCGGCATCAGAAATTCTCGCCGGAGCTCTGCAACAAAATAAGATCGCACCGCTCGTCGGTACTAATACGTTCGGCAAGGGCTCAGTGCAAGAATTGGTGCCGATTACGGAGAATACCGGACTCAAGGTCACGGTCGCTCGTTGGCTTGAACCGGATGGCACGCACATCCCGACGACCGGTATCACGCCGGATGTGGAAGTAAAAATTCCGGAAGATAATAAACCTCCTGCAGATCCGCAGATGGATAAGGCGCTTGAATTACTAAAATAAATGCCCCCGCAGTGCGTACCGCGGGGGACTTGCGTTTGCTGGGCTATTTGCGGGGGACTGCGAGGCTCAACATTTGGTAATACTCTTCTCGTGATGCGGTGAATTTTCCCGTGCACGTGGAATATCCGTTTCTGCTTCCGCGTGTTCGGTCTATTCGACCTCGCAAATCCCTGGCATCCTGTTGTTTTTGCATTTCGAAACGGACATATGAACCGCGAGGAATACTGCATCGTGGATCGTGATCCAACCAAGAGTCGGATGTAACCAAGGTCCACGAACTGACGCGAACAGGCTGACCGTATTCTGGTCCGGGAGACAGGAAGAAATAGTACCCGGCTCCTACAAGGACAAGACTCGTTACGGCGTACAGTGCGCTTGAGACCCTCATCTGCTTCTCCTACATCTAGAGCCAATACGATAATACAATATTAATAAACTCTAGTCAACTTGCGGCATCCGTGAATAACGAAATTCCATAATCGCACAACAAAGCCACAAAAATGCAAAAAGGAACATGGGACAATGGATGGGTACCAACCTAACCATTGAAAACCATGCTCCCTTTGCAAGCGGATGATATCGCTGATTTGTTTTGTTGGGTAGATGAGCGGGTGCCTAAAGCCAAGGTGCACCCCGGGCGTCCTCCGGCGCTCGCAGACGCCGAAATCGTCACCATCCTCATCTGGCACACCATTCTCTTGAAACAGAAAACACTGAAGGACATATACGACCATGTACTCCGATATCATCAGTGCGATTTTCCTCGTGTGCCGACGTATCAAGCTTTTGTGCGTGAAGTACATCGTGCACTGCCTGTGTGTTTTGATCGTCTCTCGGCATTGCTTTCGTCAGAAGAAGCAACCCGCATCATGGACTCAACGATGCTCGAAGTGTGCAAGCTGCATCGAGCCGATGACTATTCCGTGGCTCCAGATATGGTTGATTTCGGCAAGAACTGGCAGGGTTGGCACTTTGGATTCAAGCTGCACGCCAGTATCTCGCTCGATGGCCGCTTGTGCGGGCTCGCACTCACTGGAGCGAACGTATACGACGCGCAAATGGAACATCTCCTCTTGAACAAACACACGAGGATTGCGGTGGGTGACACCTTGTATGGCGCCTCGGTGATGCGTGAGCGGATGTGGAAGCGATACGGCACTATCATCATCGCACCGCCGCATCCAAAGCAAAAGGAAAAGATCGCTGCTCCATGGCAGATCGATCTTCTGCACATCCGATCGAAAATTGAATCGGTCTTCGATTACCTCAAGGAGCACCTGCATCTCGTCTCATCATTTCCGCGTTCGATGGCGGGATACCTCGTGCACTACCTTCGTATCCTGCTGAGCTACCAAATCATGGCTCTGTGCAAAGGGTTTTGAATTTCGTTATTCACGGGCGGCATACCTTGCAGACGCGAGTTCCGTGCTCAATACTACGGTTATGCAGATCATCATGTTACGAGATGTCTCTGGCGTTGGGCAAAAGGGGAGCGTCAAGAACGTCTCCGACGGGTATGCGCTCAACCACCTGATCCCCAATAAGATGGCGCAAATGGCGACGCCGGACGCGCTTAAGAATTTAGAGAAGAAAAATGCCGACGACAAGGCGCGTCGCGCGGAGCAAGAAAAAGAATGGGCGGCGATTGCACAGAGGATGCAATCATTCACGCTCATGGTGCGCGCGAATGGGGACGCAAAAGGGCATTTATATAAAAAGATTTCGGCGGAAGATATTGCAAAAGTTTTGCGAGAGCAGGGAATCGATGTACCTGAAGAATCAATCCATCCAAAAATGCCCATTAAACAAACCGGCACATGGCCGGTTGAGATTCGCCTGGGAAGTATCGTGGCGACGATCACTGTCGAAGTGATTACTTCGTAGCAGAAACAGAAACGATCGAGCGCACCGTGGTGCGTCCGTCAAAATTTCCTTTGCGCTTCAGTGCGAATTTAACGATGCCGTTTGCCATTGCGAAAAGCGTGTGATCTTTGGCGACGGCGACATTCTTGCCGGCCATGATCTTCGTGCCGCGTTGGCGGACGATGATTTCTCCGGGCGTGACACTAGAGCCATCTGCGCGCTTAACGCCGAGATACTTCGGATTTGAATCAGTCAGGTTTTTCGCTGTGCCGGCGGCTTTGGTTGTGGCCATAAAATGCAGTATTCCGTATCGCGGTATACCGTATACTGTATACGAAATACCTCGAACATGACTAATATACAAGACCAATGGCTAAAAATCAAGAGTGCGGGAGAAGTAGCGCTGGGGGAATGGGGGTTGATCCTGATCGTTCTTTTGGTCGGCCTTTCGAGCTTTGGGTTAGGGCGTTTATCGGCCACAGAAGCCTCAAAATCAGCCATTTCGGTCTCCCAGGCGCCTCTTGAGGCAGAGCCGAAGGGAATGGCCATCGGTGGGCTGGTAGAGGCCTCGCGGACGGGTACGGTCTACTACTACCCATGGTGTGGTGGGGCAACGAGCATCAAGCCGGAGAATCAGCTGTGGTTTAAGACCGAAGACGCTGCAAAGGCAGCGGGGTATGCCGCGGCAAAGAATTGTAAGGGACTCGGGGATAGCCACTAGCGACTAGCCAATAGTCACTAGGGGAAATACAAGACGCATTTCCTAGTCGCTATTGGCTAGTGGCTATATACTGTTCCTATGCTCGTCGTTGACGTTGAAGCTTCAGGAACAGAAGCCCACAAGCATTCCATCGTTTCGGTGGGCGCTTTGGATTTGGCGAATCCGACGAATCGTTTTTACGAAGAATGCCGTGTCTGGGACGGCGCACATATCATGGATGAGGCACTCGCGGTCAATGGCTTTACTAAAGAGCAGATTACTGATCCGAAGAAACAAAGTGAAGCGGATCTCGTGCACGCATTCATGCATTGGAGCAAGGATTTACCGGAAAAAACGCTCGCGGGACAAAACGTTTCGTTTGATCGCGATTTCTTGAAATACGCATCGGAGAGAGCAGGGCACACTGAATGGCCATTCGCCTACCGCACGATTGATACACATACCCTTTGCTACATGCACTACGTGACCCATGGCAAACAACCGCCGGTCATGAAGAATCGTTCCGCCCTGGATCTGGACGCCGTCCTTAACTACTGCGGCATTCCCGAGGAACCGCACCCTCACAACGCTCTCACTGGCGCGCTTTCGCACGCGGAAGTCATCTCCCGCCTTCTGTACGGTAGGAAACTTCTTCCGGAATTTTCACAGTTTGAAATTCCGTGGAAGAAATAGTCCGCAGTACAACTTTATCCACGTCGAGTAATCAGGGACTTTAAAGATGCGCGTCTCTTGAACTCGACAGCCTTTAAAAAATCAGTGAGATCGTCGCGAGCGGTAAAGCTATACGCTCGGATACGCGCATCGTCAACATCCGGATAGGGGATTTGTATGCATTCGATGATGTTTCCTGCGCTGAAATACGCCAACATCTTATCTGGGTTGCTCGTCTGCCCGCATTCGATGACTAGTTTCTTATCTACACTCAGCACGTCGGGGTAATAGCCGCAAAAGGGCGCCTCAAACCGGACTTCTTTCCCGTATTCGCGAGAGACCAAGACCTGTGCAAGTTTTTTGAGCGCGATATGCGCTACGCCTCCGCCTCGGCATCATAATTGCCTTTGCGCGAAATTATCTCGATCTGTTCAAGGTATTCTTCTTTCGTTGAGATTGAGAATTCCTCATAGTGGAGATATCCCTCATCAACAAGAAACGCGATCTCCTGTACAAGCTCTTCAGAGGCCGTAAAGGCATGGGCGCTTGAATAAAAGATCGCTCGGATTTTATCGATAGTGGACATACCTTACGAATCTTTCATACGCGAACCGCCGTGGAATTTCTCGTGAATGTCGCGCAGGCGCTTGTTGGTGACATGGGTATAGATCTGTGTCGTCGCGACGTTCTTGTGGCCGAGGAGTTCTTGAACACTGCGCAAATCCGCCCCGTGGAATAGAAGATCGGTCGCGTACGAATGGCGTAAGGTATGCGGTGTCACTTTTTTAGAAAGACCGGCGGCACGCGCGTATTTTCCTATCACGACCTGGATATACCGAGGGGAGAGGCGTCGCATCTCCGGGTTGCGCGTGCGCGTATTGATGAACAGCGGCTTTTCGTCATCGCCTCGTGTGGCGAGATATGCACGTATCCAGCCGCCCGCGCGCGGCGAAAGAAAAATAGTGCGCACGCGTTTCCCCTTGCCGATTATTGAAAGTTCGATGGTCATGTTCGGATCCTTCTTTCCTTTTAAGATCGATACCTGATCAACATTCAGCGCCGTCAACTCCGATATGCGCATGCCGGATGAGAAAAACGTCTCCAAAATCGCCTTGTCACGTAAACCCTCTGGTTTCGTAGTGTTAGGCAATTGCAGGATACGTTCGATCTCGTGCACTTCGAGAAATGAGATGTTTTCTTCCGTTTTCTGTTTTGCCAATTTTATTTTTGCTGAGGGAAGAGATGTAATGTCTCTTTCCGCGAAGAAATCAAGAAGTGCACGAACGGCTATCAAATAATAATTTTGTGATTTGCGGGCCAGGCTATCGCCGCGCGGCGATTTGTAACCTCGTGCAAGATAGAGGCGATAATCCCATACATGTTTTGCGGTGAGTTCTTCTGGCCGCAGTTTCTGGTTGTTGGTATGTCTCAACCAGTTCATAAAGATTTTTAAATACTGGCGGTAATTACGCTGCGTATTATTTGAAAGCCCTTTTTCAATCTCACAATAGTCGAGAAAAGGGTAGAGGTATTCAATAATGGGCTTTTGAGACATAAGTAGTATAAGGATAGCACTCTCAAAATCTTTGATACATATCAGGGAAGGGGGGCGGTTAGGTTTTCGATTTGCAATTTCTTACCTACAAGCGGGAATGATATGAAGAACGGACAAATACCTTTTTGAACTCATCGTGGTGTAATAGGGGAAAGATGAAGAAGGTGCCTTGGGTTCCCGAGATATACATATTCGCACAATATATGTAAAACGAATAATACCTATAGCAAAACCGCACGTCTAGAGCGGCCTGTGGATACTGCTTAGGTTGCCGAGGTCCTACGAATCGATGGTTGCTTTGTTATCATTCCCTACATGTCATACGCAGACAAAATTAAAAAGATTCTTCCCCAAGATATGCGTCGGCTTTTTTCTACGCTCACTACTCCCTTTAAGGTTCAAAACTACCTCGATACCCTTTCAATAAATTTCGAAATATCGGGGGAGTCGAACTCCTCGCCCGTCCAAGTTTTTGAGAAAAAGACAGCGCATTGTTTTGAAGGAGCCGTTTTTGCAGCGGCGGTACTTGCCTTCCATGGTCACAAACCGCTTTTGATGGACTTTGCGACCGCATATGACGACGAAGATCATACGGTTGCCCTTTTCAAGAAAAATAATCGTTGGGGCGCGATCAGTAAAACAAATCATGCGGTTTTAAAATACCGCGACCCGATTTACAAAACGCCGCGCGAACTCGCAATGAGTTATTTTCACGAATATTATTTGTGGGATGGACGGAAATCGCTGCGCGGGTATTCGGCACCGTTCGACCTTTCCAAGTATCCACCCGAAAAATGGATTACGTCGGGGGAGTCCCCGAAGGATAGCAAGCTGCCTACGGGGCGGGCGCTCGACTGGGTCATGGCCAAGCTTTCAAAAACACGTTACTTCCCTGTCGTTCCGGATAATTTTGAACGGCAATTACGCCGCGCATCGAATGTTGAATTGCGCGCGCTCAAAATTGTCGGAGAAAAAGATCCGCGGTCTAAAGGTACTGCAAAGGATCAAGATACCCGCTCGGTGCGGAAACAGGCATAACCGCGTTATTGCAGCCTTTACCGGAGCTTAGCTGGCGAACCTGCACCGCATCAGACGCGTACAGAGAGAGATGCAAATGCGGACCGGTCGCGTACCCTGTTGCTCCCGAATATCCGATGGTCTCGCCGGTTGAGACACTCTCCCCTTGCGATGCGTTGATTTGTGACAAGTGCCCGTACAACGTGGAAAGACCATTGTTGTGTTTGATGAGAACCCACTTGCCGTACGAATAACATCCGTAAATCGCGTCGGTGTTGCCGGTTGCAGTGATGATGCCGCTCAAGACGGCCTTTACTGGTGTCCCGATCGAGGCCGCAAAGTCGACACCGTTGTGCGTTCCCGACGAATAGAGTCGGCCGGAATCAGCGGTTTTTCCAAACTGCTGCGTGATGCGGATCGTATCGAGCGGCCAGTGCAAGATGCCTTTCCCCGACGGCGGCAGGCGCGACGGATCGAGCGTGTATTGCAGTTTAGACTCGAGTTCATTCAACGATTGTTCAAAGACCACTTTCGACGCCTGCTTCTGCTTCAAAAGCGACTGATAATTTGATTCTTGGGATTTTGTCTGCGTGAGGAGCTCTTGTTGCGCTTTCTTTTGGACGGCGAGCGATTGTTGTTCCGACGTGAGATCGCCTTTTTGGCGAACTAATTCGGCTTGTTTTGCCTCCTGTTCTTTCTTATTGTCGGTCAGCTCTACTTTTGCCGCCTGAAGCGCTTCCACATGGCTGTGTAAGTTTTCTTGGAACGCTATTGCGTTTTCCGCGTCGTCCCACATACCGCTCAAGGATTGATTTGAAAAAACCATCTCGGCAAGCGACGCCGAGTCGCTCTCTTGGAGCGAGCGGATACTCTCGCCTACTGCTGCGGTGTCGAGTGCGATAGAGGACTCTTTATTTGAGATACTTCCCGTGAGGGCCGTGATTTCAAGCTCCGTCGTCGCGATTTTATTCTGAATTGCTTTTATTTTTGCCTGCGTCTGTTTGTACGAAATATCGAGCGAGTTGATCGCGCCTTGCAATGTCTGTTTTTTTGATCCAATCGTCGTTAGTTGTTGTTCGTACGCGGCGATTTCCTTATTCAATGAGTCGAGTTGCGATTGATGCGTTGCAATTTGTGATTTGATTTCATCTGCGCTCTGGGCGAAAAGAACCAATGGAAAAAACAGCGCGAAAAACGCCGTCACGCCTATGCTGTTCCGCGCTGATTTCATAATTACTGTTCAGAGGCTGCACGAATTCGTTTGAGTGTTTCGTCCTTCCCGATGATCGCTGCTATCGTAAAGGGATCAGGCGATTTGTCGCGTCCCGAGAGGGCATAGCGGAGTGGCCACAAGACTGCACCCCTCCCCTTTTCTTCGGCATAATCCCAGAGCGCGTCTTTCAGCGTCGCGGCGTCGTATGCATCGTCCGGAATCTTCTCAAGTGCCTGCGCGACAAACGTCAGATGTTCTTTTGCCATTCCGCTCGTGCTTTTCCTGTCGGGGATCTTTGCCGCGTCCACTGATGGCTCTGAAAAGAAATAATCGAACTCGCCGTCCTGCACAAGCGCTCGCACGTCATCATAAATGCTTATGCGCTCTCGAATGATCGGAACAAGCAAACGCGCCTTCCCATCATCCCAAAGTATCCCGCGCCCTTCAAGTTCCGTCTTCATGATGTTGAGAACGTCCATTGTAAATTCTTCACCCTTCAGTACTAGATACTGACGATTGTACCAGCGTAACTTTTCTTCATTAAAGACGGCGCCGGCTTTGTGGATGCCCTCGAGGGAAAAGGCTTCTATCAATTCAGGGAGGGTATAGAGTTCTCGATCCCCTGCCCCTTCACTCCAGCCGAGAAGCGCGATGAAATTAATCATCGCTTCGGGTAGATACCCTTTCGCACGAAAATCTTTGAGAGCGGTTTGATGTTTGCGCTTCGACATTTTTGTCCTGTCAGGAGCGAGGATGAGCGGCAAGTGCGCGTACACCGGACGCGGATAGCCGAGTGCTTCTTGAATCAGAATCTGTCGCGGCGTGTTTGAGATATGATCCTCTCCGCGGATGATGTGCGTAATCTGTGCATCGCCATCATCAACAACAACTGCAAAATGGTACAGAGGATCGTCGATAGAGCGGGCGATCACAAAGTCTTTTAATTCCGTCGTATCAAAGGTGATATCGCCGCGGATGACGTCATTAAACGTGATCGAGCGGCCGGGATTACGCAAACGTACAACTTCCACTTCCCTGACACTGTCATCTTTCGCAACTTCCTTCGAAATATACGCTTTGTCTTCAGCAACTAATTTTCGCAGCAGTTCTTTGTGTCGCTCCAGATGTTCCGACTGCACATATTTTTCATCAAACGAAAGCCCAAGCCAGTTGAATGAATCGTAAATGTCCTGCAGAAATTCCGGTGAGTTCCGTTTTTTGTCCGTATCCTCGACGCGTAGGATGATCGCACCGCCTTCCTTCTTTGCGAACAAATAATTGTAGAGCGCGGTGCGTGCTAAACCAAAGTGGAAGTATCCCGTTGGTGACGGAGCTATTCTCACGCGTACACTCATACGCGGATTCTATTTTGAAAATTGAAAATTGAAAATTGAAAATTCATGCACTTCATACCGGCTCGTGTTCGAGAGCAGTTTCAAGAATAATTTCCGCAATTTTACGTCCTGCTTGTGGGCGGGAAAATTCTTTGGCCGCAGCTGACATGCGGGCACGTAATTCTTGATCGTTCATTATGCGCTCGATTTCAGCCACAAGAACATGCGGCGTAAGGTTGCGCTGTTCGATGACGATCGCCGCGCCCGAGCGCGCATACGAGAATGCGTTTTCAGTTTGGTCGTGTGATACATCGAGCGGGATTGGAACAAGGATCGCCGGAATACCCCACGACGCAAGCTCAAAAATAGTACCGGAACCCGCGCGCGCGAGAATGAGCGATGTCACTCCCGCGGCCATCTTGAGAGCGAGCGCATTCAAGAGACCAAAGATACGATATCGGTCGGCATGTTGTGAATTGCGAAGCGCGACGCTCGAAATACCTTTGACTTCTTCGAGATTCGAATTGCCGACTTGATGGACGACGTTATATTTCTCGAGCAACGTCGGGAGCGCATCGAGCACCGTTTCGTTGATCGCCCGTGCGCCTTGTGAGCCGCCCATAATGAAAATCGTCGGCGTGTTTGGATCTAATTTGAGAAATTCGTGCCCGCCTTCGCGCGCGACATTTTCTATTTCTCGACGGATCGGATGACCTACGCGCGCCATCCTGTCTTTTACTTTTGCGGGAAAGCCTGCTGCTGCGTCAGGATGTGCGACCGCGATCCAACGAGCAAATTTCGATGACCAGAGCGAGACTTTCCCCGGCTTTGCGTCAGCGTCGTAAATAACCACAGGGATCCGCAAGAGGCGTGCGCAAAAAAGTGTAGAAAATGCGGCGTAGCTGCCGGTTGAAAAGACGACATCGGGATAGACGGAAAATAATTTGGGAAAAGTGCGCAGGACGGCGAAGGCGAGTTTGAAGAAACCAAAGTGGGTGCGCTTGCCGTCTTTGCGAATGGTCGCGCCGCCAACGGGGACGTAATCGATGTCATGTTCCGGCAGAACCGATGGATCAAACGGTGCGGGTCCAAAGTAAAAATATTGCGGCTCGAGCAATTTCTTTTCGTTACAAATATCCTCGATCCCCTGCACAACGGCAATCAGGGGATAAAAATGTCCCCCTGTTCCGCCACCGGTAAGCGCGATCTTCATGCGGCTATTTTACACTAAATTTGCTCTGCAAGCGCCCGCTCGCGCCGCTAGGCGGTATTTCTCCCACCCGAACACGAACTAATCGGATTTCATGACGTCACATCTACTACTGTATGTCTACACGTATTTGTATTTGCTGCGCGATGTTCTCTGGGAGGAATACCGCCTATCGTCGTCTCGCTACTTCTTGTGGTCATTTTGGCGCCAAAACGGCCTCTGCGAGTCTTTTCGGCTGAAAAGATCCGCAGCAGATTATAAAGGGAGGTGAAGTTTAACGTTCCTGGTTGCATGAAATTACGTGCTACAGTGTCTGATATATGGGTGAGCCGATCAATTTTTTGAAGAAAAAGGCTGAGCGAGATACTCAAAAGAAAAGCAGTCACTCACCGATAATAGAAAGCGAAAATACTGCAGAAGTAGCGAGTGTAGATTTTGGTAAATTAGCTGATAACACATGTTTTGATCTTGGGCATAAATATCGTTTTTTGGTATTGAAAGATGGTTTCCCGGAAGATAGAAAATTAGCGCACGATGTGACGATGCGATTGAGACGAGCACTGGGGCCGCTTGCGGATGAATTTGGTGCCAACGCGCTGTACAACCTCATGGGCGTGCAAGTGCTTTTTTCGCAAACGACAACGGAGTATAAGATTGCATCTGGTGGTTGGCGAAGGCTATATCTCAGCAACAGTTTCACCGAAGAAGAAGTTCAGAATCAGATTAGACCACTATTAGCGGCCATGACCCCCGAACAACGAAAAGCCAACACGAATATACACAACGTAATTTATGGTGACGGTTTGGATCCGTTCAAGAAAGACTAGTGAGTTCCTTTTCTTCTCCGCGAAATGTTCAGTAAGATGCCCGCGCTCGCGAGGGAGACTAACATTGCGCTGCCGCCTTGGGAGATAAACGTGAGGGGCACGCCGGTAAGTGGCGCCATGCCGAGCATGGCGGCGACGTTGATGAATGCTTCGCCGACAAGGTAGGTGGAAATGCCGACGGCGAGAAGTCCACCGAAGAGATCGGTGGAATGCGCTGCGACACCGTACCCGCGGAGGCCAAGCACGAGAAAAAGAACGATGAGTATTCCGCCGCCGATAAAGCCCAATTCTTCGGCGATCACTGCAAAAATAGAATCCCCCATCGGCTCGGGAAGATACGTAAATTTCTGTACGCCTTGGCCGAATCCGCGTCCAAAAAAACCGCCGGAGCCGATTGCGATCAGTGATTGCCGGATTTGGTAGCCTTCGGAGAGCGTATTTTGTTCTTGCGGACGGAAAAACGTGTCGATACGCTGATACACGTAATGATAATGCGGTGTGAGCGACAAAAGTCCGAGCGCCATTACGGCAACGACACCGATAAGCGCGATGTCGCGTACGCGAGCGCCCGCAGCGATAAAAATTGCAAGAACTGAAAACGAAATGATGCCGAGCGTTCCTAAGTCGGGTTGCAAAAGTAGAATTATTCCCGGGAGCGCGAGTGCGCCAAGAAACGCGACGGGCCCTTTCCAGCTCGCGGTTTGCTCACGCAGGAGCGAAAAGTACCACGCGGTCGCCATGATCGTGCCGAGTTTTAAAAATTCCGACGGCTGGAGCGTCATAAATCGCAGATCGATCCAACGCCGCCCCCCGCCGTGCTCGAATCCAATGCCCGGCATGAATACTAGTGCGGTGAGAACGATCGTAAACGCATAAAAATACGGCGCGAGTGCCCGCCATCGTCGATAATCAACCGCAAGCGCGATGATCAGGAGGACAAGGCCAACGCCAATACCGAGGACAAGGTGATTGAAAACGACGGATGAAATATGCGTCGCTCCGCGCGCCAAGAGCCCGAGCGCCGCCGACGTAAACACCAGCGCACCGCCGATGACCAATGCCGCCAAAAGCACCAGCAGTATCGTATCAACCCGAGCACTCCGCATTCAAGCAACAGTACCACATGAAATATGAGATCTGCGCAAGGCTTAGCCTTGCGCAATTTACGCCGTAAGTGCGATGATCACGCCAAGAAATGCGAAGACGATCGACAAAACCCAATACCGCATGACAACTTTTTCTGGTGGCCAGCCGATAGCTTCGAAATGGTGATGCAAGGGTGCAATACGGAATAACTTGCGTCCAAAAAGAGATTTCCAAAGCATCTGGAGAATGTTGGATGCGACTGTGACGACGAGGAGCGCGCCGATGATCGGGAGGACGCTGACCCCTACGCCATCGCCGAGGCTATCGGTGAGAAATGCGATTACGGGCAGCACGAGTGTGAGCGCCATCGTGCCGGTGTCGCTCATATAAAAGCGCGCGGGCGGGATGTTGAACCAGATAAACGCAAGGAGACCGCCGACGACTGTCGCACAAAAAGCGGCGAGGTCAATTTGGTTTTGCACGAAAGCGATGATCGCGTACGACGCAAACGCGGATGCGAAGACACCGCCGGAGAGGCCGTCGATACCATCAATGACGCCGCTTGCAAAGAGTGCAAGAGAGACTATGATGAAAAACGGGACGATCAGGATTCCCATTTCAATCGGCGCACCGAATGGATTGTTGATCGCATGCACGTCGAGTTTGTCATAAAACCACCAGCCGATCGCGAGCGAAAGCAGCGCAACGAGGATGAGACGGTAGCGGAGACGCAGCCCCGAGCCTCCCGGACGGATGATATAGATGTCGTCGATAAAACCAATCGCGGCACCGATGAGAAATGTTGCAAACGGTACCCATGTCTGGCTACGGCTTAAGAAATCAAGCTGTTCCGAAAACGGCGACGGCGAGAGGGCTGCGATCGATGTAAGGAGTGCGGTCACGATTGCGACCGATCCCCAGACGACAACACCACCGAAGCGCGGCGCACGTATTTCGCGGGCTATGTGGAGGCCGTTGAATACTTCGGCGACCGAGCCATCCATCGCGTGTTTGCCACCGTTCTTTTTCCACGCTTTATATTTGTAGAGATAATGCGTAAGGAGCGGCGTACCGGCGATACCAATAACAAATGAAAGTCCCGCAGGGACAAGTACGCGGACGACGTCGGAAATCATGGGAACAGTATATAGCCACTAGCCACTAGCCACTAGGGGATTTAATTCGTGATTCGCATTTCCCTATTGGCTAACTACTAGTCGCTAAGAGCTGATTTTTGCGCCGCTGCGACTAACTTTTTTACATCATTGAATCTTGCCTCTGGCGTGGAACCCAAGACAACGACGATCACTGGGTGATCCGCTGCAGCATTAAACGCGATCGCGAGATTGCCGCCCGCGAGATCGGTTGTGCCCGTCTTTCCCATGATAAGTCCGGGGATGTCGGCGAGTGCGTTGTTCGTATTGCGTGCGTAGCGCTCGGGAAAATTGATCGGGCCTAACGGTATATTGGTCTCGGCCGTGCCCGTAAAAAGTTCTTTGTGCGAGCGGAGCGCGTACGCGAACAGTGTCGCGACATCACGTGCGGAGCTTTGCGCGCCCGCTTGCGTCGCGCTCTCATCGAGCCCCGTCGGATTAATAAAATACGTTTCGTGCATGCCGAGCTCTTGCGCCAGCGCGTTCATCCGCCAGATCGTCGCGTTGCTACGCGTCGCGTCGGGATATTTTGCGGCGAGGAATGGTTCTGCCGTTTCTGCGAGCGCTTCAGCGCCGGTGTTTGATGACGTGATAAGTGTGTATTCGATCAAATCGCTGACGCGCCATTCTTCGCCCCAGGTCAGTCCCCCACCGCCGCGCGCAACGGCACCGCGTGAAATCGTGACGGTGCTCGTGGGCGCTAGCACTTCTGCAACAGCAAGTACCGTCGCAACTTTGGTGATCGACGCGAGCGGCAACTGCATACTGCTGTTTTTCGCGTACAGCTGTTTGTCATTTTGGGCGTCAAAAACATACACGCCCCGCGCAGCTGTTTGGACGCCGCTGAATACGTCGACGTGCGCCTCTGCCGCAGCGGCCGTTTGCGCTTTTGGCGCTTCTTTTGCCGGTACCGGAAGCATCGCGAGAATAAGTCCCATTCCCCCGATAATGCTTATTATTAGAAAAATCAGGCCGAAAAGAGCATGCGTCCGCGGCACACCGCCCGTATTTGGCGTAAAATCGTGCACCAGAGGCGCCGCAGAGTTCGCGACGATCTCTGGCAAAGGCGAGGGTTGAGAAACGTCAAATGGCGTCTTCGGTGATTGAGGTTGATTCTGCGGCATAGTTGTTCTGACTCGCTTCCTGACTGTTTTTAAAAGCGGTGAGTTCAGGCGCGATTGTACCATATTCGGGCATCTTTTCCCGCTCAGTCACCCCCAGATGTGCCAGAAGATCGGTCGTTGCGCGGTAGATGAATTCGCGACCATCGAGTGGATTGCCGCTTCGCTCGACAAGTCCGCGGATGAGAAGCGTGCGAATGGTCGACGACGAATTCACGCCGCGAATATAGTCGATCGTTGCGCGCGTCGAAGGGCCTTCGTAGAGAAGTACCGCGAGGACTTCGAGTCCCGCGTCGCCGATATCGCGTTCGTATTCTTCAGTCGCTTTTTTGAGGACGGCGTCTTTTGCATCAGGCGCGATTGCGAGCACAGCTTCGGTATCGGATACGATGAGGGTGAGGCCGGTGCCCTCGAGGGTGCGCGCGAGCGAAGCGAGCGCGCTTTTCAAATCGCCTTCTCTGCAGCCGAGCGATTTCGTGAGCGATTTAAACGTGAGCGCGCCGCCTTCTGCAAAAAGCAACGCCTGTACTTGTATCGCGAGTTTATCCATATTTGGGGACGCCTTCGGCAGCGTCAGATTCGAGAATTATATCGCTAAAAAGTTTATCTTGTGTGACGGAGATAGAACCATGCCGAACTAATTCGAGGATCGCAAGGAAATGCACGATCGAGTCGTGCCGCGATGCGCCCTTGGTGATGTCGCTCCAGCGTGTCCGCGCAGCACGCGTGAGACGCTCTTTCAAGCTCACAATGACGTCCTCTAATTTTAAAATCGGCGCAACGGTCGCTTCCGCAACGCGCTCTGGTTTCGGCAGCGTGTTGACCAACTTTTGAACGGCACGAAGCAGCGTTTGTAGTGCCGCTTCTCCGGGCGCGAATTTCGGTTTATCGACGCCAAGGATTTTCATAACGTCGGGCGCGCGTCGTGCAAACTGCAATGGCGCTTTCCCCCACTCCTTTTTGAGCAGCCTTGATGCTTCGCGTATTTTTGCGAGCCGTTTGAGGCGGCGTTCCAATTCGTCGATAGACAACTCTTCCTCTTCGGTGAGCGGCACCGGGAGAAGCGAACGAGATTTAATGAGAAGGAGTGTCGATGCGACAAGCACGAACTGTGACGTCTCGGAGAGCGGCAGTTCAGGTAACTTTTCAACGTACGCCAAATATGCATCGCAGACTTCTGAAAGCGACACGAGTGAGACGGCGAGCTTGCGCGATTCAATAAGATCGAGCAGTGTCTCAAGCGGTCCCTCGTAATGTTCGGACTCTATTTTAAACTTCTCCATCGTCATTTAGTCTACCATCGATGCGGTTCATATCGCGTGGGAACATCGTCGCTTCACGAATATTTTTGAGGCCGAGGATTTGCATCGTCATGCGTTCGGCGCCGAGAGCAAAGCCACCTTCCGGCGGGACGCCGTAGCGAAATGCCTCGAGGAACATTTCGATCTTTGCGGGGTCCATCCCCCATTTTTCGACATGCTCCATGAGTTGGTTGTACTCATTGATTCGGCGTCCGCCCGAGAGCCATTCGACACCGCGGCAGAGGAGATCCATACCTTCGTTGAACTCGGGGTTTTCCGCGTTTGGATAGACATAAAACGGTTTGGCTCGCGTTGGGTATCCATAGACGTAGACGAAATCCGATCCAGTTTCTTCTTTAATAATTTCGCAAATTCTTCGCTCGTGTTCTGGGTTCAGATCTTTATCCGCAGGAACACCTAATTTTTCAAACACCTCTGTTAGCGAGAGCGTCGGCGTTTCGTCGATCATCGATGGTAGCGTCGCGCCAAGGAGCGTTAATTCGTCTGCGCATTTTTCTTGGACCTGCGCGAGGATATATTTTACGGTTTTCTCCGACATATCGCGCACGTCTTTCCACGAATCAATAAACGCCATTTCAGCGTCGAGAGAGACGATTTCGGTGAGATGCCGCGTGGTCGCGGATGGTTCAGCGCGGAAGACTTTGTTGACAGAAAAAACGCGCTCAAACGCGGTCATGACGATTTGCTTGTATAACTGCGGTGACTGGGTGAGGTATGCTTTTGAATCAAAATATTTTATTTCAAAGACTTCCGATCCGCCTTCGGCCGTTGCGGGCACCATTGCGGGCGCTTGGAACTCGAAAAAATCCTGTTGCTTCATAAACTCGCGGAACGAATCAATGATGACCGCTTGGACTTTGAAAATCGCCTGGAGACGCGGATGACGAAGCGTGAGCGCGCGGTGATCGAGTTCGGTCGTAAGATCGAGATTAAATCCATCGAGCGACATATCAAATGGCAACACCTCGGCCTGTGAAAGTGTCGTCAGCTGTAGCACTTCAAGTTCGATATCGCCGTTCTGCACCTTTGGATTGCGATTCTTTTCGGGTCGCTCATTTACTTTTCCTTCGACGGATACGACAGATTCGAGGCGTGTTTCTTTTGCGAGCTCGATCGCTTCGCTTTTCGGTAAGACAACTGCCTGCACCGTTCCAGACCGATCGCGAATATCAAAAAACACCATCTTGCCTTGATCGCGACGCACCGAAATCCAGCCTTTGACGACGACTGTATTGCCGACTTCAGTCCGCAGGTCACGTACGAGAGTTCTTTGTGCTTTTGGTGACATATTTGTGTAAATTCTAAATTTGAAATTTAAAATTTTAAATTAAACTTACGCCTACTTTCTGTCGCACGTCCGTCATTTTCTTCGCGGCATATTCGCGTGCTTTATCACTTCCCTCTTTCAAGACACGTCGCACTTCGTCATCAGTAATTGAATTGCGCTTCTCGCGCATCGGCGCAACGAGGTTCTCTATATCAGCGATCAGCGCTTCTTTCAACGCTTTGTAGCTGCCTTTATTTGCTTCGTAGATAGTAGCGAGCTCGGATTCGCTTCTGAAATTCTTGTGGATTTGATAGACGTTTTCCGGTCGCTGGCCCGACGAATCCGTCACGATCGACATCACGGCTTTTGCAATCTCATCTTTCGAGCCGAACAGTGGGATGGTGTTGCCATAACTCTTTGACATTTTCTTGCCATCGGTTCCCGGGATGATCGCGATTTGTTTGTTGATCAATTCTTTTGGTTCTTTAAACGTCTCGCCATACGCGTTGTTGAATTTTGCAGCCGCTTCGCGCGCGTATTCCAGATGCTGCCGCTGATCCTCGCCAACAGGCACAACATCGGTGTCATAGAGCAAAATATCCGCGGCCATGAGCATCGGGTAATTGAAAAGTCCCGCGTTTGCCTCTAATCCTTTTGCGACTTTGTCTTTATAGGCGTGTGAGAGTTCCAAAAAAGGCACGGTCACCAGACACTCAAAAATCCACGCCATTTCGGTGTGCTCGTGCACTTGTGATTGCTGGAAAATGATGCATTTCGACGGCTCAACACCGACCGCCATGTAGTCTTTCACGACGTTGAAAATATTTTGCCGGAGTGCTGCCGGGTCACGCAGCGACGTGACGGCGTGATAGTCAGCAACCATCAGGTAGCTTTCGTAGGTATCGTACATTTCGGCAAATGGCTTCAGAACACCAAAATAGTTGCCGATGTGGAGCGCGCCTGAAGATTGCAGACCCGTGAGAAGCCGTTGCATAGCGGCATAATAGCAGAAAAGAGACTCTATGCTACGCTGACAATCTTTACTTTTGTGTACGGCTGGCGATGGCCCTTTTTCTTGTAGTAACGGGACTTCTGGCGGTAACGGATGACGGTGACTTTGTCGTCGCGGCCTTCTTCGAGGATTTCGCCCGAGACCTTTGCGCCGGAAACACCGGGCATGCCGACTTTCACATCAGCGCCATCGGCGGTAAGGAGGACATTTTCAAAGGCAACCTTCGAGCCGACGCCTTTATGACCCTTCAAAGTTTCCACAAAAATGACGTCCCCGTCTTTGACGAGGTACTGTTTCGAGCCGGTCTCGATAATCGCGAATTTGGACATGGCGAGAAATATACCGTATTTGCTCTGAAAAGCAAGAAATGCTACTTTCAAGTCAGAACCAATTACACGAGGATTCAGTCGATGCAACTTCAACCACCTTTACGCCACAGAAAGCGCGCCGACAAGCCGATGGGCCCAATGCAGTATTTAGTGATTAAGACAGTTGCTAAACTTATGCCAAATGCATATGGTATGGAAGTGATCGAACAAGTTGACAATCAATTGGAATCGGTTACGGATTCTGGGCAAATTTATGTCACTCTAGATCGGCTCGTTGGCAAAGGTTACTTGAAAAGTTACGAGATGCCTTCTCCGCGCAAAACTGGACACACGGTATCCGGTTATATCATTACGCCAAATGGCGGTGTAGCGATGGCGATTGCGGACAAGTTCTATGGATTGCTCGGCAGACTTGCGTCGGAAACAAATGTCGCTGTCACCGACTAAACAACCCCGCCTTAAATACGTTTGAGGCGGGGTTTTTATACTTCGCTCTGAGGTCTCTCCAAAAGTCCGACCTCAATCCCCGCGGATTCTCCAGTAATACGCAAGACGTCTTTATCAATCTTCCCCAATTCTTTCGAGCCCGCGTTAAAATGATTTACCGTCGTCGAGAGTGACGTGCCTAATTTTTTGTAGTAATCCTCGTATGCCTTCAGATGCCGTGAGAGATTTTCGACATTTTTGGCGATGTCTTTTGCCGTTTCTTCGATTTTAAATGCTTTGAAGCCGTAGAGGACTGATTGGAGGTAGGCGGCGAAGGTCGTCGGCGAGACGATGATGACTTTCTTTTCGTTGTAGGCGTAATCGATAAGGTTGCGCGTGTTTACTTTCACCGACCCGACTTCGTTGATGAGAAGGTCGTAATAAATCGCTTCGGCTGGGATGTACATAAAGGCAAACGGGAGCGTACCGTCTTTGGGACGCACGTATTTCGCTGTCTCGTCGATGCGCATTTTGAGGTCGTTTTTAAATTGCTTTTCCAGTTCCTCGCGCTGTCGATCATCGATCGCATTCACGAGCCGCTGATAATTATCGAGCGAGAATTTGGCATCAATCGGGATCATGCCGTCTTTGGTCACGATCACCGCATCAACCGTCTCACCACCCGGAAATTCGTGCTGCATCTTGTACGAGCCGGGCGGGAGGATATTGCCGAGGATTAATTCTAGAGACGCCTCGCCGAGGTTCCCGCGCTGCTTCTGGTGCTTCAAGACCTTTTCGAGATTCTGCAGTTGTTCGGCAAGTGTAAAAACCTGTTTCGTCGATTCTTTTGTCTCCGTCACGCCCTTGATGACTTCGAGAAGATCGCGTGAGACTTTTTCGGTGACATCGCTCATCATGCGTTGGATGTGTTCAGTCTGCGAGCGTGAGGTGTCGTTCAAGCGATTTGTTCCCTCGCCCATCATGCGCGCCATGTCTTGCAGCTGGTTCTGGAGGAGCATCAGACCCTTCCCGTCATCCTGCGGGGCGCGGCGTTGCAGTACAAAGTACGCCACAAGCGCAAGATTGGCGATAAGGAGACCGATAATGAGCCATTCCATCCGACCATACTATCATGTGGACGATTTTGCTTTGAAGCGGTATGCTCGTTAAAGAGAATACACATCAACCAGTGGAGACCGACGTGCACAATCTTGACCAGTATCGCGCAGCCGCGCTTGAAAACGTGCGGATTAGCGGCTATGAACCTCGCTTCGTCATCCCAAGAAAACACGATGATGGAGAGACTCGCGAAGACCAGTCTTTTGAGAGGCACGTAGTCATAATGGAAGCGGTCTTAAATCCGCACAATCGGCGACTCGTACACCCTGTCATTCTTAATACGAATCTGTGTGATGACCGAGAAATTCTATGGCGAACCGGAATTCCCGGTGCGATGTATGGAGAACTGCCGAGCGGAAAATTCACCAAATGGTTGCTCGCGTACTGGTGGGCGAAAATACGGCAACGAGTCACCGAATTTGACACGGCATCAACGGAGGAGAAAGAAGTGTTTGTCTGGCAGATGCATGATTTTTTTCTGTGTTTGCAGCCGTTCATCCGCGGCAATGGCAGAACAGCGCGTCTTGTGCAACATAATTTACGACAAGTACTTGGCATGCCGCGGCATATCATCCAATATGGGAAGGCTAAAGAGTATTATGGCCACGTCAACGAATATCGCGTGGAAACATTCGTTCCGATGATGCGATGTCATGGATACATTCCGTCGTAGGGTCTTTTGGCGGGTGGCTGCGCAGCAGCCACCCGCCTTCTTCATTGACAGTACAGCTGTGGTCTTTTATTCTTCATGATAGGTTCGTGACACTCGCGCAACATATGCCGGTCTCCCCGTCCGGTAGCGCGAGAGCCTATGGTTACCCTCCCATAGGCGACAGCGGCGCGTCGAGTCCTTCGACGCGCCGCCAACTTTTTCAGCTTGTTCGCAGCGTTTTCATATCTTATACTTCAAGTCATTGTATGCTCGCACAAAAAATTAAGGAGGACATGAAAGAGGCCATGAAGGCCAAAGACGATCTGCGTGTTCAGACGCTCCGCGGCGCGATGGCCGCGTTTACGAACGAGCTCGTTGCGAAAGGTAAAAAACCGACGGACGAAGTGGATGACGCTATGGCGATGGCGGTTTTAAAACGCCTCGGCAAACAGCGCAAAGACTCCGCCGAACAATTCACCAAAGGCAATCGACCGGAACTCGCTGCAAAAGAAATGAGCGAACTGAAAATCATCGAAAGCTACTTGCCGCAGCAAGCGAGCCGCGAGGATGTTGAGAAAGTCGCCCGTGCTAAAAAAGAAGAGCTCGGTATCGATGCCGCTGGCAAGGGCAAACTGATGGGCATCGTTATGAAAGAATTGGGCGGAAATGCCGACGGAGGCGTTGTTAAAGAGGTTGTTGATTCCCTCTTCTAATCTACAGAACTTTTTGCAAGCGGTTCGCGAGAAAGACTGACCACGCAGCGGCAATTGCGGCGACGAGAAGCGAAGCCGCGAATGCGAGCGACTCGACCGTCATGAGGGCGAGTGTGATAAACAAAATACAGAGCACAATGCGGCCGATCGCGAGACCCATTTCTTTTATTGCGGTGTATTCGTCGACAAAATGTCCGCCATCGGCTGATTGTTCGTAGGCATATGAATCGATGCTATAGCGACGCGGAGATGTGCCAGCGTTGTAGTAGATATCGACGGCAAGGATTTGTATCGGCGACGCGGCAGCGAGGCGTAAAATCCAACTTGAAAAGACGAGAGCGGCGGTGATGGTGGGCGACTTTTCAGAACCGAGTGCACGGAGAATGTTGCGCACGATAAAGCGTGCGAGAAACGTGACGCAGAGCGTCGCGGTCAGAATCGCGCCGAGCGAGACAAACGATTGCTTTAGCAGTAAGAACGCCGCAAGTGGCCAAATGAGAAGCAGTGCCGCTCCTTGGAAGCCGTCGAGAATAAAAAGTCCGACAGCAAGATTATTGCGACGTGCAACGAATTCTCGTAGTGTTTGCATAAATGTCCACTCGAACGGTTCGTACGATTCGTCAAATGGAAAAAGTGCAAGGGCTGCTGCAACGATACCGGCGGCGATCGTGGCAAAAACAATGAACGGTCCATGCGTGATGGCAAGAAATACGTATCCTGCAATGGCTGGCATAAGCGCGACCAATGCTTCACGGGCGAGCGTTGAGGGAGATTGTTCGGCGCTCTGCGCTTCGGCTGTCTTGTACGGCACCCAGTAGAGCGCGCGGGACATGCCATGCATGACGGTGAACAGCGCGACCAGCCAAAAGACACTTTCGCGAGAGAAAGTTGTTTCCGAAAAAAGCGCAGCGATCGCGATGAAGGCGCCGGCGCACGCGAGAGTGCCAAACGTAAGTGCACGTTTGACTCCACGACGAAGTGCCATGCCGGTCAGCGGCGTTAGAAAAAAGGTGATGACCTGCGACAGCGCATAGAGCGCGGCGACGCCAGCGAGAGATTCTTCAAGATTATTCGCCGAAACAAAAAAGACGCGGAACACCACCATCCACGCAAAAATATTTCCCGCAGAGAGCGCGCAGCGGAAAAGGAGCCGGTGTAGCGCAAGACTACTGTCTCCCTTGCGCAGTGCCATAGCGCCTTAATTTGGTCGGGTCGCAGCTCGTGGTCGCCAAAATGACGTGAGGAGCGGAATGATAGCAACGAGTGCATACCCGACCCACACACTCCAGGTTGCGTAGAGCGACCAGCCGGAAAACGGCGCGAGGAATAACGCATCAAGCAAAACGGCAACGATCGCCCAGCAAAGGCTAAACGGTAGTAAATCTTTCCAATTGGTAAGGCGCTGTGCACGGCCGGCAATTGTCGTAATAAGCGCGAGGGCAAGAAGCCGCACCACGAGAGAAAGAATGCCCGCCGCGAGACCGTAGATCACGAGACCTGACCACAGTAAATACATGACCGCATAAATCGCGATTCCCCACCCCAAAGCGCGCATCCCAAAACGCAACATCCATATATCATACACCCCCGCAAGGCTTTCGCCCCACGAGGGTGTAGATAACGTCGATTGTTTAATTTCGTCGTCAAATTCTCAAGGAATTACTGGCATATGACAAAGCGCCCTTTCAGGCGCTTTGTCATACTTTTGGAGCGTGCGGCCGGTGGGCCGCTCATATCCAGAAAGATCGGCCTGGTTCGCGCTTTAGCGCGACCGAGCTTACCAAGAGTTGCGTCGTCCGCCTCCGCCGCCACCTCCGCCCCAGTCGCCACCACCACCGCGATTGTCGCGGCGAGGGCGCTCCTCGAGAGGACGAGCTTCGTTGACCGTGAGCGTGCGTCCGCCGAAATCCTTGCCATTCCACATGTCGATCGCTTTTGTAGCGTCTTCATCGGCTGAGAATTCGACGAAACCAAATCCTTTCGATCGGCCGCTCATCTTATCCATGATGATAACAGCAGATGATACAGATCCGGCTTGCGCAAACGCTTCCTTGAGCTGATCGTCCGTGGTTGAGTACGGAAGGCCGCCCACATATAACTTCTTTGCCATGTCTGTGAGAAACTGTTTAAAAAGTCTATCTGCGTTGTTGCGGGGCCCCGCGTCGCTTTCGTCGTATCTCGATACGCCTCAGTCACCGCATTCCCCGCGCCTAGCACCTAGAGCTTTTTCAATCAGTTTCTTAAAAATTGCTTTTGTAAATCATGTAAACCAACCTCTTCCTTTCCCAAAGCCTCAGCTTGCACCTCCGCCGGTGGGGAAAACTTACATTCCCCGCCACCCTAGCACATGGCGTAAATAGGGCAAGTGCCGAACTTGCCTACCTGTGGAAAACGTTGTAGGGTTGCGGCGGTACAGGAACAGGGTTCCTGCCGTGAACATGCCTTGGAGGGCATTATGGACGAGATTGAAAGGCTCAACAAAAAGAATCAGTTCAAGCGGGCGATCCGAAAGGACATCGCCCAACAACGTGCATTCGCTGTTGGCGAGGAAGCGCTGTTCGACGAAGCATACAGAGACTTCCTCGAGGAGGAATGGCAGGCATGGAATGCCATCGATCCAGAGGACGGCACCGCAAACAACAACGAGGCCAGCGGCATGAACAAAGGCCCATAGCCGCAGAAAGGCCGGCGAGCACGCGTGCTCGCCGGCCTGCGATTTTTTTGTGGTCATAGATATTTTTCTCGCCGACGCTCAAAAAATTCCACGACCCTGACTCGCACCCGCATCAGCTGATGCGGGTCCCGCTCCGTCTTCCAAAACGCTAAAATCCTGCCCCCGGCAGGATTTTAGTACGTTGTGGACCCTACAGGACTCGAACCTGCCACCCCCTCATTGCAAATGAGGTGCTCTACCAGATGAGCTAAGGGCCCGACGTGACCAGAGTACCAAAAAATTATCCCTTCGCCAACCCCACCGCATGCTCCAAAAACCCCTTAACAGAACTCCCCACACTCTCCAACATCTTTGGAAATGATGCATGTTCATGCAACCCCGGCAGTGAATTGACCTCCAGCAGATATGGCCCGCGGTTGGTGACGATAAAATCAGAGCGTGAGAAGTCAGAAAGTCCAAGCGCGCGGTGCGCGTGTTTTGCCATACTAATGAGTTCTTTTTTGTGCTTCATTGAAAAGTCGCTCGGCACGAGATGGTGATGGCCGCCTTGCATGTGATGCGCAAAATGCAGGATTTCTGCATTGTCGGGCACTACGATATGTACCGGTGGGAGCGCGTACACTTCTTCGTTGCGAAAATCTTCGATTATGCCGACTGTTGCGTCTTCACCCACGAGATATTCTTCAACGATTGCTGCGCCAAAAGTATCGAGTACATCTGCGAGCACCTGTGGAAGATCGACAACGGACGCGGCAATCAAGATGCCGTTGGATGCGCCCTCAAGCGGAGGCTTCACTATGTACGGCGGGCCAAATTCTGAAAAGACGAGTCGCGCCATTTCGCCGGTATCCATTGAGCTGCGGGCGACAAACGACGCGCTGCGCGGCATGCGGAGCCCCGCGTGACGCAAGACTTCGGTCGCGCGGACTTTATTCAAAGAGAGCGCGCTCGGAAGCGGCGCGGACCCGGCATACGGGACGCCAAGGCGATCAAGAATTCTCTGCACGGTGCCGTCTTCACCGATGCCGCCATGGAGTCCGCTTACAACAATGTCAATTTGTTGGAGTGCGCGCGCCGGATCCACGGGCATGCCGCGTGAATGCCACAGGCCGCTTTTATCAATCAAAATATCGCGCGTGTCGTACTGTTCTTCCGGTAGTGCATTCAAAATTGCAGCGCCCGTCTTGAGTGAGAGGTCGTACTCACTCGAAGTTCCCCCTCTCAAAACACCAACAATGGTGCGTGCCATCTGAATAGTATATAGCCACTAGCGACTAGCCACTAGGGAGATGCACGGATAAGAACCGGATTTCGTATCGTGGCTACTCTGATGTCGAACTTGCCATACCGTCCACGCCCACGCGATCCTTAAATTCCTTCCCAATCGGTATCACAAACATTTTCGGATCAAGATTCCACACCCGTTTACAGCGTGAAATTTTGAAAAGATTAGCTTCCGTGGACGAATCGCCAAGATTGAAAACACTCTTTTGTGCAAAGTCGACGTTGTCTGCCCACGTATATGCGGAGCCGTCTTCGTACACGATCGTGTGGAGGTTTGCCGCAGTTCCCTCACCTTCTATCTTGTAATCTGCACGCAAGCGGCCTTGGCCAACGTACATTGTGCCAGAGAGACCTTTCACGCTGGCGTCACCGATCGTGCACTGCATCGTCGGAAGCGAGAGGAATTGATCCCACGTACGGAGCGCACCGACATCGGGCACCCAGAACCAATAACCGGTAAGGATGACCGCGATTACGATAAGGACTCCAATGACGATTGAGGCGGTGTTTTTCATATACGTATTTGAATGCTTAGGGAGACTACTATACCACAGATGACGGTGCGATGAGGTCTATCTGACACGCAAGCGCTTGCGGTGATACTCGATTGCAAAGCGGTGTGCTTCGTTGTTCGCGAGAAGGATGTCGCGTTCGTGGTCGGCGATAATTTTTGCATCGCCAACAAGTCGTTCTGGCTGGTGCCGTTCGTTTTTTACGACACCAACGATCGGAATTTGAATACCGGCATTCGCAAGAATTTTTCGCGCGGCGTTCATTTGCGCGGTGTGTCCGTCGACGACAATAATCCGCGGATACGGCCATTCAGGGTGGAGGAAACGACGCGAAAGTACTTCCGTCAGTGCACCGGGGTCGTTGTTGGTGAATCCACGGATTTTGAATTTACGATACGCGCTCTTCAGCGGCTGGCTGTCTTCGATTGCCACCATGACGCCGACCGTTTCGGTACCCGCCGTGTGCGCGACATCGTACGCCTCGATACGTGCGCTGTTTGCGCGCACGCTGCCGCCGGTCGCAAAACGCGACTCGCTTTTGATGAGGGAGACATCGCGGATATGCGTAAGCGCGGCGATTTGTCGCCGTGCGATCCCTGCCGCCTCAAAATGCTCTGCGCTTGCAGCCGCCCGCATTTCTTTCTGCAATTCTTTGATGAGCGCGCCTTTTTTGCCGCTGAAAAGAAGCACAATGTTATGGATCGTGCCCGCATATTCGCGTGCATCTGTTTCTCCGGTACACACACCGGGACACATGCCTATCTGCCGGTTGAAGCATGGACGACAATGCGCAAGGCTTAGCCTTGCACGTTTTTGGTCTACACACGGAGTACACTTATCATCACGATACGGAAAAATACGACGCACCAATTTCATCGCATCGCGGAGCGCAAGCCCTTGCGGAAACGGTCCAAACAAATGCTTGATGTTACCGTCCTTCCAATTCGTAAAAAGGTCGCGACCACGCACGACAAGGACCCGCGGGAATTTCTCCTGAGTAATGACGAGATAATTAAAGCTTTTGTTGTCCTTAGAAGCGATGTTGTACGGCGGTTCAAGTTTTTTTATGAGATTCGCTTCGAGGATAAGTGCTTCAAGCACCGAATCTGTTTGCTCCCACGTGAGGGTATCCGCCTCCACTACCATCGCTTCAATCGCGCTTGATCGAGCTTCAACGATATCTTTCGCAAAATAACTACGCACACGATCGCGCAGCGACGTTGCCTTCCCCACGTACAAAATCCGCTTCCCTTTTTGGAAACGATACACCCCAGGCTCTTCCGGTAGGTTTAAGGTGTCGAGATCCTCGCGTTGCATCAAAAGACTATGCCACGACGCACGGTTGACCGCAAATTACTTCTTTTTCTTCAAAACGCGTTTCAAATACGTGCCGGTGTGCGAACCTTTGGTGTTCGCGACATTTTCCGGCGTGCCGTGTGCAACGATATGGCCGCCGCCGGAGCCGCCTTCGGGTCCCATGTCGATGATGTAGTCTGCGGATTTTAAAACGTCGAGATTGTGTTCGATAACGATAACCGTATTGCCGCGATCTACCAATCGCTGCAAGATTTCAATCAATTTAGCGACGTCGTCGTAGTGCAGACCGACGGTCGGTTCATCGAGGAGGTAAATCGTCTTGTTCATGAGCGGTCGGTACAATTCGGACGCAATTTTCACACGCTGCGCTTCCCCGCCGGAGAGTGTTGTTGCGCTCTGGCCGAGTCGTAAGTATCCAAGACCGACGTCGTCGAGCGTTTTTAAACGGTCGGAAATCGCAGGAATATCTTCAAAGAACGCGAGCGCCTCTTCGACGGTCATTTCAAGAATATCGTGAATGTTTTTCTTTTGGAATTTCACCTCGAGTGTCTCTTTCATAAATCGCTTACCGTTGCAGACATCGCAGGTGACGTACACGGTCGGAAGAAAGTGCATCTCGACTGCGACAAGGCCGTTGCCCTCACACGCTTCGCAGCGGCCGCCTTTTCGATTGAAAGAAAAACGGCTCGGCCCCCATCCACGCGCCTTCGCTTCTTCCGTCATCGCAAACATGTCACGGATATGCGTCCACGCACCGGTGTAGGTCGCCGGATTTGAGCGTGGCGTACGGCCAATCGGCGATTGATCGATGAGAATAGAACGTGATAAGTATTCAGTGCCGGAAAATTCTCCCACGTTGTAGATTTTTGCGGTCCGATAGCGTTTATCGAAACGTGCCTGCAAATTACGATGCAAAATTTCGTAGAGAAACGTTGATTTGCCAGATCCTGATACACCAGTCACGCATACCAACTTGCCTAACGGCACATCGACGTTCACGTTTTGAAGCGAAAATTTATTTGCGCCGCGGATTTTTATTTTGCCTTTGTCTTGCGTGCGACGTTCAGTCGGAATTTCCACGCGCGCCTCCTCGCGCAAATAGGCGAGTGTGCGTGAGCCGCTTTTGTTCGTCTTTGCGGTGAGCAAATCTTCGAGCCAGCCTTGTGCAACAATATTGCCGCCATGCGTTCCTGCGCCCGGGCCGATATCGATGAGGTAGTCGGAGGCGAAAATAGTATCTTCGTCGTGCTCAACGACGAGTACAGTGTTTCCAAGTTCACGCAAGTGCTTGAGCGTCGTTATCAATCGATCATTGTCTCTTTGATGCAAGCCAATTGTTGGCTCATCGAGCACGTAGAGCGCACCGACAAGGCCGCTTCCGAGTTGTGAGGCAAGGCGGATCCGTTGCGCCTCGCCTCCGGAGAGTGTATTTGCCTTGCGGTTCAATGTTAGGTATTCAATGCCTACATTGAGCATGAATTGCAGGCGACTGCCGATTTCTTTGATCACTGCTTTTGAAATTTCTCTTTCCTTTTCGCTCAAATCAAGTCCGTCAAAGAATTTTTTTGCCGCGTCAATCGACATCTGTGAAATCTGCACGATGTTGGTGCGTTTAGTCTCATCGCTACCGCCATATAAAAAGACATTCAATGCTTCAGAACGCAGCCGCGCGCCATTGCAAGTTTCGCACGGCTCGTCGCCCCAGATGTATTTCGTCCCGAGGCCGTTGCAAGTCGGACATGCACCATACGGCGAGTTGAAAGAGAAGAGACGCGGTTCGACTTCGGGGAATGAAAAGCCGTCGTACGCGCACATGAATTTCGCTGACATGACGTGCCCTTCACCATTCGGATTAGTGATCTTGACCAGTCCTTCTGCTTCATGGAGCGCACGCTCGATGGCCTCCGATGCGCGTTCTCGTGCGCCTTTCGGATCGTCATTAAATTCACTGATGAAAATATCATCGACAACAATATCAATATCGTGCTTAAAATGCTTCTTTAGTTCCACGCGTTGTCGCAGAGATTTCTCTTCTCCATCGATAACCGCTTTTTCGAATCCCTTGTTAAGCATGTCGTAGAGCAGCTGGTAGTACTCGCCTTTTCGACCGACGACCACAGGCGCGGAAATACGGATTTTGGCGTTCGATACGCCGGCCGTAAGCTTTACTCCGGATTTCTTGGCTAATTTACTGGTCTTTTCGACCTGCTTTAAAACAGTCTCCAGAATTTCTTCGTTCGAGAGCTTTTTTACTTCCCTGCCGCAGATCGGACAATGCGCGTGGCCAATACGCGAATACAAGACGCGCATATAATCGTAAATCTCGGTGATCGTTGCAACTGTCGAGCGCGGATTGTTTGAACGACTTTTCTGATCGATTGAGATCGCGGGAGAAAGACCGGTGATCTCATCGACATCCGGCTTTTGCATCTGCCGCAAGAATTGCCGAGCATACGCAGAAAGTGATTCTACATACTTCCGTTGCCCCTCCGCAAAAATCGTATCAAACGCAAGCGATGATTTGCCGGAGCCCGACAAACCAGTAAACACGATCATTTTATTGCGCGGTATTTCAAGACTCACGTTCTTGAGGTTGTGTGTCCGCGCTCCCTTTATGACGATTTTATCTTCCATATCAACAGCTCGAACCCCTCCATTGCTGCGAGGGGTACATGCGGAGTCTAGCATAGTCGGCTTTTTCAGGCTAAACTCGCGCCAGAGTCGATCCTGGAGGTAAAAATGGCCAGTAAGAGACGTCTGCGGCGACGAAGTTGCAATTCAAAAGTACGCCATGACGATCAATCAAAAGCAGTGATGCAAGCGAAAAGGTTGGGGTGGCCGTGGAGTACGTATAAATGCAATTTTTGTGGCGGATGGCACGTGGGGCGACCGAACAGACAAAAGCGTCAAGCAATGCGCGCACGTCAGGAAAATCGATTCCGATGAGCTCACAGTACGACTGCTTCCTCAACAAGTGCGACGTCAAATTGGCGTCGCACTTCTTCTTTTACTTTTGCCGCTAGTTCGCGGACGTCTTCGGCAGTCGCGTTGTTCGCGTTGATGATGTAGTTGGCCTGCTGCGGCGAAACTTGGGCGCCACCGAGTTTCGCCCCCTTCATACCAGCCTTTTCGATGAGCCATCCCGCTGGAACTCGCCCGCCACGGGATTTCACACCTTTTTCTTCTTCAAACATATTCACGATGCGCTGTGGCGCAACTGGATTCATAAAGAACGAGCCCGCGGCTTTCACATTTTGAATATGACGCTTCTCACGTTCGGCGATTGTTTCGTCGATGAGATGCGGCTCAGATGTTCCAAGGGAGAGATGCACGTCGAGAATGATCCATTCGGGATTCTTTTTGAAAAAACTCATGCGGTAGTCGAATGCACACTCGACATTTGAAAATTCGTGGACTTCCTCCGTTTTTGTATTGATTGCGCGAACCCATGTCACAAAATCTTTGATTTCAGGACCAAATGCGCCTGCATTCCCTCGAACAGCTCCGCCAATCGTCCCGGGAATGCCCGCAAGCTTTTCCCACCCCCCTTTTCCCTGTTTTGCAGCCTCTCTGATCAATGTCAAAAGATTGCATCCCGATTGCGCTTCCAGACCGCTCTCGGTGAATTGGAATTTCTCGCCGGTGACGCGAATAACAAGGCCCGCAAGTCCAGCATCGGGCATAAGATTGTTGCTCCCGCCAGCAATTACAAAAAAAGGCGCGTCGTGCTCTCGCGCCCAACCGAGTGCCTCTCTAATACCAGCTTCATCCGAAACCTCCACAAAATACTGCGCTGACCCTCCAATTTGGAAGGAGGTAAGCGGCGCAAGCGGAACATTCTCGCGGATTTCCATTTGGGCAGGATAGCATTACGCGAGATAAAAAGGGAGCCGGCGCACTTGAGTTGTGCGCCGGGTTCGACGTGACCTTTTGAATGGCTATGCAATTACGAGACGTTTTAGAAAACCATGCACGATGGCGCCTTGGCGACCACTCACTGTATGGCCGAGGGATTCGCCAAATTCACCATACGCGTTGTAGCCGCAATATTCAACCTTGAAAACGGCGATGGGAAATCCCTCGCTGCTTTTCTCCTGCAAAAGATTCACTCTGGCACCGTCCCGTAGCCTTGCTGTTGTACGGCCGTCGTGAGTGTGGATGTCAAATGGTTTGGCAAGAAAAAAAGCGATACTAGTAAGTATGGCCTCAAGACCGTTCGGCGCTTGATTTTGGAACATGGCACACTCCTGTTGTTACTCTTTGGAAGTAGCCTCGACTTGTCGAAGCAACCTGTACACAGTACACACCCAAGCAAACTTCACGTCAACTTCATTATGTGTTCTTATTTTTTACCGCTTTTTGAGAGCTCTAATTGACGGACTTCGTCGCGTAAGAGTGCGGCTGTTTCGAAATCGAGATGGTCGGCCGCTTGATGCATCTCTTCACGTTTTTGTTTGATGAGTTTCGTGATATCGCCACCGACTGCTGCAAGATCGCCTTGTGCAAGATCGGAGACCGCGCGGTCACGGACACGCTGGATATCGCCGATGATGTCGTGGATTTTCTTTGCGACGGTTTTCGGAGTGATGCCGTGCTCTTTGTTGTACGCAACTTGTTTTTCACGGCGGCGGTTGGTTTCGCCGATTGCACGTTCCATCGAGCCGGTAGTTATTTCCGCGTAGAGAATCACGCGGCCGAGCACGTTGCGTGCGGCGCGACCCATCGTTTGAATGAGGGATGTCTCTGAACGTAGGAATCCTTCTTTATCAGCATCAAGAATCGCGACCAGTTCGACTTCCGGAAGATCGAGTCCCTCGCGCAAAAGGTTGACACCGACCAAGACGTCGAACAATCCTTTGCGGAAATCCGTGAGCGTCTCGATACGATCGATCGTCTTCACGTCGCTGTGGATGTAACGCGATTTGATTCCTTTTTCGATCAAAAATTGATTCAGGTCTTCCGCCATCTTTTTGGTCAGCACTGTTGCAAGAGAGCGACCGCCTCGCTGCGTGACAATCTCCGCTTCGGCGATAAAATCTTTCACTTGCCCCGTATACCCGCCGGTCGCAATGATCGGGCGAATCGTTATTTCCGGATCAATAAGCCCGGTCGGGCGGATGATCATTTCGATCGGTGTACCGCCATGCTTCTCTTCAAAATCAGACGGTGTCGCTGACGTGTAAATGGTCTGTCCTGTTTCTGTACGGAACTCCTCAAATTTGAGTGGGCGGTTATCGACGGCGCTCGGAAGGCGGAAACCGTGATCGATAAGCGTGATCTTGCGCGCGCGATCGCCTGCGTACATCGCGCCGATTTGTGGCACGGTCACGTGGCTTTCGTCAATGATAGTGAGGAAATCCGGCGTACCGTCCGCTTTATGCGGGAAATAATTAAGGAGCGTATAAGGCGGCTCACCAGGTTGACGGCGATCAAAGTGCCGCGAATAATTCTCGATACCGCTGCAAAAGCCGAATTCACGAATCATCGCGATGTCTTGGCGTGTCCGTCTTTTCAAGCGTTCGGCTTCGAGTATTTTTCCACTTTCGGCAAAAACTTTCAATTGCTCTTCAAGCTCAAATTCGATGTCTTTGAGCGCGGCGTCGATAACATCTTTGGGAGTGACATAGTGGCGCGCGGGAAACACAAATGCACCTTTCAATTCCTTGCTTATTTCACGCGTAATCGGATCCATTTCCTCTATTTTCGCCACTTTGCCGCCCGTGAGGTTGACGCGATAGATCACGCGCTCATTGGCCGGCATGATTTCAACATGCGAACCGAGCGCACGAAACGACCCGGGTGTTAGATCACCCGGCGTGCGGTCAAAATACATTGAGATTAATTTTCGCGTGAGTGTCGCACGCGTCATCGGCTCTCCTTGCTTCAGTTTGAGATTTACTTTTTCGTATTCGACGGGAGAGCCGAGGCCATAAATGCAAGAGACCGACGCCACAATGATCACGTCTTTGCGCGTGAGGAGCGCTTGCGTCGCCGCATGACGAAGGCGTTCGATGTCTTCGTTGATCATCGCTTCCTTTTCGATATACGTATCTGTCACTGGCACATATGCCTCTGGCTGATAGTAATCGTAGTAGGAGACAAAGTAATGCACCGCCGCATCAGGAAAAAACTCGCGATATTCGGCCGCGAGCTGCGCGGCGAGCGTTTTGTTGTGTGCGATGACAAGCGTCGCCTCACCCGTTTTTTCGATGATGTTGGCCATCGTGTACGTCTTTCCCGAACCAGTGACACCAAGGAGTACCTGGTCGCGCTTCCCCCCCTTGAGACCCTTTAAAAGCGCAGCAATCGCCACGGGCTGATCTCCGGCTGGTTTGTATTCGGACTTGAGTTTGAAGGTGGACATATGCAATTCATCATACTAGCTAAAATCTTGATTCTGTGCCATATTTATAATGTAGTTCAATAGCGCACGGGGTTTACACATGCTTCCTCCACTTCTCGATCTAATTCGAAAGAGTGAGAAAAGCGTAACCGTTCTCATCGACTGGGAACGCATCAAGAAAAAACTTGAGAAAAAGTGTAAGAAAACTGGGAAACAGGTTCCTAGTGAGTACGAGGACACCAGTGACTAGGAGCGATACATGGGTGGCATACGGCCGCCCTTTTCTTTGGTATACTGGTTCCATGTCGGAAGTAGGCGGCGAGAAGCGAAAACCTCGGTATGATTTAGGAGAGCCCGGTCCTGATTCTTTTACTGCACATTTGAACGAGCTACGAAATGCCCACACTGCAAAGCGTGTTCGAGAAATCGAAGATGAGAGGGGTATTCCAAATATTCAACAAATCCATGAAGAATTCGAATTGGCCATAAATGATCATCTCAAAAAGAAAGGAAATAATTTGGGAAATTTCCTGCTCAAGAAGAAAAAATCAGTCAAGCACTAAGACGGAAACATTTCGTTTGCCGCGCTTCAGAAGCGCAATATTGTTGAAGAAATCCGATTCTTTGAGAATACGATTCACGTCGGTTACTGCCGCGCCCGAAAGATTCACAGCCCCGTCTTCGACGAACTGCCGCGCTTCACGGTTCGACGTCGCAAGTTTTGATTCCACGAGCGCATCTACGATTGTCATACCGAGTTTGATCGTCGCAGACGGTGCTTCTTTTTGCAGCATTTTCGCCGTGGACGCGGGAACTTCCGATAAGTTTTTACCTGCAAATAGCACTTCGGAAATACTTTGAGCGCTTTTCGCGGCATCTTCGCCGTGTACAAGTGTGGTCACTGTCGTTGCAAGTGTGATTTGAGCTCTCCGCTCGGAAGGATTCGCTGCATGCTCCTTGACTAGTGCGTCAATATCATTTTTCGGCAGGAGCGTCATTTTAAGAAGCATTTCTTCGACAGCATCATCGCTTATATTCAGCCAAAATTGATAAAACTGGTACGGAGAGGTCTTTTTGCTATCGAGCCAAACCGTTGTTCCGCCTTCGCTCTTGCCAAATTTCTTGCCGGTCGCTTTGTCGACAAGAAGCGGCCATGAAAAGGCGTATACTTGGTCGCCCGTCGTCTTGCGGATCAGCTCGACTCCCGAGAGAATATTTCCCCATTGGTCGGAACCGCCGACTTGGAGATCGCAGCCGTACCGTTTGTGCAATTCAAGGTAATCGTACGCCTGGAGGAGCATATACGAAAATTCGGTGTAGGAAATTGATTGGTCGGGCGTTTCGAGACGCGGTCGCACGCTGTCGCGCTTGACCATTTCATTCACGGTGAAATGCTTGCCGACGTCTCGCAAGAATTCCATCATGCCGATTTTTCGCAGCCAGTCAGCGTTATTTACCATTTCAAAGCCTGCCCCGTTAGAGGACGAAGTCTCTCTAATGGGGTCAACGCCACCAAGCAGCTGCTTGAACTGTGTGCGTAATGCTTTAGAATTGGCATCAACGGTTTCATCGGAAAGGAGGTTGCGCTCGGCGCTCTTCCCTCCGGGATCTCCCACCATTCCGGTTCCGCCACCGACAATAACGATGAGCTTATGACCGTCTTCAACGAAACGTCGCAAGACAAGGATGCCTTGCAATTGGCCGACATGCATCGAATCAGCGGTTGGGTCGACACCGAGGTAGAGCGTACGCTTCTTGCCATCGGTGATCTCTTCGAGCGTCTCGCTTGAGTGCTGGTACACATACCCTCGCTCGTGAAGAATTTCGGAAAGCTTCGCCATGTCGGGAATATACCATAAAAAAAGACCGCTCCGAAGAACGGTCGCAGCAGTGTAGTTTGGGTGTGCGGAGTTAACTACTGCTGCCGGGTGATCATACGCCTATGCACGAAAATCTCCAATATGCCGATCTTTTTCCAATTTCTCGACACCATGTTCGTCAATTCCAAAATGATGTGCGAATTCGTGCCAAATGGTATCAGCTACCACATCGCGCACGTCGAGTTTGTCCTCTCTCGCCGCTTCCGAAATTGGTAGCTGGTAGAGAGTAATCGTATCCGGCAACGTCATGCCCACGCCGTACATTTCTCCACGCTCCAAAAGTGGAATTCCCTTGTAGAGGCCGAGTAACGTCTCGTCATCCTCGAGACCTTGTAATTCCCTGTCTTCTCGCGACGGTTCATCTTCTACTAAAATCGCGACGTTCTTGATTTTCGCCCGCACCCATGCGGGTAGTCGATCAAATCCTTCCGCAACGAGCTTTTCAAATTCATCCAACGTCATTGGCGCATTATGCGCTGGGATTTACCAATTCCGCAAATCGCTTGCGGACTTTCGCTATTTTCGGCTCGATGATAAGTTGGCAGTACGGCGCACTTTTGTTGGTTTTGAAATAATCTTTGTGGTACGACTCTGCGGGATAAAACATGTCGAGTGGAAGTACTTGCGTGACAACACGAGAGCCGTCCGAGAGGGATTTTTGCACGTCATCGATGATTGTGTCGGCAATTTTCTTTTCAGAATCATCGTTATAAAAAATTACCGATCGATACTGTTCGCCCACATCGTTCCCCTGCCGATTTGGTGTCGTCGGATCATGTGAGCCGAAGAAAACTGTGAGGAGATCTTCGTAGCTTATGACGCTAGGATCATAGGTGACTCGGATAACCTCTGCATGACCGGTATTCCCTTCGGATACACGTTCATACGAAGGATTTTCCATCGCACCGCCTGCATACCCCGGCTCAACTTTTGAGACGCCCTTCAACATTTGGAATACCGCCTCCGTGCACCAGAAGCATCCTCCACCAAAAACTGCAGTTTTTTGCATAGTGGCTCAAATGGCGCCGTTTGAGCCGGCCGCGGACTCAAACCGCTGTAATTTTGATACGTTATACATCGCAAAGAGTAGGACGAGCGCCGCGAGATATTGGCTCCAGTTAAGCGTGACACCGTAGAGCAGGTAATCTATGAGAACTGCGGTCATCGGAAATGCGAGTTCCACAATCGCGGAAATACGTACGGGAGTTGTGCGGAGGCCGCGGTAGTAGATCCACAACGCGAGCATACCGGTTGATACGGCGATCAGAGCGAGGGTCGCGTACTGCGCGCCTGTAACGGCGCTTAACGATGGCAGCGCGCCCATTGCAAAGACAAAAATAAATGCGATCGGGACAGTAAGAAGAAAGCGCACACCGGTAATCAACGTGTTCGAATGATTGAGGAGCGCAAAGCGTGAAAGCGCCGTGGATGATCCCCATGCGATTGCAGCGGCGAGGGCGAAAAGTGCCGCGGTGACGTACGCGCCGCCTGCTGCAAAATTCACGACGCCCATCGGGAATGTGACGAAATAGCCGGCCACAAGTGCGAGCAACGCCCAAAGCCAATAGCGCGTACTCGGAACTTCTTTGAGAACTGCCCACGCCATTGCGATCGCGAAAATCGGCTGCAATTTTTGAATGAGAAAGACAACGCTAAACGGAATGAAATTAACCTTAAGAAGCGCAGTAGTAAAAAACAGTGTACCGAGAACCCCCGAGAGGAGCGCGACGACACCGAGTGCGTACCATTCCTTTGCTTCAAGCGCTTCCTTTTTCCACGCGCGAAAGAGGAACGGCGAAATAATGATGAGCCCGATTAAATGCTCAAAAAAGACGATCGTGATCGGCGGCAAGCTGTAGAGCGATCGTCGTAAAATTCCATCGAGGCCCCATAAAATGGCGGCGATAAATATAAAGAATGGTCCGTAGCTCATCCCGTTAGAAATCGGACGCGGACGCGGTGCATCCGTACCTCGATTTATTATTTTTTGTAAAACTATTCAGGGGCGTCAATAAATCATATGAACCGAGTCCGCTATTTCTAACGGGATTCATGACAGGAGTATACCAGAAAAATATTTAATCTGATTTGGGGCGAAGTAGCGGGAAGATCTGTGCCTCGTGCGCCGGTCGATTTTCGAGAAATGAGAAGAGTCGTTCCGAGACGCCGAAACCAAATGCCGGTGGCATACCGTATTCCATTGCCTTCACGTATTCTTCGTCGAGACGTTGCGCCTCATCGTCACCCGCATCGCGCATTTTCTGCTGTTCTTCGAAACGGTCACGTTGATCGATCGGATCATTCAATTCTGAAAAGCCCTTGCCCATTTCGGAACCGGCGAGGATGATTTGGAATCGCTCGACAACAGCAGGATTCTCCGCCGCTCGCTTCGCGAGCGGCTCAAGGTAGACTGGTACATTCACCAGAAATGCTGGGCCCGAGATCTTTTTGCGAATCGATTTCCACAAACTATCAATCGCGCGTGCCTTGTTATCGTCAGATTCCGTGAGGACCTTGGCATCACGAGCCGCTCGAATAGCATCGTCGTCACTACATTCGAGTGCGTTGATGCCAAATTCTTTTTCTATCACGTCGACGAAATCAATGAGCGGCCATTCTTCTGCAAAATCTACCGTGTGGTCACCGATCTCAAAGGTATATTTTCCATACACTTCGTTCACGATGTGTCGGTACAGATCTTGCGCAAACCGCATGCCATTTTGCATGTCGCTGTAGGCCTCGTACGTCTCAAGTTGCGTGTAATCCTGCAAATGCTCTCGCGATTGCCCTTCGTTGCGGAAGATGCGCCCTATTTCAAACACTTTCGGGAATCCTGCGATCAAAAGACGCTTCAGCCAAAGCTCAAGTGATATTCGGAGATATACGTCAATATCGAGCGCGTTGTGGTGCGTCTGGAACGGCCGAGCGTCTGCGCCGCCGGGAGATGTCTCGATAACCGGCGTCTCTGCTTCGTAGAAGCCGCGCTCCAGAAGAAACTCGCGAGCCGACTGCCAGAATTTTGACCGGCGTTCAAACATCGCTTTCACTTCCGGATTCAACAGAATGTCGAGATATCGTTCGCGCAAAATTTTTTCCTCGTCCTTGAGTCCGAACCATTGATCGGGAATCGGCGCAAGGGATTTCGCGAGCATTCTCCACTCGCTTGCGAGGAGCGATTTCTCGCCGCGCTTTGTAGTATACGCCTTTCCTTTCACTTCAATAAAGTCCCCGATATCGACTGTATCCGCAAATAATTTGAACAGCACGGCGTCCATTTCATTTTCCTGCAAGACAATCTGCACTTTTCCGGTGCCATCATTCACATCAGCAAACATAATGCCGCCTTGTCCGCGGCGTGAGAGTATACGCCCCGCTAGAATCACGTGCTTTGCGGATTTAGTAAGTTCTTCGAACGTATCAAGAAAAACGATATTGGAGGTATTTCGAGCCGTTCTAGCGGGGTAAACATCCATCCCCGCCGCGTTTAGCAGTTCCAATTTGCGCAACCGCTCGTCTCGAATACTATCGCCGCTCATAGCCGAAATACTAGCACGCTTCGTTAATTCGTTGCTACACAATTTGCAAACGTTGTTTTGCCGCTCTCCAAGAGAAATCCTTCGTTTCCTTTGCCATCGAATTCAATTTTTGCGTCGTTTGATTGATAGCGGATGCCGGAGCCGGAAACCGATTGGCGCAGCGTGATCTGCCGACCATCGGAGAGTGTGAGAGCGGCGATGTCGCGTTCAAACACCGCGGTAATTGTCTTTTTGTCGTCGCATTTGAATACGACCGTATTCTCATCACCGATTGTTGCGCCTTGTTTTTCGGATACCGGTTGCGTCTTTGGTTGCACTGTCTGTGGCTGCTTTGTGGGCGCTGCTGGCGGAGCATTGTGCGCCGCAACCGTATTCATATGCGCCAAATACCACCATCCTCCTGCGAGGATGATCGCACCAAGCCCTACAAACACCAGCGCATTTCGCATACGTATATTATATCCCTGCAAACGCAACTGCACCGTACAAGACCATCATGCCAAGAAGTGTGGCGAACGTTGTCCACCACACCGGATGCGCGTGATGACTCTCGGGCAGAAGATCGCTCGCGCCGATATAGAGAAAGAATCCCGCAAACAGCGCAAGGAGAAGCGCGAGTTGTGAACTTGAAAGACTTATCCACGACGCAGCAAAGATGCCAACGACTGGTGCAACAGCATCAATAAAGAGCCATTTTAGGGCTTGTGATCGCGCGCCGCCTCCCTTCAAAACCATATTCACGGTGTTAATCCCGTCGGAAAAATCATGCACGAGGACTGCTGCGGTGACGACAAGTCCCACCGCGCTTGAGACGTGGAACGCGATACCGATCGCGAGGCCATCGAGAAAACTATGCAGCGCAAGCGTCCCCGCGCCAATAGAGCCACGATGCGCGTGCGCGTGATCGTCTTCGTGGTGCATGTGGAGGACGATTGCGCGATCAAGAAGGAGGTAGATCGCAAAGCCGAGCGCAACCAGCATCATGGTCGTGCTCACCGAGCTCCCGAGCGAGAGCGCCTCGGGAAGTAGGTCGAAAAATGCGACGCCAAGAAGCGCGCCGGCGCTAAAGCCGAGTACCAAATGCAGTCGGTCTTTCAATTTGAGTGCAAATAGACCTCCGAGATATGTTGCCGCAAACGCGGCGAGTGCAATAAGGTAGATCATGCCCGGTTAGTACAATATGGCATCGTTTCTGCCGCTGATAATGTTTCGAATAGAGAAGTCATATTCATTCGTGGTGTGTCTTGTGTATATCCCGATTGATTTCAACAAAGGCAATGCCATATTGTCCTACCGGGTCATGTCGTACGACGAGATGCGAGTGCGACAGCGCCAAAGGATACGAAAAGTGTCACGAGCCACGCAAGTAGCATTTGGTTATGCAAGTTAGCCTCGCGTGCTTCGACTTCGCGCATATTGCGACCGGCAGCGACAAATTGTTTTGTTTCTGGCACGTACTTCACAACAAGCGCGATGCGCGTCGTGCCTGAAGGTTGCCAGGAAACTCGATTTTCATACGGTTGCGTCGTGTCTTTCCCTTGATTGTTTAGCGCTGCAGTAAAGACGCCCACCGGCGGTTTCGGCGGAGCACCACTTACTGTGCCTGAAGATTCAAGCGGCGATCCCTGTGAATCGAACACCGCTATAAACGGCGCGAGGCTCGTATCAGCATTGATGAGAGCGGCACGCGGCACGATAGAAGCTGGCGTCGCACTACTCGCAAGCGCCATCGCACCATCTTCCGCCATCTGGATTTGCGGATCATTCAGAGACTGCCGCATATGTTGCTGAACTGCGACGTATACCAAAAGGCACATGCCGGTTGTTACGACGGCAAACGGCAGCCATTTGAGAGCAATGCGAACCATCAGTTGAAAATACCAGCGGCGTAGCTTCTGTCAAGCTTCTTCTTTTGAATCAAATCCTAGGCAGACAGAATTGATGCAGTACCGTTTGCCGGTTGTTGTCGGACCGTCATTGAAAATGTGCCCGAGGTGCGACCCGCAGTTTTTACAGACGACCTCCGTCCGATGCATACCGTACGTATCGTCGTTACGCAGTTCTACCGCCCCGGGGATGGCCTTGTCAAATGACGGCCATCCGGTGCCCGAGTCGAATTTTGTGTTGGATTCAAAAAGTTGATTGCCGCACGCGGCGCATTTGAACATTCCTTTCCGCTTTTCGTTCAAATATTCTCCGGTAAATGCGGCCTCGGTTCCCTTTTCTCGCAACACGCGGTATTGCTCGGGCGTGAGCTTGTTCTTGAAGTCATCGTCACTCGCGTTTTCGTCAGCTGGCATGTCGCCATCATAGCATTTCGCAGGTGCAAATAGCGCGTACCTGTCAATATTTACGAGATTTCACCGGCGCGAGCCTCCATTGAGCCTTGCTTTGGTTATCCACAGGTTGCAATTTTAAGGGTGATTGTGGTATGGTCAGTTTAGTGAAGCTCTAGTGAAGAAAGAAGGTGACGAGATGAAGCGCAACATCTCACCGACAATGAAACTCGCAACGATCGTCTTCGTGACGATAGCCGTTGTTGTAGGGTCAGTATTACTCCCCGGAAAACAATCGGCGGAGACAAAGAAAGTCGGCGACGAGCAATTTGTGCCGTCACACAGCGAAAAGACCCAGTGAACAGAACCTTCCCCGTGAGACCATGCGGGGGAGGCTGTTTTTTGCAAAAATTGTGGCCCCGCGCATGCGCGGGGCCCGTTGCAGCTGACGTATTAACTTTTGCGAACCTTCCGGCCGTGCGTGGCGACCTTACAGCGCCCGCCGATCTTGAACCAGTAACGCATCCACTTCTTTCCTACGTGGCACTTGTGCGACGAAAGAGTCCAGCCGCCCGCGCGCGCAGGGCTCGACGTCATGGCGACACCACCAAGCGCCAGCGAAAGTACGATTGCAGTTGTTGCTAGGGTACGCATATGCCACTCCATGGTTGCAGTTATTTCCCAGCCTTCTGCATTAAACAGGAAGCGATCTGATGCACAAGCGCTACCGTCTTACAACACGAACTGCCCGTCTTTGTAGATTATTTTTTGCGTTCCGTCCTTCAGATGCGCGGTCACGGTGCGGCGAGTGGTTGAAATGATGTCGGTGTGGACTGACGAATCGTTAAAGCCCAATTTTTTGGACAGCTTTTTATCCAATGTCGATGGATCACCGATATAGGTGTCCTTGTAGCACATGCCGAGTGCAAGATGCGTATTGCCTTGTGCACCACCCATGTTTTCATCGTAAAGGGTCTCCGCCATGAATTTCGTAATGCGCGAATGACGTTTGTCCGTGAGCGAATATTCGCCCATTTTGTCTGCGCCGGGCGTCGCGATCATTTCTTTTAACAACCTTTCATTCGTTTTCGCGCTCGATTTAACGACACGACCATCTTTAAACCACAGTTGAATGCCCGTAATTTTTGAACCGTACCGATAGAGCGGCTGATTGAACCTAATCCAACCGTTCGTGCCGCGCCAGTCAGGCGACGTAAAAATCTCAAACGACGGCATGTTGAAGCCGCGACCAGCAAGCCACTTCCGCTTCTCGCCAAGAGTAATCCATAGATCGACATATTCGCCCTTCACATGCAACTTGTCGATCTTTGGCGAAAGTTTATTCAGACGACTTTTATACAACTCGATCTCCTTGTAGACCTGCTTCCATTTCTTAATTGGATCTTTCTCATCAAGAAAACACGCCTTGATGATTTGGTTCCAGTATTCCTTTTCACTCAATCCCGCTTCTCTTGCCATCCCTGGTGTGCCGTACATGCCGATTGTCCACGTAAATTTTCCCGCGTGTTGTTTTTCATTGCGCCAATCCATAAAGGGCTTCAGCGCCTGTCCGCGCATCATAATCTTCTTCGGATCAACGCCGTCGAGCGCGTGTGGATCCTTATCCGCAAGAATGAAGAGCGAATGGTCGATGGTGTCGATGAGACCTTTCAGGTACTTTGTGGGGAAGAATTTTACCTGCTCGTCAGATGCATTGTTGTAGAAGTAGCGCGCATGGCTCTCGTTACGACGCATATCGCCTTTTTCTTCGTCCGGCGCATAATGCGCGATCACGTGTCCACCGGCGAGCGTGATTGCGTTGCAGACGGCATTGTAAAGCGGCTTTGCGCTCTCATTTGCGGAAACGCGCACGACATCACCCTTCTTAATGCCCTCCCCCATATTGAGGGCAAAGTTCACAAGGACATTCGCGTATTTTTTAAGAATCGAATCGGGTGGTGTATATGACACCGCCACAGCCTACTAGCTGTGCATGAATTTGTCGAGAAAATCTTTGCTACCGGATTTGGAATCACTTCGCTCTATTTGGCCGTCTCGAGCTCGAACCAATCAAGGCCAAACCCAGCTTGACGGAATAGCTTTATCTTACACCCATCAAACGAAGGGTCTTGAGCGCGTTTAATACCCTTCAGGTGGTTGAACTTTCTCTCCAAGAAGATTATAACTTTTGATTTTCAGTTGAGCATCAATCTTATCCACCCCTTCCACTATTTTCTGTCTATCTTCAACCGATTGCTTGCTCATAATGAACTCGAGTGTTTTATCAAAGTTGTTATTAAATTTTTGGTTAATATCTTTCCAGGCAATACCTTTCAGTTTTTGAGCAATGGACGGCTGATATACTAACTCTCCAGTGAGCATCAAGTATGCGAGCGCCGGGTATCCAAGATATCCTTTATAAAACGATCCGTTATCGTTGACCATCACCGCATGCGAAACCGCATCATATTTGACCGTATAAAACTTATTGCCACTCGAGGAGAAAACTTTTGCAGTAGTACCTGTGATCTGGATCCTCCCGTCCGCTATAGAACCGAGTGCCTCGTAAATCTTGATTATCGGCGGGTGCTCCCATTTCATATGAGCCTCTTGGCGGAAATCGGTTTGTAGTAATACTGGAATTTATCCAATGCCCATAACGTTGGTCCGCCATCTATATTCGTAGAGTGCCAAACATACCGATTGTCTGTTCCGTCATTTAATTTTCCTAAATAAATTGCCGAATGAAGATAGTACAGCCATTCGTCTTTGTCTCCATATCTCTCCAGACTCTTATCCACCTCCTTCCCTTCTTTGTTTCTTAGATTTTGTGCATATAAAATGTCTCCTGTTTTGAGTATATTAAAATCGAAAGGTTCTTCCTGAAAGATAAACCTACCCAAAACCTTATACCCGCCAGGCAGATAAACGTCATCTTTCTTCAAAAAGATCCCATACTTTCGGTAGAAGTAAAGCTGGAGCGCAAATCGACAATTGCCTTCCTTAACGCCCAAGTCTAGCTCTTCAGCAGTCTCGACGGGCCCCGCCAAATATCTATAAGCGAATGTATCGGAAGGAAAATCAAGATTGGATTTCATGCACTTATTCTATATGCTCTAGCAGAATTTGCTAAAACAACCGGTCCTGAGCGCACGCTCAATTTGTTTGGCCGACTCGAGCTAGAACTGTGGCCGGCATTGCCCTGTAATGCTATTTTAGCACTTTTTAAAAATCATTGTCGACGGCACTCGAGCACCTTATATTTTTAAAAAGTGACAAAAGTGACA
>JAHFMV010000019.1 GCA_023267655.1 Candidatus Kaiserbacteria bacterium
GGCGTCATCCCCACCTTCCTCCCCCGTGAGGGGGCAGTCTCGCCTGACAAATATAACAGGCAACGAGGGTTGCGTTCGTTACCCCACTGAAGGGAACGATTCAAACCACGAACTGACGACTGTGTCAAGTTCCACTATTACTAGTGGCACGGACTATACATTCACCCGATTTCTTTAGATTTCGGGGTTGGCGTTTTATGGAAGTGTTTCTCCGGCTTCAGCCGGCACTTCTCCCATCTCATTGTTCCCTCGTAGGGTCACAATGAAGTCTCTACAGGTGTTAATTAATTTGTGTACTGGATAGTAGGGGCGATCGATCGAGATCGCCCGAATTTCAGAGGAACTTATTTCAGCCGTTTGTACTTCGGCTTCCATTTCTTTTTGACCGGACTGTCCGGCATCTTAATTTCAAAGACGCCAAAGCAGTCATTGCAGATCGGATCACCACAAGGAGTTGCGAAATTGAAATCCTTGCTCGGGTATTCATTTCCGCATCCATCACAGATCTCGACGCCGCGTCTTTTCCGATCTTCGGCCGCTTCGATTTCGGCCTTTGTCGGTTGCTTGCCCCACAGATTGGGGCAATAGCCAATGGTCATCGCCGATACACTCCTCTTTTAGTTTCTACGTCCTACTATCCAGCACACAATTCGTTAACTTCCCACGGTATTACCCATTGCTTCCTTCCGGATAGTGCCGGAAGAGGACCAAGTCATTAGTCCCGAGTTCATATCACGATTATTATATCGTGTTTCCTCTAAAGTATTGGGCTTCACCGTTGTGAGCCAATGATCGATCCTCTTTGCAGAGGAAAGGGCCGTCGTACACAGCCATGCATCACCTGTCCTACACCCTCGAAGGCTTCCTATCTTTCGATAGGCGTGCAGTAGGATTTCTAACCTTGGTAAGGTTCTTCGCTTAGCGACGAATTAAGCCACACGCTCCACCACTTGTGCAAGCCCCCGTCTATTCCTTTGAGTTTTAGTCTTGCGACCGTACTACCCAGGCGGATAACTTAACGCGTTAGCTTCGACTCGGAGAGGGTCGATACTCCCCAAATCCAGTTATCATCGTTTAGGGCGTGGACTACTGGGGTATCTACATTATGTTACTCCTCTTCAAAACTTTTGAAGTTGAGATCAATTATTCCAGTAAGGATAATTGAATCTCCATATCGCTATGGAGGTCGGACTATATCATTGCCCAGCTGCAGTTATCGAAACTGCGGCTGGGCACTCGGCGTTTAGTCTCTGAGGGGAACTCCTGCGGATTCAAGGTTTTCGAGACTCACGTGACGTTCGGCAACCTCAACCAAACCTTCCGGATGCGGCGCTCGACGCCACTTGGGATTATCTCGATAAAGTTTGGCGAGATGCTCTCGCACGTGTACTCGAGCCGGCTCGTCGTCGCGCGCGTGAAATTTATACGTCTGCGACTTCTCACTCTGCTCTTCGAAACCCACCACATTTCTCTTGGTAAAGATCGTGTAGTAAAGTTTGTACTTTTTCATTGCCTTGCTCCTTCTTCAGTTGTTCTTCCCTGCGGATTGTCCGCACTAGTCAGATTTTTACCCAGCGCGGATTTTGAAAATTTCCATAAATTTTCAAAATCCGCGCGAGGTACTGCTAGATACTCGGATGTTCCCGCATATAGCCAAGTTTGCATTCCGAAATTGCTTCCGGAAGGGACCAAATACCATTAGGATCCCATTCGCTACCCACGCTTTCGTGTTTCAGTGTCAGAAACGTACCAGTGAATTGCTTTCGCTTTCGGTGTTCCCCATGATATCAACGGATTTCACCCCTACACCATGAGTTCCATTCACCCCTTACGCTCTCTAGTTGTACCGTTTCGCCCGCGATTCCAGAGTTAAGCCCTGGGATTTAACGAACGACTAATATAACCACCTACACACCCTTTACGCCCAGTGATTCCGGGTAATGCTTGGGGCCTCTGTATTACCGCTCCTGCTGGCACAGAGTTAGGAGCCCCTTATTCATGAGGTAACGTCAATAACTTCCTCCCTCATAAAAGATGTTTACGTCCCGAAGGACTTCATCCACCACGCGGTGTCGCTCGATCAGGCTTTCGCCCATTGTCGAATATTCTCGACTGCAGCCTCCCGTAGGAGTATGGACCGTCATGATTCCCACGATTTCTCGTGGCATAGACTATACCTTCTTCCTTCGCTACGAACGAAGGAGCTAGCATTTTATAGAGATCGAAATCTCTATCTTCATCCCGCTTGTCGCGAGAATTCAGTCGTTACGGGGTCATCGACATCATACGACCATTCGCTTTCCGCCGGAGACGGCGTTCAGCGAACGGATATTCCGGATAATATCCAGAATTCGTTCGTACTTTGTTGCAGAAAGATTACTTGGCTGATGCTTTTGATTGCCCTCAAGCGCTTTCAGCGCCTGAAGGGCAAGTTGCGCCTGTCTCTTTTTCAAGACCAGCCGCGGCATCAATCGCTCGAGAATTATCGTAAGTTCAGTTCTATTCTGTATGACCAATTCGGCATATTGCTTCGGGACGACGATGCGGATCGCACCAACATTCCCCAGCGTTCTCTGGATCGTTTTGAGAACTTCAATATGCCGCAGATGCTGCGCAAAGTTTGCTTTGAGCCGCACCCGATACGGATACCTGTTACTTCGATATTCTTCGAGCGTCGCTATTATCGAACCATCGCCGTCAAAAAATCCGGCGATATAATCATCTGTCAACTCTTGTCGTAGACTTCCCACGGTATTGCCCATGATGGGTATAATTATATACCCATCAGTTCGGGTTCCACCGTTATGAGCTAGGTTTTACTTGGGGATTACTCCCCGAGGAGACAACTCTTTATCTCAATTCCATCGATGGGGGTCAGCCTCTCAGCTCCCCTAAACGTCATAGCCTTGGTAAGCAATTACCTCACCAACTAGCTGATATTACGCAGGCCGCTCCAGAAGCGATAAATCTTTCATCTTGCGACAATATCGTGAATTACCCCGCCTTTCGGCGAGCTGTGCACGACTTCTGGGTACGTTCCTACGCGTTACTATCTCGTCTGCCGGTTACCTTGCGGTCCCCTTGACTTGCATGCCCTATCCACACCGCCAGCATTCACCCTGAGCTAGGATCAAACTCTCAGTAAAAGTTCTTTCAGAACTTTTGCTGTGACGTCGCTCGGACAAAGAGAAAGCAAGCTTTCTCTTTGGTTCCTCACTAGTCACAGTAAAAGACGCAGTTTACTTTTTTAGGTTGAACGGAACAAAAGAATGCGCATCTTTTTACACATGCCTCTGTTCCAATTTTTTTAGACACCACCTTTCTCCTAGAAAGATAGCGCCCGGAATTTTTCACTCGCGATTTTTCCGGGTTGGAAAAATCGACTTACTACTTTTGCTTCACAATTGTGTGTGCTTTGTTTGTTACTCTATTCAAATATCAACGTGCAACCCACATACCAAAAAAGGACACGTGGGATCCTTGAATCTCACGAGCCCTCTAAATCAGTAGAGTGAGATGGATAGGGACAGTATAGTCGCCTTTAAACCCATGTCAAGCCATATTTTGAGCCCTGCTTGACAAGAATTGAGAGCTTGTTACCCTGTCTTTATGAGTTCTTCGATTGCACAACTCCTCCGTCGCGTTTCGTTCCTTTGGTATTGGTTTACCGTTCCCCTTGCGAGGGAGAGGATTGCTGTGAAATAAATCGAATTCCACATCAGCCCCCTCCTTCCGGAGGGGGCTTTTGCAAAGTGCCTTGAACTTTGCGTGATCTTTCTGCTCTTTCAACAACCAGCCATTGAGGTACAACGTGGCGAACAATGCGACTCCTGCAAAAAAGAAGTGTGCAAATCGAGACACGTGTGGCCATGACGCCGAAGACGGTCACGATCTTTGTTGCGGCTGTTTAGCACTCGAAGAGGGCACGACATACAGTGCGATGCGGGCACGGCTCGAAAGAGAGAAATTCAATCCGTATTCATTTCCTCCTGGAGGCTGGGGTGATCTCCACTGACCCCAAACGTATCTCATCTGGGTCGCAACGAGAGGTGTGTCGACAACGACACACCCTCTCTTTTTATAAAAATGCGGGCCCTCGCTCATGGCGAGAGCCCTAATTATTACGCTCAGAACGACTAGCGGTTCAGTTGCGACTTGCTGCGCTGACCGCGATCACCCTCGCTGTTGTGTTTCGGCAACCGCTTGCACCTACCGCGGCCGATGCTGTCATATGCATCATCGGAAGACTTGGTCTTGTATCGATCTGTAGGATCGTGCCAAGTATCATCATTGGTACGTTCGCGCTTCGAAGAACTTTTCTTTTTCATCTCAAACTCCTCAGTTGAGAGATATTCACCCTACTTGTTTCCGAAATAAAAAGCAACCAAAAGTGCCCCCGAGTCCGACTCGGGGGCAACCATGCATTCCTGCATCTCTCAGCTGTAATGCTGATTCAGTGCTTCGATATACGCCTTCGCAGACCCAATGATGGTGTCGGCATTCTCGCTAACACCTGTGGCGGCTCGCCCCATCACCGATAGCGTGACCTTCACCTTGGCGTTCGTGTCCGTTCCCGGATGTGCCAGATGCACTTCGTAGTCTTCAAGAACAGCAGTATTCGGAAAGAGATCATTGATTGCATCGAACACTGCGTCGATGCCGCCTCTTCCACCTTTCTGACATGAACGTGTCTTGCCATCGATGGTGAGTGTCAGAATTGCATTTGGCTTCTGCAATGTACTAACGGTCACCACAAGACTTGCTATCGAGATGCGCTGTAACATCGTGTCGTCTCCTCGGTTGCACTTTCTGCACGGATGTAAAGAACTTACACAGAACTAACGAGACCCTCGGTGGAGGGCCTCCTTCTGTCTACATTTTGTTATCTAGACACAAGCAGAACCTCCACCTGAAGAGGTAAGGAGGAGTCCAAGAAGAGCAATGTGCTTGCGTAACATATGTTCATCCTACGCGTTGCTGCTGCCACGTCAACCCCCTCTCTTGACAGCAAGCTGTGGATTAGTATTCTGGCTGTATGAGTCGTCAGGCGATTATTACGAAGATTACGAAGACCACCGCGCGTGGGGCTTTTGCCTGATTGCTCAAACCAAAAAGCAACCAGAAAAGGCCCCGACGAGGGGTCTTTTTTCGTCAGAGTTGTTGTTTGGAATCTGTCCCGAATCCGTGATAGATTCCAGGCCACAGATCGTTCTGTACCTGGTGCAATTCAACTTGTACGCTCTTAGACAGGAGGAATACATGCAGAATGTCGTGACGTTTCGGACGTGTGACAAAAGCAAGATCTTCTTCGATCGCCTGGTGGAAGGTGCGCGCGGACTCGAGATACATTTCTCGCGCCGCTACACGACTTCAGCGAATTACTCCCGCGTTGAATGCGAGAGAAAACGGCTTGCCCTCATATCGGTGACCGGTACGAGACATGAAGCGCGATTGGGTTTTGACATCCTCCGCGAGGCAGTCACGGTCTGCCCCGTCGGCATTGTGTTTGACTTCACCGGATATGGCACATGCATTGAACATCGCGATTTTCCATTCAGGCTCGTGCGGTTTGGGATCATGGTGGGCGAAGGTAACTTCGATATTGCAAAAGCACATTGTCTGGTGGCTCGAGACCAGCGACCCATTCTTCCTATCCGACAGTCGGATTGGGAAAAGGCTGATCTGACCGATGTTGTCGAGAAACTGCGCTCGATTACGCGTAGCCATTCCCGTGTGACATCGATCTAAGCGCGATGGACACGATTGCTCTCAAGCCGCCGCGGCACAACCCGCGGCGGCATTCTTTTTTCCACAGGACTGTCCACCACGTCGTCGTTTTGGACAAGGTACAATGCGCGCAATGTGATAGGGACACAGTGTTCTTATCCCCTACTCCTTGGAGGTTCTGATGTCGAAGAAAACGACTAAGAAAAAAGACGCCTCGAAAGCAACCGACGATAAGCCGCCGCGAAGCGGCGGCGCGTGGTGCGCAAGTGGTGCGGCGAGTTCGTCGGCTGGTGCATCGTGGGGAAAATCGAGATAGGTTGTGGGAGGCCGCGGTGGCCTCCCTTTTCTTTTTTCACCAGACAATTGGTTTTTCGTCGTGCTCGACTAAATATGTGTTCGCTTTTGAAAATGGTTTTGAGCCGAAGAATTTGGTGGCGGAAAACGGCGATGGATGCGCGCTTTCAATGATGCAGTGCTTTGTCCAATCAATGTGAGCGCCTTTTTGCTTTGCGTAATTGCCCCAGAGAATGAAGACAATATGTTCCCTTTCGTCATTGAGCGCTTTGATCGCGGCGTCAGTGAATTGTTCCCAGCCTTTGGATTGGTGCGAGCCGGCGGCGCCGGCTCGCACCGTGAGTGTCGCATTTAAAAGAAGAACTCCCTGCAGTGCCCATCGCGCAAGGTCGGTGTCGCGATTTGCGGGTTTGCCGAGGTCGCTCTCGATTTCTTTAAATATATTCTGCAAAGACGGCGGCGTCTGCACACCATGCTGGACAGAAAACGAAAGTCCGTGCGCCTGATTCGCGCCATGGTACGGATCCTGGCCGAGGATGACGACTTTTACTTTATCGAATGGCGTGAGTTCAAACGCGCGGAAAATGTCTTTGGGCGGTGGATATATCTTTGCCGTCTTGTACTCCTCGCGAACAAAATCTGTGAGCTCTTTAAAATACGACTTCTCAAATTCCTGCGCGAGATGTTTCTTCCAGCTTTCTTCTATTCGGACGTCCATAGTCATATCTTACGTTGATACAAATAAGGCCGCTAGCAAAAGGCGCCCCGTAGAGCGCCTCGTCAATGCTGCCTTGCCTATCTACTTCTCGTACTGACGCGCATTATGGACTTCCCGCGTGCGCGTGATGCCAGTCGAGGCACTTCGTTCCACTACGACACCGCTTCCGTCCTGAAGCCTTTCAACTTGAACCACCTCGAAGTCTGTAGGCAGAGAGATTCTCGCCATAAACTTTACCAACCTCGGCCACATCGCCTTTTCTCCTCTGGCTCACACGACACTTGTACAAGTGTCGTGTGTACAAAAGAGAAATTAAGCCTTTCCTTGCCACTTTGCGACTGCGACCAAGAGTGGCGTTGCGAGTGCGATCGACGAATAGGTACCGGCGACGATGCCGACGATGAGTGTGAGGGCGAAATCTTGAGTTGATTCAGGACCCATGAAGAACAGTGCGCCGAGGGAGATAAGGACGGTGAGCGAGGTGTTGACGGAGCGGACGAAGGTCTGGTTGAGCGAGCGACCGGCGGTGAGCTCGAAATCCTCTTTCGCACGGCGTTCCTGATTGACGCGCAAGTTCTCGCGCACGCGGTCGAAGACGACAATCGTGTCGTGAATCGAGAAACCGAGGATGGTGAGAAGCGCGGTCACAAAGAGCGTATCAACTTGCGCGCCGAAGAAATGTCCGAGAAGTGCGAAAAAGCCTGCCGGCACAATAACATCGTGGAGGAGCGTGACGAGTGCAATGAGACCGTACAGCCAGCTCGAGACGGGCTGCGAGACTTTGCGGAACGCGAACGCGATGAAAAGAAGGATGCAGAGGAGGACGAGCCCGATCGCGAGGATCGCCTTGTTGCGCAGCTCCTTGCCGATGATAGGACCCACGTCCGTGAAGCGCTCGATGGTTGATGGGTATTTTCCGTTGATGGAGAATACAGTAGCAAGCTTCCCGCGCACATCTTGCGAGAGGTTTCCGGCACGGAGCGTGTAGCCGTTATTCTGCGATTCGCGCAGCGAAAATCCAGAAATGCCTGCGGCGTTCAGTGATTGCGAAAGTGTCGCAACATCAGGTCGCTGTGCGGAATAGCGCACTTCGGCAAGTGTCCCACCAGTAAAGTCGGTACCGAGCTTGAGACCGAAAATGAGAATCGACGCCAGCGAGAGCAGCACCAAGAGTCCGGTGAGCGCGAAGAAAACTTTTCTGTAGGTAACGATGAGCATACGGAATAGCTTCTAGCGTCGAGCTTCTAGCTTCGAGAAATACCACTAGTAAAAAGCCAGCGAGAAAATCCCTTTTCTGCGGCAATACCGAGCGAGAGCAAGAATGTGCGGGAAATCGAGATCGCGGTCAGCATTGAGACAAGAACGCCGAGACCAAAGACAAGTGCAAAGCCCTTGATGAGCGACGTACCGAGCCAGAAAAGAATCACGGCCGTAATCATCGATGAAATATTTGAGTCGCGGATCGAGAGCCATGCGCGGGCAAATCCGTCGTGGATCGCGTCACGCGTGTTCTTCCCCGCTTTCAATTCTTCTTTCATGCGCTCGAAGATGAGAATATTGGCATCCACGGCCATACCGACCGAGAGGATGAATCCTGCGATACCTGCGGCGGTGAGCGTGACCGGCAAGAATTTGAAGATCGCGAGGCTAAGAATGATGTAAATCATGAGCGCGAGCGAGGCGAGAAGGCCCGGCAAGCGATACCAGAGAATCATAAAGAGGATGACCGCGCCGATGCCGTAGAGTGAGGCCAAGAGGCCGTCTTTGACGGCTTCTCCGCCGAGAGTGCCGCCGACCGTTTCGGTGTTGATGAGTTCGATCGGAACCGGCAGAGCACCGTAATTCAAATTACGTACTAATTCGCGTGCGCTGTCCGGCGTAAACGCGCCGGAAATAACTGCGGTGCCGCTCGGAATTTCTTCGCGAATGACCGGCGTCGAGATCGGCACGCCGTCGAGGAAAATGCCGAAGACACGTCCGACGTTGTTTTTCGTCAGTGCCGCAAAAAGCGTCGTCCCTTCCGGATTGAAATGCAGCACAACCATCGGTTCGTTTGGCAGCCCGCCTTGCTTTACACTGCCGAATTGCAATTCCGCGCGTTCGACATTTTTTCCGGTCACTGTTGCAGGATCAAAAAGCTCATCGGCATTTTTAAGTGGCTGACCTTCAACTGGAGCCGTCTTCCCCGGTTTGAGGAGGCGGAATTCAAGAACAGGAGTCGCGCCGATCATCGCGATCGCTTTTTCGGTGTCCGTGACTCCAGGCAATTCAACAATGAGTCGCTGCTGGCTCTCTCCCGCGAGAGTGCCGCCTGTTTCGGTCTGGACGAGCGGCTCTGCAACGCCGAAAATATTCACGCGCCGCTCGATCGTATCGCGCAGCGCATTCATCGAATCCGCGACATTTGCCGAGCCGATCGCATTAATGTCAGCTTTGTAGACAAGCTGCGTGCCACCAGAGAGATCGAGGCCGAGATGGAATTTGTGCGAGCCGGTGACCTGCGAATGGTAAACATACCAGCCCAAAAGGCCGCCCAAAATCAGTATCACGAGTGCTGTCTCCCTATATTTCCACATTGCGGCGTATTGTACCCAAATTTTGGTTATCCACCAGATATCCCCAGAATACGACACGAATGAGCCCCGGAGGAAAATTGAGACGTAAAAAGAACGCTACGATGAAGGTAGGTTGTTTGAGCTACAACAGAGAAGGAAACAGGACAATGCTGGCACCAGCGCAGATGACAATGAGTGCAGCACGATCGTTCGTCGAAAGCGGTCTCGCTGAGATCAATGTTGATCCAAGCGTCCTCGCACAACATCTAAGCATCATCAAAAATGGTATGCGTCGACTTTCGGATGATCCCGAAGCCCAACAATTCTTTCCGTATACCGTTCTCAAGAAAGATGCGATGGGATGGGACGAAGATGCGGGTTACTGGTGCAAGCGTGGCAGTGAGACTAAAGACTACTATCACCACTGCCCCGAACATGTATGGGATCTTGAGAGCGATCTTTCCCGAAGTTTCTTGCCATTTCTCGAATCATGCACGAACCTGACATTCTGGGCATGGGGCAATGTGCGCAAACTTCTGCGTGACATAGATGCCGAATATGGACTCGATATCGGCCGCTACTTCGACAATGAGTACATGGTTACGCGTATCGTCCGGTATCGCAAGTTACTGGCGAGCATCAAGGAAGATGCGCTCCCCCATTTCGATCGCGACGGTATAACTCACCATATCTGGGCGTCACACCCCGGGCTCATGATGTATCGAGATGGCACCGTCCACCCCGTTGAAGAAACTGCGTGGGATCGCATAGCCATGTTCCCGGGTAAGAAGTTTCTAGCGCTCGTGAAGGGTGCACATGGTGATCATGGACTGCATGGCGCACGCGATGCTCGCGAAATGACGAACGGGGACGATCGTATCGCAATCATCACCTTTACCCACTGCTCCTTGCCGCCGTACGCTCTTCAATGGCTCCAAGAGAACGACGACCGCCTCAAAGCGCTGGCCGACACGTACAAACTGTAGCAACCTACTGGCCTCTCCCCCGCGGAGAGACCATTTATTTTGCGAGGTCAAACAAATTCTTAAAAATCATCGCGACGGCGATCGGGCCAACGCCGCCGGGGACGGGGGTGAAGACTGATGCCACTTCAGCACAGGCTGAATCGGCATCACCTTTTACTTTACCGCCTGTTTCGCTGGTGCCAGCGTCAATGAGAATCACGCCATTTTTCAAATGTTGTGGCTGGACGAGGCCGGGCTCTCCTGCGCCGAGGACGACGATATCTGCATCTCTCAAGGCGTCGAGTAAGTCGTTGCGGGTGAGAATGCGCACGGTGGCGCCGAGCTCTTGCAAGAGCGAGGCGCACGGCTTGCCGACGAGTCGTCCGGAGCCGACGACGACTGCCCTCTTCCCTTTCACTTCAACGTTTGCGGATTCCAAAATCTCTTTGACCGCTTCCGCGACCGGTGGTCGCACGATAGGTGCGAATGATATACCATCAACGTCCTTATTCGCCGGAATTGCAGAGAGTACTTCCTCAACACTAATCTGCGATGGAAGCGGCAACTGTACGATGATGCCGTCCGTCTTTTCGGCAAGTGCGTGAACGGCGGCGACGGCCGAGGCCGTCGCCGCCCCTTCTGCAAGTTCTTCGCGCACCAACTCCACGCCGAGCCGCTCTGCCGCTCTTTCTTTAATCCGCACAAACGAATCGATCACCGAATTTTTCTCACCAACCAAGATGCCGAGCTTTAAATGCTTTTTTGGCAAACACGCGTACACATCTTCCGCAATTTTCTTACCATTGATGACATTCGCCATGCGCGGCACTATACCACACGGTGTCTCTACTCCCATTCGTCTCTCATACACTGGCAATAGACCCATCTCCCTTAATTCACGGCACCTGTCGTGAATTAAGGGAACTCTCCAGTTGGTATCAACAACGATGCAAAATTAAAGAGGTCGGTACACCCACGTCTATGCAATCCCGGATTCTTTTTTTAATTCCGCGAGACCATCTTCGAGCGCAACAGTCGGTTCCCATTTCAACATCGTCCGTGCTTTCGAATTATCCGCAAGTGCATGTGCCGGCTCGAGCCGCGGCTCTTCGGTCACGGTCGGACCGCCAATGATCATAACAAGGTCGTTCACCGTGCGGTTCTTCCCTGCGCCGATGTTGAATATTTCACCGCCGCCGACAGATGATTCCGCTGCAAGAATATTTGCCTGCACGACATCACGCACGTGGGTGAAATCGCGACTGTGCGTCCCATCGCCCCAAATCGTCATTGGTTTCCCTTCTGTGCGCTGCTTGATGAATTTTGCAATCGCGAGCGCGTAGGCACCTTCCGGATCCATGCGCTCTCCATACACATTGAAATACCGCAGGCACACGGTCGGCAATTGATATACGTCACTCCACGTCTTGCAGGTGATTTCCCCGATATATTTCTGTAATCCGTACGGACTCTTTGGAGCCCGTTCCATCGTTTCCACAAGCGGCATGGTGTCCTGGTCGCCGTATACGGAACCAGAAGAGGCAAACACAACTTTCTTCACGCCGCCTTGATGCGCCGCATGCAAGACCGCGACCAGCCCATTCACATTCACCTCAAATGTCTCGATCGGATTCTCGATCGAATACTGGACGCGCGGCAACGCGGCTTCGTGGAACACGAACTCCGCGCCTGCGATGATCGGTGCAATTTCGTCGTAGTAGCGGATGTCCGCCTCGTGATAGGTTGCCTGTGCATTGAAGCGATCTTCTCGCTTCCCTCCTGCGTAATTATCGATCACGTGCACCTCATCGCCTCGCGCGACAAGCGCATCCACGATGTGTGAACCGATGAATCCAGCGCCTCCCGTGACTACCATTTTTGCCATGAAGTCCATACTATGCCACAAAATGAAAAATTACCAGTTTGTCAGAGCGCAAGAATTTGGATGCAGCACTAGGTGAGACGGGGTTGGGGCTCCGTCGCAAGACCGGAGCGCGACGGCGCGAGGTGGGGTCGCGCAAATTTTCAGTAGAAAATTATGCGTGACCAGAATACCTGATGCGCCACATTCTTGCGCTATGACCCGCGAGCGGTGAGGACTATGCGTATCGTTTGGAAGATTATGTAGAGATCAAGCAGGAGCGAGCGGCGGACATAGTAGTACAGATCGTACGAAAGTTTCTCTTTCGTCGCGTTCACGTCAGTGCCGTGGTGCGGATGGCGATCGTGGAGGATCTGCGCCCAGCCTGTGAGGCCTGGTGTGACGAGGTAACGAGCGTTGTAATACGGGATGCGCGCATCGTAGTGTTCAGCCAGGGATGGAAATTCAGGACGCGGCCCGACGATCGAGAGTTCTCCGCGAATAACATTCCACAACTGCGGCATTTCATCGAGTCGGAGGTTGCGCAGGATGCGGCCGACACGCGTCACTTTTAATTCGGTCTTGCCATTGGCACCATATTTACCGCTATCATTCCCACTCATCGAGCGAAATTTCAACACTTCGATCGGCTTTTGGAAACGACCGACGCGAATTTGTTTGATGAACACATCGCCGCCATCGTCGAGCTTGATCGCGAGCATAATGAACGGATAGAACACAAGCGAGAGAACGCCACCGATTGTTGCGGCGAAGACATCCATCACGCGCTTGAGGGCGTCATACGTATATGACGCATTCGAATTTGCGAGCACCCATTCATAGCGCACCAAGGAAAGCGGCACGCGCTCGAAGATTTCCTGATACAAATCCATGAGGTTGATCATGACGAAGCGACGTTTGTGGAACGCAGCATCGTAGAGGATCGGGAGCGCCGACTGGATTGCCGTATCGCTCACATCGACAACGAGGAATGCTATGTCATCTTCTTCTGCGACGCGGCATGCGTGTTGGATAACTTCGTGCGATGGTGTGTTTTCGGTATCCACGACATATTCAAATGAGAATGGATAGCGCGCATCAGAGGCGATTTCATCCGCGAGCATTTTCGCATCGGCGCCCGCGGCGATGAGAACACCTTTGAGTCGACGCGTCCGACGCAGACGAGGAAAGAGTGCGACACGCCAGAGAATGATAAGGACGGATGAGATGAGGAGATAAATGATGAGAACGATTTTCGGTGCGATATCAAACATCGGCGCAAAGAAAAAGAAGAGCGCCGCGACAATGATGTTGATGATTTGCGTGTAAATGATTGTCGCGAGAAGGCGGCTTCGGAAAATTCGCGTGTAGCGGCCGTAGAGTCCCGCGAGGAAGAAAATGGCGATCCAGACGATAAAGAGGATGGAGAATGGCGCAAGGTGGATTTGGAGAAAGTGTAGATTCGGCAGCTCGAAGTACCGCACGGCGAGCGTAAGCCACAGCGAGAGCACAAATACACAAACATCCCCCAGAAGGAGGATGAGATGTTCGCGCTTGGGAACAAGCGTCATACGGTGTAGTATGACACTAAATGGGCTATAAAACAAGCCATTTATCAAGCGTATGCCGGAGCGGAAAAAAATCATTTTTGTCATAACCAAGAGCAATTTCGGTGGCGCGCAGCGCTGTGTGTACGACCTTGCGACGGCGTTGCCTCGCGAGAGGTTCGATGTCGCCGTTGCTTTTGGGCACGCCGACAATGGCCAGGCCGGACGGCTCTCTCGCCTACTGATCGAGAAAAACATCCGAACGCATGTGGTGCCCGATCTTGTGCGCGATATACACCTTGGTGCCGATTGGCGAGCGTTTAAAAATCTTGTTGGGCTTTTCAAAACAGAACGGCCGGACGTAGTGCACGCACATAGTTCAAAGGCAGGAGGACTTGGCGTACTTGCGGCACGTCTCTCTGGCGTGCCGCGGATTATCTTTACAATCCACGGCCTTCCATCGGATGAAAATCGTGGCATGATCGCTCGCGCCGCGATCGCCTTTTTCACGTGGGCAACGGTTATACTCTCGCATCGTACAATCGCAATTTCACATGACATCTTCGAGCGCGTACGGAAATATCCACTCTGTTTTCGCCGTGTCACACTAATCTACAATGGCATCGGTCCAATTGAATACAAAACCCCTGCGGATGCACGCAAAGAGCTTCGCAGCATCGATCCGACGCTTCCGGAGGACGGTTTTGTCGGCACCGTCGCAGAATTGCATCCGAACAAGGACCTCGTAACCCTCATTGATGCGATCGCGCTTCTGCCGGATACGCATTGTGCGATCATTGGCGACGGCGAATTGAAAGAACAACTACACACGTACGCGACGGAAAAGAATGTAGCGAAGCGCGTGCACTTCCTCGGTTTCATTCCGGACGCGGCGCAGTATCTGCGAGCATTTGATGCCTTCGTACTCACCTCAATCAAAGAAGGACTTCCCTATGTCCTTCTCGAGGCCGGGAGCGCGAATGTGCCCGTCGTTGCGAGCGACATCCCCGGCGTGCGCGAGATCGTCTTGAACAATTTCACCGGCCTTCTTGTGCCGCCGCACGCAAGAGCCGATGTAGCCGCAGCGCTGACGCGGCTGAAGACGGAAAGCGCGCTCGTGCACTCCCTCACCAACGAAATGGCGACGCGCGTCCAGAAAACATTCTCGCTCCGCACCATGCTGGAGAAAACACAGGCGCTATACGAGTGATGCGCCGACCAGATCCGTCCTATCCTCCACCCGCGATACCGTTTTCGCACGCCGGCCAAGGCCCATCAGGATCCCGAGCGCCGCAAACTCCGTGATCAGATGCGATCCGCCGTAGCTCATGAATGGAATTGTCGTCCCTGTCACCGGAAGCAGGCCGACATTCATGCCGACGTGCACGATGAAGTGTGCGAGGAACATGATGGAGATGCCGAGCCCGAAGAGCGTCGCAAAATTATCGCCACCGCGCGATGCGATCGCGAGTGTGCGAACCATGACAACCGCATACAGACACAGAAGTATCGCGACACCGATGAATCCCCATTCCTCCGCATAGGCGGCGAAAATAAAGTCGGTCTGATATTCAGGAAGAAATCGCAGTTTCGACTGCGTGCCAAAACCGATACCCTTTCCGGTTATTTCGCCCGAGCCGACCGCGACGGTCGATTGGTAGGCGTTGTAGCCACTGCCGCGGATGTCTGCAAGCGGATGGATGAAGGTGAGAATACGCGCTTTTTGATACGGCTGAAGAACAAATCCCCAGAGGCCACCGGCAAGCACGAGTCCGGTCACCGCAAGAACTGCCAAATGCTTCCACGAAATTCCAGCGACCAAGACCATGCCGAGCCAGATGGACGCGATGATAATAGCGCCCCCTAAATCCGGTTGCAAAAAGACGAGGAGGCAAATCAACCCCGCGTACATGCCAGAGACAAAAATATGCCGCAAATGTCCGATCTCGACATGGCGGCGCGCAAAATATTTTGCGAGAACGATGATGAGGATGAGTTTCGCCGGATCCGATGGCTGCAACGCAAAGAGTCCGAGATTGAACCGTTGTTGCGCACCTTTCACGATCGATCCGAGCACAAAAATCAAAGAGAGCACAACGAGAACCGCAACGTAGAGCGATGCAACAACCGGCGTGCGGCGCAAAAAGATATATGACGGGATGCTTGCCGCAAAAAAGACGGCGAGCGAAATGCAGATCCAGATGACTTGTTTGTCGAAAAATGATTCACCGGTCGAAGCAAACGGCTGCATAGTGACGAGCCCGAGAAGCGAAATGGCGATCGCCGAGATAAGCAAAAACCAATCAATGTGCGAGAGATAGGTGCGCAAGCGAGTCATCGCTGCCTATTGTGCCGCAGATCGATTCCAAGAGCCAGTTAGGGCTGTTTGGAGAGCGGCGTGAGAACCGGCAAGACATCAATCCGACCGGGGACGTATTGGAATGCGTCGGGCCAGGTGAAGACGATATCCTTGGTCTCGCCGTCGTTCAAAAGCGGCACGATGGTGCTCGAACCAGCGAATGCGTTGCCGGCAGTATCAAACACTGCGGCGACGAACTGTACATTTCGTAATTTTACGACGGACGTATTTTTAATCGTCGCCGTGAGACGCGGTGCGGAATTTGCGTCAGTGACTTCCTTGCTCACGATCGTGATCGCGCGCGTTGCATCATACGTACGCTCCCATACGAGAGGCGCCGTAAATTCCAGAAATGCGCGCGCGACTTTGCGATTCCCCGTGTCGATCGCACCTTCGAAAATCGGCGTGATCGTACCGGGCATGATGAAGCCGACACCTTCGCGCTCCGCGACGAGGATGTTGCGGTCGTCATAAAGTCGAAAGCGATACGGTGCCTGGAAGACGCCCGCGTTTTCATTTGGATTTTCAACGTAGGCGACAGCATTGTACGTGCCGTCGCGCACCGGAAATTCGCGCGTCCAGAGGATCGCGTGCGGCGAAAGGAGTCGCTCATCGAGAAGCGGACACGAACCGCCTTTGTCGATCGTGGTCTCGTCACCGTTTTGTATGCCGTCGCTGCAGGTCACCGGAATTTTCAAATACCAATACAAAACCGGTCCGCCGATGACGATAAGGAAAAAGAGTATCGTGCCAAACGTATATGCGGTTCGCCGGCGTGATGCCCAGGACATAGGAGTAGTATATAGCGACTAGCGACTAGCGACTAGGTTTAGAAAAGAATTAGCGAGGGATATTTCACCCTCGCTTGATGCGTTAATGCCAGACAGTATTCCAGAGAGCCAGCTCACGTTGAGTCGCTTTGCGTTCGCGAGGTGGAAATGCCCTTGTGTACGATGGGTACACCATCCACACCTCTCCAACCCTCTCGTGCATGATCCACGTTGGGTTGGCATGCCAATCTTGCTCGCGGTAGCGAATCGTGTGGTGTGCGCTCGAAATCTCAACACGCCACAAGATTCCATCAGCCTCTACTACTCGCCGTGCAAAGGTCGAATCGTGATGTCGCCTATCAATCTCGCTAAATGCAAGTGCGATTCCGGCAATGATCAGCAGGGGCACGACAACAAAAGCAAGAGCCTTTTCTTTCGGCGACTTGAACATGGTATTTTTCCTTCCGTTGCTTACCTCATTCAAACATAGCAAAACAACTTCCGCTGTCAACAAGTTCTTCTCCAGCAGAAAATTATGCGTGACCGGGTGTGACATTTACTCTTTTTGTTCTGGCGCCTAGCTACTCTCGCCGTTAGACTACCATCGCCTCAACTCGGCTTAACTGCTGTGTTCGGAATGAGAACAGGTGTGACCCGAGCGATGAAGCACCAGAACAAAAAGAACAAAATCTTCAATTCAAAGCATCCGGAAGTGTGGCCCCACAAAAAAAGTGTGAGGGAAAAGTTTGGACGGAGTCTTTACACTCAAAGGAGTAGGTACGCGCAAAAACCCACAACCCCTCCCTCACTTCCGAATGCCTTGAGTCTCAAAGAACAACAGTGTCATTGACACTGAAGAGCGACACAATATGCCAAGCACCTTTCTTTCAAAGAAAGAAGATGCTCGGTAATAAAATCAAAAGATTTGTATAGACACGCGCTAATCCCATTACGAGATCGGCCACGCAATTATTCCCACAATTCCCAACGAGAGTTCTGATCGACGTATTAGTACACCTCGGCTGAATGCATTACTGCACGTACACCTAGTGCCTATCAACGTGGTCATCTCCCACGGGTCTATAACGATTCCTTATCTTGGAGTTGGCTTCCTGCTTAGATGCTTTCAGCAGTTATCCTTTCCCGACATAGCTACGGGGCGGTGCCACTGGCGTGACAGCCCCCAGACCAGAGGTCAGTTCATTTCGGTCCTCTCGTACTAGAAACAAATCTCCTCAAGAATCAACGCCTACAGCAGATTAAGACCAACCTGTCTCACGCTATATAATGGTCTTCAATTTATATTTGGACTATATCTTCACCTGTTCTAGGTGGTTGACGTTTAGTCTCTACGGGGTCATTTGAACAGCAATCATTTCTCGAATCCCTTCAGTTTCTCTTGTAAGCCTGTAAGCTTTTTCTTCAATCTGTCGAGATTGAGCTTATCGTCAAGCCACAATTTTCTTCCTTCCGGATCGATCGAATGATAATTAGCAATCTTTTCTTCCACCGTCTTTATTTCATCGAGCACTTGTTCTTTAGAGTTCATCTCCAGCATTTCTGGAAGAGTTCGCTCAGCTCTTTTGAATTTCCTCGTTGGTTCTTGCTTCATATGTTCAATAACTTCCCTCGGTGTTGTTCATAATACTATGAATTCCACCGATACAGTCAACTTCTTTTCTCTTGTATTCCTACAAGAGACCGCCGTGTGATGTCGTTTATTTCCTCGGGATTCAAACCGTACTCTACCCCAACTGTATTTGACTATACATAATATTGTGGTGTAGTACGGTTTGAACCCAGCTCACGTACCTCTTTAAATGGCGAACAGCCATACGCTTGGGACCTTCTTCAGCCCCGCGCTGAGATGAGCCGACATCGAGGTGCCGAACATTGCCGTCGCTATGGACGCTTAGGCAATACCAGCCTGTTCAATCTTTGTTTAGATTAGACTATATCTTCATCCGTCCGCTTTCGCGGCTGAGGAGATGGCGTGTTAGCACGAGCGCATCTCTGCATCTCGCACTCCGCTCCGTAAAGGAGCAAGTCGTTACGGGGTCATTGCGGATTTCACAGAAGGGCCAAGACTTGTCTTGGCCAAAGTTTGTGTCAAAAACGAACTTGCGCCGGTTCTGGCTTCCAAGCCACTTCACGATACAGCCCAACAAAATGCACTGCCGCATTTGGCTGCTTCCACTCGTAAAGTATGTTCCGCCACTTATCGGAACCGATTATCGATGCCTCGATGTCATCGGGCGCATCGAATGTAACCTGTTCCGTTCTCCCATTTGCATATACCCCATGTCCACCTTGTTTGATACCGGTGAACACTGTGTATGAGAGTCTGTAAGTGATCATTTCGTTTTCTCCTTCTCCTTGCTTCTCCTCTGCGAAATCCACAAGACTTCCCACGGTATTCCTCGCGCCGTATAACCCCAAATACTATTTGAGGAGTTAAACGCGGGTCCACCGTTATAAGCCATGTTTTTGTCTACAAATTACTTTGTAGGGGGACAACGAGAGCCTTTTTGTTCTGTATTCAGAACACAGAACGCAGGCTCCATCCCCAGAGTAACTTTTATCCGTTAATCTTCAGTCGCATCTAATGCGAACTGTCGGTTCACTTTGCTCCACTTTCGTGCCTGCTCGTCATGTACGACTTGCAGTCAAGCTACCTTATGCC
>JAHFMV010000005.1:0-13189 GCA_023267655.1 Candidatus Kaiserbacteria bacterium
TCACGGGGTATCGCATCATACATATGAGGCTAGCGGCTAATGACATGCCGCCATTGTGTGAAAAAACACCTCAGAAGTCGCCTTCTGAGGTGTCACCGATGTGTCTCATCTTCTTCAGAAAAAGGCGCCCCTCTACGAGGCGCCTTTATTCAATGTGCTTATACAAGGTTTATTGGAAACTGATTGCAATTGCGGTGATGTCGTCCCCTTTCTTGTACCGAGGATATCGTGTGCAATCGGGGTCGGTCTCCTCAATCTGTCGAACATACTGCTTGATGCGCTCAAGACCCCCTTCTTTGAAAAGAGCGGCCATATGATCAAAGACGTCGTCGACTCGCGGGTCCTCTTTGGGCAAGATCATTCCGTCGGTAAAGAGAAGAATATTCGCTACTGACTGCAACGACTCCTTTCCCTGTCGGATCCGTGACCGCGCAGCCGGATCCCCATTCAGTACTCCATACTGTACGTTTGCCGTTCGTCGCAAGGCGATAAGCTTCTCGTTTAATTCCTGTCGGATATTCGTTACCCCTTGCTGCGCAAGCTCCTTCCATTGAGTAAGAACGCCCTTGTCGTGATCGTAATTGTCGATCAGCATTTTGTGCGACCCATCTTCGTACATAACGAGTATTAAGGAGTCAGCAATTTGAGCCCAGGAGAATTCTTGTCTTTCCAGATCGACTTCTATCGCGGCAAATGCCGTGCTCCAGAGATGCTCTTTAGTGTTGGTATCTACACCGGCATGCTGCATTTCTTCGGCAATTTTGGAATTCGCTCGCACAGCTGTATCCACGAGAGAGTCCGTTGACTCTTCAAAAATACTGCATGCAATCCTTCCTGCCAAATATCCTCCAGTTCTTCCGTCTTTATCCCGAAACGGAACAAGACTACCAGCGCCGTCGAAAACTGCCGCGCGCATGCCATGGTGCATGAATGCATCTTCGTTCAGCTCGCCAGAGCCCTTTTCAGTAATCACATCGAAGTGAATGTTCTGCATGTTTCTTTCCTTCTACTGACTTCAGTCCTAATTTAGAGACTAAACATACGCTCCGCATTAGTCAATAGCTGCTCGCGGACCACCTCTTCGTCCTCGCCGCGGATGCGGGCGATTGCCTTTACGACTTCGACAACATACGCCGGTTCGTTGCGCTTGCCACGATATGGGACGGGGGCGACATAGGGCGCGTCGGTTTCGGAAAGAAGCATGTCGAGAGGCGCGTTTTTAACGACTTCGTCGTAGTCGTGGGTAAAGGTAAGGACGCCGGTGAATGAGAGGGTGAAGCCGAGATCGAGGAATTGTTTGGCGACGTTCCAGTCACCTGCAAAGAAATGTACGTCCCCTTTCACCTTCGCATGCGCTTTCAAAACCGCGAGCGCGTCGTCATAGGCATTCCTGATATGGAGCATGAGGGGCTTTTGCAATTTATTTGCCAATTCGATTTGCTGCACGAACGCATCTTCCTGCGTTTTCTTCGTGTTTTCTTCGAGGCGAAAATAATCAAGACCGCATTCCCCGATTGCGATTACTTTCGGCGACTGTGCGAGCGATTCGTATTTTGCCGCATCAAATTCCTCGCCGCGGGAGGTAAACGCTTTCCCGCCCTCTCCTAATTCTTTCTCATCATGATACGACTTTCCTGTATGTATTGGGTGCAGTCCAATCGTCGCATACACATCCTCGTGCTTTTCAGCGAGCTCGACAGAATTTCGCGAGGTATCAAACTGCGTCCCGACGACATTCATCCCCACGCCCGCGTCAACGGCACGCTGTATAGCCGCATCCATATCGTCTTTAAAAGCGACAAAATTCACGTGCGTATGTGCGTCGAAGTATTTCATTCGATTTTACGTCTGGAAATACCGCAATGCCGCAAGTGCATACGAGCGTACACCATCGCGGATACCTTTTTCGTTCGTCGTAATCGAGGCTTCGTCGAACCATTCGATCTCGCCCCCTTCCTCTTCAGATTGCAGCGCACCTCCCACTGGGCGCGCGAAGTACACCATGTCCACGTGTTCATGTATTTCGTTGAAATTGTGCCGATTGATGAACATCGGCGGGATCAGATCTTTCGATCCGTCTTTTGGGGACTCGACAAGGCGTGGATTACCGATGATCTCAACGTTAAAGCCGGTTTCTTCTTTTGCTTCGCGGAGTGCTGCTTGATTTGGATCTTCTTCTAATTCGATATGACCACCCGGTGGAAGCCAAATGCCGAGCTTTTTGTGCTTATGCAAAAGAACCTTTCCGTCTCTGACTATGTAAATCGAAGACGTGAAATCAATTTTTTCGTGGATGTGCGCCATAGTTATTCCTTCCGTGGAAACAGATTCGCTGGTTTTTTGTTGGCACCGATGGCGGCTTTGAGTGTGTCGCTCGTCGTTGGCAAGATCGGCTGTAGGAGTCGCGCGATCGTGTACAGACGCTTGGTCATGTCGGCGATCATTGTCTTTCCAGCTTCGGGATCCGCTTTAACGACCGAGAACGGCTTTTTGTCCGTCAGGTCTTTGTCTAATTCGCCGATGAGTTTCCAGACGTTGTCGCACGCGGTGTTGTAGTCGTATTTCTCGAGGGCATTAGTGTACTCTGCTGGAAAGACAATTGGCGCTGGATGCTCGACGGGTTTTTCAAGATTCGCTTCAGCAAGCGTGAGGATGCGCGCGGCGAGGTTGCCGAGGCCGTTCGCGAGGTCGGCGTTGTAGGACTCTTTGAATTTCTCCATCGTGAAATCACTGTCTTCAAACGGATGAATGTGCCGTGCGAGAAAGAGGCGCAGAGCGTCGGTGCCGTATTCGTCGATGATCGTCATGGGATCGATTACATTGCCGGTTGATTTCGACATCTTTTGCCCGCCGCTCGTGATGAAGCCGTGGATCACAATCTGGCGCGTCGAGGGTAAATTGGCGGAAATAAGCATCGCCTGCCACATCGCCGATTGCTGCCGAATTTGATCTTTCCCTGCTACTTGCAATGCCTTTGGTGAGTCAATGATGCCCCAAAACTTCTCAAATTTCTCGTTTTCTTCTGGCCAGCCGAGCGTCGAAATGTAATTTATTAAGGCGTCAAACCAGACGTATTGTACCTGATCCGGATCATCCGGCACCGGTATACCCCATGGCATTTTTGTTTTTTGCCGCGAGATGGAGAAATCCTCAAGCCCCGCCGCGACAAACGCGCGGATTTCGTTGAATCGGTAATCAGGAACAACCAAGTCCGGCCGACGTGCATAGAGATCAAGAAGCGGCACTTGATACTTTGAAAATCTGAAGAAATAATTTTCTTCTTTGATTATTTCAATATCGAGATTTGGATGTAACGGACATCGACCGTTCTGCAATTCGGAATCAGTCTTTTCGAGTTCACAGCCGACACAATATTTTACTTCATAGTTTTTCTTATAAATATCCCCTGCCGCTATACAACGCCGCCAGAATTCCTGCGCGGCCGCCTTGTGATGCGGATCGGTCGTGCGAATGAAATGGACGTCGGGATACAAATTCAATTTCTGAACGACCAGCTTGAATTTTTCAGCATACTCATCAACATACGCTTGCGGATCTTTTTTTTCTTCGAGCGCCTTTCGATAGATTTTCACCCCGTGTTCGTCAGTGCCGGTGTTGAAGAAAACCTCGTCACCGATAAGCGCATGATAGCGAGCTAAAATATCTGCCTGCACGTATTCCAGTGCATGTCCTGCATGGGCGACCGAATTGACGTACGGCAGCGTCGTCGTTATGTAAAAAGGCTTTGCCATGTACTCACGCTACACGCTTCAGTCGTCACTTGCAAACGACTCGCGCGTGCTCACGTCGCGGATCAACTCCTGCAGCGTCGCGACGACGGGGACAGAAATCAGGATGCCGAGGAAGCCCGCGAGCTCGGCGCCCGCGATAATACCGAGAATCACCAAGAGCGGTGGCACGCCGACGACTTTAGTCACCACGAGCGGATAGATGAGGTGGTTTTCAAATTGCTGCAAGATTACATAGAGCGCGATCACGAGGAGGCCGACCGTGAGACCGCCGTCGGCAAAGCCGATCAAGGTCGCGGGAAGCGCGGCGAGGGTCGGGCCGAAGACCGGGATGAGCTCAAAGAATGCCGCAAGAATCGCGAGGATGAGCGCGTGCTTGATGCCGAGGATGGTCAGGCCGAGGAAAACGAGCACACCCATGATAACGCCGAGAAGGAGCTGCCCTTGCATCCACAGGCCGATCTTGTGCTTCGAGCGCTCCCACAGATCGAGCATGTACGCGCGGTAGCGGCGCGGCGTGACGATCGAAAGGAAATCGCTGATGCCGGTGTCCGACATGGTGAAATAGAACGAGAGGACGAAAATGATGAGGAACGAAAATGCGCCGCCAAAGAGCGCGGCGGCGGCGCTAAAGCTGTTGCTGAAGAGTCCCGAGAGATGCAGACCACTTTGCACTTGCGCGATGAGATCCACCGGAGAGATGTTCGTGGCCGATGGGAGGCCAAACAGATCGGCGTATTGGTTGTACGCGCCGACACGATTGAGGAGCTCGAGATAATTCGGGAGCGACGAGATGAACGACGTGACATCGGCCACCACAGACGGCACAAAGAGGTACGAGAGACCGATCACACAGCCGATGACGATGATGTAGAGCAAGATAACCGCAAGAATTCGCGGCAGTTTCCAGCGCATAAATGCTTTCACGGCGGGTTCCATGGCAGAGGCGATGATGACCGCAGTGAGGACGATGAGAACGAGGTCGCGCAGGGTAAACAAGAGCCACGCGAGCGCCAAGACTGCGATCGTCTTTACGATTGTGCCGGTTGTGATGGAGATGGTCTTCTCGGGCATGGGAGACAGTATAGCGTATAAAGTATCGCGTATAAGGTATAGGAATTCAATGAAGAGGGCGACGCAACTGTTGATCGCGCCGCCCGTTGACTAACTCCACGTTACTCGCGGAATGAGTCTTACAAAAAAGTCGGGATACAAGATCACAATGCCGATACATCCAGCGACAAGGAGGACGTAACCGAGCCACCGGCCCCACACACGCAAGGGCTCTTCACCCATCCATCCGCTTTGCTTCTCCCAAAAGACATAGAGAAGCACTGCTCCAACTACGATACAAAATAAGAAGAGGCTGACACCGATTGCCATTGGAATACCCTCGTATCAGGTTCAGACTTCTACGGGGCAATATACTTGTTCAATTCTGAAATTGCAACGCGCTCCTGTTCCCCCGTATCGCGATTGCGCACGGTCACCGTATCTTTTTTCTCATCGCCTCCTTCGCCAAGCGTATCGAAATCGATCGTGATACAGACCGGCGTGCCGATTTCGTCTTGACGACGATAGCGCTTGCCGATGTTGCCGTTATCGTCCCACATGATCTGTGGAATTTCTTTTTTGAGCGCGAGGTAGACTTCGCGCGCCTTTGCGACGAGTTCGGGTTTGTTTTTCAAGAGTGGAAAGACGGCGGCCTTCACCGGTGCGACGCTTTTGTCGAATTTCAAATACGTGCGCACTTCCCCGCCGAGATCATCTTCGGTATACGCGTCAGAGAGAACTGCGAGAACGAGACGGTCGACGCCAAAAGTCGGCTCGATGCAGTGCGGGATGAATCGTTCTTTTCCTCCCTCGTCGTAGTACGAAAGATCGACGGTGCTCATGGCAGTGTGTGCCTTCAGATCAAAATCAGTGCGGTACGCGAGGCCGAGGAGTTCTTTTTGGCCAAACGGAAAATCGTATTCGGTATCAACACTGCGCTTCGAGTAGTGCGCGCGGTCGCTGTCGGGCACATCAATTTTATGAATCTTGTTCTCGGAAAGCCCGATCTTTTTCAAAAAATCCATCTGCTGCCCGTACAGTTCTTCAAACTTTGCATTCACGCTCTTTTCGTCGCGCGGGTCGACGAAGTATTCGATTTCCATTTGCTCGAATTCACGGGAGCGGAACGTAAAATCGCGCGGCGCGATTTCATTGCGGAACGCCTTCCCTATCTGCGCCATACCAAATGGGAGCTTCGGATGGAACGTGTCGAGGATGTTTTTAAAATTAACGAACATGCCACCCGCGGTTTCCGGACGCAGATACGAGACTGACGCGGCATCTTCGGTCGCGCCTACATGCGTCTTGAACATCATGTTGAACTGGCGCGCTTCGCCGAGCTTTCCGCCGCACTCCGGACACTTCTCTTTATTTTCCAAATGGTCTGCGCGGAATCGTTTCTTGCACTTCGTGCACTCCACCAAAGGATCCGAAAACCCGCTCACGTGCCCCGACGCTTCCCACACCTTCGGGTGCATCAGGATCGCCGTATCCATGCCATACATATCATCGCGCTCCTGCACAAACATCTTCCACCAGAGATTCTTGATATTGTTCTTGAGTTCCACTCCCATCGGGCCGTAATCCCACGTCCCGGCGAGACCGCCATAGATTTCCGAGCCTTGGTAGATAAAGCCCCGGCGTTTACACAAGGAAACTATTTTCTCCATCGTCACATATTCCGATGACATATGTGGCAGTATTACCTACTTTCGAATTTCAGACAACTTATAAAAATGCCCGTCAGAAAACCTGGCGGGCGAATACGTCAAAGACACGGTTAGCTTTCGCGGGGGAAAACCCCAAACTCCATCGGGGCGAGCTGCATGATCACCCGTCCGCGCAACTGGCCGAGCTCCGTATTGAGCTCCGAATCATCGCACCACGCTGCAACATCATCAGCGACTTGTTGCGCTCGCTCCGCCTCGTTCTCCAGTCGTTCCGGAAAGTCGTGTGCAAATATGATGACATCAATATCCTTCGGATTTCTGTCCGCAGGTTCGCGGTTCCGAAATTGCACAATAATATTGAATGACATCACCACTAACCCACGCGACGGATCAAGTTGTAGCGCTTTAGCGACACTTTGCGTAAGTATCTGTGAGAGCGCGTCGCGATACGACTGAGTGATAACTCCGTAGTCACAGCTAACCATTACAAGCGGCATTGTCTTTCTCCATGGCTGCTTGTTTCTACCCTGAAGTACCCTATCTTATCTTCTACATTCAAACAACTCCACACAACCACAGCGTCGAATTTCTTAAAACCATCAAACGCCGCCGGAAAAGAGAGCGAGACGGTAGCGCGGCGTCGTGCTTTGACGGGGTCTGCGCAGGCCTGACGAGGCCGAGCCCGAGCGCTGGCATAGCAATGCCAGATAGCGACCCCGGAGAAGCATGCGCCGCGGTGCCGCGAGTGATTCTTTTTTGGCGGCGTCGGTTTTAAAAATTCGACCCCCTACTTCACCACCGTCGCATTCGACGGCAAGAAGCCCTGATCGCCGATGATGTTTGTTGTCACATCATCCGCGGTGCGTGAGACATTGAGACTCGTTGCGCTGTCTTTCCCGGTGAGCGTGATTGATTTCACCAAAACCGGCTGCTGGCCAATCTGCGAGGTCGACGGCGTGATGCCAATCGCGATCGCAGCTTGTTTCGGAAGCGAGCCGTTGACACCGACATTCGCATCGATCGTACCTACCTTCCACGTGACCGTGCCGTCGTTTTGATTGAACGTAATGTCGGCACCTGATGGCGAGTAAATGCCGGTCCAGCGCACGTATGCCGGCAATGTCGCCTTCACGACGGAGTTCTGAATTTCATTCGTGGTGTTCGTGAGCGAGAACACGATCGCGTAGGTCGTCTCGCTGTTTGCCTTCGGCGGCATCGGGCCACTTGAACCAAAAGGATTGGAGTAATAGAGACCTTGCGCGATGAGCTGCAGGTCGCTTGCCGCGCGCACGGATTGCACGGCTGTTGCTTGCAGTGTCTCGGGCACATTGGTTTCCGAAATACGCTTTCCGGCGGCCTTCACCGTGATCGTGAGTTTTGGATCGCGCACGTCTTTCAAATCTTCGCTCGCCGGCATGAGGAACGAGAAATTCAAACTCCCTTTTTCACCCGTCGAAAGGTTTGCAAGTGCCGGCTCGGTCGTCTTATCCCACAAGACGACTTTGTCGGATGATCGGTAAAAGCCGTCGTTGCTCTTCACCGTCGCGCCGTCGATGTCGAGTCCCGAGAGTTGTGCGACGACAACCGCATCAGTGATCGGAGCCGAGAGATTGTTTTGATACGTGACGGAAACATTCACGACTTCGCCGGGGCCCGCGACTGCTGTCCCTTGTGATGCGTCTTTGTTGATGAGAATCGCGAGGCCGAGGAACGGATTGGAAACCGTGAGGTGATGCGCGTAATCGGTAAGCACCGTCGAGATCGCTTTGTCTTGCGGCGTCGTGCGCGTGCCGGCAGTGAAGCGGAAGATGCGCTCGTCACCGGTCTCGCCCGAAATCGTTCCGCGGATCGTGACGACCTTTTTCTGCCCGGGATTAATATCGCCGAGCGTCCAGAGGTTCCCCGCTTGCGGCTTCGGATCATTGGAGATGACGGTAAAGCCAAATGGGAGGTTCGCTGTAAAGAGGACGTCTTTGACGGGCGCGTCGGTGTTGGAGGCGACGGTGACTTTAAATTCGATCGGTTGTCCCGCGATGGTTTCGCTGTTGCCTTCGATGGAGAGTGTAAGCGGTGATGAGGCGAAGGTCATGAGGTAGTCGGTCGACGACACAAAAATCGCGCTGGAGTTTTGCAGGCGATATTCGAGTTCTACTTTGATGCCCGCACGATCGCCCTCGATGCCGGAGAATACCGCAGAGACGGTTCCCTGGCGCCGGCCGCCCGGCTCAATAGTGCCGAGCGAGATGCGCTGGCTCGGCAGATCGGTCGCGTGGTCGGTCGGAGAGCGCGTGCCTTTCGGATACGTAATGACGAGATCGGCAAGCTCAAGTGCGACGCGATTTCTGTTCACGACCGCGACTTGCAGCTCGGTCGGCTCCCCACTTTGTACTTGCAAGGGGCCCGAGACGGAAATATCAATGTTGCCGGGCGACGCCGGTGTCGATCCGGCGCCGAAAAAGAAATAGTAGCCGAAAAACGCGAGTGCGCCGACAAAGAACGTAATCGCCGCAATGATGACGGCGCGCAAAATGTAGCGCGTGAGACCGATCGTGCGCGGCGCAATCAACGAGGACTCCAGTTTCCGTTCATGGTGCGTCCAATCTTCGCCGACTTGCGGCGGGAGCTCTTCGAGCTCCCGCCGCGGCTTGTCCTTAATATTCGGTGAAAGCGAGCGGCTGTACATCGCACGCTGGAGACGCTCGATCTTCTCGTGTTCGAAATCCGGCTTATCGTCCTTCGGTGGCTGGAGGCCGTCAAAAGGATGCTCTTTTCCCTCGGGCATGAGCGCATTCTAACATGCGCAGGTTCCAGGTTTCAGGTTTTAGGTTCCAGAAAATACATGGCATTTTGCTTTTCCCTATCACCTGACCCCTAGCACCTAGAACCTATCAAAGATGCGTCTCCGAAAGCGCCTTATTCACCGATGAAAGCAACTTTGCCCTCGCCGCTTCGGCTTCGGTAAGTTCGGGAAGCGCGTACGCGGTGTGTGAAAACAACGCCGTGCCAAGCGCTTCCGCAGAAACATAGCCAAGCGCATAGAGGACACGTGCGACGCAGAGGAGTTCGATGGTCGCGTGCGCCTCGCGCGATTCTCGCATGAGCGCGTCCTGCGCTTCTGCGAGCGCGGCGAATAAATATTCGTTTTTTTCTTCGCCGGTCACGAGTCGTTCCACAAGCGATGCAATGCGTGCAAATGTTTTGGCGCCGTTCACATTCAGAGCATCAATCTGCGCGAGTGCGGACGCCCCCGCCGCGCGCCAGCCTTTGTTGCCGCGCACGAGCGAAATATTCGCGCGGGAATAATTTTGCAAGGCGTAGCGCATCTTCGAACCTTCGCGCCTCACGGCAGACGCTCGCGCCCACACAAATCCGAACTCCCGCGTGTAGAGCGCAAACACGCGATCGGCTTCACCTCGCTCGTACGAGCGCAGCACGATCGCTTCAGTTTGGTATTTTTGGTACATGGATAGGCAGGTTCTAGGGACTAGGTTCTAGGTGATAGGGAAAGAGAAATTTCGTGGTCGCCAATTTTTTGCTTTGCCGCGTCCACAGTACCGAATGTAATCGTCGTATGCGTGGTTTCGGAAATCTCTTTCATGTATTTCGTGATGAGCGCTTCGACGTCTTTTGATGCATTCAAGGTCACTTCCGCGCTCTCGCCCGGGTTGAGCCCCGCTTCCTTGCGCGCACCTTGGATCGCGCGGATGAGATCGCGCACAAAACCTTCTTCCTTCAGCTCCGGCGTGAGTTCCGTGTCGAGTAGTACAGTCCCCTCGGGAAGATTCGGATTAATTTCTACGCCTTTAACGTTCACCTCATCTCGAATTACATTGAGTAAATCTTGGCTCCCCTGGAACCTGACACCTGACACCTGTAACCTGCTGAGCGGCTGACGCACTTTGATGCCAGCTTTGTCGCGCGCTTCAAGCGCTTTGGAAACGACAGCGCGGGTAAGCGCCATTTCTTCAAGGATCAGATCTTTCTTTGTGCCGCCAAAGAGGCGTGCGAAGAACCCACTGCGGGGCGCGACCGTTGGCCACGCTTCCAAATGCACACTCCCACCGCCTTCGATGCCGCGCCAAATTTCCTCGGCGATAAACGGCATGATCGGCGCGATAAGTTTTGCCATCGTGAGCAATACCTCGCGCTGCGTCGCAAGCGAATGATGTTTGTCGTGCCATTCGCCTTTTACGCGATCGCGCGAGCGGCGCACATACCATGTCGAGTAATCATCGACAAAACCGCGAAACGCACGCACCGCAAGCGGCGTCTCGTATTTTTCCATTGCGTCTGTCATTTCCCCAATCAATTCATCAAGCCGTGCAAGAATCCACCGGTCGAGCACGTGCTCGCTTGCGCGCGCTACCGCTTTTCCGTCGAATTCTTTTTGATACAGGTCGAAGAATTTAAACGTGTTCCACAAAATGCCAATCACACGGTTGTGGGCATCGCGCACATCTTCGTCGCGAAAACGAACGTCTTCCGCCTGCATCACGGGAGAACTCATGAGATACAGTCGATACGCATCTGAGCCGTACTGATCAATGAGCGCCAAAGGATCGGTATAGTTTCCTTTTGATTTGGAAATTTTCTGCCCATCAGCCGCGAGCAAGTTTCCCGTCGAGACGACATTTTTAAATGCGAGCCGGTCAAATACCGTAACGCCAATTGCGTGCAAATAGTAGAACCAGGTGCGCGTCTGCGCGATGTATTCGGCGATGAAATCCCCCGGCGCGCGCGACTCGAACTGCGCTTTGTTTTCAAACGGATAGTGGTATTCCGCAAAAGGCATCGAGCCCGATTCAACCCAACAATCGACGACTTCCGGAATGCGTGTGTATTCAGCGCCATCGCCGTCGAGAAGTACGAGATTGTCCGTGTATGGGCGATGCAGATCGAGTTCGTAGTTGCTATTGAGCGGCAGGGGCACGAAATCCAAAGGTTGCACTTCCGCATTTTTGAAATGGAGATCCTGATGGAACGTCGGATGCTTCGCGACTGCTTCTTCGCTGGTCTCGCCGCGCGCAAGTGATTGCAAAATAAACCCGGGCGTGTCATGCGTCACGATCAGAATACGCTTCTCCGTGTGTGCTGCCTCGAGTTCGCGCACAAACCCCCCCACACGCAGCCGTACCTCGCGCCATGTCTCAACACCGCCCGGCGATTTATGCGCGCGCTCAGCCATGTTTTCAAACGCAGTGACGTACTTCTCGCGCGAGCCGTTGTTGAATTCTCCAAAATGTACTTCCGAAAGACGCGCATCTACAACGACATTCTCTTTCGAAATTTTCAGTGCTTCACGCATTATTTCTGCGGTTTCGACGGAGCGCGTGAGTGGCGAGGTAACAATGAGATCGAATGGTTCGTCGACGGCGCGCGCAGAATCCGCAACTTGTGCACGGCCTTTTTCCGTCAGATGATTCTCGATCGAATTGTCGCTATTGACGATTTGCTTGATGTTCCCTTCGCACTCACCGTGGCGCATCACGAAATACGTGTTGCCGCTTTTCTTCACCCGCTGCTTTATTTCATTGAGCGATCCAATGACCATCACCTTCCCCTCTTTGTTTTTCCATATCGGAAGCGGCGATGCCCAGAAGCGATTGCGCGAGATCGTCCAATCGGGCGCACTTTCGACAATCTTGCCGAAGCGGCCGTTTTTCAAATGATCCGGCACCCAGTTCACTTTCTGATTTTCCGAGAGCATTTTTGCCTTCACTTTCTGGATATTAATAAACCATGACGTGACGGCGTTGTAGATAAGCGGCGTGCCACAGCGCCAACAGTGCGGATATGAGTGCGTGTGATTTTTCTTTTCAAAAAGGAGCCCGCGCGCCTCCAAATCTTTCTTAATGTCTTTCTCCGCGTCCTTGATGTATTTGCCACGCAAGAATTCGGGCACAACGTCGTTGTATGAGCCATTTGCCGTTAGCATCTGCACCATCGGCAATTTTTCTTTTTGGCCGAGCACATAATCGTCTTCGCCGTACATGACCGCCGTGTGGACGATTCCCGTCCCCTCGCCCGTCGTCACAAAATCCGCCGTGTACACTTTGTGCGAGGTTTCTGTCTGCATCTGCGGGATGTCGAAGAGAGGTTCATATTCGATGCCGACAAGTTCAGAACCTGATTTTTCTGTGACTACTTCGACTTGCCTTCCCGCCGTCACGGATTGTAGGAGTTCTTTCGCCACAATGTGCATCTCGTATCCAGTATTCGGTATTCCGTATTCCGCGGCGATACGGTATACGGTATACGGTATACCCGTATTTATTGCGAGCGCAACATTCCCCGGCAGCGTCCACGGCGTCGTCGTCCATGCAAGCAAATATGTATGTTCCGGCAATCCGTGTGCCGAAGGATTCTTTACCTTAAATTTCACCGTCACCGCTTCTTCCGTAATATCCTTGTACGTGTTGTCCGCCGCGATTTCCGCTTTTGCGAGCGGCGTTTCGTCGTGCGGGCAGTACATGAGGACTTTGCGCCCTTCGTAGAGGAGTTCTTTTTCCCACAGGCGCTTCAGCGCCCACCACACGCTCTCGATGAACGTGTTGTCCATCGTCTTGTATGAATTGTCATAATCCACCCAACGGCCGACGCGCTCCACATACGCCTTCCAATCCGCGACGTACTTCAAGACCACTCCACGTGCGGTCTCGTTGAATTTCGCGATGCCGATCTTTTCGATGTCTTTCTTCGTGGTGAGCCCGAGCTCTT
>JAHFMV010000005.1:13199-67874 GCA_023267655.1 Candidatus Kaiserbacteria bacterium
TCCACCAAGTTTTCGATGGGAAGCCCATGAGTATCCCACCCCCAGCGGCGACGCACGCGATAGCCGCGCATTGTCTTGTAGCGAGGAATGACGTCTTTGATGATCGAGCTTAAGAGCGAGCCATGGTGCGGAAGCCCGGTCGCAAACGGTGGGCCGTCATAGAAGACAAACTCGCCCTTGGGCGAGGGCTTCTCCAGCGATCGCTCAAACGTCTTATTCTCCCGCCAAAACGCGAGTATTTCCTCCTCGCGCTTCGCGGTCTCGCTTTTGTCCCTTTTCTCCTCTGCCATCCGCGTATCGTAGCAAAGTTGAGCCAAAAAAGCAGGCCACTCGCACCGAAACCTAGGGAGCCGGGTTATCGTATACTTGTTGCATGGGCGGCCCCGATACAATCGGCAAACATTCGCACAACGCGATTCCGAACATGCCCACGTTGGGCGTCAACGAACGCGCCCTCGCGTTCGCGATGCTCCACGATCGCAACAACAGCATTGTCCAATACTCTGTGGATACCGCCGACGGACAGCGCATCGTGCCTTCCCTATCAGACAACGAATGGCCTGCGTTGGTGAATAAATTTAAGTCAAATCCTAAAGAAGCGATTGCGACTGCGCGTTTGAATGTCTTTAGCATCCAACAGGACACCCGCCTATCAGAAGCTGACCGGACCGCCAGAATCGAGAGGTACGTACGAGCATTCCTCGACCTCCAGGTGAAATTGGACATTGCTGCATTTCCGAATATCGATAAGCCCCAAAGCGGAGTCCCCGAATACATACCGCACGGCCTGATTGATATGGGGTCGGATCTTACACAAGACCCGGCGCGGCGCTCTCGCGAGATGCTGCATGTCGATAAGCGGAGGATGTTTGCGCAAACAGCAAAGAATATTCTTAAATATTTCCAAACGCCAAATACTGATTCCTCGAGCGACGCAGCAAAGCTTTCTGTCGTCAAGAATGTTGCAGCCCTCGTATATACGGCGATGCCGTACGACAAAGCGGAAGCCGCAACATACCACACCTCGAAAAGGGTCGTCGGAGTACACGAGGCGTTCAACGAACGCCTCGCGCAGTGTCGGCATCACGCACTCTATACCCAGGTCATGCTGCAAGCTCTTGGCATCACGAGTCGGCTTTTTAAATGTGACGTTGACTTTGGAAGGGGGAGGTTCGAATCGCATGGCGCCAACCTCGTCCGCATCAATAACAAATGGTACATCTTGGACGCGACGAACCCGGACGTCAAAGACGGCATCGGCGAGATTTTTATGATTCCGATGAATGAATCAGATGTTGATCCTACTTCATTGAAAGGAAAAGAGTGGGTTGCAAAGAAAAAAGATGGCAGCACCGTGAAATATCGCTCTCGAAACGATATGTACTACACGATCCGGCACTAAAGGGGTTAAGTGCTACGCGACGTCTTCAATTTTTTCTCCTTCGCGTGCCGCTCGAGGGCGAGTTCGATGAGCTTGTCTATGATTTTTGCGTACGAAAGCCCGCTCGCCTCCCACATTTTCGGGTACATGCTGATATTGGTGAATCCGGGGATGGTGTTGATTTCGTTAACAAGCACACGGCCATCGCGCGTAACAAACGAATCCACGCGCCCCATGCCCTCGCATTCGAGCGCTTTAAATGACGCAACCGCAAGTTCCTGCACTTTCTTTGTAAGTTCCGGCGAGAGACTTGCCGGGATGCGCGGGGTCATGGCATCCGCGTCGAGATACTTTGCCTCGTACGAATAGAATTCGCTCTGGAGCATAAGCTCGCCGGGAACCGATGCGATCGGATTTTCATTGCCGAGGACCGAACACTCGATCTCGCGACCATCGATGAATTCTTCGACCAAGACTTTCGTATCGAACTCGAACGCGTGCTTCAGTGCGTATTTAAATTCCGCTTCGCTGCGCACTTTAGAAACGCCGACCGACGAGCCCAAATTCGCGGGCTTTACGAACATCGGGAGACCTAATTGCTTCTTCGCATCCGCAAATTTTATCTTTTCGTGCGAGCGCACCACGATGAATTTCGCAATCGGAATCCCCGCATCGCGCAATAATCTTTTCATCACATCCTTATCCATCCCCACCGCCGATCCCAAGACACCCGCGCCTACAAACGGCACGTCCGCCAATTTCAAAAGCCCTTGTACTGTGCCATCTTCGCCAAAGGGTCCGTGCAAGACCGGAAAGACAACATCGATCTTTCCTTCTACTTCGCCGGAATCGCGCGTAAGGACGCCCTCGCCGGATGGCGCCATCATCACGACCTCGCGGCTCTTTTCAGGCACTTTTGTGGGCTGATTGCTCGAGAGCGCGAGGTAGCGCTCGGAAACGCCGGGCGCCAGCCATTGCCCCGCTTTGTTGATGCCGATAAGCACCGTCTCGTATTTCTTCGCATCGAGCGCATTCGCGACATTCCGTGCAGATTGCAAAGAAACCTCATGCTCTGCCGACTTCCCGCCAAAAAGTATCGCGACGCGGAGTTTCTTCTTCATGAGTTGACTATAACAGATTTCGAGACCTTGACATATTCGGCCGAGCATATACACTGTATCTACAGGAGATATGCTGCTCTTTGAATGGGACGAGGAGAAGAATGACCGACTTAAACGAGAACGTGATATCTCGTTTGAAGATATCGAACATGCGGCGCATTCTGGCGGACTTCTTGCCGATACTCCGCATCCGAATCGTGCAAAATATCCGCACCAGAGAATGCTCGCTATCCGAATCGGCGCACGAGTGTATGGCGTACCCTGCGTTCAGAGAGACGAGAACACGTATTTTCTCAAAACCGCATACCCGAGCAGGAAATTAGCAAGACGATTCTTAAAAAATTAACAGTAGCAACATATCTATGAAAAAAAATAAACCAAAAGCCGACTCCAATACCATGAAATACTTCGACGATGAAGAGCGTGACCTTATTGAATCGTTTGAAAATTCGGATGTGAAAATAAAACCAATCTCTGCAAAGAGAAAGAAATTTTGGCAGCAAGTCGCCGCCAACAGCATTGCCGAGCGCAAAAAGAAGGCGCTCAGTCTCCGCCTCGGCGAACGTGATATCAACCGCATCAAAGAGAAGGCCGCAAAGAAAGGCCTCCCCTACCAAACGCTCATCGCCTCAGTCATCCACCAATACGCGACGGATCAACTTGGAGAGAAATAATTATTGCTTTTCGTGCAATTTGTTTCTGCGAGCCCAATAGTCGTCTTCAATTAATCCTAATTTCGCGAGACGCGCGTTGATGGCACCGCTTTTGCGGCCGAATTCTTTGCAGATGGTTTTTATCGACGTGTCCGCGCCGAACATTTCCGTCAACTTCTCATCGTCTTCTTTCGTCCATGCGCGGCCGGCGTTCGGGAATTTTTCGCGGATCTTGGCGAGCTTGCCGGTGCCGCCGACGCTTTTCTTTGTATCGATCGCAAATTCTTTTTCTTCCAGCGGCTCCGGCTCGTGCGCGCCGATTGCTTTGAGGAAATTCGTTTCGAGCACTTCTCGCTCGTCTTTCGGGATCGTCACGATGCGCTTTTGCGCCGCGTCGGATTTTGCTCGGAAAATCGAATCTTGCCGCACGATATCGGGATGGAGCATGAGCGCACGATCGTTGAAGCCTTCGAGGAACAGCCCTTCAAGAGAGCGTACACGCGAGAGCGCGACATACCCTTGCCCGAATTCAAACGCATTCGAGAGATCGATCACCGCGGCATCGAGCGACATCCCTTGCGATTTGTGCACGGTAATCGCCCACGCGAGTCGGAGCGGTATCTGCTTTATCTGCGCCAAAATCTTCGGGCCATCTGTAATCGACCACTCACCCTGCACCGCCTCGATGCGCATTCCTGATTTTGTTTTCACGATTGGGTTGCCATTTGTCGCAAAGCCGACGACTTCGCCAAGAGTTCCATTTACATATCCCTCTTCAAAATTGTTGCGGGTGAACATGACGGATGCACCTTCTTTCAGCGTCAGCGTCTCCGGCGAAAGACAATTCTGTCGCAGTGCATCCACGAGCGTCCGCGCGCCGCGTGTTGTCATATGGAAAACGTGCGACTTCCCATCCACCTTCGCGAGCGATTCATCGTTGTGGCGATCCGCTTCCGCGTTATGCGTATGCAGCCGCGTTGCTTTTACTTTCCGATCAACCTTCATCCGCGATTGCAGAGTTTCAAAGTGGTAGTCTTCGACCGTATTGTGTCGGATCGCTTTCAGAAGATCGAGAAAGACGCGGTCTTCCTGACGATGTTGTTCGGAGAGGTAGCAGACGACTGGATTCGCCTCTTTCCACGCGTCACTCTCGAATGCGAATTGCACGCGCTCGTTGCGCGAAACCGGCGGCAACTGGAAAAAGTCGCCGACGAAAATAACCTGGAGGCCTCCAAATGGTTGTTCCGGCATCATCGGCCTGCGCCGCAACGTCCGCAACACGCGATCCACGCTCGCAAGCGTCGCGCTATCGAGCATCGAAATCTCGTCGATTATCAAAATCTTCGCCTGCACGATGCGCGTCGCCGTCTTCTCGCGGCTTTGTATCATCTCAATATCCCAGTCCGATACGTTCTTCTTAATACCAATCCCGCTCCACGAATGGATCGTCATCCCATTCACGTGCGTTGCCGCGATTCCTGTCGAAGCCGTAACCGCGGGCTCAACCCCGCGCTCCCGCAGCCATTTGATGTACTCGTTGATCGTATGCGTCTTCCCCGCCCCCGGCTCGCCGGTGAGAAACACATTCACACCGAGTTTGAGAATTGAAAGTGCGTCCGCCTGCGTCATCCGGCTAGTGTATCAAAATTACTTCCAATCAACTCCTTTGACTGTTCTCGAAAAGACTTTCTCTACTTCCTCTCGAGAAAGAGGTTTCCCTGTCTCTTTCGCAATGGATTGCAAAAGTTCAACCACAGCATCTTGTGCGTTTTCTTTGGCCTTCATTTTGTCAAACACATTAAATATCTGTGTTTTTATCTTTTCGTTGTCAAAATACCAATATTTCGCCTCATTTAAGGCACCTAAAATGTCATCCTGGGTAGTGGCGTATGGTGACAATTGATAGCCAAAATGGATTATGCGCCGTAAGTGATCATCGCGCTGCTGATTTGTGTAGCTTCTATTTCGCAACCATTCGCCTATCACTACTGCGACCACTGGCCCGACTAATATCGCCATTAATTCTACCAGTGCTTTGTGCGCAGCTATCATTGAAAGAACTTTTGCCATAGATCACTACACCTTTTCGAGCGCCGAAATTCCAAGTAATTCCATATTGAGCACGTTTCCATTTCGATCAAAATCAGCAAGAACAACGTCGCTAATTTCACGCGTCTCATAGATTTTTCCGCGCCGCAATTGAACATGCACCGCTTGTGCCTCAGCATCGTAAGAGATTTTCATACTTTGCTTCGCATTTTCTTGATTTCGTTGACCGACATCTTTTCCGGCCACAACAAATTTCCTTCTCGGTCGTAAATCGGAACCATCCGTTCTGGGTGCTTCTTATTTTTCTCAATCATTACGGACGCGACATAATTTACAGCATCATCAATTTCCTCCGGCGTTGCTCCAAATGTCCTCCCTTTATATTTCCACCCATTAGCTTCTTCTTGGGTAAATGTCCTATCACGTTCCCATTCTCCACTATTGATCTGCAGTGCCAGTCCATGAAATGCACGAGGTGGAACTCTACCGTTCAAAATAAATCCGTATTCATCGTCTACCTCCCAGCTACCAATGCGATGAGTATTTCCGTCCACGAAACTCGGGTGAAACTTATTCGGCCTACTTGGGTGTGCCGGTTCCCCCGGATAACCTTTATGTCCCGATGTCTTTAATTCGTAATTGTGAACTGCGCGTGCGTACTCATCGTTCTGCATCATTACGCGGCCCTCCTCTGTTGAAGTATCATACCCGTCCTCGCGACCATCCGGTTGCGGATACTCGCGTGACGAATCGATTTTGAATAGAATGCATACATCTAACGGTCCGTGCACATCAGACCACACGGTGCTTCTAATATCGGTAAATTGACGATGCATCCGATCAACAATATTGAAATGCACATGCGCCATGCGTTTATTGCGAAAATCGTGATACCATTCCTCTTTTGCATCTTTTTCTTCGTATGCTGAACGTCGCGAGTCTGCTCGTCCAAGTAAACCGTTTTCAAGAACGCTTGGCAAAACTTCATTCATATCTCCATCAAGCCACGTAAACATGGTGCCATCCTCGTTGATATACCGTACCTTATCCATTACTATCTTATGTACCTCTGGCGAGAGTGATTCGAGCGTTCTCTTTTCGAGCGGCTCGTGCGGTTTTTTATAAATGGATTCAAAACTCATATCGAAAATAGTATCACCAAAAACCTGCAGCTTCTAAAATCGCAGAAAAGACCTCAGATGCTAGGCGCGGGGAGGGCGGGTTCGGAGACGTATCGAGCATACGACGACGAACACGTTGGGGCCCCGCAACAACGTAGATGAGGCCTTTTCTGCGGTTTTACACTTTTTCCGGAGCAGGAATGCCGAGGAGCCATAACCCATTTTTAAGCGTAGCGCGCGTGATGTCGGTGAGCGCGACTTTATGTGGTGAACTTGTCGAACCATCAAGGATTTGTTCTTTCGCGTACCAACTATTGAAGGCGGATGCGACTTGGATGAGGTAATTCGCGACGATATGCGGCTCGAGCTCTTCTTGCGCATGCAACACGATTTCGGGGAAACGGTAGATGAGGCGGATGAGTTCGCTCGGTGCAGCAGTCGCATCATATTTCGCTTTTACGTTTGCTTCTTTCGCTTTTTCCATAATCGCGTGGCAGCGCGCATGCGTGTATTGCAAATACGGCCCCGAATCGCCTTCGACGGAGAGCGCTCGCTCGCGGTCGAAGATAATATCCTTCGACGTCCCACCTTTGAGGATCTGGAATTTAATCGCAGCGACCGCCACCTCCTGCGCCAATTTTTCCTTCTCATCCGCTCGCGAATCCGCCGCGTGGCCTTTGGCGACTTCGGTAAGGTCTTCAATCAAGGACTCACCCGTGACCACATTTCCCTCACGGGACGACATCTTGCCGGTCGTCAACGTGAGAAAACCATTTGCGATATGTTCGAGCACTTTGTCCTTTGCCTCGGGAAACACTTCTTTAATGGCTGCGAAGACGACTCTTAGATACTCTTTCTGCTCGACGCCGACGACAATGTACGAGCGATCCCATTTCGGATATTTCTTCAGCTTCAACTCGAAATTACCAAGATCTTTCGCTTCATACGTTGGAAGTCCTGCGGAATTGACGAACACACGGGTATGCAGCTCGACTTTCTCACCCTTATACACAATCGCACCATCGCTTTCTTCAAAGACGCCCATGTGTTTCTCGACGATCTTCTTCCCAATAGGCCCTGTCTCACTCTCGAAGAATTCGTAGTCAAATTTTGTCCCAAGCGTTTTACACAACTCATGGAGATGCTTCCGTGACGTTGCAACGCCTCGTTCCCGAAGCTTCGTTAATTCTGCATCAGAGTCTTCGTACAGCGCTTTATTAATGGCATCGATTTCAACTTTGCCGTTCGCTTCGTATGCTGCGTTCCCTATTCGATACGCCTCGCCGAGCGCATGAATGTCATGCGCGTCGCCACCAGTTTTTTGGAGACCCCAGACGCATTTCGCGACCGGAAGCCCGATATCGGACGGATAGTTGATGCGCTTCACGTCGGCGCCGGAAAATTCAAAGAGCCGCGTAATCGACTCGCCGATAATATTTCCGATAAGATTGCCGATGTGGAGCGGCTTGAAAAGATTCGGACTCGTATATTCGACGAGAATTGTTTCTTTTTTGAGAATGTCGTTCCCTCCCCACTCGTCCGCTTCTTCTTCAAGTATCTGTGCAAAGACTTCCGGTGCGAGCGTGAAATTGATGAACCCGGGCCCCGCGACTTCCACGCTTGCAACACCTTCAATATCGCGTGCTCCCGCCGCCAATTTCTCCGCAATCTCACGTGGGTTCATCCCCAGTTGCTTCGCATACACCATCGCCACGTTCGACGCATAGTCCCCATGCGCAAAATCGGTCGTGTGCTCAAGCGTAATCTCCTCCGGCGCAACCGAAACATCCTGCGCCTTTAGCGCATTCGCCAGTGCATCCCGAATCTGCTGCATTTACGAATTGTACACAATAAAAGGAACCATCGAAATCTACGACTTCGATGGCTCTCGCACATACATGCGCGAATGGATACGGATCGTTTCCGGACCACGGAATGCTGGCTTTGTTCCCGATCCGCCGCAATCAGTGCACTTCTTGAACGAGTCCTTACCTATCGACCTCTGACCCTTGTTCCGAAACAGCCATTTAAGGCCCCGACATCGTTTGCAAATCATGACACCTCTCCGTACTGCTCGCAGCACCCTATCTATTTTGAGAAAAATTGCAAACTCATTTGCGCAAGACATTCTCGTCGAGAAATTCTCCACGCTTCGCTTGCGCGAGCCCCTCTTCCACCCCCGCGCGATCTTCTTCCGGAATGACGAAAACACCGCCGGTGCCTGCCGCGATCTATTCAAGCACCCCTGCTGCATATTCCTGCCGCTCTTCAGGAAGCCCTTTCACCCTTTCAATCGCTTGTTCAAGTACCTTCATCATATACGTCACTATACCACACTCAACCAATTATTTTCGACACGATCTTCCAAATATGTTCGTGCACCTCCTCTGGCGTCCGCGCGACGTGGACGACGTGCGCTTTTTTTCCAAGTTTCTTTGCGAATTCAAGATAGCCCTTGCGGATACGATTCTGGTACGCATCTTCGCGCTCGTCGAACCGATCTTCGGTCTTGCTCCTATCCCCGCGGCGGCTTTTGGCAACCTCAACGGAGCCATCGATGAAAATGTAGGCGTCGGGCTCGTGTTTCCCCAGCGTATACTCACGGCACATCCAAAATAATTTCTCCCACGTCTTATTCTGATCTCCGCGTACTTGCATCGCAAAGGTAGACGCATCAAATCGGTCAGAGACGACGACTTTCCCTGCCTTCAATGCCGGTGCGATTTTTTTCGCCATATGATCGGCGCGTGCGGCCCAGAAGATAAAAAAGTCCATGAGGGGATCCGGCTCGGGCCCGTCGACGGCGCGGACAAACGTGCGTAGCTTCTCTGCATGCGGTGTCCCGCCCGGTTCGTATGTGAAAACGGCCTTCTCGCCGAGGCGCTTTTTGAGCAGCTCGATCTGTGTCGATTTCCCCAACCCGCCAAGTCCGTCGATAACAAAAAATCGCCCTTTCATGGGGCGATTATCGACTATTTTATGGAGTTCGTCGAGAAAGGCGCGTGCTATACTCGCCGCATGAATGAATCCTCGTCTGAGCACGGCAAAAGACGAGATGTTACCGAAGAGACCGCTCAAGAATTCGCTGATTTGCACTCACTCGCCGAGCTTCTCAATCTGAAAGTTGAGAAAGAATCGCGATATGAAGGTATAAATACGATCGTAGTAAAAAACGAAAAGGATGTAGACGTACACATAGGGTTCCCCTACGGAACAAAAGGTAGCCATGGCAACGCTTACAAACCAGCGGCAACGGCACGAATCGAAGGAGTCCCCATGACCCCATTCGGTCACGGCTCTTGGCACTATTACATCAATATTTAGAGATCCGTGTCGATGCCCATTGACCGCGCGGTACCGGCAATGATTTTCATCGCCTGCGACTTATCATGCGCGTTCAAGTCTTCCATCTTTTCTTCCGCGATTTCTTCCACCTGCTTCTTGGTCAATTTTGCGATCTTGTTCTGTGGCTTCTGTGAGCCCTTTTCGATGCCGAGCTTTTTGAGGATAAGGCGGGATGCCGGCGGTTTCTTGACGATAAAGGTAAAGGTGCGGTCCTTGTAGACAGTCATGAGGACCGGCACGACCGAGCCCATCATCGGGCGCGTGAGGGTGTTGAATTGATTGACGAATTCGCCAATGTTCACGCCGGCCGGACCGAGCGCGGTACCGACAGGAGGCGCAGGAGTTGCCTTCCCGGCTTCGATCTGCAATTTGATGATTTTGGTGATTTCTTTGGCCATAGTTTGCTGCGCAAAAAGTATCAAGTATCAGGCACCAAGTATCAAACAAGGGCCCAATAGGTAAACTTCAAGCTCGGGCACTATATCTTGAATCTTTCCTTATTTCAAGCCCTACCACGTCCGCTCTTCCCCACGCTCCCAAAATCGACCCGACGGAACATTGTTTGTGGCCAGGGTATAGATTTCTGCCGCCGGTTCGGTAACTAAGCGAGTTGCTTCTGGTCCGCCCATATCTGTTTGCGTCCAGCCAGGACTCAAAATAGAAACTGTGATGTTTCGAGAAGCGAGACGCGCAGCTAACCGTCGTGTATACATACTCAGACCAGCTTTTGAAATTGAATATGCGGGGGCATCAGATGATCGATCCTCTGTCAGCGAACCCCAACCAGAGCCAAGCGAGACAATATGCGCACCGTCGTGCAACGCTACAAGCATGCGTTCAGTAAAGTCGATTGTGCCGATAAGATTTATTTCAAGCGTTCGTCGCAATGATGGAATTGAGACCGGCTCATCTTCGCGATCATTACTTTCGTCGTAAATCCCCGCGTTATTTACCAACGCGTCGAAAGGTCCTTTTGTAGCAAGTTCGTGCGTAGAGCGTTCGATGCTTTTCTGATCAGCAAGATCGAGTACGAACCATTCAACCGACTCGTGTTTCCATCCAGCCCCGTCTGTCGATGTTCCTTTCACTAGCCATCCTTGTGCCAAAAAGTTCTCGGCAGTTGCCTTCCCAATCCCCCTGCTTGCGCCAGTAATCAATACTGTCTTCATGACGTCATTCTACCTCTTTGTAGTCACTTTCAAGAATGTTTAAATCCTCTGCACCTGATCAGCTTCCAATTCAACCGGTGTTTCGCGGCCGAACATCGGTATGAAATCTTCACTTGACGTTCAGATGGGAGCCGATATACTGCCTCCATCAAGACGAAGGGGGGTCCGAACGGCTAACTGCCTAAGGCACCCCCTTCTTTCATATCTACCTCTTCGCAATCTTGGCTTTGATGTCCCCATCATCAAGATACACAAAGAATTTATTGGATAGTTTTTTATACAACGACGAGCGGTACTTCCGATTCGGAAATAATATCTTCTCGAAGCGGTTTTCTTCGATGAGAAAACCCACGAGCATTTTGTAGTCGCCGTCGCCGGAGACGAGAACGACTTTGTCGAAATCTTCTTTTTTGTACAACCGCTTCATGATAGAAAAGATGATGTCGGAATCGACATTTCCCTTCTTCTTTCCGAGCATCACCGATGTATGCTGTCTAAATACCAGCACAAAGCCGGCTGACTGGATTTCTTCGTACAAGCTCTCCGCGTCCTTGCCGTCCTGCACGTAACCGAGATAATAAAATGCTTTCTCGACATTGTATTTCTCTTTGAGATACACGCGGAAACGCTTCAGATCCACGTGCCACGTCGGCTGGCTTTTCGCGGTTCCCATATAGAGATTCTGCCCGTCGATGTATGCGATGTTTGCCACGCGGTTATTGTATCGCGTCTTTGAGATTATCCGCCAAGCATTTCTGAACAGCTCGAAAGAATCCGGGCTCAATCAATACGTCTGGAGTATTTTGCAATTCTCCGACGGTATCTTTAGTAACCCACCGGAAATCCGTGTGTTCTTCACTTAAAGTTACCTCAAATGGCTCTGCCAAAACTTCGAAAAAAGTAACTTCGTATGGGATGTCGAAAACGTGATCTTTGGCTTGGAAGCGATACGTGTCCAAAATCCTTCCGACAGTAAAATTTCCAATCGATGAAACTTCCTCTCGTATTTCTCGACGTATCGCATCTTCGGGAACTTCCTTTTCTTCAATCCGTCCTCCGGGGAAATCCCACCGTTTCCCAATCGACATATCTTTCCTAAGCACTAAACATTGGTCGCCAACTCGGATTACAGCTTTTACACCGTGCATTATTTTTTTATCTTGTTGCTGTGCCTTTGGGGTTGCCCCGCATATTCTACAAGCGGTAGCAAGTCCTTGCATGACTTCCGGATGCATCGGACAGATGAACATATCCAAATCGTAGCATGCGACCAACTTCGGGGAGCGAGACGGGAGTGACGGAATTGCTTACCGAGGGACCCCGCAGCTGGCGAGGACATGCCCGTTTTGCAAGCTTGCAAAACGGGTTTGCCCGAGGGAAGCAATTCCGTCACTCCCGCGAGCGAATTAAATTCGCTGCACCTGATCCGCTTCCAATTCCACCGGAGTTTCGCGGCCGAACATGGGGACGAGGACTTTCACTTTGCCGCGATCTTCGTCAATCTCGCCCACTTTTCCTTCCAAATCTTTAAATGGACCGTCGATGATGGAGACGGCATCGCCTTCGGAGAGGTCGATCGCGTGGCGGACTTGTTCGCCGGCATTTCGCTTCAGAATCTTATCGACTTCCTCCTGTGAGAGCGGAACAGCCTGGTTGGCGGTACCGACGAAACCGGTGACCTGCGGCGTGTTGCGGACAACCGACCACGCATCGTCGGTCGCGATCATATCCACGAGCACATAGCCCGGGAAAATCTTCTCGCGGACTTCGGTTTTCTTGCCGTTTTTGATCTTGATTTTCTTTTCCGTCGGGACGACGACATCAAAAATTTTCTCCGACATGCCAAACGACTCGATGCGCTGCTTCAAATTACGCGCGACCGCATCCTCGTAGCCGGAATACGTGTGAACCGCGTACCATTCCCTCTCTGTGCCGTAGGTTTGCTTCATATAGATAGTTTGTTAGCCACTAGCGACTAGCCATTAGGGGTTGGGTTGTAATTGGATTTTGCATGTTCTAGTGGCTATTGGCTAATGGCTATTTACTTTGTGGTGCTGGTGCTGATGATGAGATTTGGCGCTGGTGTCGTGGTGACTGGCTGAGCCTGCTGTGCGGTGTGCGGAAGGCTCTGCACGACTTGGCCGAGGCCGTGCGTGAAAGCGAAATCAAAAAAGCCGAGGTAGAGCGAGACGATGATAGAAATGGCAATCACAAGGATTGTGTAGACAACCGTCTGCACGCGCGTCGGCCATGCGACGTGGCGTAATTCTCCGCGAGTGTCTTTGAGGTACTGGATGAAAGCCATGTTAGATTTTGTTAGCGAGTTTACGAGCTTAGAAAATCTTAGACCCTGTTAAATTCGGCTTTTGCCGACCCGCCTCCGACGGGATTTAACAGGGTTAAGAAAATATAGTCGTAAACTCCTTATTTTCTAAATTAAAACCCCCTGCGGGGGCTGTAACTAACGCTGGAATAATAGGGTTTATTCGGAGAAAAGTCAACCCCCGGTGGAATACGTATCGCACTGGAATGCATCCTGAGCTTTTTCAAAGTTTTTCATTGTCGGGCTGTCCGGCAGCTTACACACGGTGTCGCGTAATGGGGCAAATCGCCCATAATACAAATCTCTGAATGGCTTAAAGTTGGTAGAGTCGTAAATGGTAAAAAACGGCTTGTTCAACTCTCGTTTCTCAGGAGCAATCTGACCATTCAACCTCAAGAGCGCAGTGACGTTTTGTGCCATCTGAGAAAGTGCCCTCTCCGTTTGCTGAGTGATCCAGCGCGCCGCATCGGCATCTGTGACCATAAACTCCCCTTTAGATATACGGTCCGGAGTAAACTTTACAGAAGCTGTCAGAGAATTGAATGTCTTTGCAAGCTCGGGAACTTTTTTAAATTCTTCTGATTCAAACACTGCCAATAACGCATGTACATTTTCCACTGAAAGCGGGTCGCGTAACGAGCGTATATGCTTTTCATTCAAACCGAAAACTGCAAGTTGTTGCGGACTGAACTCAAACCCTTTATGAGTAAAAGGCGCGTGTTGCGCTTCGCCCGTTTTTGGAAGAATCATTTCAGCCGCACCCGCCGCCATGCCCGCTAGAAATTTTCTTCGCTCCATTGTGAAAGTATAGCTCACGTTTTCATTGCCGCAATGCCCCACCTCGACAGCACACGAGGCGGGGCATGTTGCGCTTACCCTAGTGGCTAAACCCTAGCCGCTAGTGGCTATTACCTGATTTCGTACGTCACGCTCACATTCGACGTAATCTTATTCTGCCCAACTGGAAGCTCCGGCACAGGCGCTGCCGAATCCATGGCGCCCATTCCGGCGGACATTGTTTTTGCGTAGTAGATCGGACGGCCGCCGCCATCTTCACTAAATCCGACGATGCGCACGATCTTGACACCGAGTTCTTTTGCGAGTTCATCCGCCTTTGTCTTCGCGTCTGCAATCGCCTTTGAACGCGCTTCTGCTTGCAAAGCATCCGGATCATCTGTTGTAAAAGAAAGTCCGCTCACTTGCGATGCGCCCTTCCCGCCGACGCCCGAGAGAAGATCGCCCGCTTTCTTTGTGTCGCGCACTTTTACCTCGAGTGTTTGCGTCACTTGGTAGCCGCGCAAGGTCTGCGTGCCGGGACGACATACGCCGCCCGGCTGGCATGCGCCGCTTGTGTAGTCATATTGCGGATTCACGCTGTAATCGATCGTTTTGATGTCTTTTTCGTCGACGTTCTGCGCTTTGAGGTACGCGATGATGTCGTTTGATTTCTTTGTTGCCGCTCCTTGCGCGGTCGCGACGTCTTTTGCCTCTTCTTGTACCGTCACGCTGAAAGTTGCACGATCCGGTACGGCGAATACTTCTCCCATACCGGAAACGGAGATCGTATTCGTCGCTGTCACGCCCGAGCCGATGTAGTGGAATTCTTTAAAGGTTTTGATTGATTGCGCCGCAAGAAAGAGCGCAAGCATGATAAGAACGACGGAGCCGAACTGCACGATCCTCTCCGGCGGCATGATGTGCAATCGTTTCTCTCCATTAAATTGTTCGTCCATATATGTGTATTAAAAACTAGGCTTAATAAAATAATACTAACATGCCTAAGTACGTGCGAATGTTTCGCACGTCCCGGCATGCTTCATCAGACGTTCACTACAAAAATGTCTTACTGGTACTTGTGTTCTTTTTTCAGTTATTACGACAGCGGCCGCCCGAAGGGCGGCCGCATCCATTCACACCCATCAAAAACTACATCCCGCCCGAATTCCCGCACATGCGGCAATTCTTCTTATGAGAGACGATCTCGTAGACCGCTGAAAGGCCGACAAGCACATAGACGAGCCATTCAACCACCGGCCATGAGCCGAGGATCATGTTGACGACGTTCCAATTACCGCCGAGGAAACCGCCAAGGCCAACGAGGCCCCAGTTAAGTCCACCGACGATGATCAAAATCCACGACACCATGTGCAATGATTTTCCGTGCATAGTAGAAAAAAGTTAGTTGCTTTCGACCTTTCCCCTTAAGTATAGAACTTTCTCAATTTGTTTAATGAGTTGTACACATGGCACAGCCACAAACCGGAGTGCTAACCTAATTACTTAATATTGGCTTTACAGAGCCATTTGGGCGGCCGCTGGGAATCGAACCCAGATCAAAAGCTCCACAAGCTTCGATGTTAACCTTTACACCACGGTCGCCATAGCACAAGACTGTTTATAACAAATTTATGGCTTAAACGCGAGACGCGAAGCGGCCGCCCTTCGGGCGGCCGCTTCTTTCGTTAATGACATAAACCCCCGGCTTCAGCCGGGGCGTGCGTTTAAAGGCGTAGCCCGTGAGACGATAGTGGCGGTCGATATTACCAACCTATCGTCACACAACCATGTCTCGAAGACTGTACCAGCAGACCCACGCAACGTGGGTCTGTGACTATCACATCGTCTGGTGCCCCAAGTACCGTCAGCCGGTACTGAAGGATGCATACATCAAACAGGAACTGAAGAGAATGTTCAAGTACATTGCGAAGTGGAAAGAGTTGTCCATTCACGCTTGGCACATCGGGGACGAACACATTCACCTTTCTATCTCGATACCGCCAAAGTACTCAGCGGCGTACATCGTGCAAGTTCTGAAAGGAAAGACGTCCATGTGGGTGAAGAAAAAAGTCAAGAAGATACCTCCGGGCACCTTTTGGGCACGAGGGTACTTTGTCTCCACTTTGGGTCTCAAGAAAGAACAAGTGCTTGCCTACATCAACAACCAGCGCCACCACCAGATCGACATGAATACCTTGTTCTAAGTCCGCGAAGCGGACACAAAGGAAGCCACCGGCTTTAGCCGGTGGCTTTCACTTGCAAACGAAAACTTACATCGTCGCGCCCATGCCCATCGAAGACGACGGCATCGCCATCGACTCCTCTTTCATCATAAAGCCCGCATAGAGAGCAACTGCTGCGATCACGAGATGCAGAAGATTGTCCGCCATGTTGACCATAATGAGACCGAGAACCGTATCGCCTTGCACGAAGCCGACGACGGTTACGATACCGTAGACAACGCCGAAGATCTGGAAGTACATCTTCGGACTGAAGTACCCCATCGCCGCCGCGAGCGCTGCAAGACCGGTGACGAGATGGATGATGTTATGCAACCCGCCCACCATAAAGATGCCGAGGAGCATGTCGTTCGTCGTGAGACCCGGGACGAACCCGAGAACGCCGACGAGCGTAAGCACAACCCCGAAAACCCACGAAAGTGTTTTTAACATATCTGATTGTTGATGCTGATAATATAGAAACGTATTGGCGCACGCTGTTTCTAGGCAGCACCAACAATCGACCCATGCAGTAATTGTCGCGCACCCCACCTGCACGTCAAGTCATGGTGGTGGATGAACTTAGTGGTCTTCGGTGTTTGTTTGCACGGGCTGCGCGACCTTTTCAATCGTAAAGGCGACGCGGCCGATAAGTTTGTTCCCCGTTTGTACATTGACCCGCCACTTTCCCGGCAGCGTGTTGTCGAGGATCGTGTAGCCGCGATACCCTTCGCCGCGTCCGCCACTAATTACAAACGCAACAGAATTTATCACCACCCACTTTCCCGTCGTCTCGTCGTAGTGCTCCCAGTTGTGGATGATGGTCGTCGAAAGGTTGGTCGGCGCGAAGATCGCGGTAAAGACATACACGCGCTCGCCCGGCGCGAGATGATACGTGGTGTTGTAGTTAAGATATTTCTGGTACCACAAGAGCGGCTCGGCTTTTACCTGGTACACGTCGCCGATTTTCTTCACGCTATGATAGACGCCGGCTTCTTTGAGCGCGAGCGGTAGCGGCGGAATCGCGTTCGTGAAATAGAGGACGTTGAAAATAAGGAAAATCGACGCGATCGATTGTCGCAGACGCCATTTTGATACGCGGAACACGTCGGGAGCGAGAAGCGCAAAAGCGCGTATGAACACAAACGTAATACCGACCGCGATCGCTTCGCTGATCAGAAATTCAATCGTCCCTATTTTCCCCGTCAGAACCGGCAGAAAAAAGATCCAAAATGACATGAGCGCAAGAAAAAGCATGCTGCCCTGGAATGCGAAATTTTCGTACAGGCGTCGAAAGCGTTCGTTACCGACGAGCAAACCCGCGAGGATCGCGACGAAGACCCAACTGGTCGCGTACGCCGCGCTATGCAGATATAGAACGAGATATCCTGAAAAGAGGCCGCCGAACGCGAATTGGATCGCGACGGGGATGTACGGCACGATCGCGAGAAAGACTTTCCCGCGCAGACGCCCCGATTTAATCATGTGGAACGCAAGGATGCAGAGCGACGCGACGACAAAGTAAAAAAAGAGGAGCGCGTTCGAGCGCAGCTGATCGACACGACGCAAGATGATGTTGTCGAGCGTAAAGCCAACGATGAGGGAGAGTGGAGAAATGTATCGCTCGTACCAGCGGATCAATTCTTCCGTCGAGCGTGGAAGCTTTGCCGGAATCCTGGCAAGGTACTTTCGCATCGACTAATCATAACAATAAAACAGTAGGGGCGAGCTGATTGCTCGCCCCAATTGCGAAGATTTATTCTTGCCCTTTCCGAAGTTTCTCCCAACGATCTCGCAGTTTCCCGAACGCTGCGGCATAGTGTCTATTCCATTCGTCAGTTTTTTTCCTATCTCTCGGTGTTGGTATTCTCTTTGCAGAATTGTGAAGCAATTCTTCCAGACGTTGCAGGAATTGTATATCGTCCGGTAAATCGCCGTCCTCAATCACTCGACAACTTAGAATGTGGTTTGCGACAGGATCCTGACTGTCCGAAAGTGCATCCAAGTAATCGACAAAATCTCGATTAATCGTGGGCGGCGGTTTTTCAGGATCGCCCGATTCCCCACGCGCTGATCGAGATTTTTTGTACAATCCCCATCGATGTCCTCGTATCCTATTTCCCACTCGGTCACAGTGCTCTCTATCTTCATCACTGAATTCAAACCCCTCTCTACCAGACCTGTTTGATACATCAACCCAAAGGTCGAAGAAAGTCGATCCTAGTGCCCGCAGAAGATCAAAATCATCTGGTAACTGATTGTTTTCAATTTCGGAAGACTTCTTTTTGAGGAACGTAAATACTACCTGTGAGTTTTGTTCGAGCTTAAACCTTGCCACCTCTTTCTTGAACACTTCGATCCATGTTTGATCTATCATTGCCGCCTCCTTTTCGCTATCTAGTGAAGTTTGTGCGGACTGTGCTCGTGGTTCCGGATTGCGACGCATGCCACGATCATAACATCCCTATTTTCTAAGCGGAGCTTATCAGATTTGCCGACAAATCAAAATGAATGTGCGCCGGAGAGGACTTGAACCTCCACACCTTTCGGCACCAGCACCTCATGCTGGCGTGTATACCAATTTCACCACCGGCGCATTAAAGCCTTATAGCTTCTCCCCTACTATACGCAACATCTTGTTTATTTTCAATCTTTTGCGAGACAAATAAATACAGTTCTTTCGGCTATACATTTTACGAAGAAGTATCAAAGACTCCTTTTTTGCATATTTAAGTTGATGTAATACTTGCCTCGGTCCGCCGTGCGTCATATGGCCATGCAACCCGAGATGACGTGCGATAGTTTCTTGAAGCCAATCAACATGAGCTCGGCTTGCCGAAACGAATGTCGTGTAGAACATAAAACTCGATCGCCATCTTTTATCCCAATACGAATACGTGCATCCATCACCATCGAAAGATCCTCGAAGAAAATCAAAAAAATACTCGTCAGGAATTTTAACTTCTCCGATGACTTTCGATTTATTCGGCATCAAACCTATGTTCATCAGAAATTGATAAAACAAAACGTCGCCAAATTGGACACGCATTGCTCCCTTTCCTTTGTTCTCGACTTTTCCAATATGCATCTTTATATCAAGCGCTCTCATGTAATTCTCAAGCTGATCGCGGTCAGCCGATGTAAGAATGATGTGGCGACCGCTTGAAGATAGACACCCGTCGGAAACAAGCAGACCGATCGCGTACGCAAAATTTGGCGACCATTTTATTTTCACTTTTCCTTTCGGTTTTGGTCCCCGCTTCCCCATGTAACCATTATCTCATACCTCAAGTATATAGCAGCTACCAATTGTGGATAAATAAAAAATGTCCGCCCCGACACTTTTACTTATTCTCCTCAACAGTACCAGCTACAGATGCGACTGGTTCTTCGGCAGCCGATTCTGCATTTACATCCGCATTCGTCACAAGACGTGCGCGGCGGAGCTGACGGCGAGACTCGCGCGCAACCTTTTCACGGATGAAGTAGAGTTTCGCGCGGCGCACGCGGGCACGCTTGACCAATTCAACGCGGTCAATCATCGGAGAATGTACCGGGAAGATTTTCTCAACACCGACGCCGGAAGCAACTTTGCGAACCGTAAAGGTGCCGCCTGTTTCGTTACCATGCTTGCGCGCAAGGACGAGGCCTTCAAACGCCTGGAGGCGGGTCTTCCCCTTTTCCTCGATCTTCTGCCAGACGCGCACGGTATCCCCCGGCATCAAATCCGAGATTTTGCTGCCTGCGCTCTTTGCTTTGGTTGCTGCGGCCATAACGGGAGGACTTTAACACGACAGCGCCTCGAGGGCAACTGAGCGTACAAGAATTGAGCTCCGCCTTGGTAGGGGAGCTCTGCGTTCTGATTATTTGATACCGACAAGCCTGGCCATCCCTTCCAGGGCATTGCTGAGCCCCGTCACTGCTATGGGAAGTTGAATACCTTCTTTCTCAGTAATTTTGTAAGAGACAAGTAGGGTTCTACTTGAGGTAAGATTTGAGATCTCTTCCTTTGACAGTTGGATCTCTGCTTCGCATGTTTTTTCCATGCAGTGGTTGATGAATGCGAGTCCCCACTGACCTTTATCAATCACGAGATCGACCCGGTCATCTCGATATTCAAAGATGGGGATACGGACGATCATTCGCACCACTTTGTGCTCATCATAACGAAATGCTACACCGACATAGTATTGCTCTTTACTAATGGCCTTTACTGACTGGACAATCGAGCAACTATTGACCGTCATCGACGTAGGGCTCTTTTCGCAGTAGAGCGCCCAACCCTCAAATTTCTCTCGAAGTTCCACTTCTGCTGTCGCGTGCGTCGTGAATAATGCGATAATACCGAACATCAGTGATAAGCGGTTCACGCTGTCCTCCATCGTCAAGAACCTCTGCTAAGAGCACGGTATCAAAATTACCCCACGTCGGCAACGACTAGTAGGCCTATTTGCCGTGACGTCGTTCTCGTTCCGCGTATTCTGCCAAGACTGCATCAAGCGACGCCTCATTAAAATCCGGCCAATGCGGTTTGATAAAGAAAAGCTCGCTGTACGCGGCTTGCCACAATAGAAAGTTTGAAAGTCGGTGTTCCCCACTTGTGCGGATGATGATGTCCGGATCCGGCATTTCTGCGCTCCACATGTGGGCGCGGAGAGATTCTTCCGTTATAACGCCATCAGAGGCGGCAGCTTGAGCTGCCGCAGTGATTTCGGCACGTGCACCGTATGAAAGACAGATCCATAGTGTCATTTTTGAATTCGCTTTCGTTTTTTCTTCGGCCTCGCGTATGCCATCTTGTATATCTTGTGAAAATCGCTCGCGTTGCCCGATAAAACGCGTGCGGATTCCTTCTTTCCCCAATTCCTCGCCGCTGTCACGAATAGCGCCGCGGAAAATATCCATAAGGTACGCAACTTCCTCTTCTGATCGTTTCCAATTCTCTGTTGAAAATGCGTAGACGACGAGATGCGGGATATTCCGATCACGCACCCACCGCGCAGCAGATTTTAAATTATTGAATCCACGGCGATGCCCTTCGAGCTGCGGCAATCCGCGCTCCTTTGCCCATCGGCGGTTGCCATCAAGAATAATGCCGATGCAGTGCACCGGCGTTGTATCAGCCATATACCCACCTTAGTAGATTAAGTCGAATGAGTCAAAAGTCTTTTGTGGCACCCTCCATTCGACCGCAATATGCTCGACGTGCGAAAGTATAGAACCGGTGTGCAAATACTCAATTAATTTCTCAAGATTTTCTCTCGCTCCCTGTGCTACCGCTTCCACGGTCCCATCCGGCAAATTACGCACAAAGCCTGTCACTCTCACTTTTCGCGCCTTACGGCAGGTAAAATCACGGAACATGACCATCTGAACCCTCCCTGATACGATTGCGCGGAATTCGTGCATACGATTACCTGGTGATCGAATCCACCTCCGCACTTTTTCGTTCTTCACGACGGGCATAGACGATCGTTGCAATCGAGACAACTAAAGAAACCAGTACGATAAAAAGAAATGTCTCGATTTCTGCTCCAAAGAATATCGTGTCGAATGTGCGAGCGGGATTATACGACCATGTCTGCCACTGTAATGCAAAATACTCTTCGGGTCCGGTGACAATCAAGAATAGCGCGATTGTTAGCGCAATCGATTTCCAGTCATCTGCAGTAATAAATGCAGAGCGCTTTCCTAACACACGCCCGACGCCATAGATCACAAGCGCGATGCTGCAAAAAATGATAATGGTAGCCGCGTACGAGTAGACGTCGAAATTCATATGTGGCGTGCATCAATCCGCTTTCTAATGAGAAGGACAACGGTAGATATCTGCGCTGTGACCAGAATCATGAAAAGATATTCTTCGATCGGAAGCCCGAGAATTGGCAGCCCAATGTTTGTCCCCTCATGGAACCGCCATATGTCCGCGTAAACTGCCCATATATCCCATGGGATGCTAAAAATAAGCGCCCATATGGCGCAGTAGATCACTGGTTTCCAATATTGCGTGAGGTATTTCCAATTGAGTACCCACAAGAAAACCGTTGGAAGTATGATAAATATCGTAAGCCATATCACGTATTCCATGGTGGGCGATACAGGACTCGAACCTGTGACCTTTCCGGTGTAAACGGATTGCTCTACCAACTGAGCTAATCGCCCGACGTTTGCACTCTATCATTTACGAATCGTTTTGCATCCCACTGCCCTCGGGAGGAATCCTCTCGACTCGAGTTTTACCGTCATAAAATTCGGTCTCGAGCCGGCCCTCGCGGTTGCACATTGCTATGTACAACATCGCTCCGGGCTTCAATTCCTCCGCGCACGACGCGAAGGCGTCGTGCTCTCGTGCAAAAATGATTACATTTTTGCCCTCGGGAGGAATCGAACCTCCATCAACGGCTTAGAAGTCCGCTGTTTTATCCATTAAACTACAAGGGCGTGAAGCTATCCTACCAGCTCCAAGCTCCAAGCTCCAAGCTTTCCCTACGACGGATCACGCACCAAAACGGGTGCCGTTTTGCGACTATTGTACTTCGTCGCGCGCGCATCAAAGCCGTCGAGGACTGTTTCAAGGTCGCTCTTCGTGAGCGATTTTTGCGCATGCCCGCCGACCACCGTGTCGGAATCACTGGTGAGCGGCTGCAAAAATTCCCAGACACCAAAGGCGATCGAGCCGACCACGACGAGCGTAAACACCGAACCAATGAGCGCCCAGTACACGCTTCCAAGGAAGCGCACCGCTTCCGGCTCCGAACGTGCCGCGTACGCGTCTTTTATTTTTATCGATACTTGTGTGTCGAATCGCATATTATGGTGTTGCGGCGAGAACAACGCGCAAATGCGCTGTCACATGCCATTGTTTGTCATTGTGGGCGATATCAAATTGTTCAAGTGACGCGGGAAACGGCAACGTCTCAAAGAGCGATATCGTGCGCATGATCGCCGAGAACGAGCCATTTGCATTGATGGTGATCGAATACTGGGCGAGTCCATCCGGAGAACCCGAAATCGGCGTTGCTTCACTCACCGCGACATTGCTCGCGCCCGCATCGCGTCCTGCTTTTTCCATTGCATCGACCGCCTGCACGATCGAAACATTCACGAGGCTGGCAAGCGCCGCGCGTTCGACCTCGGTCGCCTGTACGGTCAGATGGGCGCGCGTCGCCGTCTCGCCGCGGATGTCTTGTTGGTGTGATTGCGTGAGCGCATCCGCGTACGCCACTCGCTCGCTCCCGAGATTCGCAACCAAGAACCACACGCCGCCCCACATCGCCGTCGCGAGAACGAGAAGAGCCCACGCGAAAAGGGATGAGCGTGTCATATCAATAGGCGCCGGTGAGCGTTATGCTAAAGCGGCCTTCTTGCACACCGACGAGTGCTGCAACTGGAACTGCGACCGTGAGAAAGCGTCCGCTTTTCTGCAGCGCGTCGCGATAGACACTCACGCCTTCGCGACTTTGCGACGTTCCATTCAAAACGATTGTCCCTTTCGAATACGACATGCTGGTCACGCTAATACCAGACGGCTTAAGCCCGAGCGCGACACCGAGCGTTTCGGACGGCGTCGAGGTTGCCGCAAGAAGCGGCGAGAGAGCGTTGGTGTACGCTTGGGCTTTTGAGAGCTGTGCCTGGTCGTCATGGTTTGCCGTGCCCGCTTGGTCCGCGTGCACCGCCGCTTGCGCAATGCGCACGGAGAGAAATGCGGGGACGAGCGCAGCGGCTGCGACAACTGCAGAAATCCCGAGCGCAAGTGCAAGAACGAGTACATAACGCGTCCGTACCGTGCGGTTCAAGTGCTTTTTTTGTTCTTCAGGAAGGACGTTGCTCATAGAAGTTAGAAATGAGAGATGAGAAATTAGAAATACGAATACAATTCATCAGAGGCTGCGAAGCGCGAGGCCGATTGCGGTTGCGTACTGGAATGACGCGCGGTACTCGATCGGCGGAATGTAGTCATCGAATGAAAAAATATTGCGCCAGACATTCGGGCGTTCCGCGGGCACATGTACTTTGCCCGCAATATATTCCGGCAATCCCTTCAGGTTTGCGCTGCCCCCCAAGAGATACACGCGCTCGACCGGCGATGTTTTTTCCTGACCTTCGGCGCGGCGTGTATCCCAAAAGCGGTAGTGCTTCGCAATCTCTTCCCCAAGTTGTGCCGCGATTTTCTCGATCGCCGCGTACCCTTTTTCATCCTCCGGTCCTGCACGGATCAGGCCGTGTTCATTTTTAAATTCGACAGCCGCGTCTTCTTGTATCTGCAACGCTTCCATCAGCGCGCGGCTCATGTGGTAGCCGCCGATATCCACGGTCGAGGTGAAAATGGGGATGCCATTTTTCAAAATGGCGACACCAGTGCGTGCGTATCCGCAATCCACCAAGAGCGTGACGGGGTCTGCATGTTTTCCTGAAATTGCCCGCGCAATGGAACGCGCTTCGATCTCGAGCGATACGAGGTCGATACCCGCTGCCGCAAACGCCTCGACATATCCGTCGGCAAGGTCGCGAGGAAAAACCGTGACAGCGATCTCTTCTCCATTCTCACCACGAGCCGCGACGGTGTCGTAGTCGTACACGGCCTGCGATGGCGGGATCGGCACGCGGTTTTCCAACTCGAATTCGATCATGTGCAATATCTGTTCGCGCGAACTCCCCGGTGGCACGTGCATGCTAAAGACATACGCGCCTTCCTCGGGAAGTGCCGCGTGTGCGCACGAAATGCCATTTTTCTTCTTCAAGTCATGGAGGACGCTCGCGAGTGCGTGCACGTCTTGTATGGCGCCCATGCGGACAACACCGTCTCCGATCTTTTCCGTACCGTACTTTGCGATGCGCGTGCCGCCTTTTTCTTCTTTGAGCGAGAGCCATTTCACCGACGAGTCCGTAATGTCGACGCCCGTCGCACAGGGGACGAGGAGGCGTGGCACCGGAAACCAGCGCGCAAAAGTACGCGAGAACATCATGGCATCAGTATACCGTATTCCGTATACCGCATACCGCGCGAAATACGATGTTGAAGATTATTTTATTTTCGTGCCGTTTGGGATGGGTGCATCGGGAAGTAAGAGCGCGAGCCCTTCACCACCCGGCGATGCGGCAAGGAGCATGCCCTGGCTCTCAACACCGCGCAGCATCCTCGGCGCAAGATTCACGATGTATGGCAACTGTTTACCAATAATCTCTTCCGGCTTTCGGTATTGTGCGATGCCAGAGACAATCGTGCGCACTCCAAATTCCCCGAAATCAATAGTGCATTTCAACAGTTTGTCGGTGTCCGGAATTAATTCCGCAGCGCGAACCGTCCCAATGCGGATTTCGAGCTTTGCAAAATCATCGTATGAAATAGGATCCATTCCTCCACTCTACTTCTTCGTCCAACTTAAGACAATGCTTAAAAGGCGCTGGAGTGTTTGCACGAGTTGAGCCAAGACAGCGGCAGGACCCGGCGTTTCGACTGGTTTTTCCACGGAATAACTGAAGGTCGAGCCACCATTTACAAAATCAACTGTGCGTGGCGTTTGCACTGTGGTCGTCCCAGTCGTCGTGGCTCGCGCGCCGAGCTGTGTCGTGCTGGACGTATTTTGCCCCGCCAGCGTCCCGGTATCAGTCGTGTCGCCTCCCGTATCAGTATTTCCCCCAAGACCGAGCGATTGCATCAGGCGCGACCATATGGATGTTGTGTCCGTACCCTGATTATCTTGCGTCGTTTGGTTGTTGCTGGTCTGCGTGTCATCGGGGGACGCAAATGGATTCGGCGTCGCGGTGTAGTTGTTGTACCAACCGCTCGTATCTTGCGCGCCTGTCTGGGCACAATTTGGATCCGTGCCGGCAGGGGGACGATATATTTGGCCGGGATTAAAAGGATCGCTCTTGGTCGTCGACGCGGTCGTGGAGGTCGCATTTGTCGGCGGACAGCTCGGCATCATTGGCATCATCATCATGGGCATCGACATTTTTGGCATCGGCATTGGAAGCATGGGCAGCATCGGCATCATGCCGTCTGTTTTTTCGCCTTTGCATTTTCCGACCGCCTCGCATTTACCGGAGGTGACATGACCACTCGTTGTATCTTGGCAGGGACATTCGATCTTGCCACCGCCTTTGACGTTGCCGCATTTCCCGGTTTTTGGATCAATGCCTTTCATGCACTGGCACATGGCATCTTTTCCGCCCATGCATTGCATATCAGCCGCATTGCCAGCGGCCGTTTGTGACACATTCTGAATGCCAAAGCCTGACGCAAATGCAGCCGCCCCCGCGCAGGCACCGCATATGAGAATGAGCGCGAGAATCGGCTGCCGTCCAGCGCGCCGTGCCGCTTTCCTCTTTGCCACCATGCGACTCATCATAACGCACGTAGTTGCGCTTCGACGGCTTGTACACATGGCACGCGTGCACCCTCTTCTCCCAAAACACAGAGCGCTCGTGCGCTATCGGGCGACGCCGACTGTATGTAATCGACCGCTGCGCCGATGAGGCAGTTTGACCGCTCGCCCAGATTTGCGCCCTTTGCACAGAGCACTGCTGCGCTCGCGGCATCACTATACGAATAGCCAGAGGCGTCCCTACCGAGGCTCTGGAAACAAATATCGCGATACGCTGCTTCGACGCTCCGACACACGGAAAATGTTTTTGCAAAGTCGCCGTCATACATCACGAGTATGTGCGACGTCTGCATCAGGTAGCACTGACCGCGAAAGGCAGCATCGACGGCGTCGCATGGATACAGCGGATCGTCACTCTTCAAAAAGCGCGAAGGCTCTTCCGGCGAATCACTGATGACGTTTTCCATAAAAACGCCGCCGGAACAGGTCGATTGCTCCCACGCCGGTGAGAGTTTCGTGCATCCATCGAGTGATTTGAAAAGGTCATGATCGAAATATGCCATGAGGCCATGGCCGATGCCGTGTACACAACTGAAATATTCGTAGGAGTAGCGGCTCTTGCCCGGAACATCCGCACAGATCGAATCGAGTTGTGAGAGCAGTTTTTCGCCGCCGCCCTGTGCGTCGCCGAAAATTCCTTCGAGGACGCCGTGGTAATATCCGGCGCGGCAAAAAGGATCTGCATGTTTGTACGCTTCGGCGACCGATCCATATTCCTTTCCAGCTTTTGCACCGATCAAATGGAGAAGCGGGTGGCAGAATGTTTTTGCATTTCCACCCGCGTTATATCGCGCCTTCAAATCTGCAAGCGCGTCGGCTGACGGATATCGTGCGAGAAACGCCGTGTAGTACGCCGTCCAACACGAGGATGTCTCACCACTATCTCCCGGACACGGATCCTGCTCGGAATACCCCGCGAGGGGATGTGATTCGTGTGGCGCGATCCGCTCTTTCACGAAGCGTCCGAGAAAATAAAGTGCAGGGATGCACGCGAGAGCGCAGAGTGCGAGGATCAACTCTAAGCGATGTGTGCGGAACATTCCCTTATTATAAGGCGAAATCAACGCGGGAGTGTGTCGAGATAGCGCTGGAGGATGATCGCGGCCGCCGCAGCATCGTCGTGCTCTTTGCCTTTTGGTGCAAAACGCGACGCCTCCATGGAACTCCATGCCTCGCGCACGCGATGTACTACGAGCCTTGTGTGTTTTGAAAGTAACTCGGCGAAATCTTCCGCTTCTTTCGTGATCACGTTTTCACCCTCATTCCCTGCGCGCGTGTCCCCAATGACGATTTCTTGTACACCTTCTTTTACGCAGATTTTCCCAATGCGATCGATCGTCGAGCCGTCATTCGGCACGGTTGCATTCGGAAACGCGAATTCGCCTTTCTCATCAGAGAGCGCGAGTCCAATGCGCCGTGCGCCATAATCAATGCCGAGGTATCGCATGGAGACACTATGGACGAAGTTTGGAGGTTTTGAAAGTCTCGGGCTGGAATGGCTCGAGGCGAACGATACGGACGGTGAGCCCGGCGTCCCGTAAATCGCTCTCGAGCGAACCAACATACTCACCGTCCTGATCGTAGCCGAGCGCGATAATATCCGGTGCTTCGCGCACAATGTGCTCGACATATCCTTCTTCATCACCGAGAACCGCACGATCGACAAGCGGGTGCGCGGCAAGCAGAGCTTGCCGCGCATTCTCGTCTCTTTGAGGCGCAAACCCACGATGTCGCAGCGCCGCCGAATCCCGCGCAACAGACACAATCAAAAAAGGCTCCTCTCCTAATTCTCTCGCCTGTCGAAAAAAATCCTCATGTCCCGCATGGATCATGTCGAAGGTCCCAAAGACCATTATCTTTGTCATTGCGGAGGGAGTGAGATTCGAACTCACGGTGGGTTGCCCCACTCTTGTTTTCAAAACAAGCGCGTTAGACCTCTCCGCCATCCCTCCCCTTTAGGCCTTTAGACTACCACTAAGCCAGCTTTTTTCTAAGTAGTGCTCCTCGTAATGACAATTGGGACAAATCAACTCGAGATTGGATAGATCATTATTATTTTTGTTTCGATCCTTATGATGCACGTGCAAGATCTCAAGTTTCGAATAACCGCATCGCTCGCACTTTATTCCCCTCTGTGCAATCAGTCTAATTTTTAAGGAACGTTGATTCTTCACTTTATCTTTTAGAGCCCGGCCGGTGTATTTTATACCAGTACGATGTCTGTTGGCGCATGCTCGGCTACATGTCTTTGCATTTTTACTCGCCATTATCGGAGTCTTACAAACGATGCATGGCGTTTCTATTCTTTGTGAAATTGCATAACAGGGTAAGCCGCAAAAGGCTCTTCCTTTGCTCATACGAAGTAGAGCCGGCCGTCTATAAACGGACTTACCACAAACGACGCAGTTCACATTCGGATGCCTTTTATAATGCTCAGCCACTAATCCACTATACCAGTAATGTGAGAAAAGTTTTCCTTTTCAAAGATGTTGTGTGGAAAACGCGATACAATATCTTGCATGCCTGATGAAGGAACGGGAACTCTGCGATGGATGGCGTACGAGCACGAACATATCGAGCGCGGGTCTGATTGGTTTTGGGCACTTGGTGTTATCGCTGTTTCCGCTGCACTCACTTCAATCCTTTTTGGCAATGTCCTCTTCGCGCTCCTTATTCTCGTCGCCGCGGTCACGATCGGCCTCATCGCGAAAAAGCCGCCAGAAATGCACGAATTTGAAATTTCAGAAAAAGGCATTCGCACGGGGAAAAATTTCCATCCGTACGATTCGGTCATTTCGTTTTGGGTTGATGAGGAATTAGAAAAGCCACTCCTCCTCGTCGACACGGTCACGTTCATGACGCCGAACCTGATCATTCCTATCGGCGACATGCATCCTGACGATTTACGCGCCGCACTACGTCCGCACGCGGAAGAAGTCCCCATGAAAGAGCCCTTCGCGCACAAAATTCTCGAATTCTTCGGATTCTAATATAGCCACTGGCCACTAGGGTTTAGCCACTAGGGAAGAAATTAGCTTGTTTAGCATGCGCATTGTTTCCTCTAAAAATTGCTTTACGTTCGCAGTTTCCGTACTTGATGCAAGCTCAAGCTCTTCGGTGAGAACAACAAAGGTCTCTAGTTCTGCACCGGAGCCAAAAGCGATTCTTACAAACTGGACGTACTCTCCTCGATGCTTTCGGGCGAACCCTTCTGCAAGATTCGCAGGAATCGATACTGCGGCTCGTCGCATTTGACTCGTCAGTCCGAACATTTCCGCTCTTGGGAACTTTTCTGTTAGTTTGTATACAGCTTTTACTAACTGAATGCCTCTCTGCCACACGATCAAATCGCGGTATGTTTGCATTTTCCTAGTGGCTATTGGCTAGTGGCTAATCACTGTATTTCCACCGTCGTCTCTGCCGTCTTAGTACCCCCTGCTTTTGTCGTGCAGTTCAGGACGAATTTTGTACTCTGGGTCAGCGCGGGAGATTTCACCGCACCCGATGTTTGCGGGTTCCCACTTGCATCAAGCGCACCTCCAGGCTTCCAATCGCTACCGAGTGTTGGGCTTGAAATCACGCAGCTCTCCATCGCCCCCGTTACCCAGCCGATATTTGAGACGGCGCCTGATTTTACATTCTTCGGATTACCCACGAGCACGATCGACGGCTTATTCACATTGACTGTGCACTGCGCACTATCAGTCTGGCCGTCTTTGGAACATGTAAGGCCGTACGTGATATTGGTCGAACCTGCCGTCGGTGATGTCACGTCCGCGGTCGCCGAACCCGACTGTTGGTTATCAGTCGAGAAATTGTCGCCCTTGCTGGTCGATGCATTCTGGCACGCGTATGAAATGGAAACGGTCATGCCAACATCGGCGATTTTCGGCTGGCACGAAATCTGGGCTTTCGGTTTGTCAGAGCTTGTTCCCGTGTCAGTCCCGGATGTCGGAGTTTGTGCGCCGACCGTTACCTGCGTCGTGCACTGTCCCTGCTGCGGCGTGCCGCCTGCTTGCGGTTGTATCTGACCCGGATTGACCGGCGGTGCTACGCCGTAGCCTGAAGTTGCTCGATAATTGAGACATCCAGGAACGGCAGGGTATGGCTGCCAAACTACGGGAAAGGTGCTGGTAACGCAGTATTGATCTTGCTGCTGTTGGCCATACGGATTATATTGCTGCTGTTGTTGCTGCTGCGCGGTCTGTGGCGGATAGCCGACGACCTGCAGTGTGTACGTCGTCGTTTGTTGCGGATTCACGGTGATGGAACCCGTCGGCCCGACTTGGCCGGAGGCAGAGAGATACGCCGACTGTGCGTTTTGCGATGTCCACGACAGCGTGACTGGTGCGCCCGGCTGCGTGATGTTTTTCGGCGATGCGGTCACGGTGCACGATGGCGTCGGCTGCAGCGCGTTATTCAAAAGTTGTCCGAGGAGCGGCATAAGTGGCGCAAGGCCTTTTAGAAAGTCGCCGATGTTGCCCGAGCCGCCGGTTGAGTTGGTTTTTGTATCCCCTCCGCCACCACCACAATTTCCTCCTGTACAACCTCCCGGAGGGGGTTTTTGGAACGTGCTGCAATCCGGCTTACCTTGATTTACAGCCTGAGAACAATCAGTCCCACCCACGAGCTTCCCATCCTTCCATTCACCCCCCTTGCAGTCGGGACCGCCGGGACAATTGTAAACTTTACTCGCATCAGGATTTGTTCCTGCCGTAAGAACTTTTTTTACATCCCCGAGCGGTTCAGCGTTTTTTGCCAATTGTTCCAATCTTTGCTTCTGGTCGTCAAGCTTTTGTTTTGCATCCGCTTCTGTCTTTGCCTGATCGTCACACGCTCCTGGCACAGCCATTGCCAAACATGAAATGAGGTTATCCTTGGCTTGAGCATACTCTTTTTGCAGATCCACCAATTTTTGTTGCTGCTGATCAGTATCAAACGCATTCAGAAGCGAGGCCTGAACATTTTTATCTAGCGATTGTACATACGGCGCCATTGCCTTCACATCATCCTTGGTGAGACTGGGATCCAGTAATTTTTTATCAATAGCATCTTTCAGCGCCGTGGTTCTGCCGGAAGAAAGATCAGCGGCCTCGCCCGGTTTTCCCGCACTCCCCATTAATACACACTCGGCATCACTCGGTTTGCCTTGTGCATTTTTCACTCGGAGACTATCAATCTTGCAGTAGAAATACCGACACTTCCAACCATCTTTTGTGCAATATCGAGTTTTTCCTTCTGGGTCTTTGTATGGTGTTTTTGAATCAATTTTTGGGCACTGTGTAGCCCCCCTGGGCTTCACCGTGGGCTGACCCTTCTGCTCTTCACGAACTTCGTAATCAAACCCGATGTCACATTTTCCTTTTACTTCGCCATCGGATGATTTGTCGGCTGTTCCACTCGTACCAGGTGCTGTCACTGCTTGAGCAAGCTGGGCTTGTGAACTTTGTGCGATCGAATACACTCGCGCCGAATCAAGTGCAACCGCCGCCGCACCGATGCCAACAACAAGGAGGAGTGCGGCAATAGCAACATTCCCGCGCGCGCCTAAACGATTCACATGCGAATCGTCGGCTAAAACCTTTGGTTCGCCCGACTCGGAGTCTAGGGCCGAACAATCGGCGTTGGTCGCCGATTGTTTTAGGCGATGAGGCGTTTCCATTCCGTAATGATGCGGCCTAAGTGGCAACGACGCAATGCGCATGTGTGGAAAGTCTCGGTCTTCCATCACCGATCTTGCGCAGCATGGAAAACGGCAATTATTTCCACTGCCTTCTGTCGCAGCTTTACTTCGTACACAATGATATAAGGTCGCTCAAGTAACTCCCGAGTTCCCTTTTCTTTGCCCGGTCTCGCGATATTTGAGAGTCCGTCTGTTACAAGAAGGCCGATTCGCGACCGAAGCTTGCGTACCATTGATGTTGCAGCGCGCGGAGAATCCTTTGCTATCCAAGCAAAGATCATGCCGAGGTCATGTGTCGCCTCGGCGCTGACAGTAACTTTCATACTCCGAACTTTCGGAGTTGTTTATCGAGTTGCGGTAATGTTAAAAACCTACGATTTTTTTGCGCGCGACGACGACGTACTTCTGCAACTTGTTCATCTGAAAGCTGGAGATCAGCGTCTCGTGATGCATACCCAATGATCGCGTCCGCGAACGTTTCTTGTTCCTCTTTAGGCAACTCACGCAATATCTCAATCGCTTCTTTCACTTTATTGGTCATAAAAGTGGATTATACCACAACCTATGGTAGAGTGCCGTCAACGCTCTCGTCGTTCAACGGATAGGACACTTCCCTGCGAAGGAAGAAATGCAGGTTCGATTCCTGCCGAGGGCAAAAACGAAGTTTTTGACCGAGAGCGCAACGCCTTCGCGTTGCGTGTGCAGGAATCGAAAGACGGAGGCGTGTTTCGTCAGTAGACGAAACGGCCGAGTCGGGGTCGACGAAAAATACCCGCGACGGCGGGGATTTTATCGGTGACCGATTCCCGCCGAGGGCATAGAGACGAAAAACCTGCCCTGCGGCAGGTTTTTTCGCGATATGCCGGCCGGAGCGATGTTCCGCCAGCTGGCGGAACCGCGAGGCGAGGTCGCGAAATTTTTGAGCGTCGGCGAAAAAATATTCGTGACCAAATACGAAGCAAAAAGTCTCCTTGCGGAGACTTTTTTGCTAGAAAGACTTATATCTGCATTATTTCGCCGAGACTTTCTTCGCAAGCCGTGATTTCATGCGCGCCGCGGTGTTCTTCTTGATGACACCGCGCTTCACTGCCTTGTCGATCGCTTGATATGCCTTCGGAAGATCCTTTGAGTCAGCTGATTTCTGGAGATCCTTTACCGTATCGCGCATCGTCTTGAGGCGGCGCAAATTAAACACTCGCCGACGTGCTTCGGCGCGGTTTGCTTTCTTTGCGGAACTGGTGTTTGCCATGGCGCGATACTACCCTGTCGCGCACTTTCGCGCAAGGCGGTATCATGAGGGCATGATCGGGTACTTGGAGGGAGAAGTTAAAGCGCTGCGCCTCGGGTACGTCATTATTTCAGCCGGCGGCGTCGGGTACAAAGTATCCGCGACAAAACAAGCGCTCGCAGGTCTGAAGGCGGGTGCAAAGGCCTCGCTCTGGACGCATCTTGCCGTGCGCGAGAACGCACTCGACCTGTACGGCTTTGCGGATGAAGAAGAGCTGCGCTTCTTTAATCTCCTCCTCTCGGTCTCCGGCATCGGGCCAAAATCTGCACTCGCCATTCTCGACATCGCGACGACGGAAACGTTGCAATCCGCAATCGCCGCGGGAAATGCGAGTTACCTCACCAATGTCTCCGGCATCGGCAAGAAGACCGCGGAGAAAATAATCGTCGAGTTGCGCGACAAAGTCGGCCTTGGCATCGAAGGCGCGGGTGGCATCCTCAAAGGCGATGAAGAAGCACTCGAAGCTATGCGCTCGCTCGGCTACTCTCCACAAGAAGCACGAGACGCACTCCGCAAAGTTCCTGCTGAAATCACCAACAGCAATGACCGTCTTCGCGAGGCGCTTAAATTGATGGGCGGACGTTAACCATGAAAAAAGCTCTCACCTCGCTGATTCCTACCCCGATCCTCTCCGCCTATCATTTTTGCCTCGCTGCACTCGCGGCATTCCTCTATGGTTTTCCTTCACGGAACATCGCGGTCGTCGCGGTCACCGGCACCAAGGGCAAATCATCGACGCTCGAATATCTGAACGCGATTTTTGAGAGCGCCGGTCTCCAAACCGCGCTCTCAAGCACGATCCGATTCAAGATCGGCGATATATCAACCCCAAATCTGAGGCGCCAAACGCTCCCGGGGCGCTTTTTTGTGCAAAAATTCCTCTCGCAAGCCGTGCGCGCAGGATGCAAAATCGCGCTCATCGAAATGACCTCCGAAGGGGCGCGACAACATCGCCATCGCGCGATCAACCTCGATGCACTCGTCTTTCTCAACCTCGCGCCGGAGCACATTGAATCCCACGGATCGCTCGAAAAGTATGCCGATGCAAAATTCGAACTCGGCACACAACTCGCACGATCAAAAAAACGCCCGCGCTTCATGGTGGTGAACGCCGACGACGCACAAGCCGGCCGCTATCTCACGCTTCCCGTCGAACAGGTCGTGCCGTTTTCGCTCGGCCAAGTGGAACCGTGGACGACGCACGAGCACGGCGGTGAATTCACGTTTAACGGACAAAAAATTTCCGTACATCTTCCCGGCACCTTTTCTCTCATGAATGCGCTTGCTGCCGCAACGCTTGCTCATGCTATGGAGGTCCCCACCGCTGCGATCAAGTCCGGCATCGAGTCCGTGCAGAAAATCCTCGGACGCGCTGAAGAAATAAGTGAAGGTCAGGGATTTTCCGTCATCGTCGATTACGCGCACACGCCGGATTCCCTTGTAGCGCTCTATGGTGCCTATCCGGCGCGCCGCAAAATCTGCGTCCTCGGCTCAACCGGTGGCGGTAGAGATTTGTGGAAAAGGCCAGTCATGGGCGGCATTGCCGACAACGAATGCGAGACGATTATCCTCACGAATGAAGACCCATACGACGAAGATCCTCGCTCGATTGTCGACATGATCGCAAGCGGTATTACGCAAAAAAAGCCGGAAATCGTTATGGATAGACGTGAAGCGATGCGCCGCGCGTTCTCGCTCGCGCGCGCAAGCGATGTTGTCCTCATTACCGGAAAAGGCACTGATCCGACTATTCAAGGCCCGCGCGGGACGAGTATTCCTTGGAGCGATGCGACAGTCGCACGGGAAGAGCTTCACAGGCTTCTAAAGGAACAATAACCAAGATACAATTACCACGTAATTTTCAATTTACAATTTTCAATCAAACTCCAATGAATCAATTTTCAAACAAATTCCCGTTTGATTATTGGAGCATTGAAAATTCAATGAAAATTGGGACTTGAACATTGAAAATTCTTCAAATTATTCTATGGTTCGCTATATCATCGGATGCCTCGTCGCGTTCATACTGATCGCTCTTCTCGTGATCTGGATTTTAAGCGGTGGACCGCGTCGCGCATTTACGGGCGCAAAAACAAGCATCGACAGTGCACTTCCTTCGAGCGCCATCGGATTCAAGCTCCCGTGGCAGCCGGCCGAAATCTTCCCCACGCTCGACATCACAAGCGCGCTTGATTTTCCCGGCACTGCGGATGAACTTTCGCCCGAAGAAAAACTCGCGCAACTGCAAGATGAGTACGATCGCTTGAGTTCAGAGGCGTCGCAGACGCGCGCGTACGGCGCGCCGTCACCGTACATGGGCAAAATTGCCATCGTGCAAGATGCATCAAGTCTGCGTGCAGATTCCGCGCGCGACGAATACCTGCAAATAGCCGCAAACTATTCAAATACCGAATCAGTCGACATCGCCGGCTGGACGCTCGAGAGCGCACTCACGGGAACGCATGTTGTCATTCCGCCCGGCGCATCCCCCTTTATCGCAAATTCCGCAAACGTGCTCGGCCCCGTCACGCTCGACCCGGGCGCACTCGCACTTGTCTCGTCAGCACCATCCCCCGTCGGCGTTTCCTTCAGGGAAAACACCTGCACCGGATACCTCGGACAATTCCAGACATTTTCCCCACCTCTCTCCGAAGCATGCCCTGCGCCGTCGGATGTGTTGCCACTCACAGAAACGAATTTGCAACAATACGGCGACGCGTGTTTCGACGCGATCACGAACATTTCGTCGTGCCGCTTCCCGCAAAATCTTTCAACAGTCTCTGCCGCGTGCCGCTCCTATCTCACTACGTCGCTCTCGTATAACGGCTGCGTGCAGCACAACCAATTCAGGAGCGGCTTTGAGGAAAACATGTGGCGCGTGTATTTGGGCACGTCGGGCGACCTCTGGCGCAATTCACACGACGCAATCCGGCTTTTAGATGCGAGTGGAAAAACCGTGAGTGTATTCGTGTACTAAACGAGCCCCTAGCCACTGGGGTTTAGCCACTAGGAAATGCAAATGCGTCCCGAACTTCCCTAGCCGTTGGCTAGTGGCTAATGGTTTGAAAGAGAATAATGCCGGCCGTCGTCGCGACATTGAGCGATTCTTTTTTGCCAAACATTGGAATGTGGATCAAGTCGTCACACTGTGAGCATAGTTGTGACGAGAGTCCACGGACTTCGTTGCCAAAAATGAGCAGCGTTGGTCGCTCCGGATGAAATGCGCGGTAGTCGCGTGCCCGCTTGTCTTGTTCGACACCGACGATATGGAAACCCTCCGATCGTCGGGCCTTGGTGATTGTTGCCGGCATTTTTACGTATTCCCACGGAATGAAATTTTCTGCACCGAGCGCCGTCTTTGCTATTTCCTTTTGTGCTCGTCCGAAACGATCGACGGGCATTGGCGTATAACCTGAAAGATACATTTTTGAAACCCCCGCAGCATCAGCGGTGCGAAAAATAGCGCCCACATTATGTGCGCTGCGTATGTTGTGGAGAAGTACGGCGATCGGATGCTTCATGGCCGCCACCCTAGCATTTTTTGTCCCTTGTCCCTAGTCCCTCGTCACTGTACACTTGGTGAATGTTATCTCTGTTCCCGCAACTTCTGTTCCTCTCCCCATTCGCCGCATTTCTCATCCGCCTCGCGCTTGCCGTACTTTTTTCCTACAGCGCGTACATGCGCATCCCCCATGCGCAGACACTCATCAAAGTATTCGGCATTATTGACGCATTGATCGCACTCGCGCTCCTTGTCGGCTTTTCAACACAGCTCGCCGCTCTTTTTGGTACCATCTGCACTGCCGCATGGCTTATTAAGAGCGATTGGAATCCGTATCCAAAATCAACAGCCGCGCTCGCACTCGTCATGTGTCTCTCGCTCCTCATTATGGGCGCCGGTCCGTTTGCGTTTGATTTGCCGCTCTAGTCCCCCCGGTTGGAATCGGACCAACATCAACAGATTAAAAGTCTGCTGCTCTACCACTGAGCTACGAGGGGAATACCAAATGTATACCACGCTCGGGCCTAAATCTCGAGTCTTGTTTTGCCGCTGGCTACGAGCTACTGGCTTCCGGCTATTCTTAGATTGCCAAATCCACGGTCACCAAATCCGATACTTTTGATCCGTCCGGCGCCGTGCATTCGATAGAATAGGTCGTCGCACCCGAAAGCGGCACCGTCGATGCGCCGCCGGAGAGCGTCATGTGAGAGAAATTTGGCCCCGATACGGTGCAATCAATGACGCCAACTGATTTCCAGAAAATATACGTGCGCGTGCCGAGCCGCACCGACGCCGGCTCCGCCCAGATGGTCGCTGACGGCGTGCCCGCAACCGCCGGTATTGGGATCGTCGGTTTTTGTTTTGTCGTGGGGATTTTTATCGTCCCACCCACATTTACCTGCGGCGTGATGATGCCGACTTGGTAACCGCCAAATTTGCACAATCCGTCGAAAAACGCACTCGGGATGACTTTGGAGATAATACTTTGTGCCCACGGTCGCGTCGCACAGAGCCGACCGGCGACAGATGCCGCACCAATTGCATTTAGGGCATTGCCGCCAAAAAATCCGGCGACTTCGCTCACGCCGTCTTTCAAATTAGCAACGATCGTCGCTCCCGCGCCCCCGATACGGATCACACCGGTCAGATTCGCCGTTGTTGTCGGCACGATGGGTGCGGCGCCCGAATCATCCGTCTGCGCCGTCGCGGTTGCATTGACAAGAAAATTACTAACGCCGCCGGTTGACTTGTTTAAATTATCAAATGCGGATCCCGAGTCGCTTGTCCCCGCATTAAAGTACGCAGACGTATCGAAAATGCTGCCCGATCCAGTGTCATAGCCGCCGCCACAGCCGGCCGGAGACGATGAGCCGGTTGCGCCGCCAGCCGCGCACGGGTCCGGCATCATCATCATGGACATCTTGGGCATAGGCATCGGAATCATGGGAAGCATTGGCGCCATGCCGCCGGTGGATTCCCCGTGGCATTTCTGATCAGCGAGACAATGGCCCGAGGTAACAAAGCCGCTCGTGGTATCCGAGCACGGGCACATAAATTTATTTGGTCCGCCGATACAGCCCTTAGGTCCCATGATCATGCCGCAGGGGCACGGAGGGATTGCGGGAATACATTGAAGATCAGCGTCATTGCCGACCGCCCGCGCAGGAGTAGGGGCAAAACTAACGGCAGTGAAGATACAGAACACAAGAATACCGATGTATGTCATCCGAAAGATTGAACGACTCATATTGAAAATGGTAGCACGAATTAAATCGACAAATTCACGGTGACGCTGTCGCTCACAACCTTCCCGCTTGCATCACAATCAATAGTAAACGTCGTCGGACCCGTAATCGGCACCGTCGCGCCGCCGCCGGAGAGCGAATGCTGTTCAAAGCTCGGGCCGGTGATGACACATGAATCGACGTTTTTTGTCGTCCAGAAAATCTTTGTGCGCGTCGAGAGCCGCACTGAATCAGGATCTGCCCAAATGTCGACTTCTGCGGCAGGCGCGGGCGGACCTTTCTGCACTGGTTTTGCGACCGGTATTTGTGTTGAAACGAATCCTTTTTGCGGCGCACCACCTTGCATCTCGACTGCGCCGACTTGTAAACTGAGCCGCGAACAGAGCGCGTCAAAGAATGGCGTGAGAACCTTTGCGAGAAAACCAGATGCCCATGGTCGTGCCGTACACAAGCGACCAAAGAACGTCTGCTGCGAACCCAAAGTGTCGGTGCTGAAAAATCCTGCGAACTCTGAAAGCCCGTCTTTGATGTTTGCGACAAATGTTTCTGCGAAGGTTGCGCTGCTCCCCCCTGCGTTTGACGCACCGCCTTGCGGCACATTCGCAAGACCATTCGCGTTTGACGAACTTGCAAGCGCCGGATTGAGCGCGAGAGCGAGACCTCCTATGGTGTTGCTTGAAGCATCGGATGAACCGCCACCGCTTGCCTGCAACAGATCGGCAAGTTGCTGCGAGACAGGCGTCGCGCCGTCATTTGAGAAATCCGCAATCGGCGTCTGTGCGATCGTATCCGAAACCGGATTGGGATTGTAGATAGCGCACGGGTCGCTCGAGTATGTTGTTACCGCGTAGTAGTTCGTACAGCCGGTGTAATATTGCGGCGGATAGTAGGGCGCAGGTTGAGCGGCAGCGTTCTTGCCCAACTGCGAGAGTGTCGCGACAAGTCCAATAACCTGAATGATAGTGCCCAGCTGGATCGTGCCGCCGCCGATGCCTTGCCCCGTCGTGACACGACACTCGCTCGGTGCGCCACATTTGCCGCTTACGGTATATCCGTTGCTCGTTGTCGTGCACGTAATCGTTGCGCAGTAGTTTGGCTTCGTCGCATCGATGTTTTGACAGCCTTTGCACGTGTTGTTGGCGGAATTGTTGAGCGCCTGGCTTAAGAGGAGTCCTGCGCCAACACCGATGCCAAATGGCACGGCGTTTTGCGCCACGGTCGTTGCGCTCGCGATGAGTGGCGTACACAACAGCACGCTCGCGAGCACTGATCCTATAAGTCGCACGTATCGCTTCCTCATCGTCCTATTGTATCGCTTCTTCCCGATGTTTTTTTATTGCGTGAGGACAAACCGCTCGAGTGCGTATTCCAAATTCTCACCGCGGCGGCGGGCTGCGTGCGGGAGTTCGGCGAGTGATGCAACCAGCCCGGCGGCGCGAGTACGCGCCGCCGGCGACGACTTCAAAAACATATCCTTCGCCGCCCAAAACAAGACGCCGTGAATCGCCTCCGGCGCACTTCCCTTCGCAATTTCTCGCATATACCCAACCCACAAAGCCTTTTTATCCGCCGCACGCAGCGCATTCGCCATCACAAAAATGCTCGAATCGCGCTCCTTTTTTGGCGCATCGAATTTCTCCACCGTCTCGGCGTACTTTTCTAATTTCTTGCGCACATCCGCAAGCGGCTTTTCTTCAAATATGAAAACATCCTCGTCCGATTTCGAAAGCCGCTCAAGATTTTCGCTCAAAACGTCGCACAATTCCAGATTCACACACACATTTTCAAACACCAACACCCTTTTGCCACCGAACATTCCCCCGCCTTGGAGTGATGCTTTCAAATCATCGATAGTATTTGCGTCCGTAATCCGCACAACATTAGCCTTTTTTGCGACCTTCTCAATAGCAGCACTCATCTTCGCGCGCGCCTTATCTCTGTCAGTGCCGAGGTAGAGGTAAATCACTAGTCAACTATAGCACATTTTGTATTGACATATCTCCTACATAGACGTAGAATACATTTCGGCAAACACGCGTTAGGAGGCTACTGTGACAACAGTTCAGATCGTGCTCATATGCATTCTAGTTGTGTGTGTTCTCCTGCTGGTAGGATGCTTCTGGCTCCTCTGGTGGATGGCTCACGAACCAACGCCACATAAGGGCTCTGAGGGGCAAGCCCAACCGTCTACGCCGCCCAAGCGATCATGGCGTTCAGTGCTAAGCCTTGGCGATGACGCGACCCTCACCGATGCGCGCCGAAAGTTCCTAAAAATAGCGAAGGAAACGCACCCTGACGCCGTTGGAGCAGATGCTAACCTCGAACGATTCAGCGAAGCAGAGCGCGCATACAACGACGCCGAAAAGGAACTAAAGAGTTGAGTCAGGGCCCCACGGTGCGCTGTGGGGTCCGAATTATTTTTCGATCAGTTTCATGAGCCCCCAATCTTTTCCCTCTTTCGCCTCAGCAACAATTGGCACACCGGAGAGTTCTTTTTCAGGCGCGACACTCTCCATAACTTCACGAATTTCTTTTGCCGCTTCTTTGGCCACTTTCTCGTCGACTTCGTAAACGAGTTCGTCGTGGACTTGGAGAATGAGTTTTACTCTCTCCTCCCATTTCTTTTCCTTGATCATCTCGTCGGCTTTCACCATCGCGAGCTTGATGATATCGGCCTGCGTGCCTTGAATCGGCGCATTTACCGCGAAGCGTTCCGCCTGCGAGCGCAGCATGGGAAGCGTTGATTTGAAGCCCGGAAGATACCGGCGTCGGCCAAAGACTGTTTCGACATAGCCGAGACGCTCGGCATCGCGCTTTGTTTTCTCGATCCACTTGGTTAGCTGCGGAAATTGTGCAAAATATTGATCGAGATAGTTTGATGCTTCGTCGCGCGTCACGTTTCCACCGAGATTCTGGCGCAAGGCGTTGACGCCCATGCCGTAGAGGATGCCGAAGTTGATTATTTTTGCGCGGCGACGCATTTCACGATCAACTCTCTCAGGTGCTACACCGAATACGTTTGCAGCGACTGCAGTATGAATGTCTTCACCTTTTTTAAAGACTGATATTAATTTTTCATCGCCGGAGAGTCCTGCCGCGACGCGCAACTCAATCTGCGAATAATCGATCGAGATAAGAACGCTCCCCTTCGGTGCATTGAAGGCACCTCGGATGCGGCGGCCGTATTCGGTGCGAATGGGAATGTTTTGCAGATTCGGATTTTGGCAGCCCATGCGACCCGTCACCGTGCTGTTTTGCAAAAATTCTGCGCGGAGGCGGCCATCATCGCCAATTAGCTCTATCATCTTCTCGACGTAGGTCGAGAGTAGTTTCTGTAGTTCGCGAAACTGCAGAATGTCCTCAATGATCGGATGCTGGTCTGAAATCTTCGCCAGCTCCTCTTCTTTTGTCGTGCGCTGCCCCGTCGCCGTCTTTTTTTGTTTGGCGGGAGTCAACTTCAATTCGTCGTAGAGGACGACGCCGAGTTGCTTCGGGGAGCTGATATTGAATTCGTGGCCAACATGTTTGAAGATACGTCCCGCAAGTTCTCCCAGCTCCTTACTATATTCCTTCGAAAGCTTCTGCAATTCCTTCTTATCAATCGCGACGCCGCGTGCGTTCATGTCTTCTACCACCGGAATCAGCGGTTTTTCAATATTCTCGTACACCTCGCGCAATCGGCCCGTTTCGCGCAGTTTTTTCTCGATCAGCACACGTGCTTCGGAGAACTTCTTCGTCTGCGCATAGTCGAGAATCTGCTGCAGTGTCGGATTCGTCATTTCAGAATTCACGAGCCAGAGCATAGTCGCCGTCTCCTTGAGTAGCCGTGCGTCAACATCTTCCGCCGCTGCTTCCGGCTCCGCCGCTGCGTCCGCTGCATCGAGGTTTTTGATGCGCGATCGCAAGCGCTCTTTGACCGAGCGGAATTCATACGTATCGCACATTTTCTCGATCGAATCGATGTAATCAGTTACTTTCCACTCTTGCGCGGGCAATTTGAAATTAATCGGCGCCTCGGGATGAATTGTCGCCAGTTGTTTTGAAAACCGCGCGTCCTTTTCCCCTTCTTGCAGAAGTCCCACAATGCGCGTTTTTATTCCTGCTTTTTCAAACGCCGCTGGATTTTTCTTCAGCTGCGCATAGATCTCTTCAATCGAACCAAAGTTGGTAATGAGTTGCTCTGCCGTTTTTTCACCGATTCCCTTAATTCCCTTAATATTATCTGACGGATCGCCGCGAAGGCCTTTGTAATCGGGCACCAATTCGGGTCCGAAGCCATATCGCTCACGCACGCGATCTTCGTCGTAGATGATCGTATCGGTGATTCCTTGGCGCAAGGTAAAGACCTGTACTTTTTTTGCATCCACAAGCTGCAAGGTATCCAAATCCCCCGTCGCGATGATGATATCGACGTCCTTATTTTTCTTTAACGTGTGCACAATCGTGCCGATCATGTCATCGGCTTCAAAGCCGGGGCACGAGTACACCGGAATACCAAACGCTTCAAAAATCTCAGGCGCTTTTTTGAGCTGTTCGATGAGCGCCGGATCAGTTTCTGCGCGATGCCCCTTGTAGTCTTCAAATAGCTTATCGCGGAACGTCCCGCCCGGCAGATCGCGCGCGGCCACGATGTAATCAGGTGAGAGTTCGTCGATGGTCTTCAGGAGCATTGTCGTGAGACCATAGAGCGCACCCGTCGGTTCGCCACTGGAAGTCGCAAAATCCGGAATCGCATGAAAGGCGCGGTGCAAAATCGCGTGCGAATCGAGGAGGACAAGTCGCTTATGCCCGCTATCCTTTTTATTCTTTGTAGACGCCTTCATAACTGATCGTGCGTTCATCCTCTCCACTATAACGAAATGCGACCTGTATTGCACTCGCGGGCAGCGCACTTCCCGCCTGCTCCGGCCATTCCGTGAGAATCAGGTTTTTTGGATCTTTGAGAAGATCGTCCCATCCGAGTACTTTGAGGTGATGTTCGCCTTTGAGCCGATACGCGTCGATATGGATGAGACGGTTGAATTTTTGTCCTTCGAGGGCATATATTTTCATAATGACAAACGTCGGACTTGTCACATGTTCGACAACCCCGAGCGCTTTTGCGACTCCTTTCACAAACGCCGTCTTCCCCGCACCCAAGTCTCCGGAGAGCGCGACAAGGGTCGCGCCCTCCGAGCGCGGTAAGAGGCCGCGCGCGAAGCGCGCGGCCTCGTCCTGCATTTCATTAAAACTGCGCACAATCATGTGCACTGTATACCGTATATTTCACTTCTTTGCAGCCCTATAGAGAATCATGCCTCCGAGAACATAAAGAATCGCATTAAGTGCAACTCCGAACATGCCGATATATGAAATTCCGGTATCGCCTATGAGCGCTAGGACCCCCGAAAGCATGGCGCCAATGCCGTACCAAAGCGCAATGTCTCCAAACTGCGGTCGCATGCGTTGCACCGCCAAGCCGGTGAGCATAAAGGCGATAGCAAAGAGCGTTCCCATGAAAAAATTAAATGTGTCCCATGCAGGCGACGCGGCATATTGCGGCAGGAGCGTAAATATTGCGTTTGAGGCATCGGAAAGTATGGAGAGCACGAGCGCAAGAAGCGCCATCATATGAAGCATAGCATTGTGGTATTTCGTGCCCACAATCGAAAGTCCATACCAATAGACAACATTCGCAAGTGCGCTCGCGGCGATGAGAAAAACACCGAGCCAGTAAGCATCGTTGTAGACATCGAGCCCCAAACACCATTCGTAGAGATATTCGACCGAAAGAGCGGCGCCGATGAAAGCGGCAACAGATGCGATAAACAACTTATTCATTACAGTAAGTATAGCCGCTCGTTTCCTGCGCTACAATGATATCCACATGGTCACACAATTCGACGAGAAAAAGCAAGGCGAGCGGCTGGACGAGCTGCGTCGCAAAGAAGAAGAGCAGCTCGCGACCATGCTCGCCGGCAAGTACGGCATTGGCTACGTCGATCTCACCTCAAAATCCATCGACACGGACGCCTTGCGCCTCATCCCCGAAAAAGAAGCGCGCGAAACAGAAACCGCTGCGTTTAAGAAAGTAAACAAAAAACTCCTCGTCGCCATGCGAGCGCCCGAGCGCGACAATGCGCTGCAAACAATCAAAAACCTCGAAGGTCTCGGCTACACCGTCGAAAAATACATGTGCTCGCGCGCGTCGCTCGATCACGCATGGGATCGCTATCACGATATTTCGTACGCGACGGAAACCGAAGCGGGCATTCTCACGCTTTCAAACGAAACGATTCAACGCATGCTGCAGGAATTGAAGACGCTCGATGATGTCCGCAGTCGCATCAAAGAACACATCGCGAGCAAGGATACCCATCGCGTCTCGCACGCGCTCGAGATCACTATGGCCGGCGCGCTTTCGCTTGGCGCATCCGACGTGCACCTCGAGCCGGAAGAAGAAATTGTGCGTATGCGGTATCGACTCGACGGCGTCCTCGTCGAAGTCCTTCTGTTCGACTTCCCCACGTACGCGCTCATATCGAGTCGCCTCAAACTGCTCTCCGGTCTCAAATTAAATGTGAAAAACGCCGCGCAAGACGGCCGCTTCTCGATCGTGGTCAACCAAAAAGAAATTGAAATTCGCTCCTCGGTTCTCCCTGGCGCGTATGCCGAAACGATCGTCATGCGTATTTTGGATCCGACGACAATCGCGCTCCCGTTTGAAAAATTGGGCTTCGACAAATACCTGATGGAGATTTTCAATCGCGAAATCGCAAAGCCCAATGGCATGATTCTCAATACTGGCCCAACAGGTAGCGGTAAAACGACGACGCTCTACGCATTCCTAAGCAAAGTCACGACGCCGGAAATAAAAATCGTCACGATTGAAGACCCAATAGAATATCACTTGCCCGGCATCGTGCAGACACAAGTTTCAAAAGATTACACATTCGCCGCGGGACTCCGCTCGACGCTCCGCCAAGACCCCGACGTGATCATGGTTGGTGAAATCCGCGATGCCGAAGTCGCCTCAACGGCGGTGAATGCCTCCCTCACCGGCCACCTCGTCTTCTCAACACTCCACACCAACGACGCTGCGGGTACTTTCCCCCGCCTCATCGACATGGGCGTGAATGCCGATATTCTCGGCGCCGCTCTCACCGTCGCGATGGCACAACGCCTCGTACGTCGCCTCTGTGAAAATTGCCGCGTTGCGACGCCCTTGAGTGCGGAGGATAAGAAGACACTTGCGCCGCTCCTCTCGAATATCCCGCACAAAGACGAACTCCCTGCGAACCAGGAAACCATGTGGCTTCCGAAAGGCTGCGAAAAATGCGGCGGCCTCGGGTACAAGGGTCGTATCGCGTGCGTCGAGGTCGTCCTCATGGATCGCGAAATCGAAGCGACTGTGCGCAAGACATCATCAGAGCGCGACATTTGGGCCGCCGCGAAGCACCAACAAATCCGTCGCATGGCGCAAGATGGCGCGGTCAAAGTCTTGCAAGGCGTAACCTCAATCGAAGAATTGTCTCGTGTTGTTGACTTACACGACGAAGTCATGCTGGAGACTATCGCTTGAACGTTGCCGAGCGTCAAAAAATATCTTCGCGACTCTTGTTCTTCATGAAAATCAGTTGCGCACAGTAGTTTTTTGGGAAATTTTTTCAGTTTTTACACACCACGCAACAAAATAGCATTGCACTTACGAGGCGCAATGCTATTTTGGAAAAAGAAATGTGATTGTGGAGACATCCTAATCCCATACGAGACTTCGTCTCGTCGGACGGACACGTCGGAGTAGCACATCCCCAAACGATGCTTTCAATGGATCATCGAAAGTCGGATAGAACCTAAGGAAAGGGGCAGTCAAACTGCCGAAGCGGCCGGCCGCCGCCATCCTCGGAGAAATCCTGGTATCGTTTGGAGATGTGCGTCCCTGACAAACAAAAAACGACGTTGGGACGCCGTTCTGCCGTGCAATGTAGCATGCCAGAGCGCCGTTGTCAATATATGGCAAATGATAAGGAAATAAGCCCTAAATCGATCAGGTCGCTCGACCAAGCGCTCCGTCCTGCGCTGTGGAATGAATATGTGGGACAGGCAGCGATCAAAGAAAACCTCCGTATCCTTTTGTCCGCTGCAAAGGGGCGCAAACAGCAGCCGGAGCACGTGCTTTTGTATGGACCGCCCGGATTGGGCAAGACAACGCTCGCGCATTTGATCACCAAAGAGATCGGGGCGAACTTGCGCTCGACTTCCGGCCCCGCCATCGAGCGCGTGGGCGATCTCGCATCGATTTTGACGAACCTTTCTCCCGGCGATGTTCTTTTTATCGACGAAATCCACCGCCTCAATCGCACCATTGAAGAAGTCCTCTACCCCGCGATGGAATCAGGCGTCTTGGATATTGTGATCGGCAAGGGCCCGAGCGCACGCACGGTGCAGCTTGAATTGCCGGCGTTCACGCTCATCGCGGCGACGACGCGCATTTCCATGCTCTCCTCTCCCCTTCGCTCGCGCTTCTCCGGCGGGACGTTCCGGCTCACGTACTACACCGAGAATGAAATCGCGGAAGTATTGCGACGTTCATCGAAAATTTTGGAAATCCCGACGGACGACGAATCCATTAAGGAAATAGCGCGGCGAAGCCGCGCAACGCCGCGCACCGCCAATTACCTTCTCAAGCGCGCCCGAGACTTTGCGCAGGTGAGCGAGGAGAAATTAGATATGAAAACAGTGAAAAAAGCACTCGCGCTCCTTGAGGTCGACGAACTCGGCCTCAACCAGATCGACCGCGACATTCTTTCGATCCTTGTCGATAAATTCAAAGGCGGCCCCGTCGGCCTCAAAACAATCTCCGCTGCGCTCTCAGAAGAGGAGGCCACTATCGAAGAAGTGCACGAACCGTACCTCCTCCAGCTTGGCCTCCTAGAGCGCACTCCCCGCGGCAGAACGGTCACCGAAAAAGGCTACCAACATCTGGGCGAAGACATGCCGAAATCGGAGCAACCTAAACTGATTTGACCAATAACTTATTCACCCTATAGTGACTCTAGGCTAACCAGGGAGACGTCTCATGGCCAACGACGAGCTGTGTCGCAAATGTTCATTCAAAGAGTCAGAGCATGAACTTTCACGAAAAGATCTCGGCCTCAAGAAAGGACAGCGTGGGCCGTGTCGCGTATTTGTCAGCGAGATCAAACACTCGCGAGACTGCCCCACGCGGGACGCAAACTGGACTAGCGGAAGCTGTGGCGGACGCTGCAAGGAGTTGCGCAAACACGTCGACGAGACGCGTGAAAGACGATCTCGCTACATAAACCACTCAATCTGGTTAGTTACTAACCGGGGAGTAATCGACATCGGCAGCTAGTTGCCGCCCGCCGACTTCAATTGAAGCGGCGGGTTTGCTTTTTAGTTTCCCTCCCTATACGCTATTCCCTGAAACCTAAAACCTATTTATATGGCCGGACACAATAAATGGGCGCAGATAAAACGCCAGAAGGGGGCGAATGATGCGGCGAAGAGCCGCGTGTGGGCTAAATTGTCGCGACGCCTCACTGTCGAGAGTAAGAAAGCAAATGGCGACGCGAATGCGGCGAATGTGCGCTCGGTCGTCGAGACCGCGCGCAAGGAGAACATGCCGAAGGACGCCATTGAACGCGCTATTCACAAAGGTACAACCGCAGATGCCGCTTCAATGGAGAGTGTTGTGTACGAATGCTACGGCCCCGGCGGCGCGGCGGTCATCATCTCGTGCCTCACGGACAACAAAAACCGCACACTGCAGGAATTGAAGGGCATTTTTGCAAAACATGCGATTGCGCTTGCAACTCCTGGATCCGCGCTCTGGGCGTTTGATAAAACTGCCGAAGGGTACGCGCCAAAAACCACTATTCCCCTCTCGGCAGACGACCACGATGCCCTTATGAAAGTCCTGGAACTCATCGACGCCCTCGATGATGTGGAGGAAGTCTATACGAATGCGGAGTAGGTTCCAGGTGTCAGGTTCTGGGTGTCAGAAATTCGCATTGCCCTAAAACCTGTAACCTGTAACCTGTAACCTATGAGAGTTTTAGCTATTGACCCCGGATACGGCCGCTGCGGAGTGGCGGTGATTGAAAAAGACGGCGGCAAGGAGAAATATATCTATTCGGATTGCATTGAGACGCTCGCGACGAGTCCTTTTGATGAGCGATTGAGTACTGTCGCGGACGAAGTGAAGCGGCTTATCGAGAAATTCAAGCCGGACGCGCTTGCGATGGAACGACTTTTCTTTACGTCGAACCAAAAGACGGCGATGCAGGTGTCCGAAGTACGCGGCGCGATCTTGCATGTGGCCTCGTCAGCCGGTGTTCCCACTTTCGAGTACACACCGGGACAAATTAAAAGTGCAACGACCGGATCAGGGCGTGCGGATAAAAAACAGATCACGCAAATGATCCACATGCTCCTCAAAATAGAAAAAGCAATCAAACATGACGACGAATATGACGCGATTGCTGTTGGCATCACTCATCTTGCCTGTGCGCGGTAATGTGTGCGCATGATATACGTCTTCATGAATACAGCATGGGCGGCGCGTAATTGCCCGGTGCTCTGAAGCACGCTACACTTTACAAACGTCCGAGAAATCGGCATTTTCTATGGGGAACGAAGAATCACGACTGCACCGCATACGTCAAAAGGCGCGGCGACTCCATAGTGCAACACCACCGTGGGGTCGTCGCGCCGTCCGCTTCCTCGCACTCGCCCTTGTCATGTGCGCCGGTGTCTTTACCGCCTGGGCGCTCGTCGTCACCATTCCCTCGGTCCAAAACATCCAAAACCGCGTCGTCGGGCAATCAACAAAAATCTACGACCGCACCGGCAACATCCTCCTCTATGACGTCCACGGCACGATGCGTCGCACCGAAGTCCCGCTCGATCAGATCAGTCCAAATTTGCGCAACGCGACCGTCGCCATCGAAGACGCAACCTTCTACAGCCATCACGGTTTCCGTCCGCTTTCCTTTTTGCGCGCGATCTTGGCCAACATCACGAGCGGCGGCTACGCGCAGGGCGGCTCCACTATTACGCAACAGGTCGTAAAAAACACACTTCTCACCCAAGACAAAACCATCATTCGCAAATTAAAAGAGATCGTCCTTGCGATGAAGCTTGAAAAAGTCGTGACCAAGGATCAAATCCTCAACATCTACCTCAACGAAACCGGTTACGGCGGCACTATCTACGGCGCCGAAGAAGCATCGCAGTATTTCTTCGGGAAAGACGCAAAAGACCTCGACCTTGCAGAGAGTGCGTACATGGCGGCACTGCCACAGGCGCCAACGCGCTATTCACCGTATGGAAATCATAAAGACGAACTCGAGTCGCGCAAAAATCTCGTGCTTTCGCGCATGAAAGACCTCGGTTATATTTCAACCGACGAATACAACGCCGCGGCGGACGAACAGGTGACGTTCCAGCCGCAATCCGAAGGCGGCATCAAGGCGCCACATTTCGTCTTTTATATCCGCGAGTATCTTGAACAAAAATACGGCGCGGACGTTGTCGCCAACGAAGGTCTGCGTGTTGTGACAACGCTCGATTATGATCTCCAGCAAAAAGCGGAGGCGACGGTTGCAAAATTCGGTCCAAACATGCAGAAGAATTTCAATGCATCCAACGAAGGCATGGTCGCGATAGATCCCAAAACCGGCCAGGTGCTTGCCATGGTCGGATCGCGTGATTACTTCAATGACGACATCGACGGGCAGGTGAATGTCGCGCTCTCACTACGACAACCGGGCTCGTCGTTCAAGCCGTTTGTGTATGCAACCGCATTTGAAAAGGGCTATACGCCAGATACGGTCGTCTTCGATGTCCAGACGCAGTTTTCAACGGCGTGCCAGCCAACCGATGTCGCGAATGACACACCTCCATGCTACTCCCCGTCGAACTTTGATAACAATTTCCACGGCCCGATGAAGCTACGCGATGCTATCGCACAATCGATGAACATCCCGGCTATTAAGACCCTCTATCTCGCCGGTATCCAAGACTCTATTAATACCGCAAAAGATCTCGGCATCACCACGCTCGCGGACGCGGGGCACTACGGCCTCACGCTCGTCCTCGGCGGCGGCGAAGTTAACTTACTTGAAATGACCGGTGCATACAGTGTTTTTGCAAACGACGGTGTGAAAAATCCACCAACAGGGGTTATGCGCGTCGAAGACAGCCGGGGCAATGTGCTTGAAGAATACGCACAAAGCTCAACACAGGTCATCGATTCGCAGATTGCGCGCGAAATCAACAACGTCCTCTCCGACAATGTCGCGCGCACGCCGGAATTCGGTGCGGACTCCCCGCTCTACTTCCATGGCTACAATGTTGCCGACAAAACCGGTACAACCAACGACTTCCGCGATGTGTGGGTCCTCGGCTACACACCGGGCATTTCCGTCGGCGCATGGGCGGGCAACAACGACAACTCCCCGATGCAGAAAAAAATTGCCGCGTTCATCATTGCGCCGATGTGGCACGAATTCATGGCCTACGCGCTCTCAAAATATCCTTCTGATGATTTTGTGCCCCCCGCACCGGATCCTGATTACGCATCACTCCCGCCGGTTTTGAAGGGAGAATGGAACACCAATCCCGCGCTCGGCATCCACGATATTCTCTATTGGCTGGATAAAAGTAATCCGCGATCGGGTACGGGAAACAGCCAAAGTGATTCACAATTTTCCTATTGGGACTACGCGGTCTCGCTGTGGGCGCAGCAGCAAGTAGCATCATCAACCGGAATGATCCCCGGGAGTGGAGGCGCTGCACCATCAAATCCCGGATTCACCATCGCCTCTCCTCCACAAGGGTCGATAATCCCTCACGGCCAGGCATTCCAAGCACAGGTAAACGCTGATGCGTCTCTTGGCATCAAGAGCGTCGCGTACTATCTGAATAGCACCTTTGTCGGCATCTCCAACCAGCCGCCGTATATGGTTGCCATCCAACCCTCCCTCACCGGCGCTCTGCTCCTCAAGGCAATCGCGGATACCAATACCGGGCAACTGCAGGCGTCGACAATGGTCGTGATTCAGTAGGCTTGAGGCCATTTTGGCGCCAAAATGGCCTCAAGCAGCTTCGTACCACTCATGCCCTCTCGGGCCGTTGCGCGCAAGCCTCTTTTCCACCGCCAATTGTCTTAAATCTTCTGCAGCCGTCGTATCGCCCACGCGAAAGCGCAATTGCACATCGTTGTTCGAAATACCTTTCTTTCCCTTTTCGCGCGCGAAAACAACAATACCATCGTGCCTCTCCCTGACGCTCACGCGCCGCTTCTCAAGCGCCTGATCGCGCAAGTCGTTAATAGCACTCAGCTGTGGCGCTAATGGAGAAGACTTGTGTGGGGGTGTTGATGTTTGTTCCTGTGTCTGCTGCGGAGTAGAAGCCACTGTACCAGACTCTGTCGCTACATTTTCTTCAGCTGGGGTAACATCCACAATAGGTTCGGAAGTTGTCACGCCCGGAGCTTCTGAGACTGATCCAACAACAGGCTCCGTCGCAAATGCTTCTGGAACGGAATCGAAAACAGGATTCACATCGTCGGTCATACAGAATAGTGTAGCAAGAACTGGGCAGCGAATCGGCAGTGTGCTAGGGTTCCCGTAGTCATATAAGGGTCAAAGAGGAGTGGAAGTGATGTCTTTAGAACAGGACATGAAAGCCCTACTGCCCAATCTCAAAGCGTTTGCCGTGAGTCTTTGCGGCGACATGACGAGAGCGGACGACCTTGTACAAGAGACATTCTTGAAGGCGTGGGTCCATCGAGACAGTTTCGACGAAGGCACCAATCTTCGAGCGTGGTTGTTTACCATCCTACGCAACACATACTTTTCGGAGATGCGAAGGCGTCGCCGTGAAGTAGAAGATGTCGATGGGCTAAAGGCCGAGCAGATGCGTGCGCCGGATGATCCGGAATGGCACGTTCGCATGAAAGATCTCGCGTGGGCATGGCATTCGTTGCCGTTCGACCAGCAAGAGGCATTGATGCTTGTTGGCGTCGAAGGTATCTCGTATGAGGATGCAGGCGTAATGCTTGGTTGTGCAGCCGGCACCATCAAATCCCGTGTGAATCGTGGGCGGCAAAAACTCGCGGACGTACTTGGCGAGGAATTGCCCAGAAACGCCATCGAACACGCATGGGACAAAGTGCAAGAATACATCCTTCTCTCCGACGAGGACGATCTGCCAACTATTCTCAATGAGGCGGCAGAATGATCTGTAGTACAAAATGAGCCGTAGCGAGACTATCCGCTGCGGCTCTTTGTGTTGCGGCATTTCTATCGTGTTGCCTAACGCTTGTCAGTACGATAGGGTTCTAAGCGGGCAATAGGGATAGAGGAGATTCATCCGATGACCCAGTCCTTGAAAGTGATACAGGGGAGGGTGTCGCTTCCCAAGACGAAATCTGACTGGAAACTTCTGCTGGAGGAAGGCCGTAAGGCACTCGCAAAAGCAGTCGAGATCCGAGTTCTTCCTGCATGTATCCGTCCGATGGAAGGACAGCCGCGCGTTTACTTCAACCAAGATGCGATCATGCGTCTTGCTGATTCGATTCGTGCAATCGGGCAAGTCCAGCCGGGTATCGTTCGTAAGGTCGGTGAGAATCTTTATGAGCTTATCGACGGTGAGCGCCGGTGGCGTGCGATCACGCTTGTCGGTATCGAGTACCGTGCGCTTTTGGTGAACATCACCAGCGAAGCGGTGCCGTTCCTGATCGCGGCAATTGCAAACTTCAATCGTGAAGCACATACGCCGCTCGAAATCGCGGACGCGATCGAGAATATGTACGATAATATGAGCATGCCTATCGAGGAAGTCGCCAAGGTGCTCGGCATCACAGTTCCTTGGACGTATTCAATGCTTTCGCTGCGATTCTTGCACAAGGACGTGCGAGCATTGCTTGATCCGTCGTTACCAAAAGAGCAAAAGATACCGCTCACGGCAGCAATTCAGATCTCGAAGATGAAGCATGATCTACAAGTGGGTCTTGCAAAACGTGTTTTAGAAAAGGACGTGTCCCTCAGTGGACTTCGCAAAGAAGTGGTGCGCGTTTCTAAGAAAGAGGGAGCGTATATCCGAACCTACGCTGATGAGCCGGGCAAGCGTTGGAAGTCAATTGGCTTACGCGTAAATCAGCTCAAGCGCATGGCTCACGATCTGCAAGGCGATTTTAACGAGAAGGACTTCGCGAAAGTCGTTAGCGCAAGATCGGGCGGATTCTCGGTAGATGAAGTTCTTACGTCCATCCAAGACGCACGACGTTTTCTAGATGGTTGCGAGAAGCAGCTTCTGAAAGCGAAGCGCGGCATGTAGCGCAAGATTGAGGCTGTGGGACATCCCGCAGCCTCTTGTTTTTTTGAGCAAGCGAAGGGGCCCAACAGTGCAGGCCCCTGATTTGCTGATGCGCTACTGCGTCGCACGCTTCTCAAGACGCCGCTGCTGCGCCGTCGTGCCACCTTTGCGGCCGGCTTCAGCAGCGAGCAAACGATCCTGTGAGAACGAGCGCTGATGGGCGGCAACGCTTCTCCCACCCTTCCGACCAGCCTCCGCTGCCAGAGAACGGTTGGCGGAGAACGAACGTTTTTCGTGCGGAACATTGGCTCCGCCTTTCGCGGCGATTTCGCGTTGTTTATCGGCATCCATCGATGCAAAACCCTTGCTGCCTTTTCCGTTTGCCATTTTTTCCTCACTGAAAATCAGCTTGGCACAATTGCCGCTGTATTTATACTTCGGACATCGCGGTTTGTCAAAATCGCCTTGGTGAATTCGCACGCTAACTGCAACTCGGTTTGCAGGCTAATTGCAACCCCCAGAGAGGCATTCACAGTGCCAAGATGGCACATACACACATTGGGAAGGAGGATTGGTCGTGCATTGCA
>JAHFMV010000020.1 GCA_023267655.1 Candidatus Kaiserbacteria bacterium
TTGTACGCATACGTCGACTGGTACAACCAGTCACGCCACCACCAATCGCTGAACAGCACACCGCTACAGCGCCTCGAGTCATTTCTCAAAGGTGTCAACGACCCGTTGACTTAGTACACCATCCACCCTCTCGTATAAATGAAAACGTTTTTTTCATACTACAAAAAACTAATTTTTAATAAAAATAACACCAAACTAAGCGGGCCGCGCAAGCGCGCAACGATCGCCCCTCTATTGTATGCCCGTATCTTCCGCCAGAAACGGTTCGTGAAGAATAGGTGGGGATAACCCAAAATCACTTCACATCGATTGCCCGCACGAACGCAGGATCGGTCGCGACAAGATCAGAATTCTGCGCTTTGAGTCGTTCGTAAATTTCTCTTGCTCCCGCTTTGTCGCCTGAGAGGAATTTTACTTTCGCAAGGTCGTAGAGTGCACCCGCGTTATCCGGATTCGACGCAACGACGTCCGACAGGAATCGGACGGCTTTCCCCCATTCTTCAGCGTTGATGTAATATTTTGCGGCGCGGCGCGCTGCTTCTCCGCCACGATACACACTCTCGCCCGCGTCGGCCCACTCCTCTGCCTTTCTTTTGTCGCCGATTGCGAGATACAGATTCGCGATAATGTAGCGCGGGTCGGCACTTCCCGGCTGCATATCGGCGTACGTTTTCATCACCGCAATTGCCGCGGTGTACTGTATGGCGCGATCCGTTTTCGTCTTTGCCGCGTCACCCTTTTTGAGCGAGATATTTGCGCGGATGTACCATGCCTGCAGTCGCCGCGGCGAAATACTGATTTCTTTATCAAGTGCCGTGTTCAGAAGCACCTCGTCTACTGTTGCCTCGGGTGGCGTCAAATCGAGCACGTGGGCGAGGTACATCGCCGTGCGCGCGTCGTACGGGTAGCGGTCAAAATTCTTCCGTAACAAGTCGAGTGTTGTGGTATATGCCTTGAGACGCGTCTCGCCGGAGAGCATCGTTACTTGTTCATTTGTGTACATGCCATATGCCTGATAGCCGTACTCAAGGTCGGCGTACGTGCCGAGCGAGAGCCCTTGGTCGAGGTGCTGCAGTGCAAGCGGAACGTCAGCGACATGGTAGAGGTAGGTTTCCATGATGAGCCGGTTTGCCCGCATCGGTTGTATTGAGACCGGATATATAAGCACGAGGAATGCCACCGCAAGACCAGCAGCGAGACTTGCGGGGACTCGCGCGAGCCGCGCAGCTCGGGCCGCACCAGATTCATGCATGTTGATGAGGCCTGCGAAGACCGCAAAGAGGAGCCAGAGCGTGAGCGCCGTGTCGAAGACAAAGAAGTTTTGGATCGCATACGTTGCAATCAACAGCATCATGAGGCCGCCTACGCGCATGTCCGTTTTGAAAATCCGATGTGCTGTGACGAGTGCGCTCAAAACGAGTACTACATAGAGAAGCAGGCCAAGAACACCGAATTGCGCAAAATAATCCAAAAAGGCGTTGTGCGACCGATCAAACCACTCTTCTTGAATTTTATCCGGATCGTAGACGTGGTTAAAGAGTACTTCGATATGTTCCGCCCCGACGCCGGTGAGGGGCTTCTTGAGGGCTGCGTGTCCGATGTTCTGCCAGAGAAAAAGACGACTCACGATCGTACCATCAGAGAGTGAGATCGTCGCAATTCGCTGTACCGGCGAAAGCGGCACCTTCGCAAGCTGCCCTCGAAAAATGACAAACACACCCACAAGCACAATGAGTGCGACGAGAGTGAGTCGCGCATAGAGACGCATCCGCCCTTCCCCTTTCCAGGCGACATACGCGGCGGCAACAAAGCCGGAGGCCGCAAGTGCGAGGATGGTCCCGCGCGTCGACGACAAAAAGATCGCAACGAGTTGCAAAGCCGCGCTTGTATAGACTGCACCGCGCCATTTCTTCCGATAGTCGCCCACAATCGCGAGCGTGAGGAAAAATGTCATTGCGAGGTAGCTCGCGAGAAATGCGGCGTTGCCAAAGGTCCCGCCATAGCGGCCCCGCGGCTCTTCGATAAGGGGAATGTCGATACCGGCTGTCGCCTGCACCCACTGCAGAAGTGCATACAGAGCGGCAAGGCCGCCGACCCACGCGGAAAGTATCATCAGACGCTTGAAAAATCTCCGATCGGCATACAGAACGACCCCGTAAAAAAAGACCACCGCTGCCGTGAGCGTGATAAGCCCATCGCCGCGTTCGTACGTCGACCAGAAACTGTGGTAAAAATCGACACCAATGAGCGATGTAGCGTACGTTACCGCGAGCAAGGCCGCCGGAATCCACGTGAGTTTGTTTTTCAAGCGGAACCAGTACAGTTCGTGCCGCATCAGGACGAGATAAACAATCGCGGCGAGGGCAAGGATACCTAAACCTCTAAAGAGAAACGTCTTCGGCGCAACATAGGGGTAGAGAAATCCCTGTGCGTACACTAAGGGAAGCAACGCCGGAGAGAGGAGCACATACTCAAGGTACCGCGCGACTCTCTGAGTCATAATGCTTGAAGGCGCTTTATTTCAGCATCAATGCTGGCGCTCGACTCGGGTGACAGTGCCCGCATGTTTTTCCACACGGCAATCGCTTCGGTAGTTCTTCCCGTGCCCTCAAGCCAACGTGCGCGGATTTGGAGCAGCGTGAGGTCAGTTTGATCAGTCTTTTGTGCGTTCGCAAACGCCGCCTCGATTTCAGCGGTGTTATCCTTGAAGTGGTTCGTCAGAAAGTCGAGATACTGTGCTTGATATTGGACGATCTGCGGTTGGGCAGCTGCGGCGTGTGCATATGCATCCCGCGCGCTCTTTGGCGCGCCCGTCTGTTCTAAAAGTACACCAAGGTTTTCCCATGCGAGACCCGTTGTCGTTGAGTCGATTGCGAGGGCTTGCATAAGATACTCATACTCGTCTTTCCCGTCACCGAGGAGATGGTACTGGTTGGCGATGCTGATATACAGGGTGTAATCGGTAATTGCATCCTTTTTATTCGACAACAACCCCCGTAATCGCGTTATTTCATCATTCGCTTTCTTCTCGAGATCGGCATTTCCCGTGTACGCGCCCTGCAGATGCCAGTCCGCAATATGTTCTCCCTGCGCAAGGGTATACGAGTATCCGCCTGATTTTTGCATATACGCATATGCGCCAGCACCTATGATGAGAAGAACGATTATTCCAATTATGATAGTGTGCGTGCGATTCATTGGTGCAGTTTCTGTCGGCATATAACAAATGGAGTCTACCACACGGCATTTTCAATGCCAAAACCGCCCTTGCGGGCGGTTTTGGCTGTACCGGATCGTTCTCTTCCGGTCAGAGCTAAGCGAGATGCTTAGAGATTACTATCCTTAGATGTTCACCGACTTGGAGCCGATGGTCAAAGGAAGTGTCTTCACGAGGTAGTCGTCGATCCAGTCGCCTGCGGTGAGCGCATTGGACGCATGGTTCGCGACTGAAGACCAGTCAGACCATACGAACGAATTGTTCACGACACCGAGCGTACCGGCAACAACCGCGAACGCGGCGGTCGTCGAAGCAGTCGTCTGGGTGTTCGCGATCGAAACGTCGACGGAGTTAGAACCCGACGCAAGACTTGAGATCGTGCTGCGAAGTTCATACGTTGCCGATGTTCCGGCGAGGACGGTCTGGACTGCCGATGGGCGGAACGCGAGCGTACCTCCTGCAGACGTCGACGGATAGGCTTGCGTCATATTTGCAAGCGAACCCGACGTCGTCGCGAAGTTACCCGAGATCTGATTTGCCCCTTGCCAGAGCGCGATTGTCGAGGTTGCGCCGATGAGGACGCCACTCGACTGGCTGCTCTTGGTTACCGTGAATACAATCTGGCCCCAGTCAACGTCTCCTGCAGCATCCGCAGTAACCTTGAGGCGACCGAGGACCTGGTTGGATCCTGCGACGAGTGTGCTTGAGTCAAGCGCGACTGAAGAGAGTGTCGGAACAGTCTTGCGGATGACCAAGGTACCCTTGCCACTTGTAGCGTCCGACGAGATGTCGGCTTGGCCGGTGAGTGTCGTCGTTGCATTTCCCGCGGAATCGATGGCCTTGAAGCCTTCGTTGCCGTCAAGAACTGCGGTGATCGACGTACCCGATGTTGCACCGGATGCAACCGTCGGTGTCGAGACGTACACATCAAGTTGTTTCGTCGTGTTCATTGGGACGAAGAATGTCTGGCCCGTGAACGTCGCGGTCGAGTGCGGCTGAGCGCCGGTCGAGAGGACGAGTGACTGGCTAGACGTAACATCCGTTCCTGATGAATTCTTGTACTTCAGCGTGATCGCCGAAACTGACGTTGCTGCTTGTGCCGGAATCTTAACTTTGACTTCCTGGACAGTGAAGTCAGTGTTTGACGCGGTGAAGTTGAACGAGCCAACCTTGACCATGCTGGAACCTGCGATGACGTTAGCGTTATCCGGCGAGACGCCGATTGCCGTCGTCAAAGTACCGCTGCCCGCAACCGTGATGGTCTGGAGCGTCGCGGATGAAGCCGATGAACTACCGAAGGTAACTGACGAGGCTGTTACAGCACCCGTACCGGAACCATCGATGTTTGCCGCCCATGGGCCGGCATTTGCCGACGACTTCACGTTTGCGTAGATGTCAATCGTCTTGGTAGACGAGACCGCGAGCGGAAGGTTCACAGAGAACGAGTTAGACGTTCCCGGAGTTCCTTTCGTCGTGCCAACCTGCGCACCGGTGTCAGCGTCCTTCAACATGAGGTCGGTTACTGAACCAGACTCATTTGAAGAAAGCGTAACGGTGATTGTGTTGACGTTCACTCCTTCGGTTGAACCAGTTGAGAGCGTGAAGGAACCAACGCGAACGTTGTTTGTTCCTGCCACGATCGTTTGGTTACCGTAGCCGGAGTTCTTCGTCATTGAGACCGTCGACGCGGAGACCGTGCGAGTATTGCTCGTCACGTTCGAGGCCGAGAGGTTGGCGGCTGTTACCGCATCTCCGGAGCTCATGCCTTCGGTATTCGATGCGGTGACCGCGACGGCGAGAAGGACCGTGTTAGTTGCCGCGAGATTCGTGCCGTCCGTCTTGTTGGCGTCAGCATAGATCTCGAGCAGTTCCGTCTGACCTGCACGCGCGATGAACGAGGAGCCGAACGAGAAGTCCGTACCCGTCTGCGCGATGTCGTTCGTCGAGCCGATTTGGACGCCGTTCAAGAAAATCTTGCCGTTATCCAATCCTGCTGACGTTTGGCCGGTGATGGTCGTCGAAGCCGTCAAGGTTTCAATTTTGACGTTTTCGCCGTTTGCGCGTACTTCCCAACGACCAATCAAGACGTTGGTTCCGCCGACGGCGAGATCGCCTGTCGGAGAATCAGCCTTGCGCGTAATTGAGAGTGTCGCTGCACCAATCGTGTTAGCAGTAGCCGCCGAAACCGGGAAGCTGCCACCTGCATCAGTCGAGAGAACCGGCTGGTTCAACTCGGCATCAACGATGTTAGCGTCAGCTGCCTTACGGATCTGGACGTCGTACGTCTTGCCAGATCCACCGACAACATCAGCGAGCACCTTGATGATGCGTGTGCCTGTTGCGAGCTTGACCGGATTTGCCGAGAGGTCGAAGACAGCCCGGTTATTCGAGAACTGCGCTTGCGCTGTGCCGACCATCGTGCCGTCTACGTAGAGACGGATATTCTTGACGTCGCCGTCGCTGTCGGATCCGCGATCCTCAAAGGAGATCGACTTCAGCCACGCAGCGTGCGTGGAAACTACCGTCGATGCCTCAAAGACGCGAACATCGTTCGCAGGGTTATCCGTCGCGCTCGTAGGACCGGTGTACGTGAACGCAACCGTGCCCATCGAAGCGGACGAAATTGTCTGGATGCCGCCGGTGACCGGAAGTACGACAGAGGTGTCGAGCGCCGATGAGGCAGCAACCGAGAGCAATTGAACGCCCATTTGTTGACCGCCCGTACCCGTTGCAATATCAGCGCGAACCGAGATGGTTACGCTACCGCCTGCAGGGACTTGGACGATACCCGTCGTGTCGTTAAACGTGAACATGCCCGATGAGACTCCTGCGGCATCGGTAATGCGATTTGCACCATTGAACAGATAGACGTTCGAAATGGTGGAGTCAGCTGAAGTACCAGTGCGCTTGAAGCCGAGGCTCGTGATCGTAACCGCAGATCCTGTCGGGTTCGAGAAGGTAAACTTCGCGAGCTCGCCGATCGCCTGTCCTTGGACGAGCGCGACATTGTTCGGAGAATCAGCCGCGAGCATGACCTTGAGGCCATTGCCCGTAACTGGTACCCCCGGAACGCCGGGAACTCCTGGCATTGACGTCGAGCAGACCGAGTTGGCCTTTGCGCGAGTCAGAGGTCCCCAGAAGCCGGCCGCCGGCGAGACGCCGTTCATGCCCTGCCACTTAGCGACCGCTGCCTTCGTCTTTGCACCGAAGTAGCTCGATTCGTTTCCTGGTGAGCCTGCGCCGGTTGCGGCGATGACTGCACCGTGATTGTTTAAGAATTTCTGGACCCACATCACTTCACCACCTGTCGAGCCCATTTGCTCGGTCATCGTGAAGCTGTAGCAGCCTGCGCCAGATCCGCCCGAAGACGTTCCGCCGCTCATAGCTGAGATTTGCGCGAGCAATGCTTGTACTTGTGCCTGGAGATCCGAGAGAAGATCTGCTTTTGCTGGTGTAGCAAATGCAAATGCAAGTCCGAGGACCAAACCGACACCGACGAGCGCTGTCGCAACGTTTTTTGTTGCTAAACTCATAGTTTGATTTTTGACCTTTGATCCCTTCTTCTAAATGAAGAAGTGGACGCATGTACGACCCTTCGACGGAGTCGCACCTGCTATGTCCGCCGAAGGCGGACAATTAATAAATTTGCTAGCCCCGAGCTCGTTTTTAGTAATGTTCGAGAACGAGGGTTAGCATCATGTGGGAGTCTGCGTTTCTGTCATTCATATCGTGACGGGACGTATCTGGCGTTCTGATTTTTTGTGCGTAGTTTCTACATCCTAGTAGAGGAGACGCGTCATCGCCTCAAACCTTTCAGCTTGAAGCTCTCCATATTCATGCACTATTCATGTATCAAAGGACATCGCACGAGTAGCTTTTGTACAAGCCAAACTGCGCAATGCAAACCGGCGATCCGGATCACATTAGAAGCCATTATAAACGAGTGCACATCGAATGCGTGTACATTCGCAACGCTCGTTTGTGGATAACTAGTGAATAAGAAAGGCCCAATTATTCAAGATTGTGGCGGTTTTCTCCTCAATAGGTATCGGGGGCAGATTATGCCAAATGAAGACGAAAGTCAACCAAATCCCCCTTAGAGAACCAGCCGCATTTGCTGTCAATATATAGTATCCGGTTCGAAGATGGCATTCCCCTGCATGCGGCGCGTAAATCGCCCTACAGGGCAATCTGGTACCTGCTCCATCGTTTGGCGCCCATTTTTACGACCTTATTCATAAGGACAAGTTCCGCCAGCTCACGTTGGATCATTTTTTCGCTATATTGCGGTAAATTTGCGGATATGTCCCTTATACCAAGAACTCCACCAGCCTTGAGTATGTCCATAACCTGTTCTGACCTATTCGATGTCGTTGTGTCCGTTTGTGATCCAATTGTGTCCTTTATGTCCTGTCTTCGTGATCGAGAGCTGCTTTTTGTATGATTGTTTTTTGAGGAGGTGGGACGAGGCGAATAGAGTGCATCCTGCACCGGAGGAACGAGATCTTCTCGCGCAATGTTCATTTGCTCCGAGAGTGTCGACTTCTGCGACACGATGATGAGGCTGCCAAGCTCGTCGAGCGCTTCAGCTACCGCAGCAACATTTTGAGGTGATACAAAACCTCCGACCGCGAGAAATCGGACCAGTGAGATCAATTTTCGTATCGAAGCGAGAGTCACCTGACCCTTCTCGGAAGATGGCGTCCGAAATCCGGCTCGGAGGTCAAGAATTTCTACCAACAGATCGAGGGCACCTTGCCTAATGGCAACCCGAAGCGGTTCATTTTCAGGAACATGGTTTGTTATAAGATGCAGTGCGGCACTGATTCGTTCTGCCCTCCGATACGAAGCGTCACCCGTTACATTTGCTCCGAAAGGGTTTGTCTTTACGACATGGCTGTCGAGTAGTGAGAGTATGTTCGATACGTCCCTTGTCTCTTTCACAATATCGCGAGGCAAGCTTGAATACGTCTTTGAGACTTCCTTTTCCTGTCCCTTTGGCATGCGCGCAGTATAGTCCCTGCGTCTGTAAGCGCAACAATGCCCTTGACCGAAATAGGGACGGGCGGCATTTACAGAGTGGAAAATGAGTGGTGGAGGGCGTGGTACTATTATCCGGTGGCAAAAAAAGCAGATAAAAATGGCAAGCGCAAACGTACGGACGACGATGAAGAATACGCGCTCCCGGTGAGCATCGAAGCGCTTCGCGGCGTGGTCGCGGTTCTTGCAGTTGCCGTTGGGATATTCCTCGCGCTCGCCGCATTTCAAATTGGCGGAGCGGTTGGCGCGTTTTTGTATACGTTCCTCTCAAAGCTTCTCGGCGTCGGATACATGCTGCTCCCGCTCTCCTTAATACTCCTTGCTGCCGCGCTCATGCGATCATTTGAAAAAAGGTTCGGCCTCATTGAGATCGTAAGCATCCTCGTGTTTTTTCTCTCGAGCTTAAGTCTTGTATCTATCTTTCTACCAAACCGTGGCGGTATTGTCGGAACCATTATCGCGACGCCGCTCATCCGCGCGTTTGATACGACCGCGAGTGTCATCTTTCTTGCTGCATTCATTGTCGCAACTTTAATTATCGCGTTCGATATCCATTTGTCAGTTCTCCTGAAGACGTTGCGGGAAAGTTTCCGCACTCGTGCTACCGAAGGCGATCTTGTACCGAGCGATGATGTTGCGATTGCCGGATTACCTGAAGACGAGGACTCGGGAGAAGAAGTTCCCGAAGATGCCGAAGGAGAGCCGGAAGAAGCGCCCACTATCCAGTATGCCGATACCGGAGACAAACAAGACCAGGGCGGATTCCCTATTATCGCTGCAACCGCGTCGGTCTATACTCCGCCCCCTATTTCGATCCTGTCAAAGAACAAAGGGAAGCCGGAAGTGGGCGATGTGAAAGCCAACATGAACATCTTGAAGCGGACACTTCAGAATTTTGGCATTCAAGTCGAAATGGACGAGGTTTCTATCGGCCCGACCGTCACTCGCTACGCCATGAAGCCAGCGGAAGGCGTCCGGCTCTCGAAAATCGTCGCCTTGCAATCGAATCTCGAGCTCGCACTTGCGGCCTCTCCGGTGCGCATCGAAGCGCCAATCCCGGGGAAGGCGCTCGTTGGTATCGAAGTCCCGAATATTTCGCGCACCACGCTCGGTATGGCGCCGCTCTTTACCGATTCCGGATTCACGCAGACCGATAAGCCGCTTCTGCTTGCACTCGGTCGCTCTATCACGGGGCAAGCACATTTTGCCGACCTTGCACGCATGCCGCACATGCTGGTTGCCGGCACAACCGGCTCCGGTAAATCGGTCGTCATCCACGATTTCGTGGTCTCGCTCCTCTACCGAACAGGACCGGATAGACTGCGCTTCATCATGGTCGACCCGAAACGAGTCGAGCTCACGCTCTATAATTCCATCCCACACCTCCTCACGCCCGTGATTACCGACGCCAAAAAAGCGATCGTCGCCTTGAAGTGGCTCGCAAAGGAAATGGATCGACGGTACAACGTCCTTGAAACAGAACGCGTCCGCGACATCGCCTCGTACCATGAAAACGTCGTTGCACCCGCAATCGAAAAGGGCGTCGAGGAAGGCAAACCAATGCCGGAAGCCATGCCCTACATCGTCCTCATCATCGACGAACTCGCGGATATCATGCAGAGCTACCCGCGCGAGCTGGAGGCCGGCATCGTGCGTCTCGCACAGATGTCGCGCGCCGTTGGCATTCACTTGATCCTCTCGACACAGCGCCCGTCGGTGAAAGTCATCACCGGCCTCATCAAAGCGAACATCCCGACCCGTGTCGCCTTCCAGGTCGCGTCTCAAATAGATTCGCGCACGATCCTCGATACCGGCGGCGCGGAAAAATTGCTCGGTGCCGGCGACATGCTCTTCCTCTCGGGTGAGATGTCGAAGCCACGCCGTATCCAGACGCCGTTCATTACCGAAGGCGAAGTGAAAAAAGTTGTCTCGTTTGTCGCGAAAAACAACGACGCTCCGCTCTCCAGTCTAGATTTCTCCGATGGCGCCGTACAAAAAGGCGAGCCGAATTCTATTTTCTCGGCCATGGAAGAAGGTGTGGATGATGATAAATATGCAGAGGCAAAACAGGCCGTCTTGGAAGCCGGCAAGGCATCAACCTCGTACCTGCAACGCAAACTCGGCATCGGCTACTCGCGTGCGGCGCGCCTGATCGACATCTTGGAAGAAAAAGGGGTCATCGGCCCGGGAGATGGTGCGAAGCCGCGCGAAGTCATTGGTGCCGGGAATGCCGACGAACTTGTTGCCGCTGCCGAGGCACCAGAAGAAGAAACCGACGAATTCAATGATCGTGTTTGAGATTTCATTTCCCTAGCACCTAGTCCCTAACACCTAGAACCTACTATATGCTTCCCTATCGTGATTCTCGTCTCATTCGCATCGCACTCATCCTCTTTTTCGTCCTTTTGGTTGGGTATGCGATCTACGAAGCACAGGGACTTTTGTATGGCCCGATGATCAACGTTCCCGAAGAAACCATTACCGTGCATGACCCGTACACGCTCATCAAGGGTCGCGCAGCGCGGATCACAGAGCTCCAGCTCAATGGAAAGACGATCCCTGTCACGGAAAACGGCGAATTCGAAGAGCCGTACCTCCTCGCCGAAGGGTCCAACCACCTCATCCTCGATGCCCGCGACGCAAGGGGCAGGACAGCGCGCAAAGTCCTCGACATCGTCTATGAGCCAAAATAAGAGGTTATACCCAGCCGCAGTTTCCGTAGGAAACTGCGGCTGGGTATACTTCATGAATACTTACCCTTAAATAGCTACAATACTTCCGTATGGCAAAGAAAGAAAAGGCAGCACCGAAACAGACCGGCACCGGATCAGACAAAGACATCGAGCGAGCATTGAGTGAGATTAAGACAAAGTTCGGCGATGAGTCGATCATGATGCTCGGTGCGACGCCAAAAGTTGATGTAAATGCGATTCCTACCGGCTCGATCGGCGTTGATTGGGCGCTCGGTATCGGCGGCCTTCCCCGCGGACGTATCGTCGAGATTTTCGGGCCGGAATCGAGCGGCAAGACCACTCTCTCGCTCCACGTGATTGCAGAGGCGCAGAAAAAAGGCGGCATCTGCGCGTTCATCGATGCGGAACACGCGCTTGATCCGGAATACGCGAGAAAATTGGGAGTTGATATCAATTCTCTTCTCGTCTCGCAGCCGGATACCGGCGAGCAGGCGCTGGAGATTACCGAATCGCTCGTGCGATCAGGAAAGATCGACGTCATCGTCATCGACTCCGTCGCCGCGCTCACACCCAAAGACGAAATCGAAGGCGACATGGGCCAGCAGCAGATGGGCAAACAAGCACGCCTCATGTCGCAGGCACTGCGCAAATTGACCGCGATCGTTTCCAAAACAAAGACGCTGGTGATTTTCATCAACCAAATTCGCATGCAGATCGGCGTGATGTTTGGCTGTCTCAACTATTCATCAAGGGTGACACTCGCCGACGGCACGCAAGAAAAGATCGGAAAGATCGTAAATCAGAAAATGCCGGTATCGGTGCTTTCGTACGATTGGCGGCGGCAAAAATTAGTTCCTGCAAAAGTTACCGGCTGGTATGATAACGGAAATGCCGATTCTTTCTTGCAGATTACTGCCTATGACCCCTCCGGAAGCGGTGTCGCGCATGTCTCATGTACTCCAAACCACCCTGTTTTGACGCCAACTGGCTGGAGACCTGCGGAACATCTCAAAAAGGGCGATCGAGTCCTCATCAGCGCCGTCAAACGCCTCAATGATCTGCAGTGGGAGATCATTCGTGGCTCACTATTGGGAGATGGGAATTTGAGCCCGACCATCCACAAGGAATCGCTTGGAACACGATTCCGCCTCGGGCATGGACTGAAGCAAAAAGCATATTTCACATGGAAAACTTCTTTCTTCGCGAACATTCAGAGCACCATATACGAAGACAAGAAATCGATAAAATTCGACATGTCACCTCTTTCTGAGCTCCACCCAACACGAAAAAGCATGTACCGCGACAATCACAAATATCTGTCGCCCGAATTTCTCGCGGCGCTCACTCCTTTGTCACTCGCGATCTGGTATCAGGATGACGGACATCTCGATATCCGCGACAAGGCAAACACAAAAGGCCGGATTGCCATTTGCGTTGAAGCAATAGAATCGCAAAGTCGCGTTGCATTGCAAAATCTGCTAAAAGACCGATATGATATCGCGGTTCGTCTTGGCACGAACGGCGGGAAATATTTCTTCCATTTCGACCAGTCGAACTCGGAAAAATTCTTGCAGCTCATCCGATTCAACATCCACCCGTCGATGCAGTACAAGATGCTCAAACAGTATCGTCGTGCGCTCGGAATCAAGCCGTCCTTCAGCGAACCGGAGAAAATTGCGATGAGTGTCCCGATTATCCGCATCGCGCAAAAACCGCGCACGCGAAGTATGCGGCGGTTCGATATCCGCGTTCGAGGCCATCACAATTTTCTCGCCGACAACATTATCGTCCACAACAGCCCCGAAACCACTACCGGAGGAAAAGCGCTTAAATTTTATACTTCCGTGAGAATGGATATTCGGAGAATCGCTCAAATAAAGAAGGGGGAGGAAGTGATGGGCGGGCGGCATCGGGTGAAGATCGTGAAGAATAAAGTCGCGGCACCGTTCAGACAGACTGAATTCGACATGATGTACGGCGAAGGCATCTCGCGCGAGGGCGAAGCCTTAGCTCTCGGTGAGAAGCTCGGTGTAATAGAAAAATCCTCCGGCGGCTCGTATAAATACGGCGACCAAGCGCTCGGCCGCGGCTACGACGCCGCGCGTACGTTTCTCAAGGAAAATAAACCCGTGATCAATAGTATTCTGAAAGACATCCGTAAGAATCTTGAAGGTGGCGGCGCCCCTCTTGCGAAAGGTCCGGGTGGAGAGGAGGAATAGTGACATTTTCATGGAAGACCCCGTTGCACAAGCGCTCTATCTTATCCGAGAAATCCCTGAGGGCGAGGAAGAAGAGATACCTTTAGGAGAAAACGCTGCAATTGCACTTCGAAACGATGGATCAAATACATGCACCGCAACACTGGTAGTACAAGGATCGAGAAAAAATCTTGCAGAGTTCGTGCCGAGTGGTAACGTTCGTTTTAGACTTGGTCAAAGTTTCGGTATCGAATTCTCAAGACCTCCCGTAATCATAATCGATTTGCCTGCACTGAGGAAAGACCCGAAGCGGATTATGAGCGTATTTCACGAAATCGGGCACGCAATCCGATATGCAGACATGGAAGAACATGAATGCAATGAAATTGAACGAGGTGTACGAAAAATGCTGAACGTTGTGGAAAAAATTATGTATTTGCCGGAACAAGTCCGCGGTAACTTGTCTACGCGTGAACGCGCGCGAATCGTTGACGATGAGCGGCGCGCGTGGACGAACGCGCTCCGTCTTTTGCGTGGAATCAGAACTACCACTGGCGTCAGCCTATTCGACCTCTTCGACGACAACGCAGATTTAGAAAAGGCGATCCACACCCGTCTATCGACCTACGAAAATTTGTTACTCGACGAATCGCTCCCCAAAAGCGCGATTCGCGACGCACTCGCTCTCCACAAAACTTGATACTAACTGTTCTTCCGCACATTCTGTAGCTTTGCCTGCATTTTGGAAAGCACGTTCATCGTGTCCCTTTTAAGCGGAGAGTCGTTGAGACCGCCTACCGCAGCCGATAACTCTGCGCACAATTTTTCTTCCGCATCAATTGATCCGAGTGGCGGCAATTCATTGAGGCCTGCAAGGTCTCTACCGAGGTATTTCCGTGTCTCAAATAACTCGCGCAACACTCGCCCGCCCCGAAGTTCGGTATACGTCTTCCATTCGACTGCAACTATATCCGCTCGTGATTTTTGTATTGCATCCCCCAAGTCATTGAGGCCTTTCCTGTGAACCGCAGCCTCACGATCACGAACACCTTGCAATTCTTTTGAGACCTGTTCGGGTGTGAGTTTTGTATCTTTTGGGAAGAATTCAATCATAGGCACTTCGTCGAGATATCTTGATTATGGCACAGGAAATTCAACATGCACGAGATGAGTGGATAAATCTGGACAATCTACCATTTTTGCATACAATACCGCGATGCTTAACTACAACGAAATCAAGCCCGGCGTTGCGGTACTCGTCGAAGGCGAGCCGTATGTCTGCACATGGAACAACATCATGCAGAAGCAGATGCGCCGCCCCGTAAATCAGACGAAACTCAAGCACCTTATTAAGGGCAACTCGATCGAGTATTCATTCCAGCAGTCAGATAAGCTGAAGGAAGCGGAGATCGAAAAGAAGCCGGCGGTTTTCGTTTTTCATGACGAACGCAAGGGCGAATGGGTTTTTCACGAAGCAGCTAATAAATCGACCCGCTTTTCACTTTCCGATGAAATGGTGGGCGATGGCGGTCAATTTCTAATCCCGAATACGGAAGTCGAGACCGAAAGCTTCAACGGCAAGATCTTCCACGTGAAGCTCCCGATCAAGATGCGGCTCAAGGTGAAAGAAGCACCGCCCGATGTCCGCGGCAATACCGCGCAAGGCGGCTCAAAAATCGTAACATTGGAGACCGGCGCGACGCTCGATGTCCCGATGTTCGTGAAAGAAGGCGATATTTTGGAGATCAATACTGAATCAGGAGAGTACGTGGGGAGAGCGTAAATAGCCACTAGCCACTAGGGTTTAGCCAATAGGAAGATGCAAAAGGGCACTCGAATTCGAGTGCCCTAGTGGCTAGTCGCTAGTGGCTAACTACTTTTGTATATACGCTAAAAGCCCCATGAATCTTGCACGCTTGACTGCTTCCTCCACCATACGCTGCTGCTTCGCGGTGAGGCCGCTTTTGCGGCGATCGATGACGCGACCGTGCGGATTGATGAAATTCTTCAAGAGATCCGTGTCCTTGTAATCGACATGTTGGATGTCGTTCTGCGTCAAAATGTTATTGGTTGCCATATTGTATTTGAATTTTTCTAATGACTTATGACTTTGGACTGATGACTAGAAAGGGATATCGTCCGGGTTGATATCATCCTTTGGATAATCAATGCCGCCACCTGATGGTGCACCACCGCCGACATCGTGACCATCGTCAGCGGGGCCCGAGTCGCGATGTCCGCCTCCGCCACCCCCTGATGAGCGAGGACCGAACTGGACGCGATCGGCGATAACTTCGGTGCGGTAATTCTTCTTACCATCCTTTTCCCACGAGCGCGTCTGGAGACGTCCTTCAACAAACACGGACGAACCCTTCTTCAAATACTGATTCACCGTGTCCGCTTGGCGACCGAAGACGACGATGTTGTGGAAATCAGTCTGTTCCTGTTTTTTGCCATCGCGGTCTTTGAAGACGCGGTTCGTTGCGACCGAGAAATTCACAACATTCATCCCCGATGGAAGTGCGCGCATTTCCGGATCGCGGGTGAGGTTACCGAAAATCATTACCTTATTGATGTACATACTGCAATGTTACTCCGCGGTCAACGTTTCGAGTGCTTTTTCGAGGTCAACTTCAGAGACTGCTTCTTTTTCTTCAGTGACCGGTGTGCGCTTCGGCGCAGATTTGATCGTATCGGTGCGCTTCACTTCGCGCAGCTGCGGTGCCTTGAATTTTGCGCGCGTATCTTCGCGCAACGTCTTGTAGACGATCGAGCGGAGGATCTGCGGATTTGCCTTGAGGATTTCCGTAAGTTTTCCCGCGCTATCAGTTGCGGCCTCGAATTTGAGCCAGCCGAAATAGCCGCGATCATACGCTATGTGGCGCTCGCCCTCGCGTTTGTCCATCGAAAAGGCAAGCTTTATCAGGCTCGGTGCGCCCTCCGCGATGAAGGTGCCACCAAGTTTCTCGATTTCAGAGCGGATTTGGGCTACGACTTTCTCGACGTCGGCCTCCGGAACCGTCGGCAAAATGTGATAGCCCGCCTCGTAGACGCGGGTTACAACTTCGTTATCAGTATCAATATTTTTCATGGTAGCTGCCATATGCCTGCCCCGTAGCCAACGCATCGCGTTGTGGTACTGGGGTGCCGCGCACTTTATCACGATGCTCTCGAGAGAGCAAGAAAATGTACGAGACGACCACATCGGTGACACTCTGGCAGCAGATTGATAATACGCCCATGGCGTGAGGTAGCCAAGTGATTGATGCGGACGAACGAAGGTGTACTCGATGAGCCAGTCGGTCAGG
>JAHFMV010000006.1 GCA_023267655.1 Candidatus Kaiserbacteria bacterium
AGAACTGGTGCATGTTGTCAGACGGCTCAACAACCGAGAACGAAAACGCCTCGGCTTTGTGAGTCCGAGGAGCATGTTCTGGCGGAAGCGCAAAGGTTGCAATTAGAGTGCTAATTCAGGAGCTGACCAAATTGGTGCCTGACACTTTTTCCCTTTTTCCTCCAAAATTAATGAGTGACGCTACTCACCAATAACACTCATGCTAACCTTTGGTGTAATACCAAATTCCCACGACAATCGAGCCCATGCTTCAAGCTTCTGCTTGAAAATGATTGATTTAATTTCAGACAATTTTGGAGGCATGCTTTTTCTTTTAAAAATAAGCCATACGCAGTAGCTCTTAAAGTTGCTGTCAAGCTTTTTAATATTTGCCTTTTTATTTATGAGAATCAAAGTATTACTTGCTTGATCAAGAACATACCCAAAGTCTTGAGTCGTACCACGCTTCACGGCATAAACGCAGTCTCCCTTTTTGAGATCCCACGCCTCAATCTGCGTCCCAGATTTTACCTTTATCTTCGAGAAATTCTTATCAGCGACCTCGAATCCATGAGATTCTAGGCTCTTATTAAAATCTCCCTCTGAATTTGTTACGACCCTAAATCGGTCTTCAACTTCTTCAATGTCGATAGCATCAATATACTCATCCAGCTGATCAATGTAGTCTTCATTGAAATGCATCCATGTCCCGCGTGTCAGAAGAACATTTTTTTCATCAACAACATAATCGATCGCTTCTCTCAGCGGCTTTGCGTAACTTCGCGCGTCCTCTCTTGATACATGCACTTTTATGTTCAAGATTTCTTCGTTCGGTATTGAGTATGCATCGACAAATGCATTCACGTCACGCATCAAGAGCAGATCGAAGACATCAGAATTTCGACCATGATAACTGTAGGAATATTTCTCTTGTCCTGTGAAAACAAAATCTGTTCCAACAAGTTCATGGTGGTTCAACTCGAATTCAGCATTCTCCGCCCGGATATCCCTAATGAGTTTGTTCTCATACGACTTTGTGGCGGATGACGCGGAAAGAACTGTGGTGCGTGGCAATTTAAATAACTCGGGCTTCTCCAGTACCAAAATTAGATCGTCCAGAAATCCTGGCAGTTCATCTTTTTCGATATCAGGGCTCAGCAAAACTGAAGAGCCGAACTTGCCAGAAACACCAAAAGTATCTTTGTAGTCTTTGATAACTGCGGCTTGCAGATAATCTACGGATTCGCCACTCTCAATGTCCAAGTGGCTATTCTTAGCGTAGCTCTTTATCTCTTTTTTCTTTCGGCCCGCGAATTTCTTTGAGGATTTTTGCCTGGTGTCATCCTGGTCGGCGATCCTTTTTGCAATCTCCGTTCCAAAGTCATGGTCGCAAAATTGTCTCAAATAGAAATGAGTTTTCCCGTAGCTAATAACCAAGCAAACTTCATCTTTAATCCAGAGGTATGCACCATAAAACATTTTATTTTCCGGTTTTGGATCCGGGAAAAAATCAGAATAAGTTGCGATCCAGGGGATGGGGATCGGTTGAGCATTTTTCGAAAAAAAGAAATGTGTATCCCATTCTTTCTTCTTCTCGTGGTGAATTCGGCGCAAACCTACGGAGGTAAATTTCTCCAGAAGCGGAGCAACATCTTCTTTGGGAATTTGGAAAATGTTCAATTTCATATTTAGAACCACTCCGCCACTCTCCCATGATGCGAACAGGTGCCGCGACGGTTTGGCTTATTGAAATACTATAAGCCCAATTCTTCTATAGGGAGCGTTTTGAAGAAAGCTTTGCATCCCATCGCTGAGACATAGTTCAATACATCACGATATGCGGGCTTCATAAACCATTCGTTCAACACGTAGGAATATTCAATATCAATTCCCAACGGTGCAAAGAGTTTTGAATACTGTTTTTTCTTAAAGTCGCACGTTTGAAGTTTCTCATCAACGGAGCCGCCAATCTCTTGAAACTTCAGCTCCACGATGTAGAGCTTTTTTTGTGCCGGGATATAAATTGCCTCGTCAGGCAGCAGCTGCTTTGAAATAATCTTTTTGTAGTCTATACCCTGCTCTTTCAAGAACACATACAACTTGTGCTTCTTGCAGTTGCGCGCGACCAGCTCACTATTTTTGAAGATATCAAATCCTTTTACACTGAAGCCTGGCAAATCCACGAGTGCCGCGACTAGGTCGCTTCGCTTTTCAAAATGTAGCCCCGTCTGAGTTCTCGCACCCCCTTTTCCGCCTTTTTTCATAGTCCCCGGATCCTTGATCCTTTTTAGGAAAAGATCAAGTCCCGGAGAGTTTACTTCTTTATCAGGTCTTTAAAGCGCTTGACCGACAAATCGAGGTAATTTTTCTCCAAGTCAACGCCGATGAACTTGCGACCGTGCGCGACGGCGGCTAAGCCCGTCGTCGAGCTGCCGGTAAATGGGTCAAGCACGATGTCGTTTTTGTCGGTACTCGCCAATACAATACGCTTCAGCAAATCGAGCGGTTTTTGCGTCGGGTGCTTTCCATACTTTTTCTCCGATGGTTTTGGCGTGCCCATTGACCACACGGATCGCATTTGGAGGCCTGGCTTTTTCAACTGATCTTCCGGCCAACGACCCCCTTTCATAAGATCGTAGTCAAACTTATGCTTTGCTTTCTTCTCTTTCCTCGCCCAAATGATAGTTTCGTGGCTTGCAGTAAAGAAACGGCAGCTCAAATTTGGCGAAGCATTCGGTTTGAACCATGCGATGTCGTTGAGAATGTGAAAGCTGAGCGATTGGAGCGCATGCCCACATTGATATATCGAATGATAGGTACCACTTACCCATAACGTGCCATGCGGCTTGAGTACACGCCTACAGGCTTCAAGCCAACGCACATGGAATTCGTAATCGTTTTGAAATCCTTTGCTCGCATCCCACGCCCCCTTGTTTACGCTGACCATTCGTCCCGCATGGACGGTAAAGCCACCGTTTGAGAGATTGTACGGCGGATCGGCAAAAATCATATCGATGGAATCCTCCGGGAGAGTGCTCAGGAGTCCGATGGAGTCGGTGTTGTAGAGGACAAATTCCGGACTCGCAAAATACGGCTTATACGGGACATTCAAAAGAATCTTATGATTTTTTTCGATCACGGGAGACATGGAACAATTCTAGCATATGTCTTTTGCACAAGATTCAGAAAATAAGGTCATCAAGGTGTCACCTTGATGACTAACTACCCCTGCGCGGTGGTGGTGGGGCTTAGCGGATTGCGTGTTCCTCGCTCGGCAGATGCGACGACGTGTTTGGCTCGCTTCTCGCGTGTTTCCTTCTGCACGCCCCGCAATATCCAGCGAAAAAGCGTCCTCTTTGTTGACGGCGCCATGCGGGCGACATTCTGCTGTGCCTTCGCATTCTTTGCGAGTGCTTTTTTAAGCTCGACCGGCATGTCCGGATTTTTCGGAATGCCGTGATCGTGAGTCGGCCGTGCCTTTCCCATCGTGTAGAACCGCACCCCTTCGGGACTCAACTTTCCCTCTTTCTGAAGCCTTTCGGCATAGGAAAGCGTGTTATCGCTCCATTTGCTCTTTGTAGTGCGCCGCGAGAAGTTCCGCAGAAAGGTGTCCTCATCGAGGCGCTTTATCGTCGTGTCGATCCAGCCGTAGCAGATTGCTTCTTCGATAAGTTCACGGTGCGTCGGTGCGGGCTTCCCGGTGTGCCTCTTGTGCAAGACGACGGCAATCTTGTTCTCCTTTTTGTGATTCTTCGCAAGCCACTTCCGAAAGTCCTTCGCGCTGAAGATAGGTATCTGCATTGCCAAATCCTACCCCCAAAACCAAGAAAATCCACACAGTCATGGACTGCGAGGTGTCTGCGACTAAGGCAATACGCCTATTTTCTGCTGTTCGTTGAAGCGTTCCACTAGCTCGCGCTGATCAGCGTTTGAGCGACGCACAATATCGGCAAGGACACGCTCTCTCTCCTCGAGGGGTGCATCCTTCATGAACGCCGAGAGCGACTCGTGCGTCTTCTTCGAAAACAGGCCTTTTATGAAGGTAATCATACGATGAGTTTCCCTAACTCTTCTCGAGTGTAGCATGCGGGAATATAAGCATCAATTGTGTCCACATTCATAATGATTTGTTGAGAGTCGTTTTGATAATTCTTTATAACGACGTTTAGTTGCACACCCGTCCCAAACTCCCACTTAATGCGGTCTGCATTTTCTCGTGAACATACAAACGATTCAATGAATGCATCACGAGGAATATTACGCCCCTCGACGAGTTCGCGTTTCTTGGTGAATTCCCACGCAACGAGTGGTTCTTGATACAAAAAGAAGACAACTTGATCGCGACCTTTATCAATAGAACGGCGAATATTATCCTTTGCTTTCTCAAATCGCGCGAGCGTTCCGTCGAGGATTATGTTCTGCCGATTACGAAGAACCGAATCGTATAATTTCTCGACGCCGATGGCGGCCGCACCCTGCACTTGCCATGAATTTTCTCCGGAATACTGCGGCAACAGCGGTCGAATTTCGTCCGCGTCGATTCGTACGATCTTCGTAGGAAATTTTCCTTCAAAAAGAAAAATAAACTGTTTTGAGAACTCGGTCTTCCCCGCTCCCGGCGAACCAGCCATGTAAATGGAGAGCGGATGCGCCTCAGGTGGGTATTCTTGAGGATCAGCGAATGTCGCAATAAGTTTTTCGCGAAATTCGCGTGTCTTAGCGTAACGCTTCGCTGCCTCCGCGGTAGCGTCATCAAGCTCCCGATTCATTCTGAAATTGTATGCTGAAAATAAAGAAAATCCACCGCTACCAATTCAGATAGGTAATCGTAAGTTGCAGGATAGTCGCAAACGAAACCCACGCGAGATACGGGATGTTGGCGAATGCGACCCACTTGTAGCGCGGATAGATGACGATGAGCGCCCATATGAGGGTGCAGAGGACCGCGAGGATGTCGAGCGCGGCGAGCAGGTTGTCCTGGAGGCCGAATTGGACAGGCGTGAAGGCGAAATTGAAGATGAGGTTGAGCGCAAACGGGAGCGCGACCGCGCGCGGCACTTCTTTTTTCAGAACTTTCCAGAAAACGAATCCAAACGTGATCGTGATGATCGCGTACAAAACTGTCCAAACCGGCCCAAAGAGCCACGCGGGCGGCGCCCACGCGGGCTTCATGAGTGCTGCATACCACAGCGCGGTATCCATGGATACATAGTACCGCACAATGAGGAAAATCCACGTGCCGTGAAATTGACGCCGAGTGGTTCAAAGGATACGTTTACGCAAGAGACGATTCACTCGGGAGAACACGATGAAGTGGGTACTGGTCTTTTTCGCCTTTCTCGCGACGACAGGGATGGCAATGGCAGAAACACGTGAAGATTTCGCGAGCCGGCTTGAAGTAAAAACAAAGAACGCTTCCTGCAACGCCACCGTGCGCCCCTTAGAGAGCATCCCCGACTACAAGGAATGCAAAAGCTCGGCTATCGGCACGGAAACGTGGTTTGCCTGCGCCGGAGGGGTTGATAAGGTCAATCGCGCGATCTTTTTCTGGAACAGCTTTGTGGATAAATGCCAGAAAAGCCAATAACAGAGTAGCGAGGGCCGCGTCAGCGGCCCTTTTTTAGCGAACAAAATTCACTTCTTACGTCCAATACAGCCCCGTGCGCATTGTCCACATATCATACTTAAATGCGCAAGGCTAAGCCTTGCGCATTTAAAATTTAGTCTATTTCAAATATTTTTCTTTTTGAGGTAGCACCACGGAGGAGGCGGATGCGGGAGAGCGGTAGTTTGAAATAGGTGCTCAAGGCTTTGTGCACGGCTTCATTTGCTTTGCCGTGTACCGGCGGCGCGGTGACTGAAACCTTATACGTCACTAGTTCCTGATCGTAGCCGCTCATAGGAAGTTGCGCAGGCTCTAATCGCTCCACTTTTTCCGTCTTGCTATTCGGTTTTGTGAGGACGATTATTTTTCGCATGTGTTATTCTGCGGTGAGGGAGGGACTCGGTCAAATGTTAGCTTTTCCTGGGACTTGGTCATATGGTAAAATGGAGATGTGGCTGAATCGCTTAAAGATAAGATCGCTGTTTTTAAAACCGGTGCTCAACGTGCTTTTATTGAAGCGGTGGAAAAGAAATATTCGGTCGAAAGAATTGCACGGATATGCTCAGGCTCAACGCGTACCATCCGCGATTGGAGAAGAGAGAAATTTAATATGCGATTATTATGTGCTCGCTCCCTTTCCAGACAGGCACAAATTCCACTCCCGAAGAATATCAAAATCTGCGATAGATACGCGCATACGCACGACGCAGCAATAAAAGGAGCTCGCGCTTTATTAAAGAAGTATGGTCGCATTCCTGTTGATGAAAATTACAGAAAAGCGCAATGGTTTAAGTGGTGGCAGCAAAATGGTCGCTTTCAAATACAAGTGCCGCAGTTTTATGCACTCCCCGTTGTTGAGCCGCCAAAAAGTGTCGAGCTCGCCGAATTTATAGGAACTATGATGGGAGACGGCGGCTTAAGCAAATACCAAGCATGCATCACGCTCCATCATATCGATGATCGAAAATACATCGATTTTGTTATCGCACGAATCAAGATATTATTTAAAATTACACCTGCCTTATACCATATTCCGAAATCCTCAGTCTTTAATATCGTGATATCCAGAACGGGCGTAGTGGATTATCTACACTCTCTCGGGCTTCCTATCGGCAATAAGGTTCGACAACAATTTGACATGCCTGAATGGATAACGGAAAATAAGAAATTCGCAATCGCGTGTGTGCGCGGGCTCGTCGACACTGATGGTTCCGTTTTTACCCACTCGTATAAAGTAAAAGGCAAATGGTACCACTACAAAAAACTCTCCTTTTGCAGCCGTTCACAACCACTCCAATACACGGTAGCCCGTATACTGACTGAGCTTGGTATGCGCGCTCGGATATCCGGTTATGACGTTTGCCTGGACAGCATTGCGGATATGAAAAGGTTCTTTGCCGTCATTGGGTCGAGTAATCCCAAACATTTGGAAAGATACGCTAAATAAAGTACGATACGCCTTACGGAGAGGTCGCATAGCTGGTCTAGTGCGGTGGTTTGCTAAATCACTATACGGGTAAAACCGTATCGAGGGTTCGAATCCCTCCCTCTCCGCCATGGCACGAATAATAATCGTCGATGAAAACGATACCCCGATCGGTGCAAAGCCGCGCGAGGCTGTTACTGCGGACGACTGCTATCGCGCCGCGGCTATTTGGATTACGAAGCCAGGCGGCGATATTTTGATGGCGCAGCGCGCGCAAGGAAAGACGAGTGCCGGACGCTGGGGTGCAGCGGTGACCGGCACCGTTGAAGAAGGCGAAGAATATCTCACGAACGCCATCAAAGAATCTGCTGAAGAGATCGGTCTCATGGTCAATCCGAAGAAACTTGAAAAAGGCCCGCATATACGGACGCAGAGTTCGGGAAGAAATTATTTTACACAATGGTATACCTACGTCACCGACATGCCGACTGATGTGATGGAACTCAAAAAGGACGAAGTTGCACAAGTACGCTGGCTCTCGCGCGAAGTTGTAAAACAAATGCTCGAAAAAGAACCCAAACTACTCGTCGAGAGCGCCCCACAGTGGCTTCCAAAATTACTCAAAGAAACGGAGGTTGAGGCTGCATAAAAAAGAGCCCGCAGTGCTGCGAGCTCCTAGGTCTTGAATCCAGCGACGTACGCGATACGCGGCTTCATGAGCAGCGTCTTCTGGCGTGGCCCATACCACACTTCCCCGGTAATTCTCCACCCATTGACGACGAGCGGCACCCACATCGGATCAGCAGGCAGCATCTCGCCAAGCGGCAATTTCTTGACGGGAAACCACCTCGGGTCGAGCATGGTCGCGGTCGCATGTTCGCTCCCCCGCCACATACGGATAACGAACACCTCACAGCGGCACGTGGAAAACATTCCGTTCTCTTTTTGATTGTGAAAAGCGATCTCGGCAACTTTTTCCAAATGTTCCGGTCGTGCAATTAGGCCTGATTCTTCTTCGAGCTCGCGGACCGCTGCATCGATTGCCGTTTCGCCCGGCTCGATGCCGCCGCCGTAGCCATTCCGGCATCCTGCGCCAATCTTGTTTCCTTCTTTTGTCTTCGTTGCAAGAAGCACTTTCCGCGCCCGGATTGGAAACACGATCACTGCTTTGAGAAGCGTTTTCTCTTCCATGGCACTCTCCTGTGCAGGTCTCCCCCCATCATATACCACATACGAAAAGCTGGCCTCCGGAGCCAGCTTTTCGATTCTCTTGTGATCACAAGCCGATTCAGTTATTTCTTAGGTTCATCAAACATAGTGTTGATGTTAGCTGATAACCTCCTAATGCTAGAAAATCACCCTTGCCGAGCAAGGCAAAGTCGTGATGTGCTTGGTTTGTGCGGTGATCAAGCCATCTTTTCTCCGTATAGACACTACTGCCTCACGTAGTACATCACTGTCAAGGCAAATGACAGAAACGCCGGTCGTGAGGCCGGCGTTAGTATTTCTTCTTCCGTGCGCACCTTTCAGGGCTTGAAATTTCGTGGAAATCGATACAACTCTACAGCAGTGCTCGCATATACCAGTTCGCGAAAACCCTTTTGTCGAGCACGCGTCCCGTGGACAGTACTACTCCACTTCTGCGTTCTTTTGACGACAAGATCGAAATTCTTCGATCTCCCGTTGTGGTCCGGATCTCCCCAATTTTGCCTCTCAGAGATTTCCCGTATCGTCGAACGAATTGTACTGGGAGAACTGTCACTCGCAATCCCCATGACGGCGGATACACGGTTGTAAGGGTGATCAACACCTCGCAAGCTGAAATAAAGATGGAAACACACGTCAATCCATTCCGTTGTCTTAAAGATTTGCTGCACGCGTGAATCTTTAACAATCTGCCGAAGCCCGATCTGATATCCACTTTGGTCCAGATCAAGAGAGTCGAAGGCGCGAAACGCAATTAGTTCGGTGTGCGTTTCAAGATATCGAATCTGCTGTTTACGCACTCTCTCTAGCGGATTTCGGATAGACCACATCGAATCACCGAGGTGGTGCCAAATCACATCTCCGATGTATGGATTATGATTCAGCATGCTCTGTATCTCGGACCATTGCATCCTGTTCTCCTTTGCTGCGACTACAACTACTGTACGTAGTAGTACACGATTTGCCTTGTTATGGCAAGAAAAAGACAGTTAAAACACCTTCTCAATCAACCAACTGAAGAGTGACAGGACGATGGAGCCTAAGAGCGCTGGCCAGAAGCCGGCGATATGGAAGCCGGGAACAATCCACGACATCGCCCAGAACAGAAGTGCATTCAAAATGAAATGGAACAATCCGAGCGTGATGATCGTAATCGGGAGCGAGAGGATGGTGAGCACCGGCCGGATGACGGTGATGATCACTGACCATACGAGAGCAACGATGAGCGTCGTTTCCCAACCACCCACAACAGAAATGCCGGGGACGAGATTGACCGTGAGGTACACGGCTACGACCACCGCGATGTAACGAAACAGGAAGTGCATACAGAGATACTATCAAATATGTACATCAAAAGCATCCAGCCCCAGTTTTTTAGAAAACTGAGGCTGGATTGCTAGTAACTTTCTTCCTCCTCCTCAAAGAGTGCTCCTTCTTCCTCTGGCTCGTCTTTTTCTTCGAGCAAATCCTCGACTGCATCGGGATTCACGCGTGCGTCTTTGTCATCGTCCTCTGCCATCATGAATTAATTTGAATTTAGCCTCTAAACACCGCTATCGTACTGAATGTTATGTCGCGCGCAAGTCCGTAGGCTGTGAATAACTCGCTCGGGGTATGAAATTTCGAAAGTCGACCCGAACGCGAACTAATTGACTGTTTTTACGTCACATCTACTACTGTATGTCATCACGCTTTGATATGTGCTGCGCGATGTTCTCTCGACCTTCAAAATTTATACCCGCTCGCTCTTTTGTGGTTAAATGCAAGCATGCTTCCAACTGATCCGATCTCGAAACACTTCCGCCTCATGGCGCCCCACGTATCGGCACTCAAGAAACTCGGCATCCTCACTATCCGCGACCTTCTGTACCATTTCCCCTCCCGCTACGAACACGCCGGAGCGTCGGGAAGCGTCGCCAGATTAGTGCCGGGCACGAAGGTATCATTAGTCGGGATTTTGAGCAAGCTCCAGGCAAAAAAGCTCTGGAAAAGCCGCCGCACCGCAACCGAGGGCGTCTTCGAAGATAGTAGCGGCAAGGTCAAAGTCATGTGGTTCAACCAGCCCTACATCGCCAAAATGGCGCCGCAGGGCATCCCCGTGAAGCTCACCGGCACTGTCGGCGGTTCTGCCGAACGACCTTATATAACAAACCCCGAGGTAATCGCCATAGCCGCAGGTGAAGTTATAGCCGAGGGGTTATTTCAAAAACCTGACACCTTGAACCTGGAACCTGACACCTCGATTTTCCCTATCTACCCCGAAAGTCGCGGCATAACGTCGCTCTGGTTCTATCACGCGCTGAAGCGCGTCTTTGAGAGCGGCGCGCACAAGAAAATCGACGATCCGATTCCACCAGAAATCCGCGATCGCTATCACCTCCCCACGCTCGAGACGTCATTCGTGATGGTGCACACGCCCGAAGACGAAAAGCACGCGCAAGCGGCTCGAAAACGATTTTCATTTGAAGAAATATTCGCGATCCAAGTCGCGCGGGCAAAAGAACGCGCCGAAAACGCTGCGCTTCCCGCATTTGAGATTACGAACGCATCAGAAAACGCGGAGAAATTCCTCGCGACGATCGATTTTCCCCCGACGCGCGCGCAACACCGCGCGATCGTAGACATACTCGCCGATTTTGCAAACCGCCACCCGATGGCACGCCTTCTCGAGGGCGATGTAGGATCCGGAAAGACGCTCGTCGCCGCTGCTGCCGCATACGCTGTCGTAAATTCCCGCCCGCCAAATAGGCAGAGCGGCACGCTCCAAGTCGCTTATATGGCACCGACGGAAATCCTCGCCGGGCAACATTTCCAATCGTTTATCGAATACTTTAAAGACCTCCCGATCAACATCGGTCTCATCACGAGGAGCGGTTGCAAAAAATTCCCGTCGAAGATTGCAAGTAAAAATAATCGCGGTAAAGCGACCGATATTTCGCGAACGCAATTACTGAAATGGGTCGCAAACGGCGAAATTGCGATGCTCGTCGGCACGCATGCGCTCATCCAGAAAAAAGTGCAATTTCAACATCTCGCGCTCGCAATCGTCGATGAGCAACACCGATTCGGCACTCGCCAAAGGCGGGAACTCGCACGCAAGGGCGATTTTCCGCCGCATTTCCTCTCTATGACCGCGACGCCGATCCCCCGCACGCTCGCGCTCACGATCTACGGCGATCTCGATCTCTCGATTCTCGATGAGCTCCCGCCGGGCCGCGCGAAGATAACGACCGAGATCATTATGCCGAAGATGCGCGCGGAGGCATACGAAAAAGTCCGCGAAGAATTGGTAAAAGGCCGACAAGCCTATGTCATCTGCCCGCGCATCAACGAACCCGATCCGGAAAAAATGAATGCGCTGCAAGCAAAAAGTGCCAAAGCCGAAGCCGCGCGTTTGCAGAAAGACGTCTTCCCCGACTACGAAGTCGGACTCTTGCATGGCGGCGTAAAGCCGGCCGAGAAAGACCGCATCATGGCGGATTTTGCTGCGAAGAAAATCGATATACTCGTCGCGACGTCGGTCGTTGAAGTCGGCATCAATGTACCGAATGCAACGGTCATGATGATCGAAGGCGCCGAGCGATTTGGCCTGGCGCAGTTGCATCAATTGCGCGGTCGCGTCCAGCGCTCATCGAATCCGCCGTTTTGTTTTCTTTTGCCCGAAAGTAAAGGCGACCTCGCGATGAAGCGTTTAAAAGCACTCGAAAAAAGTGCAGATGGATTCCAGCTGGCAGAAAGTGATCTCGAAACCCGCGGTGCGGGCGATTTGTACGGCTCACGCCAATGGGGCATGTCGGATCTGGGTATGGAAGCGCTGCAGAACGCAAAACTCATCAAGGCCGCGCGGGAGGGGGCGCTCGCCTTGGTGGAAAATGATCCGAGGCTCGCAGCGCACCCAGCGCTTGCTCTTCGCCTCCAGAGCAGTCGCGGCGCGCTCCACAATGAATAATCTAATTGACGATCACGAACGCAACCGTATCAACAATTTGGAGCGACGAGCCGCGTTTCAGTGTGATCGTATACGATCCGGCGTTTTGATACGTGTGGCTTTCACTCTTGGATACCGTACCCGGCTTGCACACGTCGTAAGTCTGTTTTGCGTGCGCACTGTTGTCGCCCCAATCAAGGTCATAAAGGTCACATGATGATGCGATGTCGAACTGCGCCGAAGCAGAGAACGGATCACCGTTTGCTCCCGCAGTCACATTAAACGGCCCACCTGTTTGTCCGGGAGTCGTCGGCGTCCCACCGGAGCCTGCATCTCCGACCGTCACCGTGACCGTGCTCTGATGCACTCCCGATCGGAGCGAGAGGATGTACGTGCCCGCTGCCGTGTAGAGGTGGTTGAAAACTTGTCGTAGTTCGTTGCAGAAACCTGCAGGAACGGTTGCATTTGCCGGCACCGAGCCGTCGCCAAACGCGATTTCGAATGTCGTTGCCGCGCACGATTTTGCCGTATTCAAAATCGTCTCGACGGCAACATTGAGAGGCGCCGCACCGGAAACGGGCGTGACGCGCATGAATCCGCTGATTGTTCCCGTATTTCCGCCGAGGACATCGGGACACTGCAAGGCGAGGAGAGCGGCGGTGCGCGGACCCGTGACGCCGTAGCCGGTCGAAGCCGGCGTACCATCGCACACCAATTTATTTTTGCACTGGAAACGTTGCACGGCCGCTTCAGTCAAACCGCCGTAGTATCCGGTGACTTGCGCCTCCGGATATATCGACGGATCGAGCGCGAGGAACTGTTGCAAGCGCGTGACATCGACACCTGACATTCCGCGCTTCAAATTGCGGCTGATGAGCGGACACTGGAGCGTGCCGCCTCCTGTTGGTACCGAAGCCGGGGTTGCCGCAGGCACGGTGTTTGTCGCGCCAGCACCAACGCCCGCACCAACTTGCTGCTGCAAAGCGGTCACCTGCTGGAGAAGTGCTTGGATTTGTGCCGCGAGTTCTTCGGCCGTTGCGGCAAAGGATGTTGCGGGAAGGATAAGGGCGATCACAGAACTTGCAATGAGAAGTTTTCGCATGCATGTATTGTCGCATGCAAGGGGCTCTGCGCAACTATCCCCTGTTGAAATGATTACGAGCGGCAGCGATATCTGCGGCAATCATCTCCCGAGCTTCATCTTCGCTTTCAAACCGCTTATCTTCGCGGATCTTTTCAAGTAATTTGATTTCAAGCTCTTTCCCATACAAATCACCGTCAAAATCCAAGAGATGCGCTTCGAGTACTTTGTTGCGCTGGTCGGCATACACCGCAGCGTTATACGTTTCTTTCCCCACGCGCACCGTCGCCACAAAAATCCCGCTCACGTCGCTATCATCAAGTGGAATATTCGCCGTCGGAAATCCAAGCCGCCGCCCGTATTCGCCTCCTTTTTGCACAATGCCTTTGTAAGTGTTCATGAATTAGTTTCAATTTTCTCGAACGTATAGGCGGTAAAAGGAATATTTCGATGTGCACGCGTATTCGAAACAATCTTATACGTAGTACTCGAAGACTCGATTCGACGACTTTCCTCACCGCGCCTTGAGACATCTGGGTATTTACTATGCTCGGATTTTCGTAGTCCGACATATGTCATATTTTGACTCTTTGCAAGTGCAAGAGCCACAGCATACAGCGCGTGCTCAGGACTCATATACCGCATTGGATCTGGAGCGGTAATTTTAAAGCGCGCTTTGCGACCTTCGTGGGTTGTGGTCCTGCGCGATGTGCTACCCCCTTGCAGCTGATCAATAAGTAGTAGATGTCGGTCGAAGTCTGGGCGGAATGCGATCGTGCTAATTATTTCCCACTTATCATCCTTGGTTTTGTATTCAAGCGTGTACCCAAACGGCGCGTCGAGAAATACATGACCTTCAAGATCGGACCAGCCGGATTTTTTATCGTAGGTCCAATCAGGTACAAGACGACCCGTTAGTTCCTCATTCATTTTGGCGAGTCGCGGTTGAATTCTGAAACGTGATGCATTAAATGTTAGTGGATTTTGAGCGTACTGTTTTAGAAATTGTTTTGAAATCGGTTGCAAGAAGGCTTTTCTGAATGTCTCATATTCTTTGAATCGATATCCAACTTCAGTCATTTCCTTACGAATGCCCTTCTCCCGCTCTGCCAGCCCTTTTTTGCTTCGCAAAAATGGATTTTGTTCCGAGCCCATATCCGAAATATACCATGCAGCCATGTACCCAGAGATAATTTTGTCGCCGACGCTCCAAAATTTCCCCGGGCCTGGCTCGCGATTCGGCCTGCTGGCCTCATAACGCTCCGCCTCGTACTAACGCACAAAACCTGCCGCAGGGCAGGTGTTTGTGTCGTTAGTACGCCCACTAGGAATCGAACCTAGATACGCCGTGTATAAGACGACTGCTCTAACCGTTGAGCTATGGGCGCAACATCACTACTGTACCGATAACGCCGATTAATCGCAATTACTTTTAAATATCAGCCAGTACGATATTGGGCACCGAGCGCATTTTCTTATCGCGTGTTGCGAGGGGAATCTTGCGCACCATGGCCGTCGCGACGATATACGCATCCGGTATGTCGAGCTTGTATCTGCGCCGAAGTGCGGCAGCTGCTTTCGCGATCTCTTTGTCAGGTTCGATGATAATAAAACCGTCGAGAAACTGCTCGACCGTGGCAAGATTGTCCCCCGCTTCGGGAAGACACAACGCTTCCGAATAGGAAACAAGCGAAATAAAAAGCGCTCGACGTTCGCGGACGAATGCGTCGAGTTTTTCGATGATGGATACATCGCCATTCAGGTATCCAATGACGATATTGCTGTCGAGCAAAATCATGCGGACTACGCGCGCTTATTCCACTCGCGGCGGAGTTTTTTTAGCGCAGCAACATTTTTCTTGGCCGACGTGCGCAAAATTCCGGCGGCTTTTCTCCATGCTGCGGGAACATCAGCATATTGCTTCGGCGAATACTTTATTGGTGTGGTTTGCATGCCATCATGGTACCGCTCTCTCGAAAAAACGCAATGAAGATTCGAACTACCGAATCACTTTTGCGACTGCCGGGGCAACTCGTTTGTCGAACATATCGGGGAGGATTTTCTGTGCCGTCGGTTTCGCGACGAGGTTCGCAATCGCTTTCGCGGCTTTCATTTTCATATCATCGGTTATTTTACGCACGCGGTTATCCAGCGCGCCGCGGAAAATGCCCGGGAACGCGAGTGAATTGTTGACTTGGTTCGGGAAATCCGAGCGTCCGGTTGCGATAACCGCCGCGCCTCCCTTTTTCGCTTCGTCGGGCATAATTTCCGGCGTCGGATTCGCAAGTGCAAAGACGATAGAATTCTGCGCCATCAATTTGATGTCGGCAGCCGTCGCAAGGCCGGGGCCAGAGACACCAATGAGGACATCCGCACCCTTCAGCGCCGTCTGCAAATTCCCCTGCTTGTCTTCGGGATTCGTAAATCCGGCAAGCTCCGTCTTGTGCCGCGAGAGATCGTTGCGATGAATGCCAATGATGCCTTTCGAGTCGATCATGAGGATGTGCCGAGCTCCCGCTTTGCGCAACAGATGCGCCGTTGCCGTCCCCGCTGCTCCCGCGCCAGAAATCACGATGTGCACGGTCTCCAATTTCTTTTTCACCACCTTCAGCGCATTCAAAAGTCCTGCGAGAACGACGACCGCCGTCCCGTGTTGATCGTCGTGCATGACGGGGATATCGAGCTTTTCAATGATGCGTCGTTCGATATCGAAACACTTCGGCGCTGCAAAATCTTCCAAATTAATCCCACCAAATGCCGGCGCGATATTCACAATCGTCTCGACGATTTTTTCCGGATCCTGTGTATCGAGCACGATCGGTACGGCATCAACATCCGCAAACGTCTTAAAGAGCGCGCACTTCCCCTCCATGACCGGGAGCGCCCCGAGTGCGCCGATGTTTCCTAATCCCAAAACAGCGGATCCATCCGAAATCACCGCGACCATCCGCCCTTTCATCGTATATTCGCGGGCCAAATTCTTATTCTTCGCGACGAAAGAAGAAACGTATCCGACCCCTGGCGTGTACACGAGTGAAAGATCCGCACGGTTCTTCACCGGTGCAGCGGGCACGATCCTGATTTTCCCGCCAAGTTTCTTATGGAGCGCAAGTGCAGCTTTCGATACGTCTTTTTTCTTCATCGCGAGAGTATAACAGAAACCCCTATCCGCCGAAACGGATAGGGGGCAAATCACCAATACGTACCGTCCATGCAGGCATAGCAGAACAATTCGGGATTGGGCGACATTTGCTTGAGGACTTCAAGCGGCAGATATTCGAGCGAATCAGCGCCAACAGTTTTTCGGATCTCTTCAACGCTCTTTTGTGCTGCGATCAACTCGTCGTACGTCGGCGTGTTGATGCCGTAGGTGCACGGATGCTTGATCGGCGGACATGCAATACGCAGATGTATTTCACGCGCACCAAGGAAACGCAACACCCTGACGAACTTGATCGTTGTCGTGCCACGGACGATCGAATCATCTACGACAACGATCTTCCGTCCATAGATCTCATCCGCAGTGAACTGCAATTTCTGCGACACAATATCGTCCCGCTGTGCCTGCTTGGCGGCAAGAAAACTTCTGCCGACGTAGTGATTGCGGAAGATCATCGGGAAATATGTACCCGATGCGCCACTTTTCCCGTAGCCCATTGCGATCAAAATCGCACTGTCAGGAACTCCCATGACGAAATCCGCATCATGTGCGGGGCACGTCACTTCAAGTGCCTCGCCGAGGGCGACACGAAACTGGGTGACTCTTTCGCCGAAAATGGTACTTGATGGATGCCCGTAGTAGATGGCCTCAAAGCGGCACTTCTTTTCTGATCCTTGCGCATACCTTCTTTCGGTGAGCCCTTCCGCATCGATCGTGACCATCGAACCTGGTCGCACGTCACACACCCACTTCGCGCCAACGTTTGCGAACGCGGCATTCTCCGAGGAAATAAAATGGCTTCCATTGCTCTCGCCAATCGAAAGCGGTCGGTTGCCATGCGGATCCTGGATCGCGATCATCCGATCGACTGATAGAACTCCAAAAGCGAAGCTCCCCTTCAAGTGAGAACATACCTTGCCGATGTCTTTCTCTATATCTCCTGTTTCAAAGATCTCGAGTAGCCGAAGAATGTATTCTGTATCAAGCGACGTTGCGCATCGGATACTAGGGAATTGTTCCCGTATTTCTTTGGTATTCGTAATGTTGCCGTTGTGGGCTATCGCGATCTGCTTTCGCCCATATATACCCATCACCGGTTGGATATTGTCGCGGCTTTCCTCATCGGCCACCGTTGGATACCGAATATGCCCGAGAGCGTCGAGTCCGTGCAGCCTTGTCAGTATCGCTGACTCGGAAAAAACTTGCCGTGCAAGCCCCGCGCCCCTTTCGCGATATAAGTGCGCACCATCAGACGAAACGATACCCACATAGTCCATGGCACGATGCTGATTGGCATGGAGGCCAATTACGCACAATTCAGCCGCTTTCTTGGCATGAAAAACACCGAAAATTGCGCACATGACGTGTCTCCCGTTGTTGCCGTAAGATCTGTCTGCCTAGATTATATGTGATGGTCGTCGGTCGCCTATCCACAGCTCTTTACGCAAGCGGCGCGTGTTCGATATCCTGCTTTTTCTTCGGTACGATACCGTGTTCGATCAATATCTTTTCAAATGCATCACGTTCGAGATTCTCAACTTCGACAAGCGCCATCGCAATAGCATCAAGCGCCTTGCGGTGTTTCGTCATGACTTCGAGTGCACGCTTGTGTGCATGTGTGATGATATCTTTTACTTCCGCATCGATTGCAGAAGCAACTTCTTCTGATTGCTGGTTTGGCTCGACGCCAGCACCAAAGAGCGTCCGTCCCATTGCCGGATCAAGCGCCATCGGACCAAACTTCTCCGACATGCCGTATTTTGCGACCATGTCGCGCGCAAGCGCAGTCAAAACCTGCAAATCATTTGATGCGCCCGTCGTTATGTCGTCATAAATCATCTTCTCCGCGATATACCCGCCAAGCGAAACCGCGATGTCATCGAGAAATTCTTTTTTCGATTGCATGCGGCGATCGTCAAGCGGCAGCTTCAGCGTGTATCCGGCAGCGCGGCCGCGCGATATGATCGAGACTTTGTGCACCGGATCAGCGTACGGCAAGACCGATGCAATGAGTGCATGCCCCGCTTCGTGATACGCGGTGATTTCTTTTTCCTTCTTATTCAACACGTGCGACCGGCGTTCGGGCCCGAGCATGACTTTCTCGATCGAGCGAATGAGATCGTACTGCGTGACTTCGGTGCGGTCTTCGCGCGCGGCAAGAATCGCCGCTTCGTTCATCAAATTCGCGAGATCCGCACCGCTAAAGCCCGGAGTTCTCTCTGCGATCACATTCAGATTCGTATCCGGCCCCAACGGTTTTTGTTTCGCGTGCACTTTTAAAATTTCCTCGCGATCGCGACGATCCGGCAGGTCAATCGTGACGCGACGGTCGAAACGACCGGGGCGAAGCAGCGCCGGATCGAGCACATCCGGGCGGTTCGATGCCGCCATCACGATGACTTTTTCGTTCGGCTCAAAGCCGTCCATTTCAACGAGAATCTGGTTGAGCGTCTGTTCGCGTTCATCATTTCCCCCACCAACGCCCGTGCCGCGAATGCGTCCGACTGCGTCGATTTCGTCCATAAAGACAATCGCGGGAGCGGCACGCTTTGCCGTTTGGAACAGATCACGCACGCGCGATGCGCCGACGCCGACGAACATTTCGACGAATTCAGAACCGCTGATGGAGAAGAACGGCACGCCGGCTTCGCCGGCAACCGCACGCGCAAGAAGTGTATTGTGGTTCACGAGTCCATTTGCAATAAAGTTATGACTTTGCGGCACTGTGAGGTCAAATACCCGCGCATGTCCGCTTTTCTTCTCAGTGATTTTTGTAAAGAAATAATTTCCCGATGAGATTTTCTGCAAGAAATTGATCGATTGTGAATTTCCTATCGCGGGAGCTAGCTTCGTCACACCTGCAATAAAGGTCTGTAAGCCGCGTGGTGACGGATTCCTTTCTCCCGAAATATATCTTTTGGTGTTTTTATAGAGCATTTGGTTATAAAAAGCACGATCGAGTTTTGCAGTCGTTGTTGCACGCATTTCGTCCCATACAGCACGGATCAGAGCATTCTGGTGCGGAATCACGTTGATATTCGTGTTGCGTTGCCGCTCCACGAGCTCCGCAAGGCGCTCTCGTTTGTGCGCTACGGTAAATCCTATTTCCCTTTCAAACGCTTCCAGAAAATCGCCATACACGGTGATGTAGTGCTGCAAATGGCCGTTATAGAGTTTGGTACGTGAATATACGCGCGAAACGATACCAAGATTAAGAAGTATTGCGTGCACCTCCTCAATAAGTTCACGACTCGCGCTTGAAAGCCCGACGGCACCATGCTTTTCAACATATCCATCGGTATCAAATAGTCCGCGCAAGAACGCGGTCACATGCTCTTTGGGAGCGATTTTGACCCATACCGGGACACGCTTGTGATCCGCCCCGACTTCTGCGAGTCCGTACGAAATAATCTTTCGCTTTGTATCGCCGTTCGAAATCTCATAGTCATACGGGCGCGATTTCGTTTTCCGCCATTCAGTACCGAAGTACGTGCGCGTAATTGCCTGCATCCGATCTACGATTTCCCTGTCGGCAGATGTAAACGCCAGGCGGTTTTTAGTTGTCATGCAGCCATCGCCGATGATAACGCCAAGCATGTATGAAATATCCGAATGTTGTATGCGCGTATACGAACCGAACAGGTTGGTGTCATATGCAACCACCGCATATTCTCCTTTTTGTATTTCGTCGAGTCGGCGGAACGCGAATTGGCCTGTTTTTGCATCTACTACGACAATCGGGTGCTCTGACGTTCCTTCGATGGTGATACCGAGGTCGGAATCAAGCCGCACCGTCGGCTGTTCTCCGAGATCATACCAATGAGACGCTCGCGCTGATTTGAGTTCAAGAGTATCCGGATCAACCGTGCATATTGCCAATCCATCAACCTGATTCTTTTCGTCTACGGAGAAAAACTGCGGAATATCTTGGATTGGAATTAGTCCCTTGCCCGTTAACACTTGGGTTTCTCCGACAACGCATTTCCCCGTTCCCGGCGCGCCCATGAGGAGCACGCCCTTTGGAATCCGTGCGCCGATCTGAATAAATTTCTTCGGATTTTTCAAAAAGTCCACGATTTCAGTCAATTCCGCTTTTGCTTCACGTGCGCCCGCAACATCAGCAAAGGTCACCCGCTGCACTTCGTCTTCGGGAGAAACCAATCGCGCCATCGAGCGACCAAACGTAAACGCTTGCATGCCCGCGCCGCGCACTTGGCGCGAGAGATACCACATAATGCCGAGCAGAAGAAGTACCGGGATCAAAAGAGGCGCAAGCGTGAGGATCCAATAGCGAAGTCCCCCCTGATCTTCCACATTCACTTTCACGCTCGCGATTTCCCCCGCGGTCAATCCATAATGCGAGAGTGTGTCCGTAAACGATGCTTCGCTTTCTTTGCGCGAATCTTTCTTGGAATTATCTTTGTAGGACGCATGAATCGTATCGCCGGAAATAGTAACTTCAGACACGGTGCCTGCACGAATATCTGCCGCAATCTGCGAGACAGGAACCGTTTCTGTCTTGTTCAACCAATATTCGCGCACCGCCGTGTACGCACCCGAGAGGACAAGAAAGATGACAAACGCGATCGCGACTTGCATCCAAATGCCCGGACGCTCCGGCAGTTGCGGCATGGATTTCTTGCCTTTCTTAGGCTTCTTTTGTTCGTCAGAGTCTGACATTCAGATGATTATACATATATTGACCTTGAACGGAAGATGAAGGCTTTCCCCATCGAGATGCTATATTTTGCGCATGTCGCTGATACGCAACGACAAAATCGGGTTCGATTACACTATCCTCGAAGAAATCGAGGCGGGTTTGGAGTTGCTTGGCACTGAAGTGAAGTCGCTGCGTGCCGGACAAGGGTCTCTGAAAGGCGCCCGCGTTGTTGCCCGCGGTGGCGAAGCGTATCTCGTGGGTGCGACGATCCCGGCATGGCAGGCGGCGAACGCGCCTTCTGACTACGACGCCGTCCGCACCCGCCGTCTCCTCCTCTCAAAAAAGCAGATTTTGCAGGTCGCGGCAGCCGAGGGACAGGATCGGTTGACAATAGTCCCTATTTCGGTGTATAATAGCGGTCGGAATTTGAAGCTGTCTATCGGCATCGCGCGCGGCAAGAAAAAGGCCGACAAACGTCAGGATATAAAGAAGCGCGATACGAAACGGCAGATCGAGAGAACTTTGAAAATTAAATAGGATTTAACGAGTGTTTGAGGGTGCGAAGAAAGCACCTACCTAAAAGGAGGCATCTGATATGTCCTACATATGGAACCTGAAGCTATCAGAGATAGTTTCTATGATGGGGGGTAACACCGTAGGAGAAATCATTATATCTGTATTGGCGGGCTTGGTAGTATTCTACGTCCTGATGCTTATCTGGGAAGGCTTGTTGAATTGCTGGGATAGCACCCTAGAGCTTCTTGACCGAACAAAGCAGTTCTTCTCACGTTTAAAGCGACGAGAAAAGTCTCGCTTTTAACAAAACAGAATCGGGCGAACCTTAGTTCGCCCCACCCTCAAGCACTCGTACTCAAGCACCTTTGCAAAAGCAAGGTGCTCGATAACCTTCTAGTCCTTCCCCGTGAGATATTAAGCATTTTACAGAGTACACAAATTCAGAAATTACTGACATGATTAACTCGGTAGTAGAAAAGATTTTGGTATCTCACGGGGGATGATTGGCTTCGACAGGGAGATCGATGCATATACGTGCATGGCGGAAGTGGGAATCTTCCTTAAAAATCCCAAACTCTAAGTGCAAACAAAACTGCACGGGGGGTTCTCTCACCTATTCAGGTGGCAGACCTCGGCCTCGTTTTTGCTTAATCGCTCAAACGACCGTTCGTTCGGGGGGTATCTGATACCTCTGATGCGAGCGTCATAACCATCAGATCCGATTTCTAATCCACTCCGGTTAGAAGTTTAAAGAAAGAGAGTCCGCTTCAGCATGATTTCGTTTCTCTTCTACATGCAGAAGCTAAACTTCAAGAAAAACTAAGCCACGTAGAGTCGTATTTGTATTTCTCTTTGCACCCGGGTTCGATTCCCGGCGTCTCCATAGTTTGTGTTCGGCACATCGCATATGACAAAAGTCGTATGCGAAATGCCGCACGTGCGGCTTGTTCTCAATAATATGAAAGGGCTGACCGATGAGAGTTATCCTTCACAGCAATCTTGAGCGCGGAGAGTATTTCTTCTCGACGGATCACTGTCAGCCGAAGACACCGGCTGGCTTCGTCCCGATTACGACGACTTTGCCGCACCGAGTAACACCACGGCCGGCGCTTCCTTCGGGGGTAGTAGCCACCATCGAGGAGATGGTCCTGATTTATCACGACGATCAGAAAGAGATCCCGAATCCGGATCCACGCTATCAACCTACGCCCATGCCGCCCGTCCGTCTATCAGACGAGGAGAGTGCATACATCGCACAGCACGGTATCGCGAAGTTCTAGCACCGATTCACGTCGAAACGAGTAAAGAAGACCGCACGGTGTCGCCCTGCGGTCTTTTCTTTTGGTATACAATGCGACCATGTCGAAACTCGACGAGATTGCGATCAATATTGAACTGGTGCTCATCAGCCTTATTGAAGGCTTTGCACTTGCGAATCTTGCCGAGCGCGCAGTGCCGCTTCTTGATAGCAAGGACGCGCTTCTGTATCTCCCCTACATTGTGTCGGGCCTTCTCATTATTCTCGTCTTCTGGTCGCAATCCATATTGCACGCGGTTTCGTTTATCCGCTGGCCACTGAATATGTGGCACATGTTTTTGTATTTCGTAGCTGCATTCGTGCAGGTCATCGCATACAGCAATATCGAAAACCTCACGATGTGGTTTTTCTGGTGGACGATGTTCACACTCATCGGCCTGTGCATGTATCTCCTTGATTACAAGATTATTCGCGGCGTGCGCTCACGATTCGACGCGTCGTATATCGAAAGCGTCGAAAAACGCCACACGTACGAAATTCGGGTCCTCGTCCCCGCGGCACTTGTGTTTAATGTTGCAGCACTTGCTCTCGTGTATTTCTACCCAATGCTTTTCGTAAACCCTATCGCTTTTGCAATCCTCGGCATTCTGCAAGGACTGGTCACGCTCGTTGCACTTTTTGATTGCGTGAGGAATTTTAATGAGCGGGGCAGGATGATTGTGGAAATGCAGAAATAATTCCTTTGTGCAACGATGTATGCTTACATACCCCGATGGAAAGTAAACTTCCAACGGGGCAGGCGTCAACGCTTATATGAACAAGAGTTTTTGGTGGAAGGAGGCGAAAATATACGAGCTGTATATTGATAAATTCGCGGGGACGATTCAGAATCTCACGGCGCAGCTTGATTATTTTACGAAGCTCGGCATCAACACGCTCCATATCCTCCCGCATTATCCATCGCCGATGGTGGATGACGGCTACGATGTGATGGATTACCTGAACGTGCGGCCGGAATTGGGGACGCTTGAGGATTTTGACGCGCTCGTGAAAGAAGCACACGCACGTGGCATCCGCATCATGCTCGATTTTGTGCTGAACCATGTGTCCGAATTCCATCCGTGGTTTATCGATGCGCGTACCCACAAAGACAGCATGCGCCGAGATTATTTTCTGTGGAGCGAAACCGGCACGGAACTTGCCGAAAGCTGGAACGCTTTCTCCGATCTGAAGCCGAAAAACTGGATTCGCAACGATCCGACCGGAGATTATTATTTTGCGACGTTCTACCCGCAGCAACCGGATTTGAATTGGGACAATCCGGCCGTATTCGACGGCATGATGGCAAACATGGATTTTTGGGCGGACCGTGGGGTCGACGGCTTCCGTCTTGATGCCGCGGGCTCACTTATAAAACGCGAAGGATCGATTTCGAAAGGACTGCCGGAGACGCACGCCGTCCTCAAGCGAATCCGCGCACATCTCGATGAGAAATATGGAGGCGCTATCGCCCTTCTTGCCGAAGCGCACCTTTCGATCGAAGGTATGAAAATGTATTTCGGCAACGGCGACGAGTGCCATATGATCTACCACTTTCCCTTGATGGAAGAAATGTTTCTCTCCCTTTTGTTCGACGAACCGGGACGTATGTCTGAAATGCTGGAGCAATCGCACGATATCCCCGCACATTGCGCATTTGCGACCTTCCTGCGCAATCACGACGAGATCTCGCTCTCGACACTCCCTCTCATTCGCCGCACGACACTTATTTCACTCCTTGACCCGCACGGCGAATATCTTTTCAACAACGGCCAAGCGACTGCACTCCGATTGGCGAACATCTTTGCGGATGCGCCGCACAAACTCCGCGAAGCACTCGCGCTCCTGTATTCGCTTCCCGGCTCTCCCGTTATGTACTACGGCGACGAGATTGGAATGCGGAATCTCCCGCGTGACGGCGGCGAACTCGACACACGCAAATATGTGCGCGGTGCGTTTGATTGGGAGGAGGCGAGGCGGCAGATGCAAAATCCCGATTCGTTGTTCCATTTCGTCGCGAGCCTTATTCGTGCGCATTCTTAATGTACCTCTCCCAGCATTGGAATGGCGAGGCGGCGGCGCGCAGTCTCGCCTTTGAATAACATACGATGACGAGCTGGTTTTTCGTAGCGCCCGAATTCTTGCCCAGTACCGAGCTTGCTCTGGTGCTGGGTCATCGCGGTAAAGCTTGAGCCAAGAAAGACGGCGTGCTTGCCATAGCGGCGTGAGATATCATCGACGCTTTCAAACACCATTTTTAATCCTTCAGATTCTTGGACTTTTCCGAAAAGATCGAGTTGCGCGGTTCCCGCGTCTTTCAGATCGACGAGCGTGATGCCGGTCGCGCGGTACTGCTTTCCTTTCTCGAAGACCTGCGAGAAGTATTTAGGGACCTCGCGCAAAATATCGTGCGGCACAGAAGTTGCATATGGTAATTTCACTTCAACGCCGTGGTATTTGAAATCCTGCGTCTTGAGGAAGAAAAAAACGCGGTTGCTTGCGAGATTCCACCTCCGCGCTTTAATGCAGGCGTTTTCCACATTTTTCGAGAGCTGCGAGAAGATAAACGCTTGATTGCGCGAGGGTGGCGTGAAGGTTTTTGTCTTTGATATCGAGTGGTACGTTTCTTTCTTTTGTGTGTTCAGTTCGTACACGACTTCGCCGTTCAATTCCCGCCAAATTTCAAAATACGGTTTGGCGACTCTCTCGCGCACCCACGAGGCTTCCTTTTGTGCAAACTCATGCGCTGTATAGATGCCATGCTTGTTGAGAAGCGCCCCCGTGTTTGCACCAATGCCCCAGATGTTCGTGAGCGGCGTCTTTTTAAGAAATGAGTCTGCCTCATTGAGCGGAATCACGGTAAAGCCGTCGGGCTTTTTCCATTTGGAGCCAATTTTCGCGAGGACTTTTGTTGCGGAGAGGCCGACGGAGAATGTGATACCGAGTTCGACGTTCAGTTCCTGCCTGATTGCGTGTGCCATGTCGCGATAATTCATCCTGTTCACGCGGCGCATGCCGGTCAAATCGGCAAAACATTCGTCGATCGAATATTCCTCGACCGCGGGCGTATACCGCCGGACGATTTCGTACATGCGCTCGGAAAAGAGCGAGTATGTTTCGTAATCCGATGGAAGTATTACAGCGTCGGGGCACGCCTTGAGCGCATCGCTTAACTTCATACCACGCATGATTCCCCGCCGCTTGGCTTCGTACGTACATGCCGAGACGATGCCGCGTTCTTTGCCGGTGATGACCGGCTTCCCCTTCAGGCGCGGGTCTTTCGCCACTTCGACAGAAGCAAAAAATGAATCGCCATCGATATGTACGATGGCGCGTGGAAAAGAATACGATCGATTCCAGGTCATGACCATTTTCTTTTTTTATTAATTTCTTCCTTGTCGCGGAATGCTTTTTCAAGGTCAATACTGTATCGATTTGCGATAGCGGCAGTGAAATTCAGAATGTCAGCCAACTCATCCGCTATTTCGGATACCGTTGAATCATGAGCAATGGTTATTCCCTCTCTCTTGCGAATTGCCTTGAAAAGCTCTCCGACTTCTTCTCCGAGCTGCAGTGCGGTTTGTATTGGCTTTAAATTACTCTTCTTAAATCCACGCTCTTTCTCAAGCGCGACGACATAGTCTTGTATATCTCGAAGGGTTGGCTGTTCTTTCAAATACAGACTGCTCTTTGTTTTAGTCATATTCTTTGGTTTACAGGTTTCTGTTGATAACTCATTGACAATTCGCAACATGTCATATAGTATGACCTCACTACGGACATGCGTCCTCCGAGATTCCCCGCCCCAAAGGCGGGGTTTCGTCTTTTAAATCCTCCCAGAGTATTCGTTGTAAGCCACGTCGAATAGTATCGAATGTTGTTCTATCCATCTTAAAAATAAGACGACGAAGTCGTTTTGTACTTATCAAACGTACCTGCGAGAGAATCGCGGCATAGGACCTCCCGGTGTGGACAAAAGGCACGTGGAACGGCGATGATTTCGGACGTGAAGTAGTTGGAATAGCGAGTACCATATCTTGGTTAAATTTCCGCAACACAACGACCGGACGTTCAAATATACTCGGACTTCCGTCCTGTTCACTTCCTATATTGACGCCGAGAGCGCACCACCATACTTCCCTCGCATTAACAAAATCGTTGAACGTAGATGTGTGTAATTGTTTCTTTCTATAATTCCACCGATCAAAGTCTTTCTCCATACCCCTTACCGCGGCTGAAGAATGTAGACAGGAGAGAATGGTGACGGTAATGTATGTTGATATCGTGGGCGTACGGCAAGAACTTTTCGTTGCACCCGACGTTGTACGATTGGTGCCTGAAGCGGCGTGGTTTCCGCAAGGAGGCGGACAATAGCCGTACTCAAGGCGCCAAACTCTTTCTCCCCAGCTTTGCCGAGGCGACGGAGGAGACGTTCAGCTTTGAGCGTGCGCATTTGTGAGAGTGCGGAAACTTTCTTGCCGTTTTTGAGACGCGGGACGTAAAGCGGTTTTCCTTTTTTACCAATATTCGTGAGTGGCAGTCCCCAAAACATGCCGTCCGTTGCTTTGCGGAACACGAGAACCGGCTTTTCAGATACACGGCGGGTCGTCGGATCGACGTGCCGGTACGACCACACTTCGCGCGACGAGTAAGCAGGCTCCGGCATCACCATCTCGTTTCTGAATAATTTTTGGAAAAGATTTTTGAACATATAGATTTTGCGAATTCGATTAATTTTGGATGCAGTACGAGACGCACAAGGGATTCAAGCGAGCCGTATCGAGCATACGGTGAGCGCAGGATCTCGCAGTGCAACGAAGTAATGCGCCAAAAGTAATCGAATTCATATTAGTATTTTCGTACGACGCCTGTTACTACCGCTTCTACCTTGAATGATTCCGTAGGATAGATATCAGGATATTTTTCATTGGCAGCCTCGAGGAAATACATATCCCCGATCTTGCGCAAATACTTCATCGTGAACTCGCCGTCTACCATCGCGATCACGATATCGCCCAGTTTGTAATTCGGACTGCGCTCTGCGATTACCATGTCGCCCTCTTTGATACCGGCACCGATCATCGAATCGCCTTTCACGCGCAAAATGTAACTGGATTCTTTGTTCGGCGTGAGGAATTCGTCGAAATTCATCACGTCGAGCAATTCTTCTTCTGCCGCCGACGGAAAACCGGCTTCTACGAGCCCAAGGAGCCTAACGCCGCCAGTGAGAAGATAGGGAGAGAGTCGTCCGCGAGCATCTTTCCTGACGACGTTATCGTCGACGAGTTTATTGATAAAACCGAAGACAGCGTTCTTGGATCTAAAACCCGTGAACTCCATGATTTCTTTGTAGCCCGGAAGGCGTTTATTTTTTGTATAGAACGAAATAAGTCTGCTTTTATATGTGTCATAGGACATAGAGTTACGGATAAATTGATATATCCGAAGTATAGTGAACGACGGTTCACCAGTCAATATGAGTAGACTGTGGATAACTTTCTCCTCCTAGCTCACCCTCTTTCGCGTATGGTGATACCAACCGAGAGCGTAAACATCTGGCGTCAGAGAACGCATGGCGACGAGTTTGATGCAAATAAAGATGGTAAGGACGAGCGCGACAATGAGAAGCTTCGGATTCGCCAGCGCACTACCAAGGAGTACATATACGGTGAGCGATGGGATGACGCCGAGTGCCGTGCCGAGGATATACGTCCGGTATGACATGCTGGTAAGCCCTGCGCCATAATTGATCGGATCGAACGGAGCGATCGGGATGAGCCGTAGGATCATCAGTGTGATAAAACCACGCTTCTGTACTACTTTGTCGAGTTTGCGGACGAATTCAATGCGCGAATGACTCGCCCATTTATTGCCGAGAAAACGCGAGATGCTGAATGCGATGAGTGCCGAGACATTTTCACCGATATATCCTCCGAGAATGCCGATCCACGGACCAAATGTTGCTCCCCCGATGACAAGCATGACAGAATCCGGGATGAGGAGGATGGGACGGATGGCGTAGGCTAGGAGAAATAAAAGGAAACTGTATTCAGGGTATAACATCACAAATTGTCTGATGTCATGAAAAAACGAACCTCCGTTGTATACGTATACTCCGACGCTGATAAGTATCGAGAACCAGAGGACAGCTGCAATAGCACGTATTGTATGCATATATTCTCCGATCGTGCGTCACTTCGGGAAAAATGGTTCAACTTCTTTCCCGACAGCTACTTCGTATGGCAACCCCACCGGATGTGTATGCGGATGCACAACCTGACCGCTTAACTCGGGAAAACCGTCTTGTCCGAGCGGCACCTCGTATTCATACATGTCGGATGTATCGAATGGTTTGTTGTAGAGGAATCCCCTCGTTTTTGGATACACATCACCACGACCTTTTACAAATGTATACTGGAACGTTTGCAGCGCGGAATGTTTGCTTTTAAAACCCTCGATTGAACCAAGATAGTACAACATCCAAATCCTCCTGAAACTCTCGTTATAGATTTTCGGATTGATCGCTTGTATCTTGTCCCAGTGCTCCAACATTTTTGAGAGCATCACCTCCATCGTGTCAGCATAAAGGAAATGTGTGTCCTCGAGATCAACGATGTGTAAGTCATATTTTTCGCAATATTTGAATATGTCGCCCATGCTGGGAAAATAACAACCGCGCCAGATGTATTTGCCAATGATGTAGTCCGTGTAATACCGGCTGTAGTGGCCGACATTCGTGATGACACCGATGCCGCCGGGCTTCAACGCCTCCGAGATGTTTTTGATCCAATCTTCGACACAATCCTTGCCCGCGTGTTCAAGGACGCCGAGCGAGACATATTTGTCATATCGCTCTCTCTCATGACCGAGCTCTCGGCAATCGCGCTTTTCAATCCTGATCTTATCCTGTAAACCCATATGGATGATGCGTTCCATCATTATGCGGTTCTGTTCGTCAACAAGTCCGTAGTTCACGACATGCGCGCCGTACTTTTTCGCCATCATGAGTGCCATCGTCCCCCACGCAGAACCAACTTCTACTACTTTATCGCCCGGTTTTAAGCGAAGCTTCCGGCACATGTAATCATACTTTTTGAACTGTGCTTCGTTCTGCGTCTCGTGACCAGTCTGGTAATAGCCCTCTGTATACCCATACAACTCGCCATTCATGTAGTGGAAGAACTCCGCGGGCATATTGTAGTGTGCGTATAAATTGCGCTTCTCCTGCAAATAACTCCGATTATTAAGACGCCATTCTTGCCATCGTTTGAACGCCCACGCCACGGGGTTTACCGTTTTCTCGAGCGGGCTTTTCCTCATCTCATAACTCATCCGTAGTAGTTTACGTGTAGCTTCTTTGTCACCATCCGGGCCTTCAATATCAACCTCACCAAGACGGTACATCTCGATAAACCCAATATAATTGAGGAAGAAGGTCATCCATTCGCTGAAATTCGTATTGAACCGCACGGTAATCTCCGCATCCCCTGGAAGATTCTGGTAGGTCGATCCATTTGCAAACACGACTTTAAGGGGAAATTGTGAATCGCTTTTAGCCAAATACGAGAATGCCTTCCGTAGTACGAACCTCTTCATGCGACAATTATCGCATAGCACATTACGAGCCGATGTCCCCGTGTGGACAGAAGTGCATAAAAAAGACGTATACTTTTCGATATGAACTACCGATACCTGCAGCCGCAGTGGCTCCTTAATGCAATCGAACGTTTCCACTCATCACGCCCGACGACACGATTCCAGTGGTGGTACTTTGATTTTGTGCTCGAAGACGGAACAGTCCTAATCGTTGCATTTGTTCCACAACAGTGGTGGCCTTCAATGTTTTCACCTGAGGTAGCAAACGCGATACTCTTTGTATCATTACGAGACCCTTTGGGCGCTATCAAACAATGGACGACAATACGTCCAAGTACAACTTTTACGAATACGCTGGGTCGGGTCGGAATTAGCAATATAGTCTCAGTCACCAAGAAAGGCGGTGAATACCGTATCGTGCTCAACTATGAAGACATCGGCGGCGAAATTAATATCAAACGATCAATGCCTTCTTTTGCGGCCTCACCGTTTGGAATCTTGCCGACATGGCTATTGCGATTGCTCTCGCAAAAAAGAGCGCCAATCTCATATGCGGCACTTATTCCCCGTGGTGATGCGAATATTAAGCTTAAGTTAGGAAACAAAAACATAGAAGGTAGGGCGCTCGCGTATCATGAACAAGGAAGATTTGACGGCACGACGGACGAATTCCAAAGAAAAGGCTGGGTATGGGTGCATATCCTCGGCAAAGAGTGGAGCATCTTCGGCGCGGAAGACACGTTCATGTATATGACAAACGGAAAAACTGCTATTGAACATACCTTTCCAATGCGTCGAGAGAAATTAGTCATGGCGGACAAACAATATTCCGGCGAAGAGGGACACATCGTGAAAGGAGCCCGGATGGAATTTAAAACCGCCGAAGTATCGCTTTCAGTAACCTTCGAACCATCAAATGAAAAAAGTCTTACCCACTGGCTCTCAACCGACTCGCACGAGATATGGTCAATCAGTCATGCTATCGCCCACGTTCACATTGAACACAAGGGGAAACGTTATGATTTCTCGGCACCCTCTCTGCTTGAAACGGTCAGATGCCGATAAAATCTATTGTTTCTTTCTTCGCACAAAAAGCAGCTCGTCCGGCAGACGGAAGAGGCCTTCGTCGTTTTTCTTTTGCTCGATAAAGTGTGCGATAAAGCCGACGGAACGCGGGATGACAAAAAGCGCATTGAAAAATTCGGCGTCGACGAGTTCAGTGAGTTCGGTGTCGGAGAAACCTTCTTTTTCGGCGAGAATGTCGAGAAAAATCGCAGCCATCACGCCGTCGACGTTCAGAATGAGATTGCCGTTTTTCGCGGTCGTTACTTTTTCGATTTCACGGGCGAAATCGTAGTGTGGATGCTTTTTGAGGAGCGTTGCAAACTCGGCTATTGCGGCGACACGCGGATCAGGGATGCCGACGCGGTATTTCAAGTGGCCGATGCCGAGGAGAAGTTTGCCTTCACGAGTCTTTTCTTCCACAAATTGTCCTGCTTCCTTTTTCGACGCAACACCATCAATCCACACGCGTGCCGCTTCGTTCACCGCACCACCAAAGCGTGGACCAATCGTGAGGAGGCCGGCAGCGAGCGAGGAAACAAGATCCTTCCCCGCACGCGCCGTAATCATCGTATTCACTGCGCCGGAGACATTCCCGCCGTGGTCGATAAGGAGCGAGAAGACTGCCTCCGCGAACGCTGCAGTGACGTCGGATTTCACTTCTCTGCCGAGGATGGCTTCGAGTGATTTTTGTGCGAAGGTGGTTTCGGATGCGACAAGCTTTTTGTTCTTCACGAAGACCGGCACCGCATCCATATCGACAACTTCCCGCGTCGAGAGAATGCTTGCCTTTCGTTTTGAAAGCTCGTCCATAGGCACGACTCTATCATGGAATTCCGGCGTCGAAAGACCGCGAAGCGCTGCGAGAAATTCCGGAAACGTGTCGGGCGCGATCGCATCGACCGCGCGCAGAGCGTCGCGTTTTGCGCGAGCGCTTTCGTCTTTGTGGGCAACGAGCGCTTTCGCGTGGCCGAATTGCATGTGTTCGTCGAATGCTTCGTCGATGACCCCGGCGATATAAGCAATGACCGGCTTCGTAAGCTTTTTTGCCTTAATGAGTTCCACGATTTCATACTCATCAACGCCGCCAAGCTCGCCAAAGTAACAAATTGCTTTCGTCGCCGCGTCTTCTTCCGCGAGTGAAAGCACTTCGCCGAGAGATGAAATTGGGAACCGGTCGCCGCCGATTGAGATCGAGAATGAGACCCGCTTCCCCGCTTGCGCGACCGCAGTAATAAGCTCGTTCGTCATGCCGCCCGAAGTCGAGACGACGGCGACGGAACCAGCGGTTGCGAGTTTGCCTTGGTCGAGCTGTGCGAGGCCGATGCCGCCGATCGCACCGATTTTCAAATACCCGCCGACAAGAATGCCGACGCCCGATGGACCCGCGATTATCTTTTCGCCACCGTATCGTTTGATGAGTTCGGTTTCGTGCCTCTCCGGGACGTTCTCGGCGAAAATGTGCCCTCCGTATGCGTCAGGAAACGCATCAAAAAAAGCGACGGTCGAATCGAAGGCACGGCGTCCGCTCTGGACATTGAGCATCCAATTCACTTTTCCTACGAGGTGTTTAGGGAGCGCCGCAACATTCGGATAGCACGGGATGAGCACCTCGCCTTTCCCGAAGAAGAATTTGAGCGATTTGCGATTCGAGGTGATGCACGCAAGGATGGACGGCTCTTTTTTCCCGCATGCATAATCAAAATCGAGAATGGATTGGACAACACCCGGATGATTGCCGAGGACGAGCGTCTTTTGCCCTTTTTTGCGTATGTCTTGAATTGAGATCATATTATTTGAAAACGACTTTCCTATAGCTGTTGCGCGTCTTTGCCCACTTTTTCGGATCCATTTGCATAACATGAAATGCGAATCCATCGCGTTTGTCAGGAATGATAGAAAAACCATTTTTACCATCTTGAACGCGGAAAGAATTTCGAACCAGCATACTTCGCGCCTTGTGTATATCTTTCGCAACGAGGTGGATAAGTGCTATTTCTTGCATGTTCGTAAAGCGTTTCTGCAGAGGACTTTTAATCGCGCCGTGGACATTTCTATATTCTGCCGGCGTCAACCACTCTAAGAAATGCGGCCCGAGAATGAGACGTGTGGGTTTTTCCAATTTTCCGCCGAGAAGCTTTTGCCATGTCGCGGCACGTTTTTGCGGCCGTTGCGTGATGAATGTCATTCCGGTCAGTCCGTAAATTGTATTTTTTCCGATACTAACTGTATATGGCCTTGTCCAGTCGCGTCGCACATAGGTAAGCATGAATGACCAAGCGCCAGGAAGATATTTTTGAGGGATGTCTTGAAACGTCCACCAAGGATTCGAATCATTCGCCTCCTTCATTGTCTTCGACCACGTCGGCTTGAGCTTGAATCCAAGCTTGACCGCTTTTTTGTGGAATGCGTCCACGTTTTTTGATTCCCATGCAACGCCAAATGGCCTCGGATTACGTTGGAAGAACTTGTGGCTTGCAGTCTCTTTTTTATTGAACTCACTCTGATTTTCAACCCAGCAAAACTCAATGTAATCAGGACCGAAATTGACGAAACCGTTTCGCTTTCCCGGTGCGTGACGAACCGTATTCTGATCCACGACAAATCCCGCTTTTTTGTAACGCTCCAAGTACCGATCAATATTCGGAACGTCCGCGAACGAGATGATGTGATTGAGAAAGGGCTTCATGGTTTTACGAATTTGATGGCGTCTTCGACGGCTTTGGTGATGACCGTGTCGGAGCCGTAGATAGTGCCGAGCAATTCTTCTTTCGTGAGGAATTCGCGCATCAATTCGAGTCCTGCTTTTTCGTTCGGCCCGCCACGACGGACGAAGACCTTGATACCCTGTTTGCGCATCTCTTCGGCATTTTCCGTAAGCGCATCAATGATGCCGGCAAATGTTTTGGCGATATCGGTAAAGTTCGCGACGCCACCCGCGATGACGAGTGCTTTTGTTTTCGCCTTTGACGCAAGACAGAGAGAGATAACTTCTCGCGCGTACAAATGCGTCTCTTCGCGCGTCGGACCACCGCTATATTCGCCGTAATTGCCGATCAAATCTCCTGCGCCTTGCAGTTGTGCTTCGTCAGCGATCACGATTGAACCGCCGCCACCGGAGAAAAGGAAAAAGAGTGCGCCGTCTTTATTGAGAACCTTGAGTGAGAGCTGCGCTGGTGTTGTTGCTGCAAGCGTTTCGACTACCTCCTCGGCTCCATGCTGCGCTTTTCCTTTTACCAGGTCGTCGTCTGTCCAATTCTTTGTGAAAAAAGCGCCCGCACTATCCACCAAAACCGCCGCATCGAGCGGGATCGCAATGTCGTCGCGCACAACGAGCGGATTGATCTCGAGGAACGCAAAAAAGTTGTCGTTAAATTTCTGCAAAAGGTCGCGGAGGAATTTCTCATTGAGCCCTGTTTTCTTTGCCACTTTGGCGATGTCGGACTCGCCCGCAACAATAAGATTCGTAACAGCTTCCGGATGCGATTCGATCTCGATGCCGCCGTCTTTTGCGTGCAATATGCGCACGCCCTCGCGCACTCTCTCGAGCGAGAGATACTGTTCTTCTTCTGACTTGTGCGGAAACAAGGGCTCAAGGAGGAACTGCGAGAAACCTTTTTTTGCCCAAACGGCGAAAGCATCCGCCACTTTCTTCGCATCAACATCCACCGCAACCAACCCTTGCTTCATACGCTTTTTGACGCCTTGATCCACTTTTGCGACCCACCCCATTAGAGAGCCTTTGGCCTCTAACGGGGCAAGCTTTCCTTTTTCATCCACTCGTACAGAGATACCACGATACGAATCGCCAAGGATTATTTTCTTCGCGCGGTATTCAGTAAGCTTGACCCGCGACATATTTCTACAATTTAATGGTGAATACCGTTGTCTCTTTCACATTAAATCCCACTTTCTTGTAGAGATTATGTGCGGCGGCATGAATTGGCCGGCTTGTAAGATAGACAGTGTCCGCCTTTTTCTCGCGGGCAATACTAAGGACTTCGCGCACCAGCTTTTCTCCGATACCCTGCCCGCGATATCCACTATCAACGACAACGTCTTCGATGTATCCGCCGCGTTTGCCGATTTTTTGGAGCATGTAGAGTGTGGCAAGTCCAATGATTTTCTCGCCGTCTTTCGCAACGACCATAGTGGCGTTTTCATCCGCGAGCAACGCATTTAAATCCGCCAACGTACCTACCCGCCCCTCGTGGAGCTCGTTGTTCACCGCGTTAATATCCGCAAGCGCGCTTTCGCTCGCTTCGGTAAGCTTTTCAATTGTCATGGAAACAATCCTACCCTCTCCACTTGAACGGGGCAAGAACGCCGACACGCGTTGTATACTGACCCGAATGTCACTTACCCGATCCCTTGGGTGTCTCGGTTTGGTCATCATTCTTGCCTTTGCTTTCGCTGCACATGCAGCGAATCGTCCTGCGACCGCCGCTGATTGCGCAAAACTTGCTACAGAATCCCCAGGGATTCCGTGTGATCCCGGACAAACGCCCTACGATCCCAACAATCCCTTCATAGGCGACGAGGCCGCCGACGCCACAAAATTCCTCCTCGAGAGAAATGGCACGGGGACGCGAGGAACGGAGTGTTACAACGGAGATCAGACGATGAGAATTACGAAATTAAATCCGCAGTTTAAGATCGGCCTCGCTAAAGCGATCGCAGAGATGGAGAAGTTGTACGGCGGAAGAGAGATCATTCAATCGGGATTCCGGTGCGATGGCACGGACGGCAATCATCCTAAGGGGTGCGCGGTCGATATCATCTACGCATCATGTAAAGCAAAAGGAGGCGATGGCTGGCGTTGTTCTTCGGATCGATTCGATTCGCCCGAACAAAAGTGGATTGACGCAAACGGCAAAAATGCGCCGTACAATATTCACCTTCGGTTACGATATGCCCCGGAAGGCCACCATGTCGAACCGGTCAACACAAAAGACTGTGTGACCGGTGCTACGGTGGGATCGGGCAATCCTCCCGGTTCCCCGACGAGCGATTTTGCAAACGCGATCCGCCAAGCACTCGGTGTGCAACAACAGCCAGCACAACAACCGCCGCTTCCACCGCAACCGCTGCCGCAACAGCAATCCCCTCTGAACAATTTCAATCAGCCAATGCCAACACCGATCCCGATCGCAACGTCGTCCGATACCAGCGATACGTCGAGTGGACCTTCAATTGCTGACAAGTTAGAAAAACTCGCAAACGGCGACACGGAAAAGACGCCGCCGACACAAGTCGGTACGTCGGTTCCGCTCGTCATCAATGGGAAGGATGTTGGGGTTATTGCCGGTACTAAAAAAGCCGACGATGTACCTTCAACAGCCGGCATTGGCGGATCGATCACACAAAATACATTTGCGACAGAAGATTTGAGCAACCAAGGGGTACATACGGGCACTCAAAGTGCATTCGTCCGCATCCTCGCCTCTATAAAAGCCACACTGCTGCAAATGCTGCAATATTTGAAACCCTTCGGATCGCGTCCTGCACCTGATACTACTGAATACTCTGACTAGTAATCCACGTGCGACAAGCGTGTATACTTTGCTGATGTCCTTGCGTGGTTTGAGGTTATTTTTCCTATTGTTTGTAGCAACCGTACTAATACTCATGCCAAATGAGATTTTTGCGCAGTCATTCGCATGCACAGGCGGTGGACAATCACATCCTGCGACACAAGCAGAAGCAGATGCTGCGTTTCCTAAGGGCTCTGTTGTAGTAGGAAAAACGCAAGTGTGTCCGGGTCAGTCGAGTGGAGGGATTACTGAAGACGCTGGAAAAGCAAAAGAATCTCTGAACACGATGTGGTGCGGAGGCAAAGCGGCACAGTGCGGTCCGTATAAAAGCGACGTGGAACATCTTGATCCACAATTCACCGTGTGCGCCGCAAAATTTTTACAAGAAGTGCGGCAAAAAGACCCTTCGATTTGCATTGCGTCAGGATTTCGTAGCACCGAGCATCAACAATTTTTGTGCAGCGGCGGATGTGGGAGAGTGAATGGTCCTTGCGCGCCCGCAGGACAGTCAAAACATCAATCAGGAAGAGCAATAGATATTGAGAAACCGGGATTTAACACGCTCCCCGCATGGGTCCATCAGACGGCGAGGGAGGGAGGGGGTGTTTCGTTCCCTGTACCAGGTGATGATGGGCATATGGAACCGGCCAATACAAACGCATCTGATTGTGCCACGCCGGGGTACATCGCTCCTGGAAACGGTGGTGGGCTAACATCTCAATCTCCCACGTCGCAATTCGCCAGTGCGATTCGGCAAGCGCTTGGAGTTCAACAGCCACAGCTTCCGCCACAACCTATGCTTCCTCCGCAACCGCTCGCGCAGGCACAACCTATCACAAATGCGTTTATGCCACCGATGCCGATGATAAATCCGACTGTCACGGCAACATCATCGGATGGGACGAGCGACTCTGGCGGACCGAGCACCTACGCGCCCGGTGTTTCCGACAGCATCACTGGCGGGATCGGAAAAACCACGGCGACCGGCACGTCGCTCGCGGACAAACTACAAGAACTCGCCTTTGGCGTCTCGACCGGCATGGCGACCGCAAGCGGACCGTACATTCCGCTCGTCATTAACCCCAACGACCGTGGTAATGCCGCGGATGCCACGACCTCGACGACGAGCGCGCAGTTTGCAACAAGTACCGGCGCCGTCGTCACACAAAATACCTTCGGGCAAAATTCTGTCTATTTCACGCCCGACTATTCAGTGTTCCAAAGCGCGACCGGTTTTGGAGAAATTCTTGCGCGCGTGCGAGTCGTCTTGAGTAACATGCTCACCTTTCTGCGACCATTCAACCGGCAACTTGTGTCGCCGGGAGTATCCGAATGAGTTCCCTCTTTCTGAACTTTGTGCTATAATTTCCCTTTCCGCACGTGCTGCGGATTACTTTTCAAATGGGATTCACAAAGTACACAACACAAACGGAAAAAACCCGCGTTCGCATGAACGAGGGCATCCGCGTACCCGAAGTGCGCTGCCTCGGCCCTGCCGGAGAAAATTACGGCATCATCAAGATCGAGGAGGCGCTCGCAAAGGCAAAGGAAGCCGGACTCGATCTTATCGAAGTCTCCCCCAATGCCGTCCCGCCCGTGTGCAAAATCACCGATTACGGCAAATTTAAGTATGAGCAGAACAAGAAGGATAAGGAGGTGAAATCGAAGATCCGCGTGTCCGAAACCAAGGAAGTACAGGTCAAAATAGGCACTTCTGACCACGATATGGGCATCAAGGCCGGGAAGGCCGCAGGATGGCTCCGCGAGGGCCATAGGGTCAAGGTCGACCTTTTCCTCTGGGGGCGCTATAAATATATGGATTTTAAGTTCCTGAAGGAGCGTCTGGAGCGCTTCCTTGCTATTATCCCAGAATCGTATAAAATCGCCGACGAGATCAAGAAGAGCCCCAAAGGCCTCTCGGTCGCCCTCGAGCGGGACGCCTCAAAAAAGGCAGGTTCTAAGCCATCACAGGCACCAAAACCTGTTGCAGAAGCGCGAGTGGAGGAAGAAGAAACCGTATGAAATCCAACCCCATTAAATAGCTACGCATCTAACGGGGCAGGCAAATCTTCAAAATTATGAAAAGTAACAAATCATACTCAAAGAGACTTCGAGTTACAAAGAACGGGAAAATTATCGCCCGTGTCCCCGGTCACAACCACTTCAATGCGAAGCGGAGCGGCGGCGAAAAGCAGCGCCGCGCGCGATCGGTGGGCTTCCACGCGACCTTGCGTCCGAGCGACAAGAGCCGTTTTTTCCCGAACTCTTAATGTGTATTTCCCTATAACCTGAAACCTAGAACCTAACACCTAATGTATGGCCCGAGTAAAACGAGGAACAACCAAAAATAAACGCCGCAAGTACATCCTTGCGCAGACCAAGGGCTATCGTTTCGACCGCTCGACGAAAGAGCGCGTCGCAAAGGAAGCGATCAAACACGCCGGCATCCACGCATTCCGCCATCGCCGGGCAAAGAAGCGTGAATTTCGCCAACTCTGGGCGCTTCGCATCAATGCGGCTGCTCGTCCGCTCGGCTACTCATACTCGAAACTCATCGGCGCACTCAAGAAAAAGAATATCGCGCTCGATAGGAAGTCCCTCGCGGCGCTCGCGAAAGACTATCCGGAGACCTTTGCACACATCGTAAAGCAGCTCGCGTAGTCTCCAAGGTATACTTCCCAAGTGAATTTGGTCGCCGCTATTTGGGGTTCGCTTATTTTTGCGCAGTTCGCGCTCCTTTTTGCACTCATCGGTTTTATCATACGATTCGGCATTCTGATTATTTCGCGGGGGTTCGATGTGCCTTTTGTTCGCACTCCGCGCGCATATTTTCCGAAAATTGCAGAAGCGTTGAAAATCCGGCCGAACGACGTCGTGTACGACCTCGGATCAGGTGAAGGAAAATTCGTCTTGTACTGTGCACAAAAATATCCTGATGCACGATTTGTCGGCATCGAGCGAAATTTTGTGCTGTATGTGCAAGCGCTCGCCCGCAAAAAAATCGCCGGAAATCCGAGAAATGCCACGTTCCGCCGGGAAAATTTCTTTACCACCGACATGCGTGACGCTACGCGTGTCTACGCATACCTGCTCCCCAAAGCGATGGAGCGACTTTTTTCCGATACCCCACACCCGGGTCTGCGTGTCGCCTCCCGCGCCTTCCAGATCAAACGCCGCGAACCGATCGAAACAATGGAGCTGACACAAAAGAAAGGCTGGCACAATCAGCACTTGCTGCATATTTACGAGCTCTAAAGGATAGTCTCGGCATTTTTTCCGGTTGCAGACCACCCATCATGGTTGTTGAACGCGAGGTCTTTTTCTTTGATCTTCCCCACCATTTCAATGAGGCGCTCGACGAGTGCTTTGGGGTCGGAATCGAAAATGATGCCTTCGGCGGGGCGATGTGCCGCGTCAATAACTTTGCGGAGAAATTCGTCGGTCTGCCAACTGCCTTCGAGGACGCCGATCGGTCGGCGGTCTTCAAACGAGACGGCGAATTCATTCAGAGTCCCGACACGTCCCGGGCCGATCACCATCGCGTCGCAGGAGCGCACAAAGAGAAGATCGCGGCCGCTGTAGCCGAAACCCGTGTACACAACGACGTCCATGTAATCGAGTGGTAGTTTGTAGACTTCGAGATGCTCGTGCTCGGTCGCGGCGGGAGAAAAACCGATCGAGAATCCGCATTCGTCTTTTGCTCCCATCGCCGCGTACATCGGGAAGCCGGTCGTCGCACCCGTCACGATAATGCCACCTTGGAGCGCGATTTCGTGCCCTACTTGCTTCGCTTTTTCAAACGCATCGAGGCCGGAGTACGTCGTATCGGCAGCGCCAGAGACGCCGATCTTCACGACGCCGTACCCATTCGGGAGGCGGCAGAAATTTTTCGGCGGCGCGACGTGATTTGGATGAATCGTCTTTATGACTTTCATTGAACAATAATTCTATCATGCGACGCGATATACCGTGCGATGCATGCTCCGATAGTGCCGCCGAACGTATCCATCACGATATCTTTTGCGGTATCTAGAGGGTAGCTGATCCAATTTGTCTGCGGAATATGGAATACGTATTCAAATACTTCCCACCCGAGGCCGATAATGAGCGCGATGAAAATACAAAATGGAACACTGATGCGCATGCCGAAATGAACAGCCACCGATGCTGCGGCGAGCGCGATGAAAATCCCACCGATCGTATGCGTCACCATGTCGAACCAGTAATAGTAGAAATAAAGATCCCACTGCAGTGCTGCGATATGGAGGATAGCGACAAGAAGTGCCGTGAACAATTGCGCCCATAAGAGTCGTGTGGATGCCATACAGTCTCTACAAAGAAACCCGCTCGAGTGCGGGGTTTCTTTGGGGCGACCTGTACTGCAAGCCTGGGCATTGGAGTCCAGGTGGGTTTCCGCAGCAGTCACGCCGATGGCGCGAAGCAATATGAGAATCCCTAAAGTTAACCAAGCAGGTTTAAGTACCGGTCGCTGGTACTAGTATACCAAAGTGTGGTAGGCTTCCGCGAGACTTCGGAATTTCTCGAACCATAAGGAAGTCCTCCGATGCAGAAGATTCTCTACCGCATAGAACGCCTCCTGTACCGGCTGATGCAAGCTTCTCTTGGGGTTGCGGCTCTCGGATTTGCCGCATGGGCTATTCTGGGGGTTTTCGATGCCCGCACCTCAACAGTAATCACGCTTGGTGGCATCGCAATTGCGATGGCATGCCTGATTCCCTATGCTTTCTTATCATCGAGGCGAATTGATCGAGAGTTTCCGCTTCGATAGCAATGCTGCCATTAGTTCATGCCCCGCCGACCGGCGGGGCACTTTTTTACTCATCGTACTAGAAAACGGGAACAGCGTATTATTTCTTTCGTGTCTGTGTGAATTTCTCGTGAACCGTCTCGTACCCGTCGAAGAGTTCTGCTTCGGAAAACCAGTGCGCGATCTCTGCAGCTGCTTCGGTCGTATCGCCGGATGCATGAACCAAATTCGGAATTCCGACATCGTTTGCATCGGCATGTCCAAAGCTCATATGTGAGTAGTCGCCACGGATTGTGCCGGGAACCGCAGATTTCGGTTCGGTCGCACCAACCATCTTGCGGACGAGGGCAACTGCTTCAACGCCGGTGAGAACGAGCGCAAGGACTGGCCCCATTTGCATCATATCCAACGTCACATCAAACGCTTTTTGACCGCGACGCGAAACCATCTTTCCAATATTCTCGTAATGGTGAAAGTAGTGGTCTTTCGAGGGTTCGACCATCTTGGCTCCAACCAACTTGAGACCGACTTTCTCGAATCGCGTGATAATTTCGCCGATAAGACCGCGCTGAATGGCGTCGGGCTTGATCAGGACCAGTGTCTTTTCTCCGTGTGTCATGCGCGACACTATAGCACTCATTTATTGCCCCGCATAGGCAGCTTTCTCGGCTTGGATGGTCGCGATTTGTTCTGCGGCGCTCACCGGCGTGGCGACGGATGGGTCGGTGGCGACGATGGTTCTTGCCAAAGGTTCAACGATTGACCCCTCACCGATTACCAAAAAATTGTGTGCGCTGAGTGGGATTATGGTGTTCGAAATAATATGCAGACCCCCCATAGTGTTTATCGACACATTTGCGGGATTGGTTACGGTATTGTGATTGCTATCCCACTCCGAATACATCCATTGATGCAGACTTGCATCGAAATACGTTCTGCGACTACATTTTCCACACTCATCGTAAACACCTGACTGTGAAGCGATCTTCGCGATGACGATAGTTTTCGTTCCATTAGAAACTTGAAGGGTCGGAATCGGATCCTGCAATGGGTTGCCGCCATATCCGAGTCCACCTGGATGTGCAGTGGTTTGACTGACCGTCCATCCGCTCGGATACCAGAACGAAAATCCGAAATCGGTGTCGGTGTATTTCTGCATGCCGGGGACAGAAATACTGGACTGCGTGCCATTCGTACTTGAATCAACAACGATGATGGTTGCTGTTTTCACGACGTTGCCGTTCGCGTCAAGAAGCTTTGCGGTGAAAGTCCCTGCTGTCGCGTAGTTGTGAGCGATTTGCAGGAAATCAGAGACACAGCCATCATCCCCGCGTGCAGAACAATTAGGGTTTGCCGGATGGAACGAAAAAATGCGAGTACCATCTCCAAAATCTACACTGCCTTTGCCGAAAGCCGTAGTTGGTCCGCGAAACGAAACAGCTGGCGGGGTGTCGATAGTATTCGTCCCACCTGTCTGAAGATTCGGTATTGAAGTGTAATTATGTAATTGAACCGTGACTGATATTTGATTAGCCGGAATATCTCTTGAGTACATTGTGCCGACCACAAATTCTGCACCCACCATATTATTTTGATGTTGTGGCGCAGTTGTCTGACTCCGCATGGCAAGCGCCTGCGTCGCCTGCGTAATTGCCTGCTGGGCAACCACTTGCGCCTGGTCTTTTTGCACTTGCGGCAATTCGGGATGGACTTGGACAAAACCCAAGAGCGCGAGGGCTGATTGGAGGAGTCCGACGACGAATCCAAAGATTGAGGACATATATAGCTAGGTGCCTAAGGCTCTAAAGCGATTAATGAAGAAACCCTACCACGCATGCCCCCTTTCGCAAGGCGACACGTGTTATTAAGTCTTCACTGCTGCACCGCATCAGCGAGCGTTCGTAAGACAGCACCATAGATTTCCCGGACTCTCTTGAGAAGTTCCGCGGCATATTCATCGCTATAGTCGTGAACCATCCGGTTCCTATCATCAATAACGGCGAGCAGAGTTTCTCCGTCGTCTCCAGTGATGAGAGACGCAGCGGATGCAGCGCGTACCGTGTCTTTGGGGAGCATCACGTCCGCGCCACGTTCGCTTAAGATTCGTTGCAAAACTTTCGGCATGAGTTCGGCGGCAAGCTCGAAGCGCAAGAGAACAGCATCGCGATCCGCATTTTCCGGCAAGGCGCCGAGTGCAAGCGCCTTTTCGAGAGCCGTTACTGCTTTTAAGAAACGTTGTGCCGTCCGTGTTGCTACGCTATCCATACAGGTTCGCTCTGTAAGACATGCTCGCGAAACGCATTGTCCGCTGCATCGAGGTCGACGACATCGACTTTGTATGGAATCGGCGAATCATAGAAGCGCTCCCGAAGATCTGAGAGCCTTTTTTGCGATGATGTATTGCCGACAACGCCGAGATCGATGTCATGGAATTTCCCTCCCTTCACCGAAGAACCAAACAAAAAATACTTGTTCGACCGCATCGGATCGAACTCTTCAACGACTTTTTTCACCTGATCGACATACCGATTCGTCATACGCCACATCCTACCACGATGCCGTAGTTTGCGCGAACGTCAATAGGTAGGCGAGAGCGGATCCAGCGCCGGTCGTGGTTTTGGTGCGAAACGCGCGCGGACTTCTTCTTCGACTTCTTCCCTATCGCGACCGTAGGTGCGGTATGAGAGTTCCTTGAGCGATTCGATGTGTGAGAAATCGAACTGCGGCAGGTCGGCCGTGCGGAGCGTAAACGGGCGCACCGGCTCGCCGTTTGAGAGCATGGCGACCGCTGCGTCGCGGTTTGCTTGGTTCTCGAGATCGTGGCGCGTAAAGACCGGATTGAATTGCTTTTCGAGAAATTCGGCGTCAGTCGTGCCGATACGGAACGCGATTTTCGTGCCGACGTTGCCGATCACGGCGTCGCGGATTTTCTCGTCGAGCTGCGCGATGAATTGGTGTGCGATCGTGAGTGAAAGCTTGTATTTACGAGCTTCGGAGAGGATGGTCGAGATGCTAGCGGTTGCAAAGTTTTGGAATTCGTCGATGTAGAGATAGAAGGTCGGCAACTGGCCGCGAGTGTCGACGCGTGAGAATGCCGCCTGCAAGAATTTGGAAACGAGGACGAGACCGAGGAGTGATGCGTTGCGCTCGCCGAGGCGACCTTTCGAGAGATTGGCGAGAAAAATCTTCTTGCCGTCCATGATTTCGCGGAAATCGAATGCGGAATGCTGTTGCGCGACTATGGGACGCATGATGTCATTGGCCGTAAAGACGTCGATTTTTGACGAGATATACGGCACGATATTTTCGAGCGATGCTTCCCCACCCGCGGCCTCGGCAATCTTGCGCCAGAAGTTGATGATGACGGGATTTTTGCACTTCGCGATTTTCATATTGCGGAATTCGGTGTCCGCCATCACGCGCGGAATTTCGAGGAGCGTGGAGCCCGACTCCTGATCTTCGACAACAAGCTGCGCGGCGTTACGGTAGTACTGTTCAAACATCGGGCCGAATGCTTCGGGAATATCGTTGTAGAGCTTGCGGAAGATGTTGTAGACCTCATCGACGACGAATGTTTTCATCTCGGGCTTCGACTCGTCGTATTCGAGCATGTTGAGACCCATTGGCCGCGCTGTGTACGCGGGATCGAAATAAATCACGTCTTCATAGCGATTCGGCGGCACGGCGGCGAGAATGTCTTCGATATCGGTGCCGTGCGGGTCGATGTAGGCGACGCCTTCGCCGTTGTGCATATCTTGAATAATCATGTTTTTCAGGATGCCCGTTTTACCGGTACCTGTCTGGCCGATGACATAACAGTGGCGCAGGCGGTCGCTCGTGCCGAATCTGACCGGCGTCTCCTCTGCGCCGTATTTGTTGATGCCGACGGTGATGCCGTCTGCTGGCGTGTCCACAGGTGCCGGCGCTTGCTTCCCGCGCGACTTTTTCAATTCGCGCGAGGTGTTCACGCGCTCGGCGGTGAGGTGTACCATCGTCGCGATTTCGGAGAGTCCCAGCGGCATCGCGTAGCCGCTATCAAAGGTGCGGAAGGTAAAATCGCGCAGGAAATTTGCGATCGACCAGCTGGAAACCTTTTTAAACGTGAGACGGTTGCCTTTCGGGTCGTCGAATTGGTTGAATGGCGTGATGAGGTTGGAGAGGAGCGCTTCGGCGCGGGAAGAATCCGGCGCGGACGCGACGACGCGGATCACGGTCGGGACGATGCGGCTCTTTATTTTGCGACCGATTTCTTCGGTCGCCACTTGGTCGTTTTGCTTCATCATGCGACCTTGCTCTTGCTCTTTTTTCGACTCCGCATTGAAAATAGATTCTTTGATTTCGTGGACGACATCGCCCAGCACGGTTTCCGGCGTATGGAGCGCTTTGTAGAGCGGCTTCCCCTTTTCGAGCGAGCGGATGATTTTTTTATAATGCTGGTTGTATCGCTCACCTTCGGAGGAAACCACGATCTGAAGCGCCGCGCCCTCGCCGTGCTTGGCAAGCTTTGCAAACGATGCGAGAACGATGTTCATCGGATCGTGTTCGAACATTTCGTAGGTTTTGAGGGGATATGCAGGATGCTCGGCGAGAGTCGCATACGCGGCGGCATGGACGCCGCTGTAGTTGAAAATATTGTAATCGCCGCGGCATTCATTGATGCGAGCGTTTGGGAAGACTGATGAGATAAGGCGCTCGGCAAGCTGCTGCTTTTCGCGCGGGACGGCGACGTACAGCGATGCTTCTTCGGTACCCTCGGGAACGGCAATTTCCAGCGAAAATCCTTCGTGCTTTGAAATGAGTGTGAGGAATCCGGCGTAGAGCTGTTCGGACGAGGCTAGTACCTGCTCAAGTTTTTGCTGACCTTGTTTTTCGGCGTCGTTCTCGCCGTGCGCTTGCGGATGAATTTCAAAGAGGACGAGGTGGAGCGCCCGCGCGACTCGCTCCGGCGGCTTCATCCCCTTTTCGGGCAGACCTTCGGCGATGTAGCGCACGAGGACACGATGCAAATCATCTTCAAGATGCGGATTTTTCATGCGCGCGGCGACGGAGAGCGCATTGCGGATGCCTTTGTCAGCAACGAGCCGCAGAAGCCCGTCCATTTGCGCGTCATGTTCTTCCGGCTCGAGCTTCAGTGCCTGCCTCACGGTCTCATGCTCCGGCATGATCACCGCTTCGTGCAGGATTGTCGCCTGCGGCGTTGCGGCGTATTCCGCGACTTCACGCTTTGCGATGCGATCCCGTTCAAACTGCGAGCTCGGCACTTCGAGTTCGCGTTCTTTTTCAGCTACTCGCTCGCGCAGATAGGCAAGCTCCTCTTCGGGAGATTTAAATGTCGATGAAGGCGCGCGCGGGCGCTCTCCGATCCCTGAACGTGGGGGCATGGAGAAATTATACCATTAACTCTTATAGACTCTCTCTCGATAGTTCTTCCCATCGGCCGCCGCGTGACTGATAGATGGTGAGTTTCGGTCGAGCAATGCGCCAGTATGGTTCGTACATAAGATTTCTGGCACTTCGTTCGTTCTGATGTTGCGCGTAATGCTGAATCGATTTTGTGTGCGCATTTCCGAGTATCTCGACTACCGGGCCTGGTGTAGTCATATACTTTTTTGCTAAACGCTTTGTCGCTTCTCCATCAATAACATCTCGCGCATCAGTGAGATTGTAGCGTGCAAATCCCAATGGATTTTCCGTTCTACCGACGCGTCGAGGCACGAGACGATACAAATCATCAATGAGCGACTCCGATTCTCGCTCAAACGTGTCTGCTCCATACGAAAGAGACGCGCCTGCCGCAATTGTCCCTGCTACTCCTTGTAGAAATGTGCGTCGAGTCACGGATTCCTTAGCGACAGAGTTTTTCTTCAGATCTTCGTAGAAAGCCTCAAGAAGCATCGCAACGAAGGCTCCCCCTGCAATATATGGCTTTAAGCCCTTCACCCTATCATCAAGACTCTCCATCTGTAACATTTGGAGATACATTCCGCCGCTGTACACATCAGAAACGGCGACTGGGACATTTACTTTTGCTGCGATGGACTCCAGCCGTGCAAAAAATCGAGCGTCGTCATTTTCAGCTATATGCTTCTTTATCCGCGAGATTAACTCTGCATCGGGAATATTAATAGTATCGGGACGAGTCTTGCGTAAAAATGCGGCATATTCGCGAGCAGACGTGTCGCTGAACATACCGGTCGCACTGGGGGCAGCTTCAAGCAGAACGACGGATGCGCCGCTGATTATGCGTTCAAATTCCTTCTCATATTGGCCGCCGATGTAGTCAGTATGCAGTACCCCGTAGATATCGATTTCTTTACCTTGCAATTCGAATTGCGCCAATCGATCTTTCCATTCTGGGAGCGTTAACTTCTGTTTTCTTTCTTCTGGAGTATTGATCTTTTCAGCCATGATTTAACGGGGATTATACCCTATCCCGTTCGTGGATGAGGAGACGGATTTCGTTGGCTATGTGCATCGTGCGCGTTTCGAGATGCCGCGGATATGGGAGGGTGACCGGGACGAACTTTTTGAGAGAGCCCGCCTTCATCACTAAGACGCTCTGCGCGAGGAGCACCGCTTCTTCGAGCGAATGCGAGACTAAAATGACCGTGAGGCTGCGGCGCTGCCAGAGCGAAAGCACTTCGCGGTGCAGGCGCTCGGCGGTTTCGACATCGAGCGCGGAAAATGGCTCGTCCATGAGGAGGATATCAGGATCGGTTACGAGCGCGCGAGCAATGCCGACGCGCTGGCGCTGACCGCCGGAGAGATCGCGCGGAAGTTCTCGCGCGAATTGCGCCATGCCAACTTCGCCGAGCGCGGCACGCGCCTTTGCAAACTGTTCGTGTTCGGAAAATCCGGCGTTCATGAGACCGAGTGCGACGTTTTCCTCGGCGGTTTTCCATGGGAGCAGTGCGCCCGATTGGAACACCATTGAAATGCGACCGTCGGTGTGCATCTCCCCCGTTTGCGGCGGGATAAGTCCCGCAAGTAATTTCAAGACGGTGGATTTGCCGCCGCCGGAAGGTCCGACGATCGCCGTAAACGAATGTGCGGGAAATCCAACTGACAGAGCTTCAATTGCCGGCGCATTATGGCCGGGATAGGCATACGAGACGTCTTTTAGTTCGAGTACGGATTCCATGGCTGTTATTCGAATTTAAACCTCTCACTGTAGCGCAACAGCGGCTGCCAAATCGCAATGTTCATACCGACAATCACCGCAACCATGATCGCGACTGCGGCGGCAAAAGCGCGCGTGTTGCCGCTTGATGATGCGTGCACCAAGATCGAGCCGATACCATAGAGATCATTCGCGATCGTTGTGTTCGGAATATACGTGTGAATCACTTCGACGACGATGAGCATGTTCCAGCCTTCCGCCCACGCGAGAAGCGATCCGGTAACGACGCTTGGGACAAGCGCGGGCAAGATGATGTGCTTCAACTTTTGCAGATAGGTAAGGCCAAAGACAGTGCCAACCGAGCGGACTTCTTCGGGGATCACTCGTAGACCGCCGACTGCAGAAAAAAGAATGTTGCCGATCATCGCGAGCGCCATGACGCAGATGGCGGCGAGCGAGTAGCCGCGTGAGCCGATGAAAATAGCGAGAATGGCGGGAAAGAACGCGAGTATAGGAAACGACTCGAGGACGTCCCAAATTGGGAGCGTGATTCGCTCGACAAGCCGGCTGGAGAGCGTGAGGATCGCAAGCGCGACGCCGAGGACGAGCGAGACTGCAAACGCGACGCTGATACGCAGGATAGACGCGATGATCGCGACAGCAAATTCATTAAAGGAAATCTGCGGGTACGAGCGCTGCGCATATTCCCCTATTGCATATGCGGAAAGGACGACGATCAATGTCGGCAGCGCAACGTGGATGAGTATATGCTCCCACCGTGAAAGCATCATCTTGCGATGACCATGATGTGTGATATGCGCATGCTTTCGCATGCGATAAGTATACCGCTTAAACTTTCGTCAGGATTTCCGGACCATCTTTGGTGACGATAATCGTATGCTCGACATGCGCGGTGCGGGACTTGTCTGTGGTGCGGTAGGCATGTCCAGTACGACCGCTATCGACTTTTAAATCTCCGGAGCCGCGCGCAAACATCGGCTCGATCGCTATCACCAGTCCTTCGACGATTTTCTCGCCGGTTCCTGGGGCACCGAAGTTTGGCACGTGTGGCTCTTCATGTACTTCTTTTCCTACGCCGTGACCAGAGAGATTCTTCGGATAGCCGAGGCCGTTTTTTCGTGCAATTTTCTCCACCGCATACCCAATATCTCCGACAGTATTACCTATGCGTGCTTCAGCAATGCCCGCCGCAAGCGCTTCGTAGGCGGCATCCATCATTTTCACGTCTTCAGGATCACGTTTAGTTCCTGCAATAACAGTAACAGCATGGTCAGTGTAAAAGCCTTTGTGTATAAGCCCGAAATCAAGTGACACAATATCGCCATCCTGAACCACATCGCCGCTTTGTCCGGCGGGATTGTGCACAATCGTATCGTTAATGGATAAACTCAATGCTGACGGCATTGGCTCTTTCTCTTTTGCATATTTATATCCCTTGAATGCTGGTGTATCCCCACCCGAGGCAACAAGTTCAAGCGCGCGAGCTTCCAGCTCGCGCGCAGTAATTCCCGGCTTTAGCATACCCTTCAGTTCATTTAAATACGTCGCAAGCCGACGTCCGCCTTCACGTAAAATCTCAATCTCTTCCTGTGTTCGGGCAATCATGAAGTTTTATGTGCAGGCTTGGCTTGCACAATCTAGCTAAGTCCTAATTTTACGAGAATCTCTTTGTGGATAGTATTAACGTCGGGTTCGCCATCAATTTCGATAATTTGTCGGCCACGTTCTTTCAAAAGTTCGAGTTGCGGCATCACGTCAGTCTTCGTCCATGCGAGACGCGTACGGATTGCTTCTTCCGTATCATCGTTGCGGCCACGCGCAAGAAGGCGCTTCACGGCGGTGTCGTCATTGATCACAAGGTTGATAACGACGAATCCGTCCTTATAGAATTTCGACATCATGTCATCAAACGCACGCGTTTGATCTGCGCCGCGCGCAAGGCCGTCAGCAATAACATGTTGTTCGCCGGTGAAAGTGTCGATAACTTTTTTGGTCTGCAAGTAGATCGCCATGAAATCATAAATACGGAGTCCCGCGTCAATGATTTCACCCGTCAGTTTTCCTGCGTAGGTTCCGGTGTCGCGCAAATTACGCAGCTCCTGCCCCATATCCAAACGTATGATGGCGCGGTCGGATTTGGACTGCAAATAGTCCATCAGCATCTTGACCTGCGTGCCTTTGCCAGCGCCCTGTGAGCCGAAAAATAAGACTGAAATTGGCTTCATGTCTAGAGAGAATACCCTTCTTTCTGCAAAATTTCCACTACTTTCTGGATGGTCTCCGGCAGACTGCCGTCGGCATTTATCACGCGGTAATCGTACTCGGGAGAATGCATCTTGATTTCTTCTTCACTGATACGCATGCGGGTTTCAAATTCCTTCTCGCTCCATTCCGGGTTGCGTGCTTTCAAGCGGCCACGGAACTGTTCTATCGACTCTGGCATGATAAAAATCGTCGTCGCGTTATAGTTTTGTTTTAAAAACCGCGCGCCGATCACATCGACAACGGCGAAAACCGTCTTCCCCTCCTTCAAGCGCTTGTCGAGATCCGGTTTATAGATACCGTAATGAGTATCGAGGTGCGGCACGTAGCGGTGTTCGAGAATATTCCCTGCAGCCATTTCTTGGTCAAATCGTTCCACCGAATAATAGTAGTAATTGACGCCTTCTTCCTCCCCAGGGCGCATGAGGCGGGTTGTCGCGGTCACCAAGAGTGTGCAGTTGGAGTGGCTGGCAATGATTCCGCGTACAACGGAGTCTTTGCCGCTACCCGACGGTCCTGCAATCACGACAACCTGTTTATTCATGAGCGATATCCTAGCATGAAAAAGGTCGGCAAAGAGCCGGCCTTTTTTATCACGTCAACTTATATTTAGTACTCGCGAATAGAGGTCTGCGCGTCGATCTTCTTCACGACATCAAGCACGACGGAGACAACGATGAGAAGCGCGGTGCCGCCGATGGTGATTGCGGTGAGGCCGGTTGCCGCGGTGAGAATGCTCGGGAGGACGGCGAGTGAGGCGAGGAAGAGCGCGCCGACGAGTGTGATGCGCGTGATGATGTTGCCGAGGTATTCGGCGGTCGTCGTGCCTGGGCGGACGCCGGGGATGAATGCGCCGTTTTTCTGGAGGTTCTTGGCGATTTGGTGCGGTTCAAACGTGATCGCTGTGTAGAAGAACGTAAAGACGAAGACGAGGAGGAAGTAGAGCGTGCCGTGGATCGCTTGGTTATTGAGCGCTACCACAACCGCATTTGCGCCATGTGCGAGCCACGCGACTGACGAGCGCGCGAGGAAGGTCGCAATCATCTGCGGGAAAAGAAGGATCGAAAGGCCGAAGATAATCGGCATGACGCCCGCCTGATTGAGGCGCAGCGGCAAGTACGTGGAAACGCCGCCCATCACTTTCATGCCGCGAACGCGGCGCGCATAGGTGACGGGAATCGGGCGTTCGGCTTCGGTAATGAACACCACCGCGGCGACGATAACAACCGCGACGGCGGCAAAACCGATGTACGCCGGAATCTGCGAAATATCAAACGAGAAGAACAACTGCGCGATGTCCGTCGGGATGCGCGAAATGATGCCGGCAAAGATGATGAGTGAGACGCCGTTCCCCACGCCGAATTCCGTGATGAGTTCTCCGAGCCACATGAGGAGCATCGAGCCCGCGGCGATGACGACGGTGTTGATGATCGCGACTTGCAGCGTCACCGGCGGGATCGCACCGTTTTGCTGCAAGAGAAGCAGGAACGCGAAGCCTTGCAAGAGCGCGAGCGGGAGCGTGAGGTAGCGCGAGTACTGCGTAAAGCGCGCGCGGCCGGCGTCCCCTTCTTCCTGATAGATCTCTTTCAATTTTGGGACAAGGACGGTGAGGAGTTGCATGACGATCGAGGCGGTGATGTACGGCCCCACGCCGAGCATCACGATCGAGAGATTTGAGAATCCGCCGCCGCTAAAGACGTTGAGGAGGCCAAAGAACTGGTTGTTATTTAAAAATGCTTCGAGACCTTGTGCGTTGACCGACGGAATCGGAATCGCCGCAAGGAGACGGAAGACGACGAGCGCGCCGAGCGTAAAGAGCACGCGCTTGCGGAGCGTCGTATCTTCGAGGACAATTTTTACTTTTCTTACAAATGCGTCCCACATAGTATTTGAATTTTCAATTTTAAATTTGCAATTTTCAATGAATTTCCAATGTTCCAATGTTTGAAAATTAATTCATTGATTGGAAATTGAGAATTGTAAATTGAAAATTAACTGATAGTGCCGCCTGCTTTCTCAACGGCCATCCTAGCACCAGCAGAAATAGAGACTCCTTTCAGCGTAATCTTTTTTGTGAGTCCTTCGGAGCCGACGATTTTCACCATTGGCGTGTGCTTCTTTTTGTAGGCGAGGATACCGCTCTCGACGATTGCCTTTGGGGTAATTTCTGCACCCGCTTCAAAGGTCGCCTCGATCTGTTCAAGCGTGACGGTAATCGGTCGCGGCTTGAGCGCCCAGACGGTGCGTCCGCGGTTCTTGCCGTAGCCACGACGCTTCGGGATTTTCTTGATGATGTCGCGGAGTGCCGGACGGACTTTGTGACCGGCGCGTGCGGTCTGGCCTTTACCGCCACGGCCGCTCTGTTTTCCGCGTGTTGAAGACTGTCCGCGGCCAACACGGCGGTATGCGCGCTTCAGGCTTCGTGGTCGTGAAATGGTGTTAAGGTCGGCCATATGATTATTTCTTTGCAATCGCCTGCAGTGCATCCATTGCAGCGCGTGCGTTGTTGATCGGATTATGTGAGCGAGAGAGGACTTTGGCGGTCACGTCGGTGATGCCAGCGAGTTCGAGAACGGTTCGCACCGCAGAACCAGCAACAAGACCGCGACCCGGCGACGGGCGGATTTCGATGACTGATGCGCAGTACTTCGAGCTGATGTTGTGCTTGATGGAATTCGTCTTCGTGAGGTCGAGCGTGATCATGTTTTTCTTGGCATGACGTGTTGCCTTGTCGATCGCGAGCGCGGTGTCGTTGGCCTTGCCCAATCCGACGCCGACGCGGCCTTTTTTGTCGCCGATCACGATACAGACAGAAAAGTTGAAACGACGGCCACCGGCCATAACGCGGGCGACACGGCGGATGCCGAGCATTTTTTGTGCAAATTCACTGCGGCGTTCGTCGCCTCCGCGATCGCGGCGCGGGCCACGAGGTCCGCGACGGTCTCCGCCGCCACGACGATCACCGCCGCGTGGTGGAAAACTGCGTGGTGCAACCGGCGCAACAACACTCGCCTGTACGGGAGCGTCGACGATTACTTCTGCTGGTGTGGTGTTGTCAGCCATATGTTTAAAATTCGAGTCCTGCTGCGCGCGCGGCATCCGCAAACGCTTTAATGGTTCCGAGGTATTGATAGCCGCCGCGATCGAAGACTACCTTTTTTACGCCTTTCGCACCAGCTTGTTTCGCAAGTGACGCTGCAGCAGCTTCTGCCTTCTCGCGCGGTGTCTTTCCTTTTTCTGCGGCCGAGCTGACAGCTGCGATCGTGAGACCTTTCTCATCGTTGATGAGCTGCGCCACGATGCGGGTGTTTGATTTGAAAATCGAGAGTCGTGGGCGCTCTTCGGTGCCCGCAACTTTTGCGCGGACGCGGCGGTGACGTCGTTCTCGTTGTTCTGTTTTGCTAAGGTTTGTCATATTTTTGAATTTTCCTAGTGGCTAGTCGCGAGTGGCTATTTCCTATTTACGCTGCTGCTGCGGCTTTCTTACCCTGCTTGCGGATGATAACTTCGCCTTCGTAACGGATGCCCTTGCCTTTGTACGGCTCCGGCTTCTTCAATTCACGTACCGATGCAGCGAACTGTCCGACAGCTTCTTTGTTCGCGCTCGAAACCGTGATGATGTTTTTCTCAACCGCCGCCGTGACGCCATCAGGAATTGGTACGAGAACGGGATGTGAAAATCCGAGCGCGAGTTTGAGGTTTTTGCCGGCGACTTCTGCTTTGAAGCCAATACCTTCCACTTGGAGTTTCTTAACGAACGGTGTGTTGACGCCTGCGATCATGTTCTTCACATGCGCGGCATACGTGCCCCAGAGCGCCTTCGCGAGGCGCGAGCTGTTTGCAGGATTGACGGAAACGGCGCCGTTTTCAACAACGACTTTAACGGCTGGGTGGAGTGGCTTTACGAGCGTGCCCCCCTTTCCTTTCACCGTGACCGCGTCCGTTGCGACGTGGACTTCGGTGCCCGCAGGAATTTGTATTTGAAGTTTTCCAATTCTAGACATAAATTTTTAATTTTCAATTTTGCAATTTTCAATCAATTTCCAATGATTCAATGTTTGAAAATTGATGCTTGAAGCATTCATTGCAAAATTAAAAATTGTAAATTCTTTACCATATCTGAAAGAGCGCTTCTCCACCGACCTTCTCTTTCTTTGCTTCCTTATCGGTCTTGATGCCTTTTGGAGTTGAGAGGATGAGTGCGCCGAAACCGTATTTAACCGGAATGATGTCTTCGAATCCACGATAGATGCGGCGACCCGGCTTCGAGACGCGCTTTACGCCTTGGATAAAATGCTTGCCGTTCTCGTCGTATTTAAGAGTGACATCGATGGTCTTCTTGACCTTCTTGCCTTTCTTTTCGACATGGAGAACCCAGCCTTCTTCCTTGAGCTTCTCAACGATCGCAACTTTGAACGTCGAAAATGGCACCGATACGGTTGCTTTCTTTACGGCACCCGCATTCGTGAGGCGGATGATCAAGTCTCCTACAGGATCGGTTACCATATATTAGAAAAATTCGAAGTACTAAATCCGAAATTCGAAATGGGATTCAGGAATTCGTTTGTGATTTGAGATTTCATAGTTGTGATTTGTTTAGGATTTCGTGCTTCTGATTTCGAATTTACCAACTGGACTTTTTGACGCCCGGGATATTTCCCTCTAATGCTTCTTCGCGGAAACAGATACGGCACAAGTTGAAATCGCGCATAAATCCGCGTGGGCGGCCACACTTAAAACAGCGTCGCACGGTGCGGGACGAGAATTTAGGCGTTCGATTTGCCTTAATTATCATTGATTTCTTGGCCATGACGATTGGTTTTTGGCGCCTAAAAGGAGAGATTCGAGACCCTGCATCCCGCCTTTCGGCATTGGATTATGGAGTCCCGGTCCGTGGCCTAGATTCTCGCAGTATCCCCAGCTGTTCGGCTGCGGACTTGCTAAAAAACAGGCCCCCTACGAGGCCTGCGCATACTACCTGAAGTGGGGTTGGGAGTCAAATTCCAAGAGTAGCAAGTTTAACCCCGAGAGTATACTCTTCTTCATATGACGATTCTGATGGGAGTTCTAACAGTATTGCAAATCGCGTCGCAAATGCTAGGTATCAATTCTTACTTCCTGCCCCACTCAGCTCCCCCGCAAACTCTCGCTTCTACAAACATTGAGGCAAAGGATACTGGTGTTGGTATAGGAAGGGATAATCGCGCACCGATAACAACCGTCACCAATAACTATCCAGCAGCTGTCGTTCAACCGACCCCACCACCACAAAACGTTTTTTCGCGTCGGTACACAGACAAAGCCGTTGTTTCGAGTTCACTATCGGGAGGCAACAATATTATCACTCTAGATGGAGCGGGCACATTACGCTTGGAGGAGGATCCTTTAAGCTATTTCTCGGACACATTCAACTCAGTTACGCTTCTACTCAACTCGATTCCAATTATGGACCGTGGCACTTCGACCCCAGCAAGCCCGGAGGTGTCATATACTTCTTACTTCGGTAAATATGAATTTAATCGCAACCTGTTAAGCAATACGGTGATGACAGGTGGTCGAACCTTTGTTGTTACTTTGCAAAAGGTCGATGCGATGCCAGCAGTCAAAATAGACAGAGTATTTGATTGGCCTTATACCGGGCGGGAGTATACGTTTGGCATCTCAGAAAAATAGCCGAGCAAGCACTTCATTGAATACATTTACTATGAACTCCGAACTACACCGGTTTGCCGATGAGATGATGAAAGCTGCGTTTGCAGCCGGGAAATATGCGCGGGAGTCACAAGGAACAGTTCAGAACGTGGAAAAGGAACACGAACTGACAACTGATGCAGATCCTGAATTCATACAGCGTCGTGATCGGGCGAAAACAGTGATTGATGAGCATGTGCAGGAAATGCTTCTTTCGACAATACAGAGCATGGGGCTTTCTTTTCGCATTGATGCTGAAGAAGACACGCCACTTAAGGCGGCGCTGCACAACGAGTCCGCGCCGATGACCGTCGTCATCGACCCGGTTGATGGAACGCTCGAATATTTCGAAGGAGGGAGCGATTGGTTCGTAAATGTTGCACTCGTTAGCGATGGGAAGATTCTGTTTGCATTTATGTACTCTCCAGTGCCAGAAAAACTATATCTACTTGATATTGATCGAAAATCATACATCTGCACTTGTGAGAACGGAGCGATTGCCCGCCGCGAACCGATGACCTCTGCGTCTAACATGGAGTCGACGAAACTGTATTTTAATAACCGCGTGCCGGAAGGCGCAATCGAAAAACTTTCGCATGAGTTTGAGATAGTTCGCGATATCCACGGCATCGTGAAATGGCCAGATGCATTGCTTGGCTGTATCTCTGGCGAGTATAAAGCGGCTCTTTTCGTACGCCCACAAATTCGCGATGTGCTTATCGGCGCAATGATTGAGACAATGCAAGGCGGCTATGCAGTGGATTTTTCGGGCAATAAAATCACGTGGCCTGATGGTGGCAGGATTCCTGAAGTCGTATTCGGGTTCAGAGAATTTCCGGAAGAAATCAAACATTGTTTTCACTAATGCCGCATAAGAACGCTTTGGGAGCTTGACGAATGTTCATTCGAACTTACACTGTAATATATATGGAAGTGATTGTGAGATTCAAGACGAGCAAGAAGCTCAAGGCGGCAGCATTAAAGAAAGTTAAAAGACTGGGTATAACTTTCTCAGATGTAATGAACGGAAAATTGCGAGAATACGTTAAACGCGGCGAAATTACGTTTTCGGCGAAACCGCTGAGATCCTGATTACTTCGCTTCCTGCAACGGCAAGCCGATGTGGCGCAGGAATGCTTCTGCTTCCTTTTTGTTCTTTGCAGTTGTCGTGATCGTGACCGCGAGGCCGAAGAGGTCTTTTGCTTCTTCGTCGGCGGTTTCTGGGAAAACCGTGTGCTCTTTGAATCCGATCGAGATGTTGCCCATTTCATCGATTGATTTTGGCGAGACGCCGCGGAAGTCGCGAACGCGCGGGAAGACGATGTTGATGAGCTTGTCGAGGAAGGACTGCATGCGCGCGCCGCGCAGCGTGACCATGTGGCCGGAGAGATCGCCGACGCGGGTCTTGAAGGTCGAGATTGATTTGCGGGTCGTGCGAGCACTCGGCTTTTGACCGGTGATCTTCGTCATGCGATCGAGGATCAGTTCACGCTTCTTTTTGTCGCTCACCGAGCCGACGCCGGTCGAGACGACTATTTTCGTGACGCGCGGAGCTTGCATGGGAGACGTATAGTTGAAGTCTGCCTTCATCACTGCGAACGTATCTTTATGCTTTTGTGCGGTTGTGTGTGCCATAAATAATTTTCAATTCTCAATTTTGCAATTTTCAATCAATGATTCAATGTTTGAAAATTTTTAAATTGAAAATTCAATGTAAATTGATAATTGTAAATTGAAAATTATGCTATCTCTGCCTTGCTCTTAACCGCTACACGCTGACGTCCGCCATCTTTCGAGCGTTCGACGCGGATGCGTGTCGGCGTACCGCCCTTTGGATCCGCAATCATGACATTGGAGATATGGATTGGCATCGATTTCTCGACGATCTGTCCTGCGCGGCTCTGCTGATTGGCCTTTCGGTGCTTTTTGACGACATTGACGCCGTCGATGATTACCATGTTCTTTTTGGTGAGCACGAGCTCAACCTTCCCCGTTGTCCCACGGTTCTTGCCTGCTATTACCACCACATTATCTCCTTTTTTTATCTTCATATTGTTTTGTTGATTATTGCCTTTTTTGCCTGCCCCGTAGGAAGCTTTGCTTTCCTACCGGGGATTTTCATGGCTAAAGAAATGAGAAGTTAGAGATTAGAAATGAGAAGTTTGGCACTCAGAACCGCGCTTTCGAGAGAAAACACGAGTGTTTGGAAACACTGAATGTCCGCGGCACTATACCCTGTCGAGAGCCAAAAAACAAGTCCCTGTACGAGACGACCACATCGGTGACACTCTGGCAGCAGATTGATAATACGCCCATGGCGTGAGGTAGCCAAGTGATTGATGCGGACGAACGAAGGTGTACTCGATGAGCCAGTCGGTCA
>JAHFMV010000021.1 GCA_023267655.1 Candidatus Kaiserbacteria bacterium
AAAATGGCTTAAAACAAGCATCTGACGGCGAAGCCGTCCGCATCTTGACATTGAGTAACGGCATGCTATACTATACATAGTCGGTTCTCCGACCCGCTCATGTTTTCCTCTAGATGGGAGAAAGCCCGTGACAGATACGGCCCCTAAGAGTTCACCAGTCGCTGATGGTATGGGTTTCGCGCTAGGTGTCTTTTTCATGGCTCTGGCGATAGTGGGGTTCTTTACGATCCTCATCTTCGCAACTACAAACAGAGCTGTGACGACGACGTCGACGCCCGTTGCTGCCTGTCACGCAGGCAATTCTGGTCCGAGGCCTCCGGGCAGCGGCTGGTATCCAGACCGTCACCCCACTCGGGGTACGTGCGAATGGCATAGGGTCTCCAGGTGAGCGGATGGGGCGGCACTTGACGGTGCCGCCCCTCCAACTTTTTATACTTGACACAGCAAATATATCGTGCTATCATCCCAACAGACATATACAGCATCCTTATTAGCATTATTAAAGAAAAATATAGATATGAAATCTTATAAATTGTTTGCAACGGGCTCAGTTCTTGCGATGGTGGTCGTTTTTGCGTTTGTCTTTTCGATCGCAGCGATTCCTTCGCATGCATTCGCCCAAGAGGAATGGTCTGGTGACCTCGGCGGTTGGTCAGGTGATCTCGGTAGCTGGTCAGGTGATTGCGGATGCGATCAATGGTCTGGCGACACTGGTACGTGGTCAGGGGATATGGGTCAATGGTCCGGAGACTGTGGTTGTGACCAATGGTCAGGCGACTACGGCAACGGCTGCGATCTTGATTGTAGCGGCTACACCAACGACTGTGGTTGTGACAATGGTTACGGCTACGACGACGCCTGTGGTTGTTACGACAATTCGTACGACCCTGTCGATACGTACTACGACGACACGTGTCAGTGCTACGAATACGGCTCAAGCGGCTACTCAAGTGGTTCTTCGGGTGGTGCAAGCGCACACACTTCGATGCCAGCGTATTCTGCGAGCGGTTACTCGATGGTTCGCCCGATGACGTTTGGCTCACCGAGCTATCCGACCTACTCGACACCAAACTACTCGACGCCGACGTACAATGCTCCGGCAAAACCGGTACAAGGTGGTTCGGTCTCGAACATCACCAACACGACGGTTACGAACACGAACGTCGACAATTCGATCAACGGTAGCTTCAACAACTACAACTCTGGCAACACGGTTGTAACGCTTGGACAGGCAACGCAGCAGTATCCTATTGCCTACAACTATCCAAACTACCCAACGTACCAGAATCCTTCGTGCTCGATCTACCAAGCGCAAGCTTCAGGATCAGGCGTGACGGCTGCGTACCTCTCGTGGACTTCACAGAACGCAACTTCGGCATATCTCTCGAACGTTGGATCGGTTTCGGTCAATGGTTCGAAGACGGTCTGGCCGACGAATTCAGCAACCTATGTTCTCACGGTCTATGGTCAAAATGGTCAAAGCGCGCAGTGCCAGACGACGGTAAACGCACAAGCTCCGTACGTATCTCTTACCCAGATTCCGTACACAGGCTTTGACTTCGGTACTGTCGGTAACGCGATCTACTGGTCTCTTCTTGCAAGCTTCGCGGTAGCAGCGGCATACCTCGCCATCTACTTCATCCCTCGCACGGCATTTGGTGGCACTTTCGCCTTTGCAGGCGCAATGCTCCCGAAGCGCACAGCTCGCGCATACGCGCCAGTCGTCGCTCCGAAAGCTCCGATCCTCGTCGAAAAAGAAACCGCAGCGTCAATCGTCGCATCAAAAGTTGCTCCGATTGTCGAGACGATTCGTCGCGGTACATTGGACACGATGGCGATCATTGCCTCAAAAGACGGCTCGATGCCAAAGATTGTGATCTCGCGCGATTAATTCTCCCAAGAATACATCTATGAACACAATCTCACGCACACTCGTCGGACTCTCACTCGCTTTCTCGCTCATCCCAGTCGCCGCGTTCGCGTACGACTACTCGATCGATCCGTATACGCATTACTATGGCGTTCCTACCTGCTCGATCACGGTGAGCAATTACAACCAAGGTCAGTATGGCTATGATCGCTCGGTGACGCTCACGTGGACATCGCAGAATGCCGAACGTGCCTCGATTTCCGGCATCGGCAGCGTCGGACAAAACGGCGCCATGGTGGTCACGGTCTCGTCACTTGCGCCTTCGTACACGATGACGGTTGCGAATTCGTATACCGTCTCCACGTGCTCGACAGTAGGGAATTACGGTACCTACAATGGGAACTACGGACAGTATCCATACAACCAGTACAACCAGAACTATCAAAATGGTTGGAACCAATATCCGTATGTGCCGATCTCGCAAATCCCGTACACGGGTTTTGATTTCGGCACCCTCGGCACTGTGATCTACTGGACGGTTCTTGCAAGCTTCATCATCGCGCTTTCGTATCTCGCAGTATATCTGCGCGGACAGGCGAAGTTGATGCGCGCAAACTAAGTGTAGAAGTGCCGCCGCCCAGACTCCAAGGTGAAAACAACACTGCGCCGCCCTGAAAAGGGCGGCGCGGTGTTTGCATTGACAGACCGCTAGAGTTTATGTAGGGTCGTGCCAGCCCTCCGGAGAGGAGGCAAGTACCGGTGCTAGAAGCAAGGAGAAAGACGATGCTGAAGCATACTTTGATCGCCTGCGCCGTGCTCGCTGTGAGCAGTTCCGTGGTGTTCGCGAATGGTGCGAAGAAAGGGATGTGCGTCAAGTACGAACCGGTTGAAATCCCGTGTCCGTCCGAGGCGCCGCCTGCAAAGTCGGAGGCTCCGCCGCCGGCGAGGGCTGAGAAAGTCTCTGAGAAGACGCGATCTGACGACGACATATGCGTGCAGGCGTGTTTGTCGGAACGTGCGTGGGAGTTGAGCCACTCGAAGCGTTGGTGGGCGGACTCCAAGGACCATCGCCACAGGACGGAGCGTTTTGACACGCAGTGTGGTCGAGTGTGCAGGCCGCGCGGCTTCCCCAAGATGGGGCATCTCAGCAAGGATACGAATGAATGGACCGTCTTCCGGTTCGGTCACAAGGACGACTGATGCTCGACAGATAGGTTCGTTAAGGGGCGCTGCATCTAGCAGCGCCCTTTTATATAAGCTGGTTATTCGTCTTCCAATACTCGTAGCGCCAGCGGAATGTCATGATGGGGAAGATGCGTCCTACAAACGCGAACATGCTTCTAGCATCCATATAGAGCGCATACCGCACGTACTTTTCGTCGGTAGCAAGTAGTCTTTCTTCACCCAGTGCTCGTCCGGTATAAATCGCGCATACCAAGAGAAACAAAAAGCCTGATTGGATCGAGTTTAAAACACCGATCGCATTCAAGAATGGGAAATACAGACATGCCCATTGAAAGCATTTTGATACATAGATCGGGTGCCTCGTGAATGCAAAAGGGCCTGTCGTAAGAATGCCGCGCGATGATATGTTGGCGGCGCGAATGCCGACGATCGCTTCCCCCCACAAGTGTATAAGCGCGAAGAAGATGACCAAGAAGGCTACGACATACAAAATCGCCGGGTGCGAGAGCGTGTGGTAAGCCCACGACGGTAGTCCGTGGTAGGTCGCAGATACTTCAGATGCGGGCATGTACCGGACCCAACTACCGAAGATTGCCGCATTTACGGGTGGGTAGCATGACAGGTTGATAACCCAGCCAAACCAGGTGCGGTCAACCTTTTTTAATTCGGTGCCAATAAGCCGCGAAGCAAAAATATATCCGGGCAAGATCGAGAGGACGATCACGCCGAAGATCGCCAAGTCCAGGCGCGTAATGAATTCGATAAAGCTTCCGGCTGTGTCGGGGTTTCCGTAGGTTCGTAGGTACGAAACGTACCACACTGCGCCGTAGAAATTGATCTGCAGGAAGAAGAAACGAAGCAGCCATTCGCGAAAGCCGTCAAAAAGTATCTTCCAAGTGATATCGCGCAGTTGTAGACGTGCGAGAAGTCCAAATTGGTACGTGCCATCTTTCTTTTCACCAAGGATGTATTCGGTCGCAAGGATAAGCACAAAAGATGCAGGGACGAAGAAAGCGAAGAAGGGGACGACTGCTTCCTTGAGGTACTGCAGCTTGGTTGCGTCGTCATATGCGGGAAAGAGCCAGATAAGGAAAAAGAAAAACAATATCCCGACTAGCACACCGAGAAATTTAGTTAAGGTTCGAGCGAGGACGTCGATGTTTGATTGCTGCGGGCGGCCGCGCAGGGTCCATGGAGCCCTCGTGATCTCCGATGCGAACAAATATAAGCTGGTGCACAGGGCGATCAATAACACGAGATGGACGCTTGAAATGGTAGTCTTGTACAACGCGAAATACAGACCGACAATGATCGCAACCGAGACGAATGGGTCGAACCATTTTCCGACCGATAAGGCGTATATTTCCCTTGTCGTGTGCTCTGTAGTAGGCATGACCGTACCCCCGTAGAGGTTGTGCGCCGCACCCTACAACACTTTTCCTCTTGACTCAATATGTGCATTGTCTTGTGTTGTGCGGAATGCTTTACATTGCGCACGAACTACGGAAGAATGCCTCCTCAAGGGAAACCGGCGAAGTAATTCGTCATGAGCAAAATTTTTAATATCAGTCTTGTTACGGGCGCGGTAGTGATACTACTCGCGGTCATTTATTCGGTTGCTTTTACGCTTCCTATTTTGAGCACGTCTCACGCAGGCGTTTTCAGTGTTGGTATTGTCCACGCTGAAGGTGACTCCGGTGGTGGTGGCGACTCTGGCGGTGGAGATTCAGGGGGAGGTGGTGACTCGGGAGGTGGGGATTCCGGCGGCGGTGGCGACAGTGGTGGCGGAGACTCTGGTGGAGGCGGCGATTCCGGCGGCGGGGATTCAGGTGGGGGTGGTGACTCGGGCGGCGGTGGAGGCGGCGACGCTGGCGGTTGTTGTGCCGGAGGTGATAGTGGTGGCTACTCACAAGGATCTTATTACGCACAAGCGAGTTACTACTCGCAGGGTTCGTATTATGCTCAAGCGTCGTACTACAACCAGGGGGCATACTACTCACAAGGCGGTTACTATTCTCAAGGCAACTATTACTCCCAGGGTAATTACTACTCGCAAGGAAATTATTATTCTCAAGGAAACTACTACTCGCAAGGTTCATATTACAACCAAGGTGCGTATTATTCGCAGGGCAACTATTACTCGCAAGGTTCGTACTATTCACAGGCGAATTATTATTCCCAAGGCAATTATTACTCCCAGGGTAATTACTATTCCGAAGGCGCGTACTACTCGCAAGGAAATTATTATTCCCAAGGAAACTACTATTCGCAGGGGAATTATTACGCGCAGGGCTCTTACAATGAGCACGGCTGTATCGACGTCGTAAAAGAAACCTACAATCAAAACGGGGACTTGATCACACCAACCGCGCAATTTGAATTCCATCTTGATGACGGACAGACGGCGTTCAACGGCTCGACTGGTCACGCGCGATTCGACAACGTCAGCTCGGGAACACACACCGTGAACGAAGTCGTGCCGAGCGGTTGGACGAATTTCTTGGTCACTCCCGCAAACGGTGTCGTCCATGTGCTCGCGGGTGAGCAGTGCGCGACGGTGGTCTTCAAGAACCGCCAGAACCAGCTGACGCCTCCTCCTACACCACCACAAACACCCTCGTGTTCGATCCACGCAGATCGTGATCATGTCGGAGAAAACCAATCGGTGAACTTGAACTGGAATTCTTCGAACGCGTCATCTGCAACACTCTCGAATATGGGAACCGTCGGGACGAGCGGATCAAACGTGGTCTATCCAAGCGGCACAACGACCTACACACTCACCGTGTACGGATCAAATGGGCAGAGTGCGCAATGCCAGACGACGGTGACTGTGGATCATACGGTTACCATTGCACCGAGCTGCCAAATCACACAGGCGCAGCAGCACAACAACTGGTGGGGGAATACGAATACTAATGTCTCGCTGTCTTGGAGCTCCCAAAACGCCGACCACGCGACGCTCTCAAATTACGGATCGGTTTCGGTGAATGGTTCGCAGACGGTAACGGCAAATGGTTCGATGACATATGTGCTTACGGTCTACGGCACGAATGGTCAGTGGGCGCAGTGTCAGACGAATGTGTACGGCAATCCGCCGCCACCGACGTATAACCCGCCGCCGGTCTACACACCGCCGACCTATCCGCCGTACTATCCACCGCACTATCCGTCTCAAGATCAGCAACCGTACTGCACGATCGCGATCAACACACCGTCGGTCTATGGGTACGGACAACAGCAGACTTTGAGCTGGTCATCCAGCAATGCAACGAGCGCCTCGATTTCGCCATCGATCGGCACGGTGAGTGTGAATGGTTCGCAAGTCGTGTTTGAACCGGGCGCACCCTACACGATGACGGTATATGGTCAGGGTGGAACCGCGACTTGCGTAACTCACACGCCGTACTTGCCACCGCCGACATTCATCAGCAATCCCGGAGCGCCGTTTGTGGCACTCGCGCAAATCCCGTACACCGGCTTTGATTTCGGACCGGTCGGAAATGCGATGTACTGGATTACCTTCATGTTGCTCGCGATGAGCGCGGCATACCTTGCGATCTACTACGTACCGATGATGGGTGGACGACGGATGGCCTTTGCGAATGTGCGATTGGACGGATTCGCGAAGGGACACATTGCAGATACTCTCCGCTTGCAATACAAGGCGTTTGAGAATGTCGTAGCAGTAGCCGCGGCACCTATCTACAGCCTGATGCGTCGCGAGTCGCGACTGTAAAGAGCAATCCACAGGTATGAAAGGCGCGCCCGTGCGGGGCGCGCCTTTGCGGTATGATAGGAGTACTCGTGTTTAACGGGGGAAGCACGGTTAGCAGTTAAGACTATTAACCATATGACCCGTACTCTTCATCGCGGACTCCAAGTCCTTGCCGGCGCGACTCTGGTCGTGCTCTTTACCAGCGCATTTGTATTTGCAGGAGGTTACTACGATAACTCGTATTACAACCAGTACAACAACAGTTACGATTATAACTACAACGCAAGTTTGAATAATAGTTACAATAATTACAACAGCTACAATAATTCCTCTCTGTATCCGTACTACAACTATTCCGACAACAGCTACCGCTACAACGGTTACAACTATAATTACAACTACCGACCGAATTGTTCGATCACGGTTACGAATTCAAGTGGTTCCTACGGCTACGATCGATATGTGACACTGGCGTGGTCGTCTTCCTACGCAACGAGCGGATATATTTCCGGCATCGGATCGGTTGGCGTGAATGGCGCACAAGCCGTCTACTATCCGTACAACAACACCTACACGCTTACGGTGTACGGCCCCGGCGGGACGGCGACGTGCAGCACGAACAATCCGTACTACGCGACGCAGTACTACAACAACTATAATTACGGATATAACAACGGCTACAACAACAGCTACTCGTACGACTCATATGCGTACCCTCTGTACAATAGCTACGCAACTCCGGTCGTAACGTATACAACGCCGACGTACCAGTATGTAAAGCTCGCGCAAACGCCGTACACCGGATTCGATTACGGTCCTGTGGGCAACATGCTCTACTGGCTCGGCATGATCGTGGTCGCGCTCGCGGGTGCGTATCTCATTGTGTACTACCGCGGATGGCAGTTCGCCTCGCTCTCACGAGAAGTCGCGCAGGCGGCACGCAATCAGATCAGAATAGTCCGATCAATCGTGCGATAGAAAACGGGAAAAGCCGTCGGCACCTATGGTGCCGACGGCTTTTCAGCGAATTACTCACGATTCTTTATTTCTGTGAGAAGAGTCTTTACAAATTCGGCAACCGGCTGTACGCCCAGCTTGCCTTTTTCACGGCTCTCTACAGCCACCGTTTGAGCATCCATTTCCGCGTCACCAACGACGAGTACATACGGAACTTTTTCGACTTTCGCATTGCGTACTTTTTTTCCGAGTGATTCATTTGAATCATCAGTCTCGACGCGAACGTGCTGTTCCATCAATTGTTTTTCAATTTCTTTGGCATAGTCGATATGTTTTTCAGAAACCGGCAATACTTTTACTTGCACCGGTGAAAGCCAGACCGGGAAGGCGCCCGCATATTTCTCGATGAGGAACGCCATGATGCGACCGATTGCGCCGATCGATGAGCGGTGAACGACAAGCGCGCGCTTCTTCGTCCCGTCGGCAGCCGCATACGTAAGGTCAAACCGATCCGGCATGCAGAAGTCGTATTGAACAGTGAACGCAGTGTCTTCTTTTCCGTTCACATTTTTCATCTGAATATCAATTTTCGGGCCATAGAATGCGGCTTCATCTTTTGCTTCCTCAAAATCAGAGCCGCGTGTTTGCAAGTGTTTGCGCAGCAAATCTTCGGCCATTTCCCACGCCGCATCGTTCTTGTAGTACTTTTCCGTATTCGCACGATCGCCCATTGAAAGGCGATAGCGGTAATCAACGCCGAGCGTGAGCCCGAAAACCTTCGTCATATGTTCGATAAGATCGAGCGCGCGGCCAATCTCCTCCACCGCCTGCTCTTCCGTCGCGCAGATGATGTGCGCATCTGCGAGGCAGAAACTGCGCGTGCGGATAAGTCCCATGAGTTCCCCCGACTGTTCATAGCGATAGAGCTGCGCGAGTTCTGCGATCCGCATCGGCAAATCGCGATAGCTGCGAGGGCGCGAAAGGTAGAGTTCGAAATGATGCGGACACGTCATCGGGCGGAGCATGTACTCTTCGTCGTCGATCACGATTGGCGCATACATCGAATCCTTGTAGTGCGGGTAGTGGCCGGACTTTTTGTAGAGGTCGAGTTTTGCAATGTCCGTCGTCTTTACGTGTTGGTAGCCGCGTTTGGTTTCTTCTTCGAGCACGAATTTCTCCAGCTCGCGATAAATCGCGGCGCCTTTGGCGGTGTAGAGGGGAAGTCCTTTGCCAACAGAATCGGAAAAGGTGAACAAATCAAGTTCTTTCCCAAGCTTCTTATGGTCGCGCTCGCTCATTTCATGGTCGGACATAGATGCGATTCTAGCACCCAATTTGGCCTCTTTGAAGCCATTTTGGAGGACTTGACAATATCTTTGTATGATTTACACTACAAATGCCCTGAGTTGGCGATGTGCTTAGGGACAGGGCGACCACCGACAACGCGTGGAACCCCCGGTTATTTAGAATGCATCGCATCAGCAATAGCACCTCGAGTCTGACTCGAGGCGCTTCTCTTATAATGCCTTCACTTTTTCAGTCACAAAACTCGCTTCGCCGTTTCGATCTGAGAATTTTCCTTTGAGCATCAAACATGAGCCGGTCGTAAATATTTTTTCATTATCTTTGAGTGTCGAAGGAAATACAACGATCTCCACATTGCCCACGTAATCAGCGAGGCGGCCGAACATCATGCGCTCGCCTTTTTTGGTCAAAATAAATTGCGTGCTCTCCAGCATGCCGCCGACGACCGTCTCCACGCCGCGCGGATAACTTTCCTTCATTTCTTTTAAATTCATTTTTTGCCGCGCCAGTTGCTCTTTGCATCTATCGAGTGGATGTCCGGAGACGTAAAAGCCGAGCAGTTCTTTTTCCCACGCCAATTTTTCTTCCATCGTTGCCGGCTTTTCAGCCGGAATCTTTATTTCAGCAGGCGCGCTTGATGCGCCGAAAAGGGAGGTGAGACCGGCGGGCGCGAGCGAGAGCTCGCGCCGGTATTCAAGTAATTTTTCGATATGCGTAAGGAATGCTTTGCGCTCACCAAGATCGTCGAGCGAGCCGGACATAATCAGCGCTTCAAGGGATTTCTTGTTGAGGTTTTTGTCCGCAACGCGCGTGAGAAAATCGGAAATGGACATAAACGCACCTCGCGCTTCGCGCTCTGCGATTATTTCATCAGCAATTCCCGTGCCGAAATTTTTGATGGAATACAAGCCGAAGCGTATCGTTCCCACAGCCGAAGAAAGGTTTAACCTTTTTGGAGCCTCAACAGAGCCATGAGAAAGGTTAAACCTTTCGCTTGCGCTATCAATTACCGTAAATGTGCCTTTGCTTTCATTCACCGACGGCGGCAAAATATTGATTTGCATACGTTTGCATTCAGCAACTACTTCCGCGATTTTCTCGACATCTCCGGCGTCGGACGTAAGAACTGCCGCCATGTAATCGACAGGGTAGTTGGCCTTCATGTACGCAGTCTGATAGGCGAGAAGACCGTAGGACGCCGCGTGCGCTTTATTAAAACCGTACGCGGCGAAAGTCTCGATCTGCTGCCAAAGTTGGTCGACAACGCTCGGTTTCATTTTTCCGATCTCAAGACAGCCTTTCGTGAAATGTTCTTTTTGCGCGGCCATTTCTGCGGGAATCTTCTTCCCCATCGCTTTTCTAAATTTATCTGCTTCGAGCCATGAGTATCCTGCAAACTGAATCGCGATCTGGAGCACATCGTCTTGATAGGTAATGACACCGTAGGAATTCTTGAGAATCGGCTCCATGCGCGGATCGAGATAGGTCACCTTTCGCGGGTCGTGTTTGCGTTCGATATACTGCGGAATGAAGTTCATAGGACCCGGGCGATACAGCGCAACCATCGCGTTGATGTCGTGGATCACTGATGGCTTGAGCTCAACGAGGTAGTTCGTCATGCCACCGCCGGCGAGTTGGAAGACGCCAAGCGTTTCGCCGCGCGAGAGCATCTCATACGTTTTTTTGTCGTCGAGCGGAATGGTGTCGAAGTCGATATCGACATCGAGCCGCTGTTTGACGCGATCACGCGCATCGGCGAGCGTCGAGAGATTGGTGAGTCCGAGGAAATCGAATTTGAGAAGTCCCGCGTCTTCGACCGCGTGCATATCGTACTGCGTGATGATTTTGCCGCCCTTGGGGTCGAGTTGGATTGGCACAAAATCGGTGACGGGAGTCGGCGCGATGACGACGCCCGCTGCGTGGACTCCGACGTGACGCGCGTTCCCTTCTATTTTTTTTGCGAGATCGAGAATCTCGCGTGCGTCAGGATCTTTTTTATATACTTCAGCAAGTTCCGGCACTTCGTCGAGCGAGCTTTGGATGGTGACGGGAAATCCTTGCTTCCCGAATGGAATCATTTTCGCGATGCGATCTCCCGTGCTATATGAATGTCCGAGCGCGCGAGAGACGTCGCGCACCGCAGCGCGCGCCATCATGGTTCCAAAGGTGCCGATCTGGGCGACGTGGTCTTCGCCGTATTTCGAGCGAGCATACGCGATTACTTCGTCGCGCCGGTTATCTGCGTAGTCCATATCAATATCCGGTGCTGATGGTCGCTCTGGATTTAGAAAGCGCTCAAAGGGAAGTGCGTATTCGATTGGATTCACGTTGGTGATATGTGAGAGATAGGTGACGAGCGACCCCGCGACCGAGCCGCGGATGTTGGTGAGGATGCCATGTTCATGCGCGAATTGCAGGAGATCGGAGACGACAAGAAAGTACGGTGAGTAGCCTTTGTTTTTAATGACCGAGAGTTCGTATTCAAGGCGCTCTTTCAGCGCGGGTGTCTCGACGAGCCCTCGCGTCGCAAAACCGGCGTAGGCGAGTTCACGCAACGCTTCATCATGCGTTTTTCCTTCGATTGTAATCGCAGGAAAGACCCATTTGCCCAGATCAAGTTCGAGCGAAATCGCATCGGCGATTTGCTGCGTGTTTTCGATAGCCGCGGGCGTATCCGAAAAAAGTTCTCGGGCTTTTTCTTGGGTGATAAACGAAAAATCCGAGTTCCCCCCCATGTTTTCGCGATCCATCGTCTGTCCCGTGCGGATTTTATTGACGAGTTCGCGTGCGACGGCATCTTCTTTGTGTAAATAATAGGTGTCGTGCGCGGCAACAAGAGGGACATTCGCGTCTTTCGCGAGCGCCATAATCTTTTTCTGCAACTCTTCATGCCCTTCTATTTCCGGATGATGGGTGATTTCGGCATACAAATCCGCTCCGTATATTTTCTTGAACCACTCGATCGATTCGTGTGCTTTATCCGCCTGCTCGTCGTTGAGTGCTCGCGCATGCTCGCCGGAAAACGACGGGAGAATCGCGACGAGTCCTTCGCGATAGTTTTCAATGAGTTCGCGGTCGAGTCGTGGGCGATAATAAAAACCTTCGAGATACGATTTGGAAACTAATTGGATGAGATTTTTATACCCCACTTCGTTTTTTGCGAGCAAGACAAGCCGCGAATGCCGGTCGTCCACGCGATGCTCTTTGTCGTAGCGTGTGCGCGGAGCGACATAAAAATCAACGCCGATAATGGGTTTGATGCCGGCCTTTTTCGCTTCTTTGTAAAATTCGATAGCGCCGTAGAGGTTGCCGTTGTCGGTAAGTGCGAGCGCGGTCTGCCCGTCTGCCTTTGCGGCCGCAATAAGATCTTCGATTTTCGGCAACGCTTCGAGGAGGGAATAGTGGGAATGGGTGTGGAGATGATTAAACCTGTGCATCTGGTCATTATACGTTCCTCTTACCGTATATTCCATTACTGTACTTGTTTATAAACACACGGTCGTGAGTTTATAAACAAGTATGACACTAGTTCATTAATCCACGAGCGGCAGTCCGAATCGTTCCCGCAACGGTCGGTCGAATTCGAGAGCATCGGCGACCAGGTAGAGTGTACTTCTACCGAGCCGCAGATCGGTTTTATAGAGGGTGATTATCTCTTCGCAGTCATACGGATAAATCCAGACACTGTCTTGCAACCGCTCAAATCCAAAAGATCGCATCAAGACGCGAATCCTGTCGCGCTCGTTGCGTCTTTTTTCAGGAATATCGAATATTACGATGCGCCAGCGTCGGTCCCACTTCTTTGGTTTTTGTCGATGCTGTAACTTCGCTTGACCGCGGAGTAATTCGACGCGTCCTGCGTCGGTGAGCACCATGCGTCTCTTTCCGCTTTCGCTCCGGAATTCTATTAATCCCTTTCTCTTCAGACGCGATGCTGTCTCATACAGTCGCTGTTTCGGATTCGAGGGCATATACGCATCAAAGCCAAGATCCGAAAGCGCGGTAAATACTTTTGGCGCGGCGATTGCAAGAGGAAGCGCTCCCGTAAGAGCGATAGCCGAGAGTAATCCATTTCTGATGCTGTCACGACGTGCTCTCGTTCGTACGCGCACTTCAAGTGGGTTTTTTGCACCGGTTCTTTTCTTTTGCATAGTGCCACTATTCTACCACTTGTTTATAAACAGACGGTCGTACATTTATAAACAAGTAGGGATACCTCGGTTATGCACTGCGGGATTCATACAGAGTTCAAATTCTTCGGTACAATGGAGGTGTGCAATGGCTCATCGGTATCGACGAGGCAGGGCGGGGAGCGCTTGCGGGGCCTGTCAGTGTCGGAGCCGTACTCTACCCCTTGGATTTCGATTGGCGTGAAGGATTTTCACTCATAACAAAACGTGGCGAGCCGCGGCTGCGAGATTCGAAGCAAATGTCGGCTCAGCAGCGCGCGATTCTTTATACATATATTACGGAACACGCGCGCTTGCGGCATGCAAGCGCGCTCGTGAGCGCAGAATCGATTGACACGATCGGAATCGTGAATTCGACTCATGAAGCTGCGGCAATCGCGATATCACAGCTTGGCATAGAACCGGCGCGCGCAACGGTGCTTCTCGATGCAGGCCTGCGCGTCCCTGCAAAATGGCAACAAGAATCATTTGTCCGTGGTGATGAAAATATCCCCGCGATCGCATTTGCGTCCATTATTGCGAAAGTGACGCGCGACAGGCATATGGAAGAGTTGGCAGAGTCGCATCTTTCCTACGGATTTGAGGGGCATAAAGGTTATGGCACGCAGGCGCATATGCTGGCAATCCGAAGGCATGGCATGCTTCCCTTCATCCATCGCAGATCGTTCCTCACAGCTCTCACTGAAGAAGATGAGACACATCGGTGACACCTCAGAAGGCGACTTCTGAGGTGTTTTTTCACACAATGGCGGCATGTCATTAGCCGCTAGCCTCATATGTATGATGCGATACCCCGTGAAGA
>JAHFMV010000022.1 GCA_023267655.1 Candidatus Kaiserbacteria bacterium
TCACGGGGTATCGCATCATACATATGAGGCTAGCGGCTAATGACATGCCGCCATTGTGTGAAAAAACACCTCAGAAGTCGCCTTCTGAGGTGTCACCGATGTGTCTCATCTTCTTCAGACCCCAGGCGCGTTTGCCCGGGGTCGACTCCTAAATCGCGATCTGAGACTTAATGCTGACGCACTAAACCTCCCTGCATGCATTCGTCCCATAGTGCTGTCGGAGCTTCAGGCAGCTCCCGCCAAAGCGCTTTCAAACGCCTCGTCTCGATGCGACCGCCAAGACGGGTGTTTTCGTCGTTCATCCAACCATTACAGCTTTGGACGCCATGGGCTATGACCCCCGCAACCTTGCCGTTGAGGTAGGCCGCGCGGCCAAACACAACCCAATTACTTCCGCGCGCATCTGTGTGCCGGAGTGTGCCGGCGACAACTTTGTCGAGCGGAACAAACTCATCGCTTTGGTTGTTGCCGCACGATGAGTCGATACAGAGACGCTTTGTTGACCAGTCAACGCTGCGCGTCACGACCAAAAGTCGCTTGAGCGGCTTCACTGTGAAGTGAATCTTCGTGCGACCATCTCTTGTCTTCGGTTCCGTCCACTCGATATCATCGAGTTTGCCGTCGCGCTTGATACTCCGCGTTGCCGCGTAACATTTCACAACTTCGACTTCCCACGCATCCCCTACGGTCAATTTAGGATTGTCGTATCCCGAGAGGTGGAAGATGTGCATAGAAGCGTCTTGTCCAAGGCGGTGCTGGCGACCATATGCTCGGCTGCCATAAACCATGTCGTCAACCATGTCCCATGCCAGGTCGTCCGCTTCCTTATCAAGTTCGCGCTGAGTCTTCGTGGAGCGGATTGCGTTGTAGATAAGTACATCGAAGTCGTTAAACTTCGGCTCAAACCCTATCTTCTCGCTACCGTCTTTCGGACTATACGAGTTAACGATCATGGTGAGGGTCTTGCCAACTTCGCTGTCAAAGTTCATCTGTAGTCTCCTATTGGACTATTGCACTACAAAGGCAAAAGTGGCCTTCAGAGCCACTTTCCGCAAACACTATACTATACCAAATCTCCACGTCAAGTCGGCATTGGAGCGGATCTGAAAACCCTCAAACGCCGACGGAAAAGGGAGCGAGACGGCGCTAGGGGGTGTTCCTCCCAGAGAACATCGCGCAGCAGATATCAAAGCGTGATGTCATACGGTAGTAGATGTGATATTCGATCCGTTGATCAGTTCGCGTTCGGGTGGGAGGAATACCGCCTAGCGTCGCGAGCGTACACTTTTCCGCGGCGTCGGGCCAAAAATTTCCTAGACGATCTCCGGCGCGAGGGTTGCGATGCGCTGGTAGCCGCGTTCGGCGATTTCGCGAGGGATGGGGCCGAAGACGCGGGTCGCTTTTGGTTCTTTTGGTTCTTTGCCCGAGCCGGTGATGAGTACGACGGCGTTTTCATCGAAGCGGACATAGCTGCCGTCGGCGCGGCGCATTGCCTTGGTGACACGAACGACAACTGCCTTGTGAATCTCCTTTTTCTTGACGGCTTTGCGTGGCTGCGCGGTCTGAATTGAAATCACGACTTCGTCCCCCACTTCTGCGTAGCGCTTCTTCGAGCCACCGAGCACTTTGAAAACGCGTCCGATCTGTCCGCCGGAGTTGTCTGCAATTTTTACGAGTGTTCGGTCTTGAATCATAAGGGATAGCGTCTAGCTTTGAGCGTCGAGCGTCGAGGAAGATACGAGAATCGAAGCCAGGGTAAAGTGCTTGCGCTTTGAAATTGGCTTTACTTCGCGGATCGTGACCTTGTCGCCCACCTTTGCGGTATTACCCGCATCGTGCACGAGGTACTTCTTTGATGACTTGAGGTACTTTTCGTATTTCGGGTGCTTCACGTAGCGCTCGATTGAGACGGTGCAGGTATCCTGCATCGCCGCCTTGACGACGACGCCTTGCAAGACTTTTCCTTGTGATGTGGTGGTTTCCATAAAGAGTGGCTATACTACGCGCTTTTTTTGCTTGTGACAAGCTTGCGCGCATTCAATTCGGTGAGCATGCGCGCGATGTCTTTGCGGTGGTTGCGACCTTCGCGCACATTGCGCGTGCGGCTGCCTGCTTCGCCGAAACGGAACGCGCGAAGTGCCTCGCGTTTGTCGGCGATTTCCTTGTGCAAATCTTCCACGGTGTATTTTTTGAAATCTGTTTTTGTAGCCATACCCGGTTAGTACAATTTCGCAGTATTCCTGCGGCTGCTAAGTGCTCGAAACGATCCACAACCTCTCTGGTCTGCCGTTTGCAATGTTTGGTTGGTTTTCTTCATATACGAGTGCTGCGAAATTGTCCTACCGGGCATACGATTATTGTCGTGCGATTACGCGGGCTTTGAGCGGCAATTTCGTACCGGCTTTGCGCAGCGCTTCGCGTGCCATCGCTTCCGGTGCGCCGTCGACTTCGAAGATGACGCGGCCGGGGCGGACTTCAAAGACATAGCCTTGCACATCGCCTTTTCCAGAACCCATGCCGACTTCTGCGGCTTTCTGCGTGAATGGTCGATCCGGGAAAATGCGAATCCATACTTTTGCGGTCTTCCCCGCCGAGTGCACGAGTGCGCGACGAGCGGCTTCAAGTTGGTTTGACGTAACACGCGCAGGCGTCATGGCCTTGAGGCCAAACGCGCCAAACGCGACCGAGATACCTCGGGTCTCCGGCAGGTGCAAGCGCGCAGAGCTCTTGCGGCCAGTCTGCCATTTGCGGAATTTTGCTTTCTTTGGGGACAACATAAAGATTAGGTTATGGGTGCTAGGGATTAGGTTCTAGGGAAATGCATTAACTCTTTTTTGCATCAGCAAAGATATCGCCGCGATAGATCCACACCTTGACGCCGATGACGCCGTACGGGAGATATGCCTGCTCTTTTGCAAAATCGATGTCGGCACGGATAGTCTGCAATGGAACACGGCCACGCTTGATCTCTTCTTGGCGTGACATTTCTGCACCACCGAGGCGGCCAGAGATGCCGATGCGCACACCCTGCACATCGCGATTCGCCATCACTTTCTCCACGGTCTGTTTGAGGACGCGGCGGAATGTTTGGCGCTTCTCGAGACCTTCGGCGATCATATAGGCCACGACTGGCGCCTGCGATTCAGGCGAGCGGACTTCTTCGATATCAAGCTTCACAGGGAGTCGCGGTGCACCTTTTACTTTCATCGCTGCTGCAGCGATTTCTTTTGAGAGTTTGATTGAGCCTTCCCCGCCGCGGCCAATGACCATACCAGGGCGCGAAGTTTTGATAAGGATGCGGATAGAATTACGGTTGCGCTCGATTTCAACCGACGTGACGTACATGCCACGCAGACGCTTCTTGAGGAAGCGGCGGATCGAGGCATCGATCATGACGTTCTCGCGGTACTGTTTTGGATTCGCGGCAAACCAGCGCGACTTCCAGTCGCGGATGATGCCGAGGCGATGTGCGTATGGATGGACTGTGTGGGTCATATAGAAATAGGTTCTAGGGACTAGGTTTTAGGTTCCAGTTTGGAAGAGCTTGATTTTGCTTTGGTGGATTTTCGGGCGGACTTTTTTGGTGCTTTGACGTCCGCTGCCACGCCGAGTTCGATGTTGACGTGGCTCATCGTGCGGTGAATTCCAGAGGCACGACCACGTGCCATCGGCTTGAAGCGCTTGATCACCATGCCCTTGTCGACAGTAATAGTCTTCACGATGAGATCGTCAGGATTCATCCCCTGTGTGCGGGCATTGGCGATCGCGGAATTCAAAAGCTTGATCATTTCCGGCGATGATTTCTTCGCGAGGAACACGAGCGAGTCGCGGGCGACGCTTACTTTCTTGCCACGAATCATATCCGCAACGAGGCGGACTTTACGCGGCGATTGTTTGTAGTTGGTAAGCGAAGCTTTCATACGATTAGTTATTTTCTATTTCTTGGCGTCTGCGGCGGCGCCTTTTGCTGCCTGTGCGGCTGCAATTTCAGCTTCCTTTGCCTTCATTTCGATTTCCTTCTGCATCTTACCGCCATGACGGCCGAAACGGGTCGTCGGGGCAAATTCGCCAAGACGGTGTCCGACCATATCCTCGGTCACGAACACATCGTCGAATTTGTTGCCGGTGTGGACTTGGAAGGTGTAGCCGACGAATTCCGGGGCAATCTGTGATGCACGCGCCCACGTCTTAATACCACCGGCGTTGGCTTTGCGATTCGCGACTTTCTTCGCGAGCTTTACGTCAACGTAGGGACCTTTTTTAAGTGAGCGTGTCATAGGATTGCGTGGGTACTGTAGCTGGAAAATGGCTTAAAGTCAAAATTATTTGCGTTTGCCGACTCGGCGACGGGAAAGAATGTGAATGTTGGAATACTTCTTCGGACGGCGCGTCTTCTGACCCTTGCCCGATGGCTTGCCCCAGAGCGTCTTGGCACGGCGGAGGCCACGACCTTGTTTACCTTCACCACCACCGTGTGGGTGATCGACAGGGTTCATCGCGGTGCCGCGGACGGTCGGACGAATGCCCATCCAACGCGAGCGGCCGGCTTTGCCGAGATTAACGAGATGATGTTCGTCGTTTGATGCTTCGCCGACGGATGCCCAGCAGGTGCCGAGGACTTTGCGGACTTCGGTTGACGGCATTTTGAGATGCGTGTAGGCACCGTCTTGTGCGACGACTTCCGCGAAGTTGCCTGCGGAGCGCGCGACGACGCCCCCTGCGCCCGGTTTGAGTTCGACATTGTAGACAAACGTACCCACCGGAATATTGGCGAGCGTGAGGCGATTACCGCGTTTTACAGCTGCCGTTTCGGAAACGGTAAACATGTCCCCTACTTGCGTTGCCTTCGGGATAACGACGTAGCGCTTTGCACCATCTTGATAGACCGCGAGCCCGATGAACGCCGAGCGGTTCGGATCGTATTCGATCGTGGTGATTTTTGCCGGAATGTTTTTCTTGTCGAATTTAAAATCAACATCGCGCAAGAGTTGTTTGTGACCCCCGCCGCGGTGACGCATCGTAATGCGACCTTGGCTGTTGCGACCCCAGCCGCGCTTGTGACCGCTCTTGAGCGCCTTGTGCGGCGCGTCACCCGAGAGAACGGCACGGTAATGGATTCGCGTCATCGCACGCTGGCTTTTTGTCGTTGGCTTGTATGATTTGAGGGTCATAAATTTTCAATTTTTAATTTACAATTTTCAAACTACGCAATCGTTATAGTTTCTCCCTTGTTGAGATACACATACGCTTTTTTGCCGCCGCCTTTCACGCCGGTCTGTCCTGTGCGCATATTGCGAGTCGTCTTGGTTCGGATGTTGACGATCGCGACTTTGACCGGCTTCACTTTGTAAATCGCAAAAATTGCATCCTTTATCTGCTTTTTATTCGCACTTTGTGCGACGTCAAAGACGTAGGCGCTGCGTTCCATATGCATCGATGCTTTTTCGGTGATGCGCGGCGAGTGGAGGACGTGGCTCACGTCAGACTTCGCGCCAGCGACTTTTGGTGCCGCGACTGCCGGAGTCGTTTCTGCGACCTTCGGTGTTTCCTTTTTTGGTGTGCGTGAGAAGAGTGCCATATGATTATTTTTTCGTGCGCGTGGCGAGAATCGCGACAGCGGCTTCAGGGTTTTCGAGGATGAGGTACGAGTGACGCAACACCGCGACAGGATTCAAATCACGGACGGCAGAGTAGCGGACATTGCCGATGTTGCGGAAGCTTTTCACCGATGCTTCTTTTGCGTCGGAGAACGCCACGAGCGCGACGTTATTCTTCGATGCGTTCAGCTTTTCAAAGCCGCTTTTTGCGAGTGCGACGAGTGCTTTCTTGGCGGTTGCCGTCGATGGTTTCTCGATTTCAAACGAATTCACAAACACTATCTGGCCGTCGCGGAGTTTGCGCGAGAGTGCCATGAAGAGCGCTTTTGCACGCATTTTCGATGGAATCGTGCGGGCAAAGACCTTGCTGTTGATAGGTCCGTGCGTCACGCCACCACCTTTCCAGATCGGCGAGCGGATCGATGAGTGACGCGCGCGGCCGGTTCCCTTTTGCTTCCACGGCTTCCTGCCGCCGCCACGGACATCGCCGCGGCCTTTGGTGTGCGCGACTGGGGTGCGGGCATTGTCCTGCATCGAGGTCACGACTTGGTGCATGAGTGATTCGTTCCATGCCACGCCAAAGATATTTTCCGGCAATTGAAGCGAGCCAGACTTCTTGCCTTGCGCATTGAAAATATCGGCTTGTAAGTCCGATGTTTTTACTTCGGGCTTTTCCGCTTTCGGGATCTTTTTAGTTGTTAGCTTTTTTGCCATAAATAATTTTCAATTTTTAATTTCCAATTTTCATTGAATTTTCAATTTGAAAATTTCCAAACATTGGAACATTGATTGAAAATTGAGAATTGTAAATTGAGAATTTCATATTTAATTGCCGTTGATTTCGACGAGCGTGCCGGGTTTTCCTGGAACCGCGCCCGAAATCAAGAGAATGTTCTTTTCGCTATCGACTTTGAGGACTTTGAGGTTCTTGACCGTGATGCGATCGCCGCCCATGCGTCCTGCCATGCGCATGCCTTTGACCACGCGGCCGCCTGCGCGACCACCGCCGCCGATAGAGCCCGGTGCGCGCTCCTTATTTTTCTGACCGTGCGAGCGAGGCCCGCCATGGAAGCCATGGCGCTTCACGACGCCCTGGAATCCTTTACCTTTCGAGATTGCAGAGACTGCGACAACGTCCCCTTCTGCAAAGACCGACACGTCGAGCTTGGCGCCACGCTCTGCAGTATCTACCGTGCGGATTTCGCGGATGTAGCGAGTTGGGGCGATGTCTTTCAAATGGCCTTTTACCGGCTTCGAGAGGTTCTTTTCTTTGCGAGAGCCAATGCCGACTTGGAGCGCCTGATAGCCGTCCTTTTCGGTCGTCTTTACCTGCGTCACCGTCATCGGCGACGCTTCGATGATGGTCGCAGCAAAAACAGACCCGTCTCCCGAGAAGTGCTGGGTCATGCGTCCTTTGATACCGAAGAGTGCTTTTGCCATGAATCAAAAACCCGCGCCTAGCGCGGGATCCGTGGATTCCGAGCCAGTGCTCCCTATGGGGAGATGGGTGCCTCGTTTGAGGTGGGCGGAGTATATATGAGTATATTGGCTTCCGCAAGGGGTCATTTCGACTTTGTTAGTGCGATTGCCTTCTGTACGGCCTCTTCCGGAGTCTGTGCCGATTCAACTTTTAGTCGTTTGCGATCATCAATGTACTCCCCTGCAAGTTTGTCAGCCCAGCCACCTGTGCCCGTCAGAGCAACGATTGGTATGTTCGATTGATATGCAATCGCTGCCTCGGTAAGCGTGCCAGAGCCACCGGAAACAATGATGATAACGTCACATGAATTTACAAGAACAAACTCTCGGCCGCCTCCTCGCTCGATCCCTGTAACCACGATAAAATCAGTTGCGCCTTCTGTATCCCAAATATCTTTCCCTCGGCCGTACGTTACGCCAACCGTGAATCCTTGTGCGCTCTTTGCACCACGTGAGGCCGCAGTCGAGAGCGAATCATAATCTTTCTCAGCACCATAGACAGTGATGTTGCCGCTCTCTGCAATGCATTTGCCAATTGCAAATGCAAGCTCTTCCACATGCTTGGAATAGTTGAGATCTGCCGCGGATCCCATAACCCCTATTTGCAATTTCCGCTTCATAGATTTGCACTATAGCAGACCGAAACAAAACCGGCCGCAGAGGTCGGTCGAAAAAACAACTATCAAGCGACGAGATCAGGCGGCGGCATGGGAGCAGCACGGTTGCGGATGATGTAGAGCGCGACGAGAAGAAGGATGACGCCGAGGGAGAAAAGCGCGATTACCATCGGCGACGTGACGAGGCTCATGAACGATGCGTCTTTGGGCGCCGTAAAGAGGGTCGAATAGTCGAACGTGTTTTTGGATGCGAGGTAGTCATCGGCAGTGCCGTCTTTTTCTGCTTGATTGGCAAGCGCGGTCACGAGCGCATCAATTTCTACCTGTGTCATTTGCGCCGATCGCGGATCGCTCATGACATCCGCACGAATACGTGCGTGCAGATCGTCTGATTGCGCGAAGAGTATCGCGGGAATTGCGAGTGCGGTGAACGTGAGGGCGGCGAGTGTGCGCTTCATATTACTGCTCCTGCCATATCGGGATGATGTTGACGGTCACGCTGTCGGTAAAGGTCGAGCCATCGATGCCGGTACAGGTGAGTGTATATTTGGTCTGCTGCGTGAGCCCGCTTGAAGTTTTCGTGCCACTCGTGCCTGTCCAAGCATCGTTGATTTCAGGATTGTTTTCCGCGACCGTACACGATGCCGTGTACTGCGTCGTCCACTTGATTTCGGATGTGTCGCCACTGTGCACCAAGGTCGGCGTTGCGGTTATGTTACCTGTCGGCGGAGGTGGCGGGAGACAGCCGCCCGAGCAGCCCCACGTGCAATGCTGGACGAACGCATCGGTGCAGGACGCGTTCTTGTAGTAGAGGTCGTTGCCGCTGCAGAAATAGGCGGCCGAACAATACGCGCCTTGGTAATAGGATTGGTAGTAGCTTTGCGCGGGGACGTACGAACCTTGGCTGTAGCCGCCATCATATGAACCTTGGCTATACCCAAGTGGCGGTGGGGGAGGCACGCACCAATCTCCTTGTGCGGTAGTCCCCGAAGGGCAAGGTATGCAGCCCCCAGGGCCGCATCGCGGAATCCAACCGCAATCGCCTGCGTAATGTGCGCTCGACGGGCATGATGCGGGAACCAGTTGGAGACCGCTTGCGGAATGTTCAACAAAGCGTGTTTCCGCGGACGCGACTGCGGTCCTGTGGGAATTACCATAGACGAGCGTAAATCCGGCGAGGATGAGGGCACTGAGCGCAAGGATCATGATTTCTCTTTTTTCCAGACGCATCACTCGAGAGAACTTCTCCATACGCAGATTATTGCACAGTTTTTTTGCCGACTTCTATCTTTGCCTCGATGGTGTGCATATTGTCGTCCACCGCTTTTTTAAACGCCGTCACGCCTTGTGCGGCGATCAGAGGGTCGTTCCCCGGATACGCGTGGAGCCAGGCTTTTTCATCGACGGATGCTACCGCTGCTTCTGCGGCTACGACCGCTTCGTGCGCATCCCCCCATCGACCCATCTCAAAGAGCGCCGTTGCGCGGCTGTTGAGGAGCCACGGATTCTGCGGCCAATAGATGAGACCCCAATCGACGGCGACGAGCGCGTCTTTCGGCCGATTCGCTTTGAGGAGCACCCACGCATAATCATTGATCGCTGCCCAATTGCGCGAATCGGTATGGAGATAGGTTTCGTAATCGCGCGCAGCGCTCGCGTAGTCGCCGCGGAATCCTTCGATGAGGCCGCGGATGTAGTACGAATTCGGCGTTGAGGTCCCCTGCAAGCTGATTTGCAAGTTGATGCGTGAGAGCGCGAGATCAAAATCGCCTTTCAAGAACGAAATACGAGCGAGTTCGTGGTTGACATACGGCAGTGACTGATCGCGCGCGGCTTTTTCAAAAAAATATTCCGCACGAACGACATCGTAGTGCTTCGGATCGATCGCATTGAAATATTTCTCCCCGTACTCAAATGCGCGCGACGGCGATGGATCCAGTGCGAATCGCGCATCCTCATACGCATATATAAAAGGCCGCGGCGCGATGAGTATTGCACCACTTACGAGCACGAGCATCGCTACTGCAACCTTCCACCAACCAAACACCCACGACATCACGAGGAGAAATCTTCTGGCGTCCACCCGAGCGACATCAGATAGGCTTTGAAATCAGGATCGATTGTTGCAATCAGTTTCGGAAACTTTCGATACGACGCAACAGCGCGAGCGTTTTTAAGAATCGTGATTACAGGTGACGCGGCATACTCACTGGTCGATAATGGTGCGAGTATTGTTTGTATCTGTGCCTTCTTTTCGGCACCGTACGTCTGTGCCAAAAAGAGAGCGTAATAGTAGCGGGCAATTCCATCTTGTCCTGGACCCGTTTTAGTGAACGCATCTATCGCTCGAAGGAACTGCGCTTCGGCGTTCTCGATTGACGTGTCCCCGAAACGGTTTAAGTCGCCAAGTATTCCTGCCCGCAGAAGAATCGCTGTGCGAAAATCATGCCCCATCGTGCCATCCGCCTGCATGAAATTAATATCGTAATCAGCGGTACCGAGTAGGCTATGAATGGTGGCGACATGTTGATCTACTTGTGCAGCATTAATGGTGACGGATTTCTTTCCGGCATTCGGTAATTGAGCCGAGTACCATTTTGCGACACGAAGTTCAGCGGTCGCGATCGGATAAATCGACACCGCGTATTCATGGAGTTGTCGCAACGTCAGCCCTGCATCGCCTTCTACGAGTAACGCGGTAAAGGGTTGGTCACTAAATATCGCATTCGTAATAGCTGTATCGCGTTGCGAATACAGGTCGGCGATTTCTTCCGCAGCCGTAGCGCGGCCGCGAGCAGTCACCGGATCCGTGCTCATTGTAATGACCTGCTTTAAGAGCGGAATCGCGTGCGCATAATCACCTGTTTGTACCATGGCGCGCGCCAAAATAAGGGTGATTTTCAGGCGCTGTTTGTCATCATGTGTCGCCTGCAAAGCGGTTTGATACAAGGGAATCGCTTCTGAAAAATTTCCGTTAATCGCGAGCTTCTCAGCATCCGCAAACGCAGTATTTTCTTTACTCAACGCATTATAAAAATCTGCTTGCGTTTCATCGGCTAGCTTGTTCTTGAGATACCATTGCCACCCACCAAGCCCAAGAAGTACGAGTAGCAAAACACCCACAAGGACATATTGCCCCTTCCTACGGAGATCGTGTGACAACTTATCTTGCGTCTCCACTGAATCTGGTGGCATATTTTTTCGAATATCATTTGGTTATTACCTAGCTCGCTTCTACCATCTCACTTACTACCGCCGGAGCCAGAGCCGCAGCCGCAGCCGCTACCACCGCCCTCGCTGCCGCTACCGCCGCTACCGCCGCTACCGCTGCCTGAACCTGAACCTGAACCTTCGCAACTACTACTACCACCGCTCGATCCTTCAGTTTGGGACCCGGCACTACCGCTCGTACTGCCTGGAGCATCAGCAAAAGTAAGTGGCACGCCGGCTGCGGTACCCGAACCGCCATAATTCTTGCTACCGCCGACCATGAGAGAAACGGCAAGCGCAACAAGCGCAAGAAGCCCATACATCCCAATCTTGATTCCCTTTTTGAGCACACCCTGCATATCATCTAGTATACCACTCACATACGTACGCCCTGATGCAATGTGGATAATCGATACATCACGTATATACTTTGAGAACGAAACGTATGCCAAATTTGCACGAAATGCGTGAGAAGTTAAAAAAAGATCTCGTTGAACACGCATTTATTACGAAAGATACTCGGCGTATCGTAAATCCGGATGGTACCGATTTTGCATGGTTTTTCGACATCAAAGGCATCGCATTCAGACCTGGTGTTCCTGATCGAATATCGGCTCTTTTTTGGGGGCATTTGAAAGATACGACACCTTTCCAAGTAGGTGGTCTCGAGACCGTGGCGATCGCACTAAGTTCAGGGATTGTCATGAAAGCACAGGCAGATGGCGTCGCGCTCAACATGTTCTATATCCGCAAATCCCGCAAAGTCGACGGCATGCAACGCAATATTGAGGGGGCGCTCACTGATGAGAAAGTCATACTCATCGACGACGCGCTGAATAGTGGCCGAAGTATCGTACGGCAAGTGGAAGCACTGAAAGCCGAAGGTAAAAAAGTCGTCGAAGTATGCGTCGTACTCGCGTTTCGCGATCCCTCATTTTACGAATACTTAACAAAAGAAGGGATAAAAATTTGGTCGATATTTACGATCGAAGATTTTCCACACACTGGCGGCCTTTTGAAGCATGCCGAACGCGAACCGGCACCGCAGCATGCCCCCCTCAAAGTCGAATGGAAATTTGAGAGTAAAAATCCTGAATACTTCCACGTGAACCCCAAATCGGCACCGATATGCGACGGTGAGCGAGTGTACTTTGGCGCAGACAACGGCCATATGTGGGCACTCCACCAAAGCGATGGATCGGTTGCATGGACGCACAAAGTCCTTTTCGGCGCCGATCGCAAGAAAATATTCTCTTCCCCTGCCCTTTTCGACGGAACACTTTTTTTCGGTGCGTACGACGGCAACTTCTATGCACTCGATGCAAAAACGGGCGTTCAAAAATGGATGAATCTTGAAGCAGATTGGATCGGCTCATCACCCTGCGTTGCCGAAGATTTGGGACTCGTGTATGTGGGTCTGGAATTTGGTTTGTGGCGCAAAAAGGGAGGCATTGCAGCATTTGATGCACGCACCGGGGAAAAGAAGTGGTGGCATCAAGGAGAGACATTCACCCATTCAACGCCGGCATATTCGCGAAAATACAATATGGTTGTTATCGGCAGTGAGGAAGGAAAAATCTTTGCGTACAACGCGCAAAATGGAAATCCGCTGTGGACGTACGCCTCGGGTGGACCCGTGAAAGCCGGATTTGCAATCGACGAAAAGCGCGGTCTCGTTGTCTTTGGCTCGTGGGACAGTTACGTCCACATCATCGACGCACGCACCGGGGCACTGCACCAGAAAGTAGAAACGTATAAGCCGCTCTACTCAAGTCCTATCGTTTATAACGACAGGGTGTACATGGGGCTTCTTGATAAGCGGATCGTGTGCATCGATCCTGACACGGGGAAATTAGTGTGGGAATTTTGGACGCATTCGCGCGTCTTTGCAACACCGAAAATCGTCGACGGCCACCTCTTCTGCGGTTCGAATGACGGACGGCTCTACGAAGTCGATCCCGCAAGCGGAAAAGAGATCAGTTTCTTCCAAGTGACGGAGCGTATCGTGAATTCAATCGCGTATAATCCTTCGAATAAGCGATTTTTCCTGCCGACGTATGCAAATGAAATGTACTGCCTCACCAAAATTCTCAGAGGTACATTATGACGAAAACGTTCGTGCGAAAAGCATTCCTAGAAACCGCCGCGCGCTACCGCACACTGTTCTCAATCAAAGAACTCGAAGATTCTTCGACGCTGCAATTACTCTTTGGCGCAATGCTGCTCTATTTCCTCTTAACCTTTGGCTTATGGATCCACACGTCGTATGTGAGCGCGAACAATCCGGCCGTCGCATGTTGGCCTTATTTTCAAAACTGTAACGCTCTTGCTTTTTTCTCTAGCCTCCCATTCAGCTATTCTCAAAACATCTTCTACATGACGCTCCTCGGTGTCATGCTCGCCTGTGCGACTTGCATGTGGCGAAAGCGGTGGATTGCTGCGCATGCATGCCTTCTCGTTCTTCTCATATGGAAAGTGTTTGCCGGATTTGTATTGAACTACGACATTCTCGGCATGTATGACTATTACCACATCATTCTCACCGCGACGCTGCTTTTTTTTCCTTTTAAAGAATATTTCGCAAAAACTGCCTTTGTTCTTCTCTATTTTCTTTCCGCGACGATTAAATTCTACCCCGCATGGATCATCGGCACCTATTTCACGTCGCTCACAACGGGGCTCCCTTTGATACCCAATGTGCTGGTTCCTGTTGCGACGTGGATCGTTGTCGCCTCACAGACTATCGGCTGTTGGTTCTTACTGTCCCGGCACATGCGTACCCAGCGTCTGGCTTTTTTCTCTTTTGAAGCATTTCATTTCTACTCAGGCTTTATGGTGTCCTATAGCTATCCTCTCATTACAATTCCCGCACTCACCATCCTCTTTGGTCCTTTGTATCGCTATCAGAAGCCGCCTCTCTCGCGGCGAGCAATAGTTGGATGGATTTTTCTCACAATCATGCTGGCCTTACAAATCTTCACATTCGCGA
>JAHFMV010000007.1 GCA_023267655.1 Candidatus Kaiserbacteria bacterium
ATCGAATCCTGCATGTGCGTCGTATCGATCTCGATCTGGTCCAGCATCGGCAAAACCATTGTCTCTTCTTGCATGAGAAGCGCCGCAACCAGATGTGCGGTCGAAACTTGGTTGTGACCTCTCTCCACGGCGAGCTGATGTGCGCGATGGATCGCTTCTTTGGCCTTGGTTGTGAAATTATTGAATGGTGTCATAGATGTGCGATTACCTCGTAAGTCTGGTAATTTCGGCGAGACGCCCGCACCGCTATGGTTTGGTCGCGGTGCTCTCGCTGGGCTTATTATACGACAACACTACTGGAGAGGCAAGAAACCCTCCGGATACCGCCACCCGACTTGCTGCCGTGGCTATGCCCAAGACCTCGCCATTTGCCGTGATAAGCGGGCTACCGACCATAAAGCCGTCGGCCGCGATGTTGGTTTCGACGATGGATCCTTGATCACCTGAGACTGCCGTCACGATTCCAGCCGCGATCTTGAGCGACGTGCGGCCGGTAAAGGTAATGACAGATTCACCGAGATTTGCTGACGACTTTACAAACGTCGCTGAAGTCCATACGAGCGGCACGGTGGATGTGGTGCCGTCTTTTATCAGGTCGGTTGTCGTTGCAGCTTGCAAACGGACGATACCGGCATCTTTGTCGCGTCCGACGACTTTGGCCTCGACTTTAATGCCGTCGGAGCGCACGACGGTCACCGCTGCATCATCAGACATCATAGTGGCATCGGCGAAAATGAGGCCGTCATTGGTCGCGACGACGCCGAGCCCGAGGAATACATCAATAGTGTACCCCTGCTCGTCTTTTGTTTGCCCGAAGAGACGCACGGCGATTGGCGTCGTTTTTGCGACAGCGTCGGTGAGCTGGTCGGATTGATGCACGACCACCGTCTTTTCCGTGACCGGCGGCGCGACGGCGGCGGCCGCAGCGGTCTGGACAGACGGGACGACTTTCTCGATAGTGCGCTCGACAATGCGATTCACGGTCTGCGTAATCGCAGGTGGTGCTTGTTGCATGAGCGTGACCGCGACGATACCGGTCGCGATCGACGTGACGAAACTCACAAGGAGTGTCAGTAGCACGATTTGGGATTTATTGAGATGTTCCAAATCCATGACCCTATAGTATCATCATTTTGTTTTGGCGAGAATGTTTACAAGTTCCGCGACTGTTTTTTGTAAGTCGCGAGCGCTTGTGTCGCGGCCAAATGAAAATCGGAGTGTGTTTGCCGCACGGAAATCTCTCCCTCCGAGTGCATCGACAACATGCGAGCGACGTTCTTCGCCTTCTTTGCAGGCGCTTTTCGTAGAAATGGCGATTCCTGCGCGATCAAGAGCGAGAGTAACGTATTCACTTTGAATATTAGGGATTGAAATATTAAGTATGTGCGGAAGCGAGCGTTTAATGTCTGCGTTGATGACGGCGTCTGGAATGTGCGCGAGAATTTCGCTCGCGAAATTCTCGCGCATCTTCTCCAATCTCCGCGTTTCCCCATTACGTTCTTTAGAAACCTGAACGAACGCCGCTGCAAACCCCGCGGCAAGCGCGACATTCTCCGTGCCTGCACGCAATCCGCGTTCTTGTCCGCCGCCAAGCAGTATCGGCGCGAGTTCTGCGCGATTGCTGACATACAGCGCACCAATCCCACGCGGTCCGTATAATTTTCCAGAATCAAGCGAGAGTAAATCAACATCAAGCGTATGCACTTGCGGAGAAAGATAGAGTGGTGCTTGCCCGGCATCAACATGCACGACGATATTCGGATTCTTTTCGCGCACCGCACGCACGATGTCGCGGATCGGTTGCACGACGCCGATTTCGTGGTTCGCCAACCCGATCGAAATAAAGACGGTGTTCTCTTTTATTTTCTGCACCACGGCCTCGGGCGTAATCACCCCGCGCGAATCCGGATCAACATGCGACACCTGGCCGCCAAGCCGCTCGATCTCGCCAAAGCACTCCAAAACCGACGGATGCTCGATCGAACTCACGATCCAATGCGTCGATGTCAAGGCGACGCCTTGACATGCGAGTTTGCGGGCGAAGCCGAGAGTCGCAAGATTATTCGCTTCCGTCCCGCCGGATACAAACACGATCTCTCGCGCCTTCGCGCTCAATTCAAACGCGATTTTCTCGCGCGATTCTTGCAGCGATTTTTCCGCCTCGACTCCTTCTAAATGTATCGCGCCCGGATTTCCGAATTTCTCGCTCGCCTCGCTCATCGCATCCAAAGCCTCCGACAAAACCGGCGTCGCACTCGCATAGTCCAAATAGATTCGTTTGGTTCCCCACCACATGCGCGCATCCTAACAAAAACGGCTCATGGTTGCACCATGAGCCGAACGAGTACTCGCCGTGCGCATATTCACTCGAGATTGAGCAAATGATTTACGAACTTATCGAGCACAACCACGTCATCTTTCGAGAGACTGTTCATGAGCCAAATTTTAAAGCCCATTTCCGAGTCCGCATGCTCAAAGAGAAACGCTGCGTAACCAATATCCTTTTCTGTCACGTCGCCGAAGCGCATCGCGAGTAGCTTCTCACGCGCAGGCTTGGCCTTCAATTGATAGTACGTCGGATCGTGCGCGGTTGTCGTACGTTCAAGGAATGCTTTGAGGCTTGCTGCGTCGAGCATTACGGTCTCCATCGGCTGCTATTGCGGGCTGAAATCTCATCTACGAGGATTATTCATCTTTCTTCGTCTCTTGGCAAGGGTCGGAAAAAATGTATACTTCCCCAATCCAGCCCTATGGCCTCCCACTACTCCTATGAAAACTCCTTCCTCGCCAATCGCACGTCCGCCTATCGTTGCCGTACTTGGTCACGTTGACCATGGGAAATCGACGTTGCTTGATTACATTCGCAAAGCCAACACCGTCGCGAAAGAAGCGGGCGGGATTACGCAGCATGTTGCGGCGTATGAAGTCGTGCACCCCATTAGAGAGGCTTCGCCCTCTAACGGGGCAGGTACGCGTGAAGGCAAAGAAAAGAAAATCACCTTCATCGACACTCCCGGCCACGCCGCATTTCAAGCGATTCGCGCGCGCGGCGCTAGGATTGCCGATATCGCTATTCTCGTCGTTGCAGCTGATGATGGCGTGAAGGCGCAAACACTCGAAGCGCTTGAGAGCATCAAAGCGAGCGGCACGTCGTTTGTCGTTGCCATCAATAAAATAGATAAGCCGAATGCGGATTTGAGTCGCACACAGGCATCCCTTCTTGAACATCATATTTATTTAGAAAAACTCGGCGGCGACATTCCGTGGACAGCCATTTCTGCAAAAACTGGCGAAGGCGTAGATACGCTCCTTGATCTCGTACTCCTTGTCGCCGAACTTGCCGATCTGAAAGCCAACACCGAAGCGCGCGCCGAAGGCTACGTCGTCGAAGCGCACCGCGACGAAAAGCGCGGCATCGCGGCGACGCTCATCATAAAAAATGGCACACTAAAAAATGGCATGGCGATACTCGCGGGGCGCGCGATCGCGCCGGTACGCATCATGGAGAGTCATCTGGGCAAAACGATTAAAGAGGCGACATTTTCAACACCAGTTACACTGTACGGCTTTGACGAATTACCGGAAGTCGGCGCAGAATTCGTTTCGTATAAAAACAAACACGACGCGGAACTCGACCGACCGGCACACGCGCGCAATCTCGTGAATTCAGTTGAAGAAGATATTTCCGGTAAATTCCACTTGCCCGTCATTGTCCGCGCCGATGTATCAGGATCGCTCGAAGGCATTTCACACGAGCTCGCGAAACTTGGCGATGCGTACATGGACGCACATATTGTGCTCTCGGGCATCGGTGCAATTTCTGAAAACGACGTGAAAGCGGCGGTTGCGTCGAAGACGCCCGCGGTCATCCTCGGCTTCGATGTCCCGGTTGATTCCCTTGCACGCGAATCCGCACGGCAACACGGCATCACGATTGAGACTTTCAATATTATTTACAAACTCGCCGAGCGCGTTGACGAGTTGATGCATGAAAAAGCGCCACGGCGGGTCGTGGAAGAAAAAATTGGTCGCGCAAAAATCCTCGCGCACTTCTCTTCGAAGCGCGAAGCGCATCTTGTCGGCGGCACTGTGCTTGAGGGTCGTATGGAAAAAGGCGCACAGGTGCGCATCATGCGCAAGCAGGAGCCACAGGGAGTGGGAAAGATTACCGGCTTGCAGACGAACAAACAAAACGTCGATCGTGCCGACGAAGGCCGCGAATTCGGCGCGCAGATTACGAGCGAGGTTGCGGTTCTTCAAGGCGACGTATTAGAATGTTTCCGCACACAAACAATATGAGCAACTATAAAGCCCCGTCACGTCGCCAACATAAAGTCGCCGAAGAAATCGCGCATCAAGCGGGGGAATTCCTCGCGCGCACGATCAAAGCCGGCGGCGCGCTCGTCACCGTCACGCGTGCTGATATTGCGCCCGCTTTAAAAAACGTGACCGTCTTCGTATCGGTTTTGCCAAAATCGCACGAAGAAGCATCGCTCAAATCGCTCAAACGTCTGCGCACAGATTTCCACGATTATTTGAAAGCAAAGACCGTCTTGCGCGATGTCCCGACGGTTGATTTCGAAATCGACTTTGGTGAGCTGAACCGACAGCGCATTGATGACCTGACGCGGAAATAGCATCGTATCAACAGGATGGTTTTGCAATATTGCATATTACCCGCCATGCTATTGGTATGGGTCTCAAATATTACTGTGACGAGTCTTTCTTTGATACTTGGTCTGTTGAAATGGCCTACGTATTGGGGTATTTATATGCAGACGGCAGCATAGATGATGTATCGTACAATCGTGGAAAATATATGCGAGTTACGAGTACGGATGTGGATCGAATTGATCTCATACGAAAATTACTCTCTTCCAAGCATACGATACTAAAAGAGGTTCGAGGCGGAAACCGTAAGCCAAAATATGTATTACAGATCGGAAGCCATCGGTTATATGAAGCGCTTACGAGGCTTGGTGTTACGCCGCACAAATCTCTCACAATGAAATTACCGGTTGTGCCTCATAAGTTTTTTGGTTCGTTTGTGTGTGGCTATTTTGATGGTGATGGATGTGCATATATTGAAAGAAGGAAGCTCGCCTCGGGACGAATCGGGTACGGACGCTTAACTATCATTTTTACGAGCGGCAGCAAGGATTTTTTGGCTTCCTTGCACGACACTTTTCGGGAACATGAGGTCGTACGAGGCAACGGGTTGTACAAACACAGTAATGGATCCGCCCATCAGTTGCGTTACCTAACGCAGGATAGTCTGAGATTGTTCTCAATGATGTATGGAGGCCGAGAAATGAAAGACTTATATTTAAAGCGAAAATACGCTATATTTACGCAGTACTTTGATGCTAAGCCAAATGTGGTTAATCAGAGTGCTCTTACGTTCGGCCTAATGGCGAAGTAGCAACGCGGCGGTCTGCAAAACCGCTATTGGGTGGGTGCAACTCCCACTTAGGCCTCCGGCTAATTGACAAAACCTCGCAATCGTAGCATGATGCCCACTATGCAAAAGATAACTAAATGTGTAATACCGGTCGCGGGTATGGGAACTCGGTTCCTTCCGGCAACGAAAGCCATGCCGAAAGAGATGCTTCCGATCGTCGACAAGCCAATCATTCAATACATTGTCGAAGAAGCTGTCGCTTCCGGGATCAAGGACATTATTATGGTGACCGGTTGGCACAAGCGTTCGATCGAAGATCACTTCGACTATCCCTATGAATTGGAAAAACGTCTTCTCGAAGCTGGTAAGGAAAAGCAAGCCGAAGAAGTGCGCAAAATTGCGAACCTCGCGAACTTCGTGTATATCCGTCAAAAAGGTCCGTACGGTAATGGAACGCCAGTTTTGAACGCGCGACATATCATCGGCGACGAGCCATTTGCAATAATGTGGGGCGATGAGTTTATTCATTCCGATCCTCCGCGATTGAAACAGATCATTGATGCGTATGAAAAATTCGGCAAACCGACTGTCTCGGCAGTTCGCATTCCGGAGAAAAATCTGGGGAAATACGGGATTGCTGATGTGACCGATATCGAACCAGGTATTTTCAAGATTAATAAAATCGTTGAGAAACCAAAGCCCGGGGAGGCGCCTTCAAAACTAGCGGCTCACGGTGCATGGGTGATGCCGCCCCGCTTGTTTGAGATACTCGCGCAAACACCGGTCGGCCAAGGCAACGAACTCTGGCTCCAAGATGCCATAACAACGCTCGCCAAAGAACAGGATATTTATGCTGTCGAGATTAAAGGCGGGAAATATTATGATACCGGCAACAAACTGGAATATCTAAAGACGGTCGTCGAATTCGCACTCAAACATCCGGAAGTAAATGGTGAGTTTAAGGAATATTTAAAGACTGTCGCGAAGAAACTCTAAAGCGTGCTATAAATTCAGAGTCGCCGGGGTGGCGGAATGGTTTACGCGTTCGACTTAAGATCGAATGTCCGCAAGGACGTGAGAGTTCGAGTCTCTCTCCCGGCAATAAATAATCTGTTTCGATTCCGCCCACCAGGGATCGAACCTGGGACCTTATCCTTAAGAGGGATCTGCTCTACCAGCTGAGCTATAGGCGGTATTCGTTGCCGCACTGTTGCGGATTCGAAAAATATAGCATGAAATGCGCGATTGTCATGGTATATTCCCGTTATGGAACTAGCTCAAACCGACAAATCCCTCACCCATCGCCTCTTCGAGATCGGCGTTGTTGTTAAGGGCATCCACGGCCTTCTCGACCTTGCAAGTGCTCTCGCGCTCTACATTGTGAGCGGTGCCATGATTTATCATGCGTTTACGAATCTCATTTTTGACGAGCTCTCAGAAGATCCCAATGATTTTCTCGCCAACTTCCTCCTGATACACACGCACGTGACAACGCAGGGCAAAGATTTTGCAGTGCTCTACTTGTTTGTAAGCGGCGTAATCAACATCATCATTGCGGTCGGGCTCTTCTTGCACCGCAAGCGCATGTTCCCCATTGCGAAGGCGACGCTTGCTGTGTTTATCGTGTACCAAATCCATTTGTTCCTGAAAACGCATTCACCATGGCTCATCCTATTTATCATCTACGACACGTGCGTCCTTGCTCTCATTTATTTCGAATACCGCCGCCGGTGGCCAAAGGAATCGCCGACGGCCATGCCGTAGGGTATACTCGCACTGTTGGGCAGGTGGTGAAATGGTAGACACACTAGGTTTAGGACCTAGCGCCGAAAGGCATGAGAGTTCAAGTCTCTCCCTGCCCACAGGAGCGAAGCGAATGGGGCAGGAGCTATTCGCCTTCGCGCATAGCGCGGGAGACTTGAAAGGCGGAGCGATGTTGCGCGAGTACGCGCAACCGCGAGCCGGGGTCGAGAAAAAATTCACGCATCGGCGTGAATTTTATTCGTGACCAAGTCACTCCCTGCCCACAAACATACCGAGCGTTCGATGATGCAATCTAATTTCCAAAGAAATTGACGCCTGGGTTCACGCTTTGAATGCGGCTCACGTCGGTCGCGGTCCCAAAATCAATGCCGAGCGTATTCATAATCAAGGCGATGATGCCGTAGACGGATACCATGATGAGCATGCCGATGAGACCATAGAGCATGTGTTGCCGGCCGTCGCCATCGGCCTTGCCGTCTTTCAATTCCCACAAATATTCGACGAGTCCCCAAAAAAAGAGAAAAAGGCCAAGCGTGAAAATAACTTTAACCGTCGGATCAATGACGTAGGTGACGATACGATCGAGGAGCGGAGAGGTTCCGGGTGACATATCAACGAATTATACTGCATACCAACCCGCATATGGAGACAAATCCCCAGGCGCTATCGTCCGTGTTATTTCGGATGCAGTACGAGGCGCTCAAGAGATTCAAACGAGCCGTACACCTGTACGGTGAGTGCCGAATCTTGCGGCGCAACGATGTAATGCGCCGAAATTACACGAACGATTAATTTATTGGACGAAGCGAGTGTCGAGCTGAATGGTTTTAGGAATCACTGGTTCAGTCGACGTCACGCGGAAGGTTGATTGCAAGAGGCGGATGATGCCCCAGATCGAAACCATGACGAAAATAGTCACCACACCCATGAGCATGATCTGCAACCCTTTTGCTTTACCTTCCTGACCATCGCCAAAAAGGTATCTGATGAGACCCCAGAAGAACACGACAATCGCGAGCGTAATGAAGAGATACACAAGCGAGTTGAGGAACGTCGAGACGAGCGCGAGCGTGTTGAGCAATGTCTGCGCAGATGCAAGAATCGGCAAAAATGCCACGCCGCCTGCAAGTGCTGTCACGATTGATAGTCTACGCATACAAATAAAAATCAATTACGCCCGTAAGTAAGTACCGTAATCGTACCGCGCCATTCATGCGACGCAATGGCTGGAAACTGCAGATGTGGATATCCCAAACGCTCAAATACCAAACCATCTGCCAATGAGTCGCATGACGCCGATCAAGATGACCGACGTGATCACAAGCCGTACGCCCCACTGCATGATGTGAATGCCTTCTTCGCGACGAACGGTACCGAGACGGAAGATGTACACGAGAAATCCCCACACCATGACAATGATCGAGAGCGCACCCGAGATGCCGATGAGTCCGTACAATACTGTCATAAATGTGTAGCCGACGGTCATATAGTTATTCAATCACACAATCCGTCACGGATGTGCAGAGTACTTGGTTGGATGTGCCGCTATCGAACGACGCGTCACCGCCAAAGAGCGTGTTGCGCAGGAGTGCAAGGATGCCCCAGACGGAAAACATCACAAAAAGAGCGATGATCCCCCAGAGGATCTGCTGGCGAAATTTATCCGACATGCTCTCTTTCGACTCCGCAAAATTCGAGACGGTACCGTAGAAAAAGACGACGATGCCGAGCGTGAGCGAAACACCGATACCACCATTGATGAGATTGGTCGCCAAATCCGCAAGCTCCGAATACGTCCGCGGTGCAGCAAAGACCGCCGCAGGCACTGCGAGGACAAAGAGTGCAAGGAAAAATGGATTCATGAGCCCAAGATTTGGCGCACCGTCGCACCGATGAGCGTCGAGAGCACCCATGCGCCAAGGATGAGAATCGTGCCGACGATCACGTACGTGAAATTTTCATGCGCTTTTTTGATTTCAGCGGAATTACCGCGCGCCATGATGTATTTGAATCCGGCGTAGACCATAAACGCGACAATGATTGGCAGCGCGATCATAATAATCGTCTGCAAAAAGCCTTCGATGAACTGTTCGATCGAGGAAAATTTGAGCGGGTTTTCGAGCGTCGCGCCGGTTTGGGCAAACACCGGCGCAGCCGCCGCCCACACAAGTACCGCCGCACTAATTTTTGGGAAAAGTCTTTTCATACTTATTGTGCTGTTATTTGTCGCATAGCTTGTTCGGCCCGTTGCAGAGCCTCGGTGATTTTCGCAGCACCCGAGGTTATAGACTCAATCATATCGCGAAAAATGACATCGGTCGCCTGTGGATTCGGATCTTCCCATGTCGCCGCAATGATCGCTTGCTTGTTAATAAGCGCATCATTCCCTTGCGCTGGCTGTGCAAGTACATCGCGTCGCGCTGACGCTTGCCCGAGCACCGTCGCGATTGCCGCGGAACCCGCGGGAGATGCGAGCAGGTACGCGGCGGTCAGCGCTCCCGGCGCATTTTTAGACGTCTTCGGCACGGCGAAACCATATGCAACTGCCATGTCGGTCGATTTGTCCAGATTGCGCAGCTGCGGGATCGGCGCAATCGCAAAATTTAAATTCGGATTTAGCTGGCGAATGAGTGCGTTTTCGCTCGCGCGTCCGACATACAATGCAAGGTCACCCGCGCCGAAATCGGTGCGCGACGACGGTAGCGACCGATTCCAACTGTACGAATCTTTCGATGGGTCGGCGAACGTCGTATAGAAATTGAGCGCGCTTTCCGCCGGCTGCGCGACGCTGCTGGAGCGCGTGAGAAGCGACGGCGTGAGAGTGCCGGTGTTATCACGTGCGGTGATCGAAGCGCCAGCCTGCAACATAAGGAGCGAGATGATGTCTTTCGCATGATCGATATTGCGATATTCGCCGAGCGCGACCGTAGCTTTTTTAATCGTGCGTGTTTCGTCACAGCCGACGACTGTCATTTTTGTCGCATTTATGTGCTGACAGTCGGTAATGGTGCGCGCCATGTCAAAAATTTCGTCCCAATACTGCGGCGGCTTTGAAAATCCTGCGGAGGACAAGAGGTCGCGGTTCCAGTACAAGACATACGGATCAACGGTAAGCGGCACGGCAAGTACGCCTTCCTGTCCCATAAACGGATTCGCGGCTTCGAGGAAAAGTGTCCGGAATTGATCCTGCGAAAATTGCGCGTACGGTACGGCGGCGATTTTCGGCGCATCGATGACGGCGTTGTCCTGTCGCAGTATGTACAAATCGGGCCCCGTGCCGGATGCGAGCGCATTGGTGAGGTCGGTCTCAAACGTCTCCGCGTTTTTTCGCACGTACGTCACTTGGCGGAGGCGGCCGTCATCTTCGGACAATTGTCGGATAATCGTCTGCATCGCAACATCATCAAAGGGTCCCCAGATAACGACAGGTCCGATCGTGCTCCCGGAATTACTGCCGACAAGAAAGGCGAAAATGAGGATGCCGGCCACCGCAAACGACCCGAAGATCGCGAGGAGGATGATCTGGAATGCGGACATCTTCATACCGTTAGAGATAGGAAGCGCTTCAAGCGACTTTTGAGATATCGTTTACCCATACCTGTTTTAAGAAATATCTCCCGAGTACGCGCGTCAATCTCATTCTTGCACATTTCGTAATATATTAACTCAAGCGGCCGCCTGCCTTTGGTTGAACGCGTCTCCCCCTCGGCATGTTGCTTGAAGCGCTTCCGTAAATCACCTGTCGATCCAGTGTATGTCTCACCATCCTTAAGACTTCGCAGTACGTAAGTATACCAACTTCTATCATCTCTAACGGTATTCATACCTTTGTCTTCCTGAATAGTAACCCATAGTGGTGCGCACCGGCGGTAAATTCTTTTACAAACGTCATTTCAACCGCACGGGCAAGCGTGAGCACGTCTTCTTTTCTCACAACGTCGTCTTTGTGCGGACCCATGCCGTCAAAAGAATCCGACCAATCGATGATCGCGAGTCGGCCACTCGGGCGTAGAATCCGTTTTGCTTCGGCTATCACGGCACGCTTATCATCGACTTGAAAAAGAAGATTTGAAATAAGGACAAGTTCAAGCGCGTTATCCGCTATTTTCGATCCGCCCGGCTCTTCGAGGTCGGCCCATAATATTTCAACGGTATCGAATCCTTTCTTTTTTGCTTCGTTCAGGGTGCGGCGCAGGAGATCCTTTTGGATGTCAATCGCATAGACATGGCCGGTTCCCTGGAGTTCTTTCGCGATCGCGAGCACGTACGCGCCTGAGCCCGAGCCGAAATCAGCAACTTTCATTCCCGGTTGTATCCCGAGCGCCGCGACATTCCGTACAGGATGCGCAAAATTCTTGTGCGCATGCGAAAAAACTCCCGCGTCTCCCATTCGCGCGTGTGACATGTCTCTATTATATATCCAAAAAAGGCTATCACTTCGGCCGCAGCGGAAAGCGTGGATAGAAAAGTTAAACGGCCCAATTACACCATATGGGCCGTTTACTCCCACTAAGCGTATTCACCGCTGCGGCTTGCCGAGAGCGTTTGCTGTGCTTTACTTGTGGTATACAAGACAACTAACGCTGACCTATGGCATTTGAATTCAAATCAGAAAAAAAAGACACGGTGGTGCGGAACGAAGAGAAAGCGTACGACATGGCGGAAGCAGAGATGGAGGCGCGAGAACTCAAGGTGGAGTACAAGCGATATCTGGACGATCCGGCGGCATTCGTGCGCGAGGAGGCGGCGCATGTTGAAGCAAAAAAGCAAGAAGGTATCACCGCCCAATCATTAGCGCAAGATTTTGTCGTCCTCGCGCAAGAGAGCGTGCACTTGGATGATTTTGATGCATGGGCAAACGCCGTGAGCCACCGCGAGGGCAAGCGTTTCGACTACCTCCAGTCGCTTACATCAAAAAGCAACATGCAGTTGCATGCAGACATCGTTCAGTTTCGCATCAGCGAAATGATATACCGTCGCACACTCGCGTGGTATGACGGAAAGAAAAAAGGAACAGCGCTCGAAACATCAATCGCGAGTGACAAATTTTATGCCAACTATATTCTGCGCATGACGAATCCTTCCGCAGATGGAGTGATAGACGCGTTCGTGGGTCTCGAAGAAGGATTGGAAGATATGGCGGAACAGCGTGAAGCCGCCACGGCGGAACTGCAGCGACGAAAAGAACTCAAGCAAGCAGCCTGATTAAGCGGAAATCAGCGGCATGGCGGCGATGCGCCCTCTTTCAATACCGCGACGATACACTCGTTCTAGTTTCCCTTTATCCGTACAAAAGCTGGAATAACGGAGATCGTTTCGTATAAAGACGACGTTTTTGTGTGCTGCGAGTTGCGCGGTGTAATCAGTAAAGAGTCTTTGGATGTACTTCTTGCCGAGGTGTTTTCCGTACAAAATAGAGATGGCGTGGCCGGCGAGAAGGTAGAGCGGGTACAGAAGCATTTTCGACAATTGGTTGTCTTTTTGTGATTGGACGAAAATAAAGAGCTTGTCGGGATTGCGCGTCACCAATTCGAGGTCAAGCTCGCTCGGCACCGTGCCACCGTCGATATAGCGCTTTCCCCCGACTTCGACCGCGCTCGTCGATAACGGTCCGCATTGCGACGTTGCCATCAATTTTTCAAACACGTTCGTTTTTGCGGGAAGGTATAGCGGTCCGCCTGTTTCGATATCAATGACTTTTACATGGAATTCGATCTCCGATTTCTCAAATGCACCCACATCTAATGCACAATCGGAATTTCTCGCAACATCGGCGACATATCCGACGTTTATGTAATCCGGAATCTTCACATGCCGATTGTTCCTGAAGAAAAATATCTTGAGCAGATACCGGAGGAAATTCTTCCTGATGAAATCAGGTTTCGTGAGGTATTCGGTGAAAAAACGTAACGGCACGTCGGTCTGACCCGATACGAAATACACTCCGACATCCGCGCCTGATGAAGTGCCATAGACGGCGCGAACGCGACCCCGCGATCTCTTGTTTATCTCACTCAAAACTCCCGCCACAAAAATCCCCATCATTCCCCCATCGCCGAGGATGAATATGATGTCTTTTTTAGAATCCATAGCTACTCGGATGACAGTGAAGAAGGCAAGAAACCCCCTGCCTGCATGTGCCAGAGTTTTGCGTATTTACCGTCTGCTTTTAGTAATTCGTCGTGCGTCCCATCTTCCACGATTTTCCCGTTTTCTAGGAAAATGATGCGGTCCATGTGAGAGAGCGTCGAGAGGCGGTGCGCAATTGCGATCACCGTCTTCCCTTCCATCAAGCTCGCGAGGCCTTTCTGGATTTTCTGTTCGCTGTCGCTATCCAGCGCGCTCGTGGCTTCGTCAAGCAGAAAGAGTGGCCGGTCAGCAAGGATGGCTCGCGCGACCGCGATGCGTTGGCGTTGGCCGCCGGAGAGTTTGATGCCGCGTTCGCCGACGATGCTTTCGTAGCCGTGCGGAAGCGTCTCAATGAATTCACTCGCGTAGGCGAGTTGTGCGGCGCGTTCGATATCGCTTCGCGATGCAGCGGCTGATCCATACGCGATATTTTCCGCGATCGACGCGTGAAAAAGCGACGTATCCTGCGAAATGTACGAAATATGCGAGCGCACGAATTCTTGCGTGAAATTACGGATGTCGGCCCCATTTAACAGGATCGCGCCCTTTTGCGGATCGAAAAAGCGCAGTAAGAGATTCGCAAAGGTCGTCTTCCCTGCGCCGGAGAGACCCACGATGCCGACTTTCCCTCCCGATTCGACAGTGATCGAAAAACGATTCAACACTGGCTCGTGCGTGTAGCCAAACGTGACATTGCGATATTCGACCTGCACCCGTTCATGCTTTTTCTCCGGCACATGGTCGCCGTCAAGAATCGCCGGCGCGACGATGAGATCGGAGAGATTCTGTTGGGCTTCGCCGCGATAGCGGATAAAATCGGCGAGCCGCGGTCCCATTTCCCACACGACGCCGTAGAGACGGAAACCGACGCCCGCAACGAACACAACTTCGCCGATCGTGATCAGTGCGTTCCTGTAGAGAAGTGTACTGATGCCGATGAGCCCTGCGCAGAGCAGAAAAATCGAGAGTCCCTGAAAATGATAGAGGAGAACGTCCCAGAACCCCAGCCACTTGTACGCTTGCGTTTCCGCGTCTATCTGCTCGTATACTTTCGTGAGACTCTCACGCTTCCCGTACACTTTGACTGCACCGATATTCCCATACACGTCGACAAGAGTACCAGTCGTTCGCGCTTCTTGGAGAGCCCACTCCTCCGCTCGCGAATTCATTTTCTTTGCAAGGAAGAAATAACCGCAGAGAAGATACAGCACCCACACCGCAAGAAAAATCCCGTAGTCGTAATACACAGATCCCAACACCACTATCGTCATCACGGCGAGCGCGGAATTTTCGATGATGTCGTTCGTGGTGATGAGAACAAGCCTTTCGAGCGCGTCTGCCGTCGCCGCTATTTTGTGCGCGATCTCTCCCGCAAAACGATCGGCGAAATAACCGAACGACAGCGAGGATGTGTGGTTGAACAGGGCTTTTTTCGTGTTCGTGCGTACCTGCGCCCGCACGAAAATCTCACAAATGTGGCCGATGCGATAACATATCTCGTAGCAAAGAACGATCGTGAGAAGCGAAATGAGCAACCATTTAATGTTCGCGCCGGTATGCAACGTGAGCGTGTCGATGACTTTGCCGAGGATGTACGAAACCAAGAGGAGTGCGATCGAGCCTCCGGCGTAAAATACGATATTGGGCACGAGCCATTTCCAAACGGGCTTGTTGACGGCGAGGAAGAACGACAAAGGGGTGGTGTGTCGGTCGGGATGCAAGGTCGGCATTGCAGGCAGCATAGCATCAGCATGTACCGCGTGGCGAAGGTGGTATAGTTGGGGCATGATTGAAGAAATGACGCCAAAGCTGCCGGACCCGATCGAACAAGCTCCCGAACATATTCCTGCGGATGAGGAGGTACGCGCTATTTTCGAACGACTGCTCGGCGGAAAAGAATATAATCATGTGCGTAGGTTCGAAGATGCGCGAGGTTTGTATTTATGGGACATCGCCGTCACCGAAACAGACGGTCATACCGAATATGATTATTTGAGAAAAGGACGTTACGCGCAGGGTGAATGTTCGGTAACCCGGATCGACGTTACGTATTACGACGACAAAGATGTTCCCATTAGCGGACACTCGATAGCGATGTACGAGAATGGAGCGTGGAAATTGACTCCGTAATCCGCTTCCGGCATACTCATGATTTTCAAAAAGCTGTAAAATATCAACATGGCTGATGATGACGCGGCACAAACTCTCCCGCCTGAAGAGGCGGTTGCACAAGAAATTCCCGTGGCACCGGTAAAAGAAAACCCTGCGCAAGAAACACCGGCCACAGAGACGTTGTCTGAAGCTGCGCCAGCTGAGACTTCTCCAATTGAATCGGCTTCTGAAGCGCCCACAACTACGACAGAAGCGGAAGCTCCTGACGAGCCCGAGACTTCAGCTCTACAACCGACGACACGGCTACAATCATCTGCACCGAATCCGCCAGCATCAATCGTGAACGACCTTCTTATTAAAGCCCGCGCTGCGATCCAGATAAAAAAGCAGAAGAAACTCGACCGCATCATGGAAATAGTCGCTGCGGAAGGTTCGATCGCGAATGATCGGGTCGAAAAAAATCTTCACGTCGGCGACACGATCGCTACACGTTATCTCGACCAGCTCGTGAAAGAAGGCAGATTAGAGCGCGTCGGAGAGACCGGAAAAGCCGTCAGATACGAAAAACTCTAACGACCCAGCACCATAGTGCGTTTAATGTCGAAAATCATTTCATTGATATACATATATGGACTGGCGTTTGATCGGACTTCTCGGGCTTAACTTTATCTTCTCGACTACGGGAGACAGCGTTTCCAAAATATGGGCAATGCATCCGCATTTGAAGTGGGCGTTCATTACGATTGGCTTCAGTATCTGCGCGGCCATCAGCTGGATGCTCGTCGTCCGACGAGCTGGTCTTGCCGTGGGAAGTTCGATTATGCTGCTTTTGACGATGCTTTCTACGGTGCTCATAGGATTATTGCTTTTTAAAGAGCAGGTCACGCGAGGACAAAGCGCCGGCCTTGTGCTCGGTTTTCTGGCCGCGCTTTTCTTGTTGAATATAATCCGAATTCCTTAAAAGAACGCAAACGCATGGGAAAGCTCTAACGGCCCATATGGTGTATTTGGGCCGTTTAGGCCTGACCTTTAGCGAGACGGTACCCGCGGGAGCAACTTCCAGAGAACATCGCGCAGCAAATACAAATACGTGATGACATACAGTAGTAGATGTGACGTCATAAAATCCAGACAGGTTCGCGTTCGGGTGGAAGTTGCTCCCGCGGGTACCGCGAGCGCCCTATTCCTCCTTCCCTTCCAAAACAACGCACGCGGCGATTTTGTCGCCGGAACGGAGCGTCATGACGCGGACGCCTTGCGTTTGGCGGCCGCTGGAGCGGATTTCCTTGAGATCGGTGCGGATGACCTGGCTCTTTTGCGACATCGCGATGAGCTCGCCATGTTCGCCGACGATGAGTCCGGCAATCACCGGTCCCGTTTTTGCCGTCACAGCCGACGTCTTAATGCCCGAGCCGCCGCGTCCCTGCACTTTATATTCTTTAATCGGTGTCTTCTTGCCGTACCCGAGCTGCGAAAGCACCAAGAGCTCTTCCGCACCGCCCTTCGGCGCAACGCCAGCGCCCACGATAGCGTCCCCGCTTCCCAATTTAATTCCCCGCACGCCGCCGGCCTGCCGTCCCATCTCGCGCACTTCTTTCTCATCAAAACGAATTGATTGGCCTTTGGATGTCACCAAAAATACGGTGTCGCCTTTGCGTGCAAAGTTTGCAGAAATCAACGAGTCGCCTTTGTCGAGACCGATTGCGATCAAGCCCGAACGACGGACTTCCTTGAATGCCGCAGCAGCCGTCTTTTTCACCGTGCCGTTTTTCGTCGTCAGCACAAGCGAAAGTCCGTCAGCGGCTTTTGTCTCTTTTGGCATCGGCAAAATCGACGTGATCTGCTCGCCTGCTTCGAGCGAAATGAAATTCATGATCGATTTTCCTTTGGTGGCACGCTTGCCTTCCGGTAGTTCGTACATCTTGATCTGATACGCCTTGCCGCGATCCGAGAAGAACAAAATGTCAGAATGTGCGCTGGTCGTAAGGAGATGCGTCACAAAATCTTCCTCTTTCGTATCCAAATCGACGACGCCCACGCCGCCGCGCCGCTGGCGACGATACTCTGCCGGGTTCGTACGTTTGATGTACCCGCCTTGGGTGAGGACGAGCGCGTAATCTTCGTCCGCGACCAAATCTTCCGCCGAAAGGATCGTCGCGCCGCGCTTTACGATTTTCGTGCGGCGGTCGTCGCCGTATTTCTCGCTTACTTCCTTCAATTCTTTCTTGATCAAATCATTCATCTTCTTCTGACTCTTGAGAAGTGCTTCCAATTCTTCGATAAGCGCCTGCACTGCCTTCAATTCGTCTTCGATTTTCTTGCGTTCGAGACCGGAGAGGCGCTGGAGGCGCATTTCAAGGATCGCGTTCGCTTGGATTTCAGAGAATTTGAATCGCGCGATCAATTTGGCACGCGCATCGTCGGTGTCTTTTGATTTCTTAATGAGCGCGATGATCTCATCGATATGATCGAGTGCTTTTGAGAGTCCGAGAAGGATGTGTTCACGTGCTTTTGCGACGCCAAGGTCGTATTTTGTGCGCCGCGTCACCACTTCTTTGCGATGTTTGATAAACGATTCGATAATCGCTTTCAGAGAAAGCGTCTGTGGGACGCCATCGACGAGCGCAACGACATTGTAGTGGAACGTCTCTTCGATCTGTGTGTGTTTATACAAATAGTTCAACACCGTCTGCGGATTCGCGTTGGATTTGAGGTCTATCACGATACGAATATCACGTGTCGATTCATCGCGAATGTCGCGAATGCCTTCGAGCTTCTTTTCGTGCACCAAATCGGCGATTTTTTGCAAAAGGTCAGATTTATTCACGCGAAACGGGATCGAGGTGACGATGATTTGGTAATCGCCTTTCTTGTTTTCAGTGATTTCCGCGTCGCCGCGCACGACGACGCCGCCGCGACCGGTTGAATACGCATGTTGGATGTCTTTGTGGTTGAACGCGATACATCCTGTCGGGAAATCGGGGCCCTGGACGAATTGCAACAGATCGTCCGTCGTTGCGTCCTCGTTTTCTATCAAATGGATCGTCGCGTCGACGACTTCTCGCAGGTTGTGCGGTGGAATATTCGTCGCCATACCGACGGCGATGCCGAGTGTGCCGTTTAAAAGGAGATTCGGGACGGCAGCCGGCAAGACGACAGGCTCTGTTTTTGTGCTATCGTAGTTCGCGACGTAGTTCACCGTCTCTTTTTCAATATCGCGGAGCATTTCTCCGGCAAGTCGCGACATTTTTGCTTCGGTATAACGATAGGCGGCCGCGCCGTCACCATCGATCGATCCAAAATTTCCTTGACCGATGATAAGTGGATAGCGCATCGTGAAATCCTGCGCCATTTTTACCATCGCGTCGTAGACCGATACATCGCCGTGCGGATGATATTTACCCAAGACATCGCCAACGACGGTGGCTGATTTACGCGTCTTTGCATTCGCAGTGAGCCCTGCTTCATGCATGGCATACAAAATGCGGCGGTGTACGGGCTTCAAGCCATCGCGCACATCAGGAAGTGCGCGCGAGGTAATAACTGACATCGCGTAGTCGAGATACGACTCGCGCATTTCAGTCGAAATTGATCGCGGGACGATACGCTGCGGCGACGGAATGCCTGCCGCTGGTGCATCAGATTTACCCTTTTCGCCACGCGCCATAGTCCAAGAAGTATATCAGAAATTACACGAAATCGCTAGTAATAAGTACCTGAAAAATGGCTCTATTGAGACCCGAATTGGTCGCTCCCGCCATTTGCGTCCACACTCTGCGCATTCTGCCCCGTTGCCCCTACTTGGTTCTGCGCGGATGAGTCACGAATGTCTTTCAATTGATCTTGGGAATTCTGGTTGTACTGGTTTATTTGCTGCTGCGTTTGCTGGATGAAGGACGAATCAATCTGGTCTTGCGGTACGGCGCTCCCCTGCAAAGTCGGCATCGTGCCCTTCTGGATCTTGCGCAAGAACAAAAATCCCCATCCAATGAGGAGGATAATCACAACACCAATCGCAATCCCACTCGCGACGGCTTTCTTCTCGTCGTGCGGTTTGTCCTTTAAATTGTCTACAGCACTCTGAAGTACCATCCCCCTATTCTACAACATCTTAAGCCTTGAGTACGACAACCTCATTTTCTTTCCCAACAACGTCTTTTTTCTTAATAGTCAGTTTCTCCTCCGCCTTCGTTCCTTCAGCACCTGCCTCTTTCAAGAATTGTTTAAGTGTTTTTTCATCATACCCGACCGGGATCACGATTTTCGCCTCCAAATTCACCGCCAATTTTTGCGCCTCTGATGGCGTGAGCGCTCCCGCGCCGCCGATAGGGACCATGAGCACATCCGGCGCATCCATTTCAGAAATGTCTTTGGGGAGTTCGGTTGTGCCGACCGCGCCCGCATACAAAACCGTGAGTCCGTCGAAAAGAACCGAATAGATAGTATTGATGCGCTTCGTCCCTCCATACATGGACGACGATTCGAATCCAAAAACACCCATGTCTTTGATCTCGTATTCGCCGGGGCCCGTAATCGCAAAGGGTTGCTTCTCGCCGCGTCCTGCTTCAGCAACTCCATTCATATCAGGATCATTGAGGGAGACAAACGCGACGTCCGCGCCAAAATTCGCCGGCTTGAAATTCTTGCTCTGCTTCGACACCGGCCCGAATACAATAGTAGTATCTCCTGCGCTCGCCTTTACGCAAAAGCCTTCGTGGTACGTCAAAATCATCGTCAAAATGTACCACCTCAACCCCCACTTGACAAGAAAATAAGGGTGGGTTAATATGCCTCCATTGAAAGGAGGTGCCGACCAACAACCCCGCTGCGAAGCAGGGCTGGTTCCAACCCACCGATCAAAACCAACCCCCACGAATACATATCGTGGGGGTTTTGCTTTTGACTTTTTGGCTCTGTGCCTGTATATTGGCTCCACGCATTACTAGTTCTCTGCGTACGGGCTAAACCTCCTGTCTTCCTCAAAGGAACGGCTGCATGAGACGGAGTCCCCAAACGTTTTGAAAAATGCAAAAAAATGCAGACAAATCTGCCGAGGCAGATGTCGATGAGGTGACAGAGGTGAAGCATGAGGGCCCGATGGCGGCTCTTTTGGAGTCAGTCGCCAAGCGCCCTGCGAACGATGACGTTGTCGAAGGACCGGTTGTCGCGATCGGCCGCGCACGAGTTTTCGTCGACCTCTTCCCTTTTGGTACCGGTATCATCTACGGCCGTGAATATCTCTCGGCGCGTGAATCCCTCAAGAACACGAACATCGGCGACATCATCACCGCGAAGGTCGTCGGCACCGAACGCAAAGAAGGCTACATCGAATTGTCGCTGCGCGAAGCTCGACAAGCTTTGATTTGGAACGAGGCGGAGCAAGCGATGCAGAAAAAGACGGTGTTCGAACTCCCGGTCTCCGATGCAAACAAAGGCGGTCTCATCATCAACTGGCAAGGCATTTCCGGCTTCTTGCCGGCATCGCAACTTGCTCCAGCACACTACCCGCGTGTTCCCGATGGCGATAAGGAGAAAATCTTTGGCGAGTTGAAGCGACTCGTTGGCACCAAGCTTGAACTCCTCGTCATCACCGCAAATCCAAAAGAACAGAAACTTATCTTCTCTGAAAAAGGCGCGGGCTCGTCGGAGCGCTCGTCGCTCGTCGAGAAATACCATGTCGGCGATGCTGCCGAAGGCGTTGTCACGGGTGCGACGGAATTCGGCGTCTTCGTGAAATTGGAAGAAGGCCTCGAAGGACTCGTGCACATTTCGGAAATGGATTGGGCGCTCGTCGAGAATCCTAAGAGCCGCTACAAAGTCGGCGATATGATCAAAGTCAAAGTCATCGATATCAAGGACGACAAGATCTCGCTCTCGATCAAGGCACTCACCGAAGATCCTTGGAAGGCAGCCGCTGCGAAATACAAGAAAGACCAGACAGTGAACGCGGTCGTCATCAAGTACAACAAACACGGCGCGCTCGCATCGATCGAAGAAGGCGTCGCCGGTCTCGTCCACATCTCGGAATTCGCCAACGAAGAAGGCCTCCGCGCGGCACTCGAACTCGGCAAGGTCTATCCGTTTACGATCAAGTTATTTGAACCGAAGGAACGAAGGATGACCCTCTCATTTGCAGGAACCAAATAAATGTGGTAGTACGTGCGGACTATGTCCCGCGTACGCAAGCTCACCGCTCGCCCTCGAATCCTCACCAAGGATCTGCGGAGCATTGAGGGCATCTGGATTCGGGATAGTAAGATCGCCCGCGTACGTGCGTCTGCATATATGATGGAGAGCGGAACACCAATCAGCCACGATATCGTCCTTGCGGCCATCACGGTCGTTCCCTTTTCGATTTTGTGGGTTGTGTACAACAACTTCCTCGGCGGCCTCGCGGTCGCCACTCTTTCCTTCGCGGTCTATGAATACGGCATACCGATGCTCCGTGGAAAGAAATATGATCTGCAGCCAATCAAAGAAAGCGCACTCGTGCTCTTTCAGTCTCTCAAACAATTGTCTGATTTGATTCGCTCCCGCGTCGTACGACGTGCGTAGGCACCCAAGACGCACCAAAAAACTCTGCTTGAAGCGGAGTTTTTTGGTGCAAGTAATTTTAGAGCCCCGGATTAGGAGACGCGTTATTGAACCAATCAGCTGCTGAATTGTTATCGACGGTTAAACTTGAACGAGCTGCCGAATGGCCGTCTCCAACCGCCGTCATTCCCGGATTAAAGCCGCTGATATTCGTTCCCCACGAAATCGCGTCAACGGTCGTCGTTGCACCGTTTGCATTGAGAAGCAAAAGCGCGTCGCTTGTATTCGCGAGCCCGTTACCGATCTGATTTTCCAAGCTCACCATAGGTGTATTGCTCCAGAATGCGGACGTTGTCGAGGCGGCGGTCACAACCAGGAAACTATGCGCCGGAATCGTCGTTCCGTTTGGCAATTTATCGAGCGTTGTACCATCTTTTACCCACCAATTTGTAAGATCAACTGATGATACGGTTGGATTGTAGAGTTCGAACCATTCGTTGGCAGTTTCAGCGCCGTGCCCTGCGACACTTACGTCGTAATACACTTCGCTGATGAGGAGGTGGTCGACGCTCTGTGTTGGCGGATTGTCGTCGTTCGTGATCGTACACGTCTTCGTATCATTTGCAGCAAGCGAAACGTTGCCATTTGCATCGCAATCCCCGCTGAATGTTGCCGTGTAGCCAGCTTGATTTGTTTCGGAGATCACGTGCGCACCCACACTGGTCGTCGTTGCCTGGCCGGAAGTAATTGCGATGCCGTCAACGAAAAGCGGAAAGTCAGCGACCACCGCGTCGCCTCCATCGTTGTTGGTAACAACTTTCAAGACGGTGAGCGTTGCTGTTTGTGGCACCGGTGCTATGTCGTTATTAGTAATCGTGCACGTTGCAGTACCGCCGTTCGGAATAAATACATTTGAGCAATTGCCATAGGTCGTCGTGTAGCCCGCGACTGCCGGCTCGGTGACCGAATACGTACCTGCATTTACCGTGAGATCGTTTTGTCCATCGGCCTCAAACGAGGTCGCATTACCGCCATTTACTTGGAACGAGAAATCGGTGAAGACTTTCGTGCCGTTATTATCGTTCACCACCACTTTCTTCACAACGAGCGTGCCCGCTTGGTCATCATTCGTGATCGTACAGACGGCGGAATCACCATTAGCTAGCACGACCGTGTTGCCGACGACGTCTGGACCACCGTTCTTTTGGCAGGAATAAATTCCACTCGACGTGTAGCCGCTTGGTCCGCCGCTCTCCGTAAGATCATACGATCCTGGCGTGACCGATGCATTCGTAACCGATCCGCTTCCGGAGACTCCGGAGAGAGGCGTCGGACCACTTGCGGAAAGAGTCCACGCGCTCGGCGTCGTGGTTCCTCCATTGTCATTAATGACAGATTTGATGAGCGTGAGCGTCGCTGCCTGCGGTGCAACATCATTATTCGTGATCGTGCACGTCGCGATGCCGCCGTTTGCAAGGACGACATCCGTACAATTATCGTATGAAGTCGTATAGCCGTCAGCCGCTGGCTCGGTGATTGTGTAGGTGCCGGCATTTACGATGAGATCATTTTGACCATCGGCTTCAAACGCTATCGCGTTACCATCATTCACCTTGAATGAGAACGTCGACGTTGCTGCCGAACCGCCATTGTCGCGGATTACGACTTTCTTAACGATAAGCGTCGCTGCTTGGTCGTCATTGGTGATGGTACACGTCTTATTGTCACCCGCAGCGAACGTGATGGTGCCGTTTGCGGCACAATCGCCACCCCAACTGCCGGCGGTATAACCTGCGAGCGTAATTTCTGACGCCGTGTGACTTCCGACTGAAACCGTCTGTCCTGAATTCCATGCGACATTACCGCCATCAATCTTCGCTTGGAAATCAGCGGCCGACTTCTGCCCGCCGTTATCATTCACGACTGTCTTTTGGAGCGTGAGCGTCGCTGTTTGCGGTGGTGTCACCGGCGTTACGGTGATGGTCGCGCTTTTCGTCACGTTTCCTCCGGCTCCCGAACACATCAGGGTATATGTCGTATTTACTGTCGGTGACACATTCGTATTCCCCGAGGTATTTTTCGCGCCGCTCCATCCGTTGCTTGCCGTGCACGATGTCGCGTTAGTACTATTCCACGCCAAATTAGACATATCGCCCGATTGGATTGTTGATGGCGTTGCCGTGAAAGTCAGCGTCGGTTGTTGCGGTGGTGGTTGAGTCCCACATAATTCTGGAGAAATAAAGGGGACTCCGATACGGTGCCCAATTGCTGCCTGCCGTTCGCAAAGCCTCTCAACAAGTTTTTGTAAAATATCATCACGAGTCGGCCCACGACCTGAATCGGCATACACCACAGTGTATGCGGCCAACAATAGTACGGATAATACGATCGCTATCCCCTTCCGAGCCAACATGCGGTTTCCCATAGAGCGCAAAAAATCTACGCGATCCCCCGCTCGCATTTATAATACGCGCAGTATAGATCTCTTTTATGAAGACGCGGTTAACAAACGCCAAACCTGTGCATAACCCAGTACCGGACTTTGGCCTTGTTGAGAGAAACATATATGTTTTTTGAATGCCAAATAGAATTTCGAATACAACTTCTATTGAGCAGGCGCGTCTCAACAAGAAGGCCAAAGTCGGTCCACGGGCATGCTCACTCAATTGAACACGTTCATCGCGCGTTCGCGTGATTCGAGAATGATCGCCTCGATTGCCTCGCCGGTTTTCTTAAAAAGGTCTTTCAGTTGTGAAAATTCATTGGAAGAAAATTCACCGAGGATAAATTTCTCGACATCTTTCTCTCCTTGCGGCTTTTGTGCCTCGCCTTTGCCGTTCACGCGGGATATGCCGATGCGAATACGGGTGAAGCGCCGCGTTTTTACCGCGCGCATGATGGAATCAATGCCTTTATGTCCTCCCGATCCGCGATCAAACGAAATTTTAAGCGTCCCAAACGGCAAATCGAGGTCATCGTACGCAACAATCAACTTTTCCGCGGCTTTCATGCTCCCGCCGCCGCTAGCGCTTTGGCGGGCAGGCTTTATAAAGTGCGCGACAGCGTCACCAGATTTGTTCATATAGGTATTTGGAAGAACACATACGACCATTTCTCTTCCAATTGCACCGCGAGTCACAAACGCGAGCGATTTTTTGCCTGCCCCGTAACCAGCACGCTTGCGTGCTGTGGTACCGGGGTCTTCTTTCCACTCACCGAGCTTTTTTTGCTTTGCAAAGTACTCGACAGCCATGCGTCCAGCGTTATGCCGCGTGCGCACGTGCTCCTCATCAGGATTTCCGAGGCCAACGATTACCCAGGTCATATCGAAATAGCTTCGAGCGTCGAGCGTCGAGCTTCTAGAAGATACATGAGGACAAATAGTACACGAAAAATGAACAAAATGAATGTTGTGCACATGCAACACTTGCACTCCTTTGTGTCAATGAACGAACTAGAGTATACTTTCGTCGATGCCAGATTCTCTGATCACAAATTCTGAATCAGTGAATCCAACTCCTCTTAGGAATGAGCAAAGCGCGAAAGGTTTTGCGTGGTATGTGCTTCTCGCGCTCGGTCTTGCGCTCTTCATCCGCTTTTTTATCGCAGCACCGTACGTTGTTTCCGGTGCATCGATGGAATTTACCTTCGATAACTGGGATTATTTGATCACCGATCGCTTTTCATACGATTTTGCATCGCCCGAGCGCGGCAATGTCATCGTGTTTTGTCTTCCGAACAGCGGTGACTGCTCACTCGTGAAGCGAATCGTGAACAAAGAGTGGATTGCACCGCGCACACTCATCAAACGCGTCATCGGACTCCCTGGCGAGACCGTTTCCATCGAAGGAACGAAAGTAAAAATCACCAATGCCGCGCATCCGGACGGTTTCTATCTCGACGAACCGTATCTGACGACAGAGAACCTCGGCGGTCCGAGTGGTATGACCGTCACGCTCGATAAGGACGAATACTTTGTGCTCGGCGACAACCGCCGCGTCTCGTCGGATTCGCGCATCTGGGGCATTTTACCGAAAGGCGATATCATCGGACAAGTAGTGGTCCGTCTCTTCCCTCTTTCAAAAATCGGCGTTTTGCCGGGTACGGCGTCGTACCTGCAAGATAGCGCGAGTCAGTAGTTTTTTCGGCGTTCTTTCGGGATTTTTCTTCGGGGAAATCAAGCATGTTACAACTCAAAGACACGAAAGTGGAGAATACCGCGGCTTTGATCGCGAAAGCGATCCGTGCTGTCGAATACTACGGGTTCATCCCCGTCGAAACGGCGCTTGCGCGCGGAAAAAAGCCGCTGCCACCGCAACAGAAAAAAGACGAGTTGCTATTTGCAAGGCGCGACGAGAAATCGCTGATGCAAAGCGCGAAAATTTCGCTCTCGATCAACAAAGCCGAACGCGAAGTGCCGCTGGTGTGGCGCATCGTGCGCTATCCCGCTGGCGTGAGAAGCCAATATCCGTGCATCACTATTGAATTGCATGTTGTCGGAGCGCCAACGGCGATTGCGGAAGCGCTTCTCATCATCGTGGCGAACGCGATTGCCGAAGAAATCGGACTCGAGAAACGCGTCCTCTTTATTAATTCGATCGGTTCGATGGAATCTTCCAATCGGTTCGTCCGCGATGTTGGCGGATTCCTCCGCAAGCACATCGATTCGATCTCGCCGACCTTGCGTCCGCGCGCAGCAACGGATCCACTCGGCACGCTCATTCAATTATTTGAAAAAGGTCACCCCGCGATGCCGCGCGCGCCGCAGAGTGTGGATTATTTGACCGAAGACGAGCGTCGCCGTTTCTGGGATTTGCTCGAGTACCTTGAAATTTCCGGCATTTCATACGAATTGAATTCATCGATCCTCGGTAGCCGCGACATCTGGTCGCACACGCTCTTCGAACTTGCGACGTTTGACGAAGAAACCGGCGCGCGTGTCACGTTTGCGAGCGGCGGCAGATACGATCCCTTGGCGACGCGACTTCTCGGAAGCCCGGCTTCGGCCGCAATCGCAACCGTTGTCACCGAAATCCGCGGCAAGAGTAAAGTACAACCGGCAAAAAGAATCACGCCGCTCCTCTACTTTGCACACCTCGGACAAGATGCGAGGCGCAAGGTTCTGCCGGTTCTTGAGACACTGCGACGCGCAGGCATTCCTGTCGAGCAATCGCTGATGCATGAGCGTCTGCACGAACAAATGGAGCGAGCAAAGAGTACGCACGTCCCGTACATGCTCATCATGGGACACAAAGAAGCGATGGAGGGCACGGTTCTCGTGCGCGAAGTCGCAACGAATTCGCAGGAAGCGATTTTAATTGGAGATTTGACGGGATATTTGAGGAGGCAAAAAGTCTTGGCGTAATAACCAATATCCAAGAGACAATTACCAAACAAATTTCAATATCCAATATCAAAACAGGAGGAGCCGGAACAAGTCCGGCTCCTTATCGCGTACATCTTACTTGTTGCAGGCCGCGATCGTTCCGTCGCGGTTATACTTGACGGTCGCACCCGACGCGAATTGAAGATACATCACCCCATCGACGCATTGTTGCGACCACCCCGTGCTTGTGGCGACTACTCTCTCGAAGAGTCCGCACGCGGAGACGGCGATTGAAAGAACGACGACGGTTATCAACGCTCTGGCTTTCACGATGATCCTCCTTGTTTAAACGAGTTAGCATGATAACATTCAAATGTATCGTGTCAAGCCCGCATTTTGCATTCTATAGTGGCTATTGGCAAGTGGCTAGTCCCTGTGGTATGCTCACCCCCACATGATAAACGCAGAAGTACAGAAGAGCGGCACCGAGAGCGCACTTTCCGTCATTCGTAAATTCTCCCGCAAAGTCCAGGGAACTGGCCTCATTCAGACCGTCCGCAAACAGCGCTATTACGAGCGCTCGAAATCAAAGACCGTTTCCAAAAAGCGCGCCCTCAAGCGCATCGCTCGCACGGAAAATTACCGCGAACTCCTCAAAGAAGGCAAGATCGTCGAAGAAGTAAAGAAGGGTCGTGGTCACCGCCCGCAGCGTGATACGGGTACAGCAGCACAAGCATCGGCTGCAGCGGCACCGGCAACTTCAGGAGGCGCGTCAACTCGCTCGTCCGGCCTTGGGGACTCTACTCCGATCGCCCGTTAGCTTAGGTTGGAGCGCAACATTGTGCAGGCCAGGCTTGCACAAGCTTGTGCAAGCCTGGCCTGCACAACGCACATGCAAACCAAGAACGAGCTGGACATCAAATATACGATTAGTCATGAGTTGCGGCTGCCATTTGCGAAAATGGCAGCGGCAGCCCTGCCAAAGGACTATCAACTGTCGCTCGTGATTTGCGGAGACCGACTGGCGCAGCGAATGAACAAGGAGTATCGCAAGAAAACATACCGACCGAACGTGCTTTCATTCCCCCTTTCGAAAAACGAGGGTGAGATTTTTCTCAATATCAGGAAGGCAGCGCGCGAAGCGCGCATGATGCAAATTTCGACACCCGCGCGCATCGCGCATCTTTTCGTCCACGGCTGCTTCCACCTCGCAGGGCACGATCACAGCGATCGTATGGACGCGCTCGAATTGAAAGTCTTGAAGAAATTTGGATTTTAAAACAATAACCTCGCGATATCTCGGTCGCGAGGTTTTGACATCACCGTCGGATGGAGTTGATCAGACATATCACAAAAAGTGAAAACAAAAACCCCGAGATAGTGGCGCCCAGCGCTTTCCCCGTTGGATTTGTGATCCATTGAATGCTCGCACCAAGGGTAAACAGTGAAAGCGTGACGAACAACGCACTGACTGTAATATCGTCCCATTTGTCTTGCTTGAGCCGACGCTTCACTTCATCAGGGTGCATGACTGTCTCCTGTGGTGATTCTTTCCGTATCCTATATCAAAAGAGGATTATCCCCTAAGTAGCATAGATGAATACATCATTCATACGCTACAATGGCAAGAACCGCTCCGTCGGGTCTTTGTTGTCATGGCACAAAATATCTACACCGGAATCGACATTGGTACTTCACAAGTAAAAGTTGTCATCGCCGCTGCACCAAGTTCGCCCGAGAGCCCAATGCAGATCCTCGCGACAGCATCGTCGTCGTCAAAAGGTATGCGGCACGGCTATATTGTCGATACGAAAGAAGTGGCGCGCGCGGTGCGTATGGCGGTGGATCGTGCGATGCACGCGGCGCGAGTGCAAGTGAAGGCCGCGCGTATCGGCATGGGCGGGGTATCGCTTGAAGAAGTGCGCTCCAGCGCAGAAATCACGCTGACGGCCTCCGGCGGCGTCGTAACAGGGAAAGACATCGAGCGCGTTATTGATGAAGCAGAGAAACGCGCCGCAGGACGGCTTGCCAATCGCGCGATCATTCATGTTATTCCGCTTGAATTCCGTCTCGACGGGCAATCCGTGCAGGGACGCCCGACCGGCATGCAAGGCAATCGCCTCGGCGTCGATGCGATGCTCCTCACGATGCTCGGGCAACATCATGATGATTTGATCGAAGCGGTCGAAATGGCGGGGATTGAAGTCGAGGGTGTGATGGCATCTCCCCTGGCAGCGAGTCTGGTGACATTAAGCAAGGCGCAAAAGACGGCTGGCGTGTGCCTGGCGAATATCGGCGCGGAAACGCTCTCAATCGTCGTTTTTGATAACGACATTCCTATTTCGCTTAAAGTCTTCCCTATAGGTTCGAACGAAATTACGAATGCGCTCGCGCTCTCATTTCAGTTACCGCTCGCTGAAGCCGAACAACTAAAACGCGGCGCGGTAATAGGCAGCACGGTGTCGTCAAAAAAAATGTCACAAGTCATTGCATCGCGCCTTAAAGACATGTTCATGCTCGTGAATGCGCATTTAAAATCGATCGGCCGGGACCGTCTGCTCCCCGCGGGCATTGTGATCACCGGCGGCGGCGCGGGTCTTGCTCCGGCCGCCGAAGTCGCCAAAGCAGCGCTCAAACTCCCCTCACAAATCGGCCTCCCCCTCATGCTCCCCCGCGTCTCGGCACTCGACGCCACCTGGGCCGTCGCCTTCGGCCTCTGTCGCTGGGGCTATGCTGAAGATATGATGGGCAACCACCGACCCCTCGGCGATATTGTGAGTCGGATGATTGATGCGGTTAAACAAATTTTCAAGTCGCTTTTGCCGTAGGCAAAAGAATTTTCAATTTTCAATTCTCAATTTTCAATCAAAGTTCAATGATTCAATTTTCAAAATGAAAGGCTCCGTCAGAAATCAACGGAGCTGTTCTGGAATTAACCTGACTTTTTCGGATCCTCTTGAAGTCCAATCATATCGTCGCGGTATCGAACCAACTCACGATGGATCTCGCGAGCCTTGCTGCCGAGCACTCTACCAGTAGGATTTTCTATTTCTTTTTCTAGTCTTTCAAAGAGATCACCTGCCAAATCCAATAATTCTTCGGCAATTCTTTCCTGTCGTGCTGGATCTCTCGACATCTTTGGATCTCCTTCTCCCATACTATTGCATTTTAGAGCTTGCTAATGAAGACACTATAGCATGTCAAAACTATGTCAACATGAGTAGCGAGACGGCGATAGGTGGTGTTCCTCCCAGAGAACATCGCGCAGCAAATAGCAACGCGTGGAGACATACAGAAGTAGATGTGACGTCAAAGCTTCCGCTCAGTTCGTGTTCGGGTGGGAGGAATACCGCCTAGCGCCGCGAGCGGGCGCTTGCAAAACAAACGCCCTAAAAACTACCTTCCGTCAAGAGCGCCACATCCCATTTGTGCTATCATGCCCTCAACAAAAGTATGGCCAAAGAAGTCCGATCTGACGTAGAAAGCTTTGCGCGAATTCGTGTCGTGGGCGTCGGGGGCTCGGGGGGAAATACGATCAATCACATGGTCTCGACGCACGTTGTCGGCGTCGATTTCATTTCGGTAAATACTGACGCGCAGGACCTTCATAAATCAAAAGCGAAGAAAAAGATTCACGTCGGTCGCAACCTTACGCGCGGCCTCGGCACAGGAATGAATCCCGATTTAGGGAAACAGGCCGCTGAAGAAACGCGCGAAGAAATCCAAGAAGCACTCAAGGGCTCCGACATGGTGTTCGTCACCTGCGGCATGGGCGGCGGTACGGGAACCGGCGCGGCACCGGCTGTCGCAAAAATGGCGCGCGAACTCGGTGCGCTCACGGTCGGCGTCGTCACGCGGCCGTTTGGTTTTGAAGGCGCGCAGCGTCTGCGCCTCGCGGAAACCGGCATCGCAGAATTGCGCAAAGCCGTCGATGCGATCATCATCATTCCGAACGACAAATTACTACAAATCGTCTCAAAAGAAACCGGTATCAGAAACGCTTTCGCGATGTGTGACGACATTCTGAAGCAGGCAGTTGAAGGCATTTCCGATTTGATCACGACAACCGGCATCATCAACGTTGACTTCGCCGACGTGCGCACCGTCATGCAAAATGCCGGCTCCGCGCTCATGGGCATCGGCTATGCAATCGGCGAAAAGCGCGCGGAGACAGCGGCACGTCTCGCAATCAACTCCCCACTTCTTGAAGTCTCGATCAACGGCGCAAAAGGCGTCCTCTTCTCGATCGCGGGCGGCGAGGATCTTGGAATGCTCGAAGTGCAAGAAGCGGCAAATGTCATCACCGAGGCAATCGATCCCGACGCAAAAGTCATCTTTGGTGCCGTCACCGACGACACGCTCAAGAAAGGCCAGGTCAAAGTTACGGTCATCGCGACCGGTTTCCCCGAAGGTGGTATCCGCCATGGCGCGCTTGGCACCGTTACCCCTCTCCCGACTCGCCTCTCCAAGCGCGAGCCTGAAATGCAACCGATCAAAGTCGAAAAGAAACCGACGCTTTCCGAGTCAATACCGATGGATAAGGAAAAGCCAACTGCGCAGCAGCCGCGCCCTGAAGCCAAGCAGCCTGAACCACCGATGGAGGATGACGACTCGTGGAATTCATTTCCGTCGTTCCTACGGCGGAAATAGCTTCGAGCGACGTGCTTCACGCTTCGAGGTATAATGCATGGTCTATGAGGATTATTTTGAGTCGTCTTGAAGCTCACAGCTCGACGCTCGCGCCTATTTATGCATGACGTATTGATCGTTGGTGGTGGCCCTGCCGGTGTCGCAGCAGCCGTGTACGCAGCACGCAAACGGCTTAAAACGGTCCTCGTAACGGATGATTGGGGCGGACAAAGCACGGTGTCGCCTGAAATCCAAAATTGGATCGGCGACCCAAGCATCAGCGGCGCTGATTTGGCAAAGAAATTGAAAACCCACGTCGAAGAATACAAAGGCGAGTGGCTCGAGATCATGGCACCGCACCGCGCAAAATCCATCAAAGACATCAAAGATGGCCCCATTAGAGAGCCTGCGGCCTCAAACGGGGCAGGCCTCGAGGTGACCTGCAGCGACGGTTCGACACATCAGGCGCGCACGCTGCTCATCGCGACCGGCTCCAACCGCCGCAAACTTGAAGTCCCCGGCGCCGCAGAATTTGACCAGAAAGGCCTCACCTATTGCGCCTCGTGCGACGGCCCTCTCTTTGCGGATATGGATGTTGCCGTGATCGGCGGCGGCAACGCCGCATTTGAAACCGCGATGCAGCTCCTCGCGTACTGCAAGACAGTGACGATGATCATCCGCGGCGACTCATTTCGCGCAGACGAGCTCACGGTAGAAAAAGTTCTCAAGAATCCGAAAATGAAAGTTATAAAGAATGCGGAGCTCCTCGAAATAAAAGGTGAGAAATTTGTGAATGGCATTCGCTACAAAGTCGCCGAGGCCGAATCCACGCTTCCGGTTTCCGGCATCTTCGTCGAGATCGGCCTCGTCCCGAATACCGAATGGCTCGGCACGAGCGTTAAGAAAACCAAATTCAACCAAATCGTCGTTGATCCGCTCACACAAAAGACCTCCCATCCGCGCATCTGGGCTGCCGGCGACTGCACCGATGGCAAATACCACCAAAACAACATCGCCGCGGGTGATGCCGTCAAGGCACTCGAGGATTTGTATCTGTTTGTCCATCACGAAAAATAGCGTGACACGACAGATGTCGTCTGTGCCTCATTTCGGCCTGAAATGAGGCACAGGCTGCGGGTCTTTTCGGCTGAAAAGACCGCAAGGCTACTCGCCGACCGTCCCATCCTCCATCACCGCACCGGGCGGAATTCTTGTATTGAGATGAGCTTGGAGCGCGGCCTCTGTTTGTTGTTTTACTATTTCGTGGCTTTGTTGGACCGAAATGTAGTAGTACGCGACACCGACAGCCCCTACGATTATTGCGAGGACAATGACAAATCTGATCATCGTCTGATCATATCATGCTTGAATTTTTACCTGCGCGCATATGACGTTTCTCGCCGCGCAAGGTGACCTTGCGTCAGCGCGGCCTTTTCGTTTTCTTATTGCATCCGAATACTCGAAGCGATCCGATCGACAAGTCCGTCAATGTCATAGCTCGCTTGTTCTGTCTTGCAGGCGCTCTGCCGCGGCTCATTATAATTCATACACTGTGGGAATCGGAGGGTGAAGACCACATGAGCCACAAAATCCCCTTGCGTCGTCGTGTATTCATACGTGATGTACGTGCTCCTTGCCGCGCCCTTCGTCTCTTTTGTGACACAGTAAACACGATCACCCACGGTGTGTTGTTCGTATTTCGCGAGTAGTCCGTCAGTATTCTTGCGCTCGCCGTCTGTGCACGAAAATGTCTCGGAGACAAGCGTCACCTTCGGCGGCCAATCCTGCGCAGAAATAAACGCGGTTGGCAGTGTTTTTAGGTATAGAAATTGAATGCCGTGCGAGTCGGGTTCGGAATACATCCATTCACCGTCGCCCGGATACGAACCCAAGGTGAGCGCTGTAATACGCCATGCATCGCCGCTTCTCTCCAACCTCATGGCAACCGCACGACGTGCAGCCTCCGTGGGCATCTCGCCGATTCCGCCACCTTCGTTGTCAACGTCAACAATCTCGCCTTGCACGTCATATTTCGTCTCACCCACTTTTGTCACACTCTTGATATCGATGTGATCGGGCCACGGCGACGACGTACGTCGCCCGGGAGCATGCAGGGGGTCATTGAGCCACTCGGTAAGGAGCTGTGGCGCGATATACGAACCATACGCAGACTGCATGGCAGCCGCTACGTGTTCTTTCGGACCAAGTAGAGAGACAATCTGTAGTCTCTTTCCAAAAGCCGCAACGGTGGCGCGTACTTGTGGTTCGTCACTGAATGCGGTCGGTGTCTGTTTGATGAGATACACGCCAATTCCGGCGCCTATAAGAACGATTACGACCAAGATGGTGAGTGTACGGCCAGTCATTGGGACAGTATAGCAACGCAAGGGCGCCGGCTTCGCCGGCGCCCAAGACTCTACCTGCATTTTGATTACGAGAGGTGCTTCGAGACGAGCTTCGTCATCTCAAACATGCTCACGGTTCCCTTGCCACCGAAGACTTTCTTCAATTTGTCATCACCATTGATGTTGCGCTTGTTCTTCGGATCTTGAAGGTCATGCTTTTTGATATAGATCCACAAAGCCTTCACGACTTCGGAGCGTGGCATCGGGCCTTTGCCGATAACCGCCTCGAGATCAGCCGAGAGTGTCATCGGCTTCATAAATGCAGAATTCGATTTCGCCATATATGTACGTTATTAATTAATAGTAAATCCCCATCGGAGAGTTCCCTCCCCTTAGCGAGCCGCACGCGACCCTCATAGGAGAATACTAGCACCCTATAGGGGAATTGTGCACCTCTGTCCACAGGGGACCTCAAATGCCAAAATCGCTCATTCACTTCCCAAGGTCCGCGATTTCATGAGTTTCGGCCGCAGTATCAAAAAAACCATTACAGAATTAATGACCGAGATGTAGATTGGATATGCAACTTGTTGCGGCGTGAACGCGTTTACCGCACAGATCGTCAAAATTCCCGCAATCACGTCGAGCCCGAAGAACCACGGGTTTTCCGTATGCGGCAAATGATATGTTTTTAAAATAGCGGGTACCATGCCGGTGAAATCTGCGAGAATGGAAAAATAGAGCCCAAGTACAGGTTCTGATGTCACCTGCCACGCAATAATCCCGACAAGCGCGATGCCGAGACACATAAGATCAAGCTTCGCCCATCCGCCCATGCCATACTTGATACTAAGACCGAAAATAAGGATTGATTGGAGCGCAGAAACTCCTGCGAGCCACACGGCAACACGGTCACCCTGCGCAACGAGTGCGCTCGTCGAAAGTATCGTGATGAGGAGGAGTACCAAGCGCGTCGTCCGATGCGGCTTCGATTCACCACTCAAAATCGAACGTGCATAAATGACCGGGGAAACCAGTGCACAAATGCTGCTCATCGCTATCAAAAGGGTTTGCATGTTTCGACTGCGGAGAGGGAGAGATTCGAACTCTCGATACCTTGCGGTATGGCGGTTTTCGAAACCGCTCGTTTCAACCACTCACGCACCTCTCCGTGATGCGAGGATACTAGCAAAAAAATGCCTATTTCGCACGTTTACCGTCTTTCCCTTCGGCTTTTGAAATGACCACACGAAGCAACTCATCTTGCAGCGCACGATTTATTGATTTTGGATGTTCCTCGTCATTTGCTTCGTGACGATCTGCTGCCTCTCTCGGTTTTTCCATAGCCAGAAAAGCATACCATGTGTTTACACCATCAAATCTCCTGCCCTTCAAATTTGTGCACAAATAGGGTATATTAGCCGCGTAGCGGCCTCATCGTCTAACGGTTAGGACACGGCCTTTTCAAGGCTGTAATCGGAGTTCGATTCTCCGTGAGGTCATCGGATCGATTGCACTGTTTCTCTATTTTCACCCGGCGCCTAACATGAGTTTGCGATCTTCGCTCGTTTTCGTCTCGGATGTCGTGCGACTTCATTTTTTATGCTTGACACATGCTTCTACCATGGTGCTCGCGAGAAAAATATGATTTTTCACAAAAACTTCATATGACATTCATGGTGAATGGGTATACTATTGAGTTGTGGACACGCCTCAAGGGGTTCGAGATCCCCTAGGCGACTCGAAGGATGGTCATATACTCACGAAAGCGATTATAGATACCATTCGCGAGCCGCTTATAGTACTCGACGGAGATCTGCGCGTTATAGCGGCAAGTCGCTCGTTCTATGAATAATTCAATATCAATCACGATTCAACGTACGATCGCCTTTTTTATGATCTCGGCAATGGCGAATGGAACGTACCGGCCCTTCGGAAACTTCTCGAGGAGGTAATCCCGAGCCATACGACGGTAAAGGATTACGAGGTGGTGCACGATTTTTGAGATTGGGAAACCGTACCATGCTCGTCAATGCGTGCGAGATACGCTACGAGAATGGAAAGAAGAAAATGCTCCTCACTATCACCGACATTACCAAGCAACGTCTTGTCGAGAGCGATCTGAAAAAACTAGTGGAGCAAAAGAATGTCCTCTTAAAAGAAATGCGCCATCGTATCGCGAACAGCTTGCAATTGATCGCCAGCATCCTCCTCTTAAAGGCAGGTTCCGTAGCTAATGACGAGGCACGATTTCATCTTGAGGATGCTCACGAGAGGATTATGTCAATCGCGACAGTGCAAGGCCAGCTCGACCCGGCAGGGATCGATGGACACGTAGAGGTCGGGCCCTATTTGACTGCACTCTGCAAAAGCCTCGAAAAGTCTATGATCGGCGGGCGCAAACCAATAACGCTGAAGGTTGTCGCGGGAGCCGGCAGTGTGACTTCGGAAGAAGCGATCAGCTTCGGCCTTCTCACGACAGAATTAATCATTAATTGCCTCAAGTACGCATTCCCCCGTCGCGAGGGCGGCATTCTAGTGAGCTATTACGCCACAGGGGGGGGTAGTGAGTGGACACTCTCTGTCGCAGACAACGGTGTTGGATACGAAAAGGATGATGCATCGAGCCAACAAGGGCTTGGAACGAGCATTGTGGCATCGCTTGCACACCAGTTGAAAGCGGAGGTGAGGAGAGAAAGCACCCCGTCAGGAACTACCGTATCCTTACTATATCCGGACGCCCGACTTTTTGTGTAGGTGAACGCCTTCGATCGAGAGCGTATCCACCGTGGTAGAAATGTGATTCCTTGAGACATACTTACTCATTTTAGTGGCGGTCAGGTGTGTTCTGTTACAATCTCGGAATGTCCAAAACGAAACATCACGCCAAAGAAAAATTCACCATGCGAGTTGCGGTCAATCTGATTCTGATTAAAGACGGGAAAGCATTATTACTTCGTCGACTCAATACCGGATGGAAAGACGGTGAATACGGCACAGTCGCCGGACATGTTGACGGTAATGAGACGATTGCAAACTCGGCAGTTCGCGAAGCAAAAGAAGAGGCGGGTATTGATATCGAGGAGCGGGATTTGCGAGTCGTGCATACGCAACATCGGATTTGTGACAGATATGAGTATATTGACTTTAGCGTTCAAGCGGGCAAATGGTCAGGCGAGCCAGCGAATTTGGAACCACATAAATGCGATGATTTAAGTTGGCATCCTCTTAATCCGTTGCCCGTTAATACGATTCCGTATATCCGACTCGTGTTCGAAAATATTGAAAAGGGAATTCCCTTTTCCGAGTATCGCGAGCCGGGAGTATAATCGAAAGATGAACAGGGCATCATTAGGCGCAGCAGCAACAGGTACGGTCGTCGGACTGTTGAGCACCTTTCCGATTGCGCTCGGACCTGTTCCGAGTTTGCTTGTGTGGACTCTTGCGGGAATCGCACTGGGATATTTTACACAGGACGGAAAACAAATTCTTTGGTCCGGGGTTTTGTATGGTATATTCCTTTCGATTTTCTTTCTCTTTTCACGCTTTGGCGGAAGTGCCGATAAAATTCTCGCGTATTCCCTTTTCGTTGCGGCATTGAGCGTCGTCGGCGCGCTCGCGGGTATCGTTGTAGTGTTCGTCGGCTCAAAGATACCAAAGAAAAAGAACGTATAATAGCGCGATGAAGGGCGTGTATGTTGCAAGCGCGTGTGTAATAGTCATCGGCATCTATCTGTACGCCGCGAATGCGTATTTCTATCATCGCATCCATGTGGGCAATCTTGTTTTTCCTGACACGGAGCATTCGTATTTGATACCGGGTGCGGGCGGCGCTAAAACGTACGCGGCACTCGGCGATAGTCTGACTGCCGGTGTCGGTGCTGAAAAATATACCGAAGCGTATCCGTATCTGGTCGGGAAAAAACTTACGCAAAAGAACACGATCAATCTAAAAGTATTTGCCTACCCGGGTCTTACCTCAACCGGTCTTATTTCCGGCTACCTCGATGACGCGATCAAAGCAAAGCCCGACATCATTACGGTCCTTATCGGCACCAACGACATTCACAATTGGGTCGCGGCGTTCGAATTTGAGAAAAACTATCGCACGATGCTTGATCGACTGACGAAAGAAACGCCCGGAAAAATTTACGCTATCGGTATTCCCTACCTCGGCTCTAATGCGGCGCTCCTCCCCCCATTTCAGGCCTATTTTGACTACAAGACCACGCAATTCAACGCGATCATCAAACGCCTCGCGACCGAATACCACGTGACGTACATCGACATCGCGACGCCGACACAATCACTTTTCAAAAAAGACGGTGCGGTGTATGCTGCCGATTCATTCCACCCATCCGCGCTAGGATATAAGTCGTGGGCAGACATCATCTATGCTGGTTTCAATCGCTGATCCAATCTTCCAAACACAAGTCTTCACCGTTCTTTTTCTCATCGCACTCGCGATGACGATCCGTCGTCGAGCATCCGCCGGGTCATTCTCCGTCGAGACCACGCAGGAGCTCAAAGGCTTTGCGATCGTCGCAATCCTTTTTGCGCACGTTGGCTATTATCTCGCCGCTGACACACGATTCCTCTTTCCGCTTTCGGTCCTCGCGGGCGTTGGCGTCGATCTCTTTCTTTTTATGTCGGGATTCGGCCTCACCGCAAGCGCGCTTGCTCGGCCGCTCTCGCCGCTCAACTTTTATCGCAAGCGTTTAAGCAAACTGTATATCCCGCTCTGGATAACACTCGCGCTCTTTTTCGCACTCGACTTTCTTATTCTGCACAAAACCTATGGCCTCCACTACATGCTTTTGTCGTTTGCAGGCCTGTTTTCCCACGCAAATCTCTACGCCGATATCAATTCCCCGCTCTGGTATTTCACGCTCATTCTTTTGTATTACCTGATTTTTCCGTGGATCCTTTCCAGGAAAAAACCATATCTTTCCGCAATTGGCCTCTATGCCGCAAGTGTCGCCCTCACGTTATGGAACCCCTGGTGGCTCTGGAGCACACTCTCGCTCTACGAAGTGCACTTCATGGCATTTCCGCTCGGTATGCTCGCCGCGTGGTATGCGCATGGTAGGCAGAAAATAATCGAGGTTCGCTCGACGCCAATGAATTACGCACTTCTCGCGTTCCTTGCATCAGCCACCGCGTATTTCGCAATCTATTCCGGAGTTGGCAAAAACCACTGGATCGCCGAAATGTATAGCGTCGGCACTGCGGCACTTATCGTTGCGTTTTTCATCATCAAACGTTTCGAAATCCGTTTCTTCTATCTTTTCGGCCTTATCTCATTCGAAATCTACCTCCTCCACTGGCCGATCCTCTACCGCTACGATTTTCTCTTCAAATTTCTACCGGCATCGCTGGCGCTTTCACTGTATCTCGGCCTTTTTGCAGGGCTTGGATGGATATTGCAACAATTAATCCGACGCCTTGATATACTTTAAGTATGCACTACCTCCACACGATGGTTCGTGTCAATAATCTCGACGAAGCACTCAAATTTTATTGCGCCAAACTCGGCCTCGAAGAATACAGTCGTCGCGATGATGAGAAAGGAAAATATACCAATGTCTTTTTGAAAGCGCCGGGCGATTCAATCACGGATGCGCGCAAATCACCGCTTCTGGAGCTTACCTATAACTGGGAACCGGAAGATTACTCTGGTGGCCGCAATTTCGGGCACCTCGCATACGCCGTCGATAATATTTACGATTACTGTGCGCGATTACAGAAACTCGGAATCACCATCAACCGCCCACCAAAAGACGGCCGCATGGCATTCATTAAATCTCCCGACGGCATCTCAATCGAACTCTTGCAGATAGGCGAGGCGCTTCCCCTCCAAGAACCATGGCAGTCAATGCCAAACACGGGTTCATGGTAGGATGCGTGCGTGGAAAAATCACTTAAGGCACTCAAAAAGCACACGCATTTCGGTCCGCTCATCAAGAAACACGGACCGCCGGATTTTTCGCGATATCACGGGAAAGCGCGAATATTTACGGCAATTTTACGCTCTATCATTTCGCAACAGATTTCAACAAAGGCTGCCGCTGCGATTCGTGGTCGTTTCTTGAAATTATTTCCCGAAAGCGGACCAACACCAGAGACACTTTTGAAAATGTCGATTCCGAAATTGCGCGCGGCCGGACTTTCTGGGCAGAAAGTCGCATACATGCGTGATGCGGCGCAGAAATTTAAAGACGGCACGATCAATCCGAGAAAATTCCCGAAAATGTCCTCGCAAGAAATTACCGATCACCTCGTGCAGATCAAAGGCGTCGGCGTTTGGACAGCGCACATGCTGCTTATTTTTACGCTCATGCGCCCCGATATTCTCCCGACTGGCGATCTTGGTATTCGCAAAGGATTCCAGAAAGTTTACGGGTTACGTTCGCTCCCCAATCACAAAAAGATGGAGAAATTAGCCAAAGATTGGCGCGAACACGCATCGGTCGCGAGCTGGTATTTATGGAGGGTTGTTGATACTAACTAACTCGATCAATTCCCGCTTTTCCTCTTCTTTTCAATACTATTGCCAACCGAGATGATATAGGCGATTTGCTCTTTCTTATCTTCAAGATTTTTTTCGAATTCAAGGAACCGCTTGTAACGCCCTGCAATCTCCTCCGCTTTAGACTCCGCACCTTCGTCGTCGCGCAAGATTTCCGAGAGATTACCTTTGATGTCGCGTACGAGCTCATTCCAAATATCCCCGACTTCAAGATCACGGTTTGTCTGCTTTTCAAACTTTGCCACTAAAGCACGAATGGTCAAATTCCCTTCGGATTTCTCGAGTGCACTCTGTGGCGTCCCGTGTTTCATCTTCTCCCAAAGTCCCATATGCACTAATTATGCCATACCCATGGATGCCAAAATATCGGCACTGGGGATTGCGCCCTGTCGCAATACCGACGGAAAGCCCGAGACAAGGTTGACGACAGTCGATGGTGCGCTTTCGGGCAAAACGCCGGCATCGACCCACAGGTCTATGCCGGCCGCGCTCGCCCCCAGTTGCTCCTCAATTGCGTCAATCGATCCTCCCGTCGCCTCCCCTGCAATATTTGCACTTGTCGTCGTAAATGGCTTTCCAAACGTCCGTGCAAGCTCAAGGCAAAATTCGTTGTTCGGGATGCGAATGCCGATAGTGTCAATCGATCGGGCAATGCCGTTGAGAACCTCTTTATTCTTTTTTAAAATCATCGTTAGCGGCCCCGGCAAAAACTTCTCCGCCAATTTTCGTGCCACATCATTCACTTCGGCATATTGTGCAGCCATTTCCAGATCGGCAACAATACAATGAATCGGCTTTTGTGGATCACGCCCCTTGATGGCATACACCTTCGCGAGTGCATCATCAGAGAGCGCATCCGCGCCGAGCCCATAGAGCGTGTCAGTCGGATACACGATCACACCACCTTGTCGTAGAACCCCCGCCGCGCGTATCGCGCATTTTCCGACCCCCGAATCAAGCGAAATGACATCCATTTGGTGCGCGCTGAGGGGATTGAACCCCCGGCCCTCGTCACGTCAAGACGATGCTCTACCACTGAGCTAAGCGCGCGTTTGTCCGCACAATATACCAGAAATACTGATTTTTTAAAGCCTTTCTATTACTCATCCTGAATGAACCCGCCAGCCTGATGGCGCCAGAGCTCGGAATACAGTCCGTTGGTTTTGAGCAGTTCTTGGTGCGTGCCCTGTTCCGCAACGGAGCCTTTATCAAGCGCGATGATGCGATCCATTTTCATGATGGTCGAAAGTCGGTGCGCGATCACAATCACCGTCTTCCCGCTCATTAGATTTTGTAGCGCGCTCTGGATCAGGATTTCGGAGCCCGAATCGAGACTTGACGTCGCCTCATCGAGAATCAAAATCGGTGCGTTTTTCAGAATCGCTCGGGCGATTGCGACTCTCTGTCGCTCGCCGCCGGATAATTTGATCCCGCGCTCACCGACATAGGTGTCGTACCCATGTTGCAAGTGCGAAATAAATTCATGACAGTGCGCCTTTCTCGCCGCTTCTACCACCTCGGCGTCGCTTGCGTCGCGCCTACCATAGCGAATGTTCTCCATCAGTGTCCGGTGGAACAGAATCGGCTCTTGCGGGACGAATGAAATAGCATTACGTAGACTTTCCTGCGTCACATCGGCAATATTCTGCCCATCAATTTCAATGGAACCATTTTTCACGTCAAAAAGCCGCAAAATGAGTTTCGTGATCGTCGATTTCCCCGCGCCCGAAGGACCCACCAGCGCCACTTTCTCGCCGCCATGTATCTTCAAATTAAAATTCTCGAAAATCCCCTGCTCTTCATGGAAATGAAAGGCGACGTTCGTGAATTCGATGATGCCGTTGGTCACCTCAAGCGGTTTAGCGTCGGCATTGTCGTGCACCTCGTGAAGCGTGTCGAGAATTTCCACCATTTCGTTCGCATCCGCGTGTGCGTCAAAGAATCGACGCAATTCACGATTAACGGAAACAAGTCGGTCGAACGCGGTAAGGAGGTACGCTTGGATCAAGACAAAATCTCCGATCGTCATAAGTCCTTGCTTCCAGTAATGAAGCGCCCCAAACATGAGTCCCCCTTCGATTGCGAGCATGAAAAGTCCGATACTGGCCCAGATCGTAGTGTCCGCGCGCCACGACCGCATGAGCGCAAGTCGCCATACGTCAACAGTTGCTCTAAATCGACGATATTCGTACGACGCGCCGGAAAAAAGCATAACAGTCCCTTGATTTGAGATCGCGTCTGCCAGATTCGCCGTCACGCGAGTATCTGCAGCAGCTCGCGCAATGCGTATTGGCCGCCTCAAATACGAGACGAGTACCTGAAATGCGATAAAGCATATCGCCCAGATGGCGAGCGCGATACCCAACGTGTGATTGCGAATGAATAAAATCGATGCTGCACCGACGACAAAAAGAAGTGTTGGTACGAATTGAAGGACGATACTATCGAACATCGTCTCATACGCACGTGAGAATTTACTCACTTTATGCGTCAGTGACCCCGCGAATTGTGATGCGAAGAAATTATGTGAATGGCCGAGCAGATACTCGAACGCAGACGTGAGAATATCTGCCATTACCTTTGTCTGAATGAACATCGTGCCGAAATCCCGTAGTCGATGCGACAGCCATTCGAGAAACCATATGACGACGACAATGATCAGAATCTGTACCAAATGATTAACAACACCTGGTTTTGGTGTCCCAGAGGCGAGGATATTGAAAAATTGACGCAGATACAGCGGTGCCGCAAGACTCGATGCCTGAAGTGTAATACCGCCAATAACAACGCACGCAAAAAGAAGTGGGTGCCGCAACGTATAGCTCGTATAAATGCCAAGTGCGCTTCTTTTACGTCGTACCGGAGACTTCATTTGACTAATCATACAACGTCTGGTTTGATTCGCCAATGCGAATACTGGGAATAGAGACGAGCTGCGATGAGACCGCTGTTTGCGTAATTGAGGCAGAGGGTGAGCTCGGCGATTTTCAATATAAAGTGCTCGGCAATGCCCTTATTTCACAGGCAAAATTGCACGAGCAGTACGGCGGCGTGTTTCCCAATCTTGCGAAGCGTGAGCACGAAAAAAACCTCGTGCCACTGTTAACAAAAGCGCTCATGGACTCGGGACTCGCAAAGGATGGCAATTCACTCGCCGACATAACGCATATTTTGGAGCGCGAAAAAGAATTACAAGTCCTGCTCTCCGAATTTTTGAAAACGCACGGTAAGCCCGAGGTCGACGCGATCGCAGTCACACACGGGCCGGGGCTTGAACCAGCGCTCTGGGTCGGGATTAATTTCGCCAAAGCGCTCGCGCATGCGTGGCAAGTGCCGATCGTTCCAGTAAATCACATGGAAGGACACGTCATCCTCTCCGCACTGACAGGCGGAAAGGATGAAATTTTCAATTCGCAATTTGCAATTTGCAATAAACCCAAATTCCCGATGCTGTCGCTACTAATTTCAGGTGGTCATACGGAATTGGTACTTTCAAAAGAGTTTATGCGGTACGAACTCATCGGACAGACGCGCGATGACGCCGTTGGTGAGGCGTTTGATAAAGTCGCTCGCCTTATGGGCTTACCGTACCCCGGCGGGCCGGAGATCGATAGATTAGCAACGGAAGCGCGCGGGGAAAGGTTTAACCTTTCTCATGGCTTAACCACGGCCCAGGAAAGGTTAAACCTTTTCCACGTTGTTTTGCCGCGGCCGATGATTGATTCGGATAATTACGATTTCTCGTTTGCCGGGTTGAAGACGGCGGTGAGGAAAGTGGTGGAAGCGAATCAACCGCTAACGGACGAGAAAAAAATGGAAATCGCGCTTGAATTTGAGAATGCTTGTGCGGAAGTGCTTGTTGCAAAGACAATGCGCGCGATCGAGGAATTCGGCGTCGAGACGCTGGTTGTCGGCGGCGGCGTTTCGGCCAATATGTTTATCCGCGAATCACTGGTACAAGCGATCAAAGACTACGGCTACTCGACGAAACTCTTCATCCCACCGCGCGAACTCGCAACCGACAACGCGCTAATGATCGCGCTTGCTGGTTATTTTCGCGCTTGTAAAAAAGAATTCGCCGAACCTGATTCTATTCGTGCAAATGGAAATCTAAAATTGGCATAAAAGTAGCCCCGCTGCGATAAGCGGGGCCGATGGACTATGCTGCCTTTTGAGACCCGAGGATCCGGGCAATAAGCGCCGTGGGAACCTGCACGTCTTCGCCAAACCTAGTTGGCGAACAGGAGCCGGGGAAAACGTGGGTTATCGATGCGCCTACGAGAATACGATACCCTTCACCATCCTGCCGGACGTCTGCGCGAGCAACCTGACATCGCACACCCTCGCATTCGACCGTCATGTGGTGTTCAAATTTTGTGGTGATTTTTCCCCACACATATCCCGAAAGAACTCGCATTTGCCTTCTCCTCGCTGATGAGAACATCCAAAAAGTACCACACAGGTGAGAGTCATACAATAGAAAAAGGGTCTCGCGAACGCCGTGCAAGCACGACACGCGCCTCACGCGTATTTTTCTGCTGAAAAATCGTGCGAGCCCGCCTCGCTAGCAGGCTAGCTCCGGCCTTGCGAAAGCGCACTGCGCTTTCTCACCCCCAACGCCCTCGCTGGTTTCCTCCCAAGACATGGGCTTACGGTATTTGTAGCATTGTAAGGTGGAGGTGGGGTGAAATATAAAATAAAGAGGAGCGGAACCCGTAAGGATCCCGCTCTGTTCTCAATCTCGTTCACCGCGGTGAACGAGACTAAAGATAGCGACCGTCGCCGCCACCTCCTGCTCGGCACAATAGCATACTCTAATATCATGTCAAGTCCTCGAACTTCTCGTAAAGCGTGATAGGATACCCAAATGTCAAAAGATGGCTCTAAATCAAGCCAAATCCGCAACGACGCTGGAATTCCGGATGAGTTTTTGAGGCCGTACCAGCCGCAAGAATCGGAAAGCGCAATGTATGCGCTCTGGGAAAAAAGTGGCTATTTCAATCCCGATAATTTGCCGGGTGATCGGACGGAACCCTTCACCATCATCATGCCGCCACCGAATGCAAACGGTTCTCTGCACGCGGGACATGCGCTTTTCGTGACACTCGAGGACATTATGACGCGGTATCAGCGCATGCGCGGGAAAAAAGCGCTTTGGGTTCCGGGCGCAGATCATGCGGGATTCGAGACGCAGGTTGTGTACGAAAAGAAATTGGAAAAAGAGGGACGATCGCGTTTTGAAATGAAGCCGGAAGATCTCTACAAAGAGATTTACGACTTTACGATCGAGAATAAGTCGTTCATGGAAAACCAGTTGCGTCAGCTCGGCGCTTCGTGCGACTGGTCACGCGAAGTTTTTACGCTCGATCAAAAAGTTATTGATACGGTTTACGACACGTTCCAGAAACTGTGGGACGATAAATTACTCTACCGCGGTAGTCGCATCGTGAACTGGTGCCCGAAGCATCAAACGTCGCTTTCAAATCTTGAGACTGAACGTGAAACGCGTACCGAGAATTTCTATTATCTTAAATATGGGCCATTTGTGATCGCCACGGCGCGTCCGGAGACGAAATTCGGTGATAAATACGTCGTTATGCATCCGGATGATGCTCGTTATGCGAAATACAAAGATGGCGATACGTTTGAATGCGAATGGATCAACGGAAAAATCACCGCAACAGTGGTGAAAGATGAATCGATCGATATGTCGCTTGGTACTGGCGTCATGACGATTACGCCTTGGCACGATGCGACTGACTTTGAGATCGCACAGAGGCACAACCTTCCCTTTGAACAAGTGATTGATTGGCGTGGCAAGCTTCTACCGATTGCGGGAGAATTTACCGGCATGAATATCAAAGAAGCGCGGCCGAAAATCGTCGAGAAACTTCAGTCGAAAGAATTGGTGGAGAAAATTGATGACAAATATTCACACGAAGTGCCTGTGTGTTACAAGTGCAATCGCGAAATCGAGCCGCAAGTGAAAGAACAGTGGTTCGTGAAGATGCAACCGCTCGCGCTTCGTGCTCTTGAAGCGCTAAACAATGGTGAAGTAAAGGTTCTGACCGAACAACACGACAAAATCCTCCGCCACTGGCTCTCTAACATCAATGATTGGAACATTTCGCGTCAGATTGTGTGGGGAATTCCGATTCCGGCGTGGCAAAAGGATGGTGAATGGAAAATTTCAGTTGAATCTCCTGGCGAAGGCTGGGAAAAAGATCCAGATACGTTTGATACGTGGTTTTCTTCCGGACAATGGCCGTATATTACGCTCGGATTCCCCGATTCGGATGATTTCAAGCAGTTTTACCCAACGACAGTTATGGAAACTGGCGCAGACATTCTCTTTTTCTGGGTTGCTCGCATGCTGATGATGGGGTTGTACAGAACGGGTAAGGTGCCGTTCAAAAATGTGTACCTCCACGGCCTTGTACGCGATGCGAAGGGACAGAAAATGTCGAAATCGAAGGGTAATGTGATCTCGCCGCTTACGGTCTCTGATGAATACGGCACCGATGCACTCCGCATGGGACTTATTGTCGGGAATACGCCGGGAACTGATCTCAATCTCGACCCTCGCAAGACGGGAGCGTATAAAAAGTTTGCCAACAAGCTGTGGAATATCACGCGGTTCGTGCTCGAGAGCGGTGTCGTGACAGAAAAACCAACCCTACGTGACGCAGATGTGAAAATATTGTCACGATTGAGTGAGGTGGCAGTGGATGTCACGAGTGACCTTGAATACTTCCGTTTCCATCTCGCAAGCGACAAGTTGTACCACTATCTATGGGACGAATTTGCTGCAGTTACGATTGAAGAGAGTAAGGAAGTTCTCAAAAGCACGGAGGCGAATTCACGGCGCTATACACTGTATTGTGTCCTTTCGACGTCTCTCAAACTCCTCCACCCCTTCATGCCGTTTGTGACGGAAGCTATTTGGCAGAAGTTGCCGAAAAAGGACTCGGAGCTACTCATGGTCGCGAAATGGCCCCAGTAGACTGCTAGAAAGCTGCTAGAATAGCGCGATGGACTATACGCCCTACGCTGTTGCGATCGCCGGAGGGATTTTTCCGGCGCTTGCGTGGCTGTGGTTTTGGCTGAAAGAAGATTCGCGACATCCCGAGCCGCGGCGACTGATTGCGCTCGCATTTCTCGCGGGCATGTGCACCGTTGTCATCGTGATTCCGATCCAGAAATATGTCGCGACATTCCTCGTGTCACAAACCGCCATCTTCACCGCGTGGTCGACGATCGAGGAGTTCATGAAATACATTGTGGCCTGGCTCGTCGTCTTGCACCGGCGCGACAATGACGAGCCGATCGATAGTGTGATCTACATGGTCGCGGTCGCGCTTGGATTCGCAGGCCTCGAAAACGCGCTCTTTCTCCTCTCGCCGCTTTCGGGCGATACGGTCGTGCAAACCATTCTCACCGGCAATTTGCGCTTTATTGGCGCGACGCTTTTACACGTCTTTTCATCGGCGGTTGTCGGAATCGCGCTTGCATATTCGTTTTACAAACCGACGCTCGTGCGTGAGTGGTATGCCGCTGTCGGAGTTATCCTCGCGAGCCTCTTGCATGCGGGCTTTAATTTCCTTATCCTCAACACGGCGGACGATCATATTTTGCGAACGTTTGCCGGCGTGTGGATTGGCGTCATTGCGGTCCTGTTTGCGCTCGAGTTTGTCAAGCGCATCCGACCCAACTTTGTGCGGCGGTTTCGGTGATTACATGATTATACGTGTGTCTTTAGTGTGATAGTATAGGAAACCATGGCGAAACCATCATTCTTCCAGAGGCTGACCGGCGCGGCAGATACGCGCGATTATGAGGACTTTCTTGACGACCCACAGGCACAGCACGTGTCGTTTTCGTCATCGGGCGGCAGAGAACGTCATGCGATTATAAAGACGAAAGAGCCTGCAGCAGGGTGGCAAGAGGACACCGAAGGCTCGGGAGAGCTTGCCGTCGATGTATATCAGACACCTGATTCGATCGTCGTAAAGGCGCTTGTCGCCGGCGTGCAGCCACAGACCATTGATATTTCACTCACCCGCGAGATGTTGACCGTGAGTGGCATCCGAGCGGATGAAAAAGAGGTAGAGGAAGATCACTACTACCAGCGCGAGCTCTATTGGGGTTCGTTTTCGCGCACTATTTTGCTTCCCGAAGAGGTGGATGTGGATCGTGCCGAAGCGTCCGAAAAACACGGCATTTTGATGATCCGTTTGCCGAAGATTAATAAGAAGCGGGAGACGAAACTAAAAGTGCGAGCGAGGTAAATCCGCAAAAATCGCGAGCTGCGTTGTTGCGGGTCCCGTGCGTGTTTGTCACTGTACAGTTGTACCGCTCCAAACCCGCCCATCCCGCGCCTAGCATCTCATCGATTTTTGCGGATTTACTCCAGATACCTTGTGCTTGGGACCGGGGTCGAACCGGTGACCCTTCCCTCTTCAGGGGAATGCTCTACCAACTGAGCTACCCAAGCGCTCGCCCAGATTATCACATTTTGTAAATTTTTCACTGCGTCTTCCCCCCTCCGTACATCGATTGGAATTTTTGGAGAGCTTCTTGAAGTCCTTGGATTTGTGCGTGGGCTTGTGCGCTCGTGCCTTGGACTTGTTCGTAGGTCTTGAGCATTTGCTGCATGACGGGAGCAAGATATTGCACGTAGAGCCAAAACGGCACGATGATAAACGCTGTCCACACAATGAGCTTGAAAATACCACCAAGCCACGCACTGCGACGCGCGGCATGGAGTATCCTGTTATTATCCTTCGTCAGCCGAAGGAGTTCGTCGAGCTTGTCCTGATCGTATTCAATGCCCATGGCTATTGGTTAACGTCCGCTCGTCATGCGCTTTAGCGCACTGACGAACGGACGTTCTTTCGAGTGCGTGCGGCCGGTGGGCCGCTCTTCTGCCAAAAAGAAACCCTGGTCCTGCGCCTTCGGCGCAGGGTTTCTTACATCATCGTGCCGCCGGACGAGTGCGAGTGGTCAGAATGACCCGAGACGTTGCAGGTGCCGCACTTTTGGCAGTCCAGCTTGATCGGAGTCGCGAGGACCCCGAGGACGAGTGCATTCCACAAGAGGAAGAGAGGATCAAATTGACCGATCGGCGCTTTGCGCATCACGGAAACCCACGCCAAAATAAACGAAAGCGCGGCTAGTATCCACATCGCCTTCCACAACCAGCATTTAATAAGGTGTTTGCTCATCATATGAGTACCATTGAATAGCTTATATCGCCCTATTGTACGCCCCCTTTGAAGGCAATTTTCATGCTATCCACACCCCTTGCGCGTCCGGTCGGTCTTTGGTTGAATGCCTGAACACAGCTCTTGGAGGTTGCAATGCTATCAATAGTCGCAAACACCGACGTTGTGGGGGTAGTTCTCCCCGAGTTCGAGCTAAAAGTGCTAACCGGCGGGAAGTCTGGGATTGTCGAACCTGTCGTCCGTGAAATCGGCGCAATGCTGCTCGCCAGCGATGTGAAGTTTTGCTTTAAGCCAGAACGCGATCGGGACGTCGGTCAGTACCGAATGATCCGAATCAATATTCCGGATCGTCAGGATATCCGCGACAAGATCGCCAAAATGTCCTGGAGAATCAAGTCAATCGAGCGACCGCCCCGATGGGAAATATGACGTGCAACGGCCGCAGCCTCGCGCTGCGGCTTTACTTTTTGTGCCCCCGCCAAGAGTCGAACTTGGATTCTCGCGTTAGGAGTGCGAAGTTCTGTCCGTTGAACTACGGGAGCGTTTGCGTGAGCATCTTATCAGCAATTCCCCGGAATAAACAGTGAACGAGTTTGAGCTGATAGGCGCCTCGCCGAAGCGTAATGCGACACATGCCAAATTGAGTATGGCTCTTATTGTGCCTGTCGTTGTGATTGACTCGAATTTGCGAAATTGGAACTTGGGCGACTTTTGACCAGTGCTTTCTGCACTCAATGGGATTCATTGGCGTACAAGTGCGGATCATAAAGTCCAATTCCTCGTTCTTAATGCCGAGATTGGTTCGCATTATTTTTAAAAACACTTGCACCATTTTCTGATCGGTGTTTGTAAACACAAAACTACTTTTTGTACCTTCGCTCCAATACAATGCAGCATATAAAATCGGCCACGCCTTACGAATATCGACATGCTCAAGAATTGAGTCCGATTCCTTCTGTGCTCGTTCCCATTCGCGGATCTTTTCCGCCTTACTACCACCACGGTATGATCGAATCGCTTTTCTAACATCGTCAGACAAATCGATATCTTTTATGTGATGCCAGATACCGGTTTTCGACATTTGATATTTCCGCATCAGGTCGGACATGGGCATACCGCTTGTACGATCGCGTTTTATGTCGCGTATGGTCGCCAATGGATAGCGCTGATATCGTTGCATTCGCTAATCATAGGACACCAACGTCCATGGGCAATATTAAAAGTCCTATATATGTGGACAGCGAACTCGACTACTTTCTTTCTTTCTTTACGAAAACCTGATCCGCCGCTTACTTTAGAGATTCAAAAGCTTACGCAACTCCTCTTCGTCAAAACCGACGACGAGGTTGTCGCCCACCGTGATGACGGGGACGCCCATTTGCCCTGACTTTTCGATCATCGCTTTGCGTTGGACAATATCAGCCGCCACGTCGTGCTCGGTATAGGCAATATTATGCGCTTTGAAAAACTCCTTCGCCGCGCCACAGAAATGGCACGTGGGGGTTGAATAAATGGTGACGGTTTGTTGTGCTGTGGGCATAGATTGCGCGCTTATCTATTAGAGAAAGCATTATAGCATGCCTTGTTTTTTCACCCTGTGGACACTACCATGCTTGCTGTAGCGGGATTAGTTTAGTGGTAGAACGAATGCTTCCCAAGCATTAGATACGAGTTCGATTCTCGTATCCCGCATTCATTGAGCATTCTTTGCAGCTTGTTTCGCAAAATAAACTCGTATGGTCCATGCGGGTATTATGCTCAGTCCCGGAATTGCCTCAACGAGCATGGTCGCCAATGTGCCACCGATGTTGTCTGATGAAAATATATTTATTCCTTCTGCCTCTCCAATCATAAATAGTAACCCGGCAGCAATAATGTCGGTAACTATGTTAAGGACAGGCACAATACTGAAAAGATCAGCGATAAAGGCAATGGCGTACATAAGTTACCAAGAAAACATACTCTTAAACCGTTGCAGGGCAGAGGGCTTTGGCGGTGGTGGGGGCGCTGGAGGGTCGACGATAATGATGACACTCTCGCCCGCGGCGGCGAGGTTGTAGCGCTCGCGGAGTTCGGCTTCGACTCCCCTGTCACTCTTCAAATTCGAAATGTCGGTGCGGAGCTCTTGTTCGCGCGCTTGGAGATCGTCGAGCTTGGCCTGCGCCTCCGTTTTCAGTACGTGGGAATCCTGCGACTTTTGATACACGCCCCAGACACCGCGTGCGGCGATCGCCACGAGGACAAGGAGGATAAGTGCGAGGAGTCTTCTCCACATGAGACGCATCGGATCGCGGCGTTGATTGTACCCAGCCATGTGCTACAATTTTAGCACCTGAATTTGAGTCAAGTTTTAACCTAGCACCTGACACCTAAAACCTGTAACCTACTCTATATGTCGTTTCTTTTTCACCGCAAAACAAAAAAAGTCCTCAATTATGTGTGGATGGTCGTGGCCGTCCTCGTTATCCTCGGCATGGTGCTCTTCTTTGCACCGGGACTCACCGCTTTGCTTTTTGGGATTAACTAGACAAGCGATTTATATAGTAGTAACGTGCCGCTAGCGTGCTTCTAACTATGGAGATGCGCGATGACACTATCGCAATTGACCCTTGTAGCCCGGTTTGTGGCTATCTGGGCGTTGGGCGTACTGGGGCCACCCGCAGCAATAGTTTTGACTTACTACCAGTACAAATGGACGGCCGTCGTTTTTGCTTGGGCTGCAGGACTAGCTGGCTATCATACGTACGCTCTTTATAAGCGCTTTGGACTACTAGATCCATAACAGCACTGACGCGCTGTTGTTTGCCGGCCACCACGGAGTGGCCGGCTTTATTATTTCCCCTCCCCATCACATTCACAAACGTCTCTGTGGAAGCTCTGTTTTCCTACTCGATAGAGATCGTTCACTCGTTGCCTCTGATTACCTTGAGGAATACATCGTGCGGGATGTCGACTTTGCCGCGGGCGAGCATTTTCTTCTTTCCTTTTTTCTGTTTTTCGAGCAGTTTCATTTTGCGGGTGATGTCGCCGCCGTAAAGGTAGCCGGTGACGTCTTTGCGCATTGCTGATTTGCGGCGGGAGGCGATGATCTTGCCGCCGGTTTTGGCTTGGATTTTAAGATCGAAAAGCTGACGCGGGAGGAGTTCTTCCAATTTCTCGACGAGCGATTCGGCTTCGGTGCCGACGCGACGTGCAGAAACAATGCGCGCGAACGCAGGCACGAGTTCTTCGGCGACGAGGACATCGAGTCTGACGACATCGGCGTCACGAAGGCCGAGGAGTTCGTAGGAGAGCGATGCAAAACCACTCGAGACACTTTTTAATTTATCAAAAAATGTGCGCATCAATTCACGTAGCGGCATTTCGGATGCCAATTTTACTTTTCCATCGGGCAGCGTCTCGGTTTCCCCCACAACCGCTTCGTGATCAAAGAGGATTTGTGAAATACCGCCGAGGTACTGTGGTGGCGTGATGATAGAGAGCGCGACCCACGGCTCGCGGACTAATTTTACCGTCCCATCGTCGGGAAATTTCGCGGGATTGTAAATTTCTTCAATTTTTCCGTTATTGAGCGTGAGTTCGTAGACGGTTGTCGGCATCGTGACAACAAGCGGCAAATTAAATTCGCGCTTCAGGCGCTCGACGATGATTTCCAAATGGAGCATGCCAAGGAATCCGCAGCGGAAGCCCTTGCCCATGACACCAGATGATTCCTCTTCGTAGGAAAGTGACGAGTCGGTGAGGCGCAGACGCTCGAGCGCTTGGCGTAGCTGGAGGAGGTCGTCTTGCGATTCGGGGTACACAGATGCCCAAATGACCGGCGCGGGCTGTCGGTAGCCGCCGAGCGATTCCGCCGACATGCGCGCCGCGACGACGGTGTCACCCACCGACGCGATGCCCGGCTTTTTGATGCCGGTCACGATGTAGCCGATCTCGCCTTCGTTTAATGACTCGCGCGGCTGTTCTTCAGGTGTAAGAACGCCGACTTCGATCGCGTTGAATGTCGCGTTGGCTGCGGCAAGTTTGAGACTGTCGCCTTTTTCAACTTTCCCGCCAAAGAGCCGACAGTACACGATGACGCCGCGGTGGTCGGAATATGAAAAATCGTACACAAGCGCTTGCAGTTTATCGCCGCTGGATTGTGGTGGTGGAATTTTCGCGACGATCGTATCGAGAAGTTCTTTGACGCCCGCGCCCGTTTTGCCGGACGTTGCCAAAATTTCGCTTTCATCGCATCCAAGCAGCATCGAGATTTCAGAACGCACATCATCGACCCGCGCATGTGGTGCGTCGATTTTATTAACGACCGGAATTATGACGCGCTTTAGATCCCGCGCCGTCTGTAAGACGGAGAGCGTCTGCGCTTCAACACCCTGCGTCGCATCTACTAAGAGAACGACGCCTTCAACGGCCGAGAGTGCACGCGAGACTTCGTAAGCGAAATCTATATGTCCAGGGGTATCAATTAAATTCAAAATATATGGCGTCCCGTCGACCGTATAATTCATGCGAACAGGAGCCATTTTTATCGTTATTCCGCGCTCTCGTTCCAAATCCATCTTGTCGAGCACCTGCTCCCGCATGTGGCGTTTTTCGATTGTTCCTGTGATTTCAAGCATCCTATCAGCAAGGGTTGACTTCCCATGATCCACGTGGGCAATTATAGAAAAGTTGCGGATGTTATTTAATTGTCCCATGTAATCGTCGGTGCTTGATGTTGTTAAGCACTATTCTCGCGTCTTTGACCCGTTTTGAGTGAATGCAATAAGGCAAAATAGCATGGATAAGCTTTTCAAGCGACTGCGCTTCATTAACCTCGAGACGCCATAAATCCGCTCTCCATGGTTGACCCCATTTTGTAACACCTTTGCCTAAGATCATCCTAAACTTACTACGTATAGTATTTCGGATAAGGAACTCATGTATATCTTTTAAGATCGCGAGATCATACGCATCGATTTTAAACCGCCCTCTTACCTGATTGAGGCCAAAGGTTCCTTCCGCGTCAATATACCCGGCAATGAATGCAAGCATACGCACGTCGCTGACGGATAGCCAATTGCGCTCGCGTGAATTGTATTTCTCCAACAAAAAGGCAAACGATGAATTGACGTAACAACTCATATGGGTACTCCGAGCATTTCGTGAAAATGTTATCTTCCCGTAACGACCAAATATCCGTTTAAAAACGATTTCCTGTGCAAGGTGTGTGCTATGACAGCGAACTACGAAAATCTCGGAGGTCACTTGTGGTCGGTATACATTTAGATCGCCATATCGGAACCCGAGCATATAAGCACGTTCCGCATCAGAGCCAGTAAAATCTTTCTTGAAATAATGAGTCTGCGCTGCGCTTTTAGTCTTTAACGTAATTCCGGCTTCCTTAAGTCGGGTTCTGACCGTAATGGCATCACAATGAAAGCGCGCTCCGATTCTTTTCGGTGTCCATTTTTTATCAATGTACAAACTTCGTAATGTGTCCGTTGATATCAATATTTTAGCGCGACCCATTTCATAAAGATATCACGGTATACATGAGCCATTTGTGCAATCATAAAGAAATAGTGGATAAGTGAATGGCCTCGCCGATGTGCAGCGAGGCCAAAGAGGCCGGTTAGGTAACCCGGAACCATGAGGTTAGGTGACCAGCCTTTGGACAGCTGGTCTGGCGCGGTTGAATGCTGGGCTTTTGGACGGCACAGCTCTAAAGGCAATATAACACCCTTTGCCGCAGGGTTCAAGCTTTTGTACGAGACGACCACATCGGTGACACTCTGGCAGCAGATTGATAATACGCCCATGGCGTGAGGTAGCCAAGTGATTGATGCGGACGAACGAAGGTGTACTCGATGAGCCAGTCGGTCA
>JAHFMV010000023.1 GCA_023267655.1 Candidatus Kaiserbacteria bacterium
CTTCACGGGGTATCGCATCATACATATGAGGCTAGCGGCTAATGACATGCCGCCATTGTGTGAAAAAACACCTCAGAAGTCGCCTTCTGAGGTGTCACCGATGTGTCTCATCTTCTTCAGGGTTTGTAAGGTATTATCGCCGTGGCCTGTTCCGGCCGATAAGCCGAGGAGCAATGTGATGACGGATGAGAAAGTCATAAAATACGTACGGACGCAGCTCACTCTCAAACCGGGCGCAGCATTCAGTCAGAGTCATCCGAAGGTGCGCGAGTTGTTTGCCGCCATGAAAGAGCGAGGCTTCAGGTTCCACGACAAGACACAAGATGGACTAGTCGTCACACTGAGGTTCGCACCGATCTATCCGACGACAGACTCCGAGGTCGAGCTGAAGTCGATTCACAAGATCTTCAAGAAGTAGGCCAGAACGACGACGAGGGACCCAATCGACCGGGTCCCTTTTGCTTTTATTTCTCTACCAGCTTTAGTACTGCCGCCTTAAGAGGTTGCAAATCCTTCTGTATGATTTCCCACACTAGTTCAATATCGACATCAACGTAATCGTGGATGACTTTGTCGCGGATGCCGGCAATTTTTCGCCATGGAATTTCCGACGCACGTGCTTTGATATCGTCAGGAAGCTTTTTAACTGCCTCACCGATTATCTGGATCCGCCTGATGATCGCGTCTTGAATTGGTACGTTATCTAAAAATTGCTCCGGCGTCATTCCGGCTGCGTCTTTCTCTATCCACTCAATGCTTTCCAAAATGTGCCCGAGGTACACTCGTGGACTTTTTGTCATAGTATCGGCACCAAATCTCGTTCCACGTTCTCCCTGATGTATTTCGATACCGAGCGATAGGTACCCACATCTACTTTTTTCCCGAGTGCATCTCGCAAATCCATTTCAAGCCCGATCAAATCCAAAAGACTTTTACCCTTCGGCAATTCCACCAGAATATCAATATCGCTATCGTCCCTTTGATCACCGCGTGCATACGAACCAAAAACAGAAGACCGCGTCACGCCCGACGCTTTCAAAATAGGAACCGCTTTTTGTTTGATCTCCTGGATATCCATACGCGGATTTTAACACGCGAGGGTGCTCGTCTAGCAAATACGAGAGCGATTTGGTAGTTGCTGCAGAGTAACACACATCCGATTAACTTGCAAGTTGTTTATACAGTAGATGTTGTGTGGGTTCAACGGACACATGAGAGGGCAAGGCCATGTCTGCACCGAAAAAGTACTACGAAGTGACGTCCGCAGTGATGATGGATGACGATGGCGGAGACCGTGGGGCAATCGCCGCGGCAACGGCAGAGATGCTAGGTCCACTCGGCCTCAATCGGCTATTGCGCGGCATCGCGATACATGCGCACAATCAAGCGACGCACTTCGAGCGGACCGAGATGGATCCTGAGCATCAAAAATATGTGGAAATGTTGAGGGCCGCCGGAAACGCTCTCGACCTGTTGGGTAAACAAATCGGTTCATTTTCGCAAGTCAAAGTTGTCACGACATGAACATTGAGGGACCCAACCGACCGGGTCCCTTTTGCTTTTATTTCCCCGCGATGCTTGAATGGCTGGAGCGGGATTTGAATATCCCCGATAACGGCTCTAAACAGAGAAGGAACCCAACAATGAACAAGCAGCAAACTGTTCTTCGCTCAATGGGGTTTGCATATGACGCTATGCAAGGACTTTTGAAGGCAAGTCCTAAAATTCTCGGCGAAATGCGCCGCCACGGAATGACTTCAGCCAAAGGCATCGAGTTTGCGGTAATTCCTCCTCATCTTATCCCAGACGAAGTGAACCAATTCCGGATGCAGGCACGAAAGATTGGTATTGAACTTGAATACGAACTGATCCGCCTTGTCGGAACCATACCGCCACATATCCATCGTCGTTCCGGCGGCGCGGTTGCGAAATGCCGCTCAAGCAATTTAGAGACGGAAGTATTGCTCGATAAGTTCAATACGTATCCTGATGTTGATTGGCAAAAAGTTGGGCTCGGGGACATCTTCTTCACACCCGCTGGAATGGTCCATGGCCTGCGGTTCTCAGATGGAGGTCGACCGAAAGGACCCGCATACCTTCTTGCCGTGAACACGCCGCCGATCGAAGCCGATGACGTCGTCTATGTCTGAACCCAAGGGTCGCCCCACACAGGCGACCCGCTTCTTTTACACTTTCTTTCGCGCGATAAGTAATCCCGTTTCTAAACGGATTTTGTCCTTGTACTGATATGAATCAGGAATTATAGCAGCGGTCGCATTAGGAATGTCTTCGAATCGCACGATTTCAAATCCGGCCGCTTTCGCGTTCTCGATTATCTCGCTCCCCGGTTTTGCAAGCGTACGTGCCGATGCGCCGCCCGGAAATTCAAGCGGCAAATCGGTATTTGCCAAATGTTCGAATCCCGGCTCGAACTGCACGTCGCTAAATACGGCAACAAGCCAGCCGTCCGGTTTCGTAACTCGGTGCAATTCCATGAGCATTGCCTTCGTGTCCGGAACATAATGAAAAACGAAGCGTGAAAGGACGCCTCGGAACGAATTATCTTCGTACGGAAGCGGTAATTTCTCGACGACATCGAAATTGACGACCGCTGCATCGCCTCGTTTCCCTTCCCCAAGTTTCTGTTGCGCCCCCGCGATCATTTCACTGCTCGGGTCGCAACCGACGACTTTACTGGCACCAAGAGAAAGCAATCGAGGCGCTTCACGCCCGAGACCGCATCCATAATCAAGTACTTCCGCGCCCTGTATCTCAACTGATCGCAATGCGCTCTCAAGAACCGCATCTACCGGCTGCGGCATGTCGTCGAATTGCATGTAACGAGCGGTCTCTGATTGGTCATATTTGAAAGGAAACTTGTCCATATCGTAAGGCTAGCATGAAGGACTGAATTAAATGAGAAGCGAAAGGCTTTTGAGCCTTTCTCCTTTTCCCACCTTTTCTTCCCTCCTGAAGGAAAGGTCTCAGACGGCCGGGACTTTTTGAGACGCAGATTTTAAAATTATCAAACGGCTACGGAAAAGAGAGCGAGACGGCGATAGGGGGTGTTCCTCCCAGAGAACATCGCGCAGCACATATCGAAGCGTAGAGACATACAGCAGTAGATGTGATATTCGATCCGTTGATCAGTTCGCGTTCGGGTGGGAGGAATACCGCCTAGCGTCGCGAGCGAATACTTTTCCGCGGCGTCGATTTTAAAATCTGCTACTCCCGCTTCGACTTCGACCGATCGCTTTCCGTCAAATAAATCTTGCGCAACCGCACACTCTGCGGTGTTACTTCGAGATATTCATCCTTTTGCATCAATTCCAATCCGCGTTCGATCGTGAGAATGTACGGCGGCGTCAGTTGGATGGCGTCGTCGAGCGCCGACGCGCGGACGTTCGTGAGATTCTTATTCTTCGTGGGATTCACCGTCATCTCGTCGCCCTTTGACGTATCGCCAATGACCATACCCTCATACACTTCGGTAGCCGGCGTGATGTACAACTTGCCGCGTTCCTGCAAATTGGCGAGCGAGAAGCCGAGCGCTTTTCCAGATGCCATTGAGATCATCGAACCTTGTGGGCGCTTGCGGATTTCTCCTGCGTACGGCTTGAAGCCGATCACGCGCGCAGCGATGATGCCTTCGCCTTTGGTATCAATAATGAATTGGTTGCGGTAGCCGAGGAGTCCGCGCGTTGGGCCTTCGAAAATGAGGCGCACCGTATCGCCGTGAACGAGCATGTTCTGCATGACAAATCCGCGCGTTCCGAGTTTTTCGATCACCGCGCCTTGGTATTCGGATGGAATATCAACCACCACTTCTTCAAACGGTTCGGTCTTTACGCCACCCTCTTCGCGAACGATGACCTGTGGCTGTGAGACCTGCATTTCGTAGCCTTCGCGGCGCATGTTTTCAAGAAGAATTGCCACGTGCAATTCGCCGCGGCCGGAAACTTTAAAAGTATCACCGGTCGAGAAATCAACGCGCAGACCGACATTAATTTCCAATTCTTTTTCAAGACGATCGCGCAACTGTCGCGTCGTGACAAATTTTCCTTCTTTCCCGCCAAACGGTGAATTATTCACGAGGAAATTCAGGGTGATCGTCGGTTCATCGACAGCAATCGCGGGGAGCGATTCAACATCCGCCGAAGTCGAAACAGTCTCGCCGATTTCGATATCCGGAACGCCCGCGAAAATCACGATGTCGCCGGCGTTTGCTTCCGCCTCTTCGACACGCTTCAAGCCATTGAACGCAAACATCTTCGTGATCTTTCCCGTGCGCGTTTCGCCGTTCGGCTTTTTCACCACAACCGCGCCGCCAGTTTTCATCGTGCCTTCGTAGATACGTGCCACCGCCATGCGGCCGAGGAAGTTGTCGTAGGCTAGGTTAAACGGCTGTGCGCGGAGCGTTTTATCAAAAAGGCTCGTGTCCGCATTTGCTGCCGGCACTTTTTCCAAAATAGTATCGAGAAGCGGCGTGAGATCGGATGATTCGTCATCGAGTTTCTTCTTTGCAATGCCCTGCTTGCCGATCGCATACACCACCGGAAATTCCGCCTGCTCGTTTGATGCGCCAAGTTCCAAAAAGAGTTCCAACACCTGCTCTTCCGCACGATGCGGATCAGCGGCTGGCTTATCAATCTTATTGATGACAACGATCGGCTTAATGCCAAGCTCGAGCGACTTCTTGAGGACGAACCGCGTCTGCGGCATCGGGCCTTCCTGCGCGTCGACAACGAGAAGCACGCTATCAATAGAGCGGAGCACGCGCTCAACTTCAGAACCGAAGTCGGCGTGTCCGGGCGTGTCAACGATGTTGATCTTCGTTCCCTTGTACGGAACCGAGGCGTTCTTTGCATAGATAGTGATGCCGCGTTCCAGCTCGAGTTTGTTCGAGTCCATCGAGACCCCGGCTTCCCCCACCCCCGTCTGCTGCAAAATGGCATCGGTAAGGGTCGTCTTCCCGTGGTCGACGTGGGCAATTATCGCTATATTTCTAATTTCCATATTAGATTTTCTTGAGCATATCTACATCTCGATCTTGGAAACCGTGCTCATGGTAGAAGTCGATCGCACGTCCGTTGGGCGCAAAAACTTCAACCATTACAACGTCACATCCCTGGGCTTTAAAATGATTTTCAAGTTCTTTAAGAAGTCGGGCTCCGATTCCTTGACTTCGATATTCTGCATCGACGTATAAATCCTGTATACGTCCCGGGGTTGCCGGAATAGTGCCGAGCGCTTCGTGAGGCGACCGAACTGTTACAAACCCCGCAGCACAGCCAATCACTTTTTCGCGATCAACCGCAATGTAAATGATCCCTTTCTGTCCTTTCATCTTTTCCAAAAGCCAGTCGATGTACATTTCGCGTTCTTTCGGAACGAGCGTGAGGCGGTGCATAGGGTCAATCCCTGCAACATGTTCTTGCAGTTTTTGCATGCATTCCCGAAGTGCTACCCTATCGCGCTCTTCGTATTGTCGGATGGTGATTTCCATATTAGATTTTCTTGAAGAAAGTGACGTATCGCTTACCGTACCCCAATTTCTCGTAGAACGTAAGTGATCGTTCATTTGATACCAGTGCCTCTAGAGTCAATTGATCACACCCTTCTGCTTTGAAGAATTTTTCAATTTCGTTCATAAGCATTGCGCCAATTCCCTTGCTACGATATTCCGGCACAACATACAGATCCTGAACCATCGCTGGCGACGCAGGGATTTGATGGAGCTTGTCTTCCGCATCGTGCGGAGCAACGTAGCCCAATACGATGCCGACGATCTTCCCCCCATCTTCCGCGACCAAAATCGCGCCTTTCCGGTGCTTGAGTTCCGCAAGCTGAAGGTCAGTGTATTCAGGCGCATCCTTCTCGACGCGCTGACGGGTATGAAATAAATCAACATCGACGAGGTAATTTTGCTCGTCGTTCCAGCACGCGATAACAGTATCGCGGTCGCGCTCTTCGTATTGTCGGACGGTGATTTCCATAAAAGAAAGGGCCTGACGCCCTTGTGGTTATGATTGTGCCACAAATAACATTATTTCGCAAGAAATCTTTTGTTTAACAAGATTTGAAATATCTTCGAGCAACACAAATAGATCGCCAGGTTTTAGGAAGTTGTCGTACGGCGACTTTCCTTCTAACTCTTTTGTTATCGTTCGTCCCTTCCAGGTTACGGGCAATTTCTTAAGAGTTTGATCGTTGAATTTAAATTTCCCATGGTGAGCCGCAGCATTTCTGAGATTATATAAAAACTGCATTTCGGGCGATTCTAGGTGCAATTCAAAGTCCGGTTCTTCCCATAAAATATCTTTAATCGCAATCGTAAAAATACAATAGAGATCCGTCGTGATCGTACTAAAGAAAGGCGCTGGTCCGTTAATGCTATCCAATGCCACTTTCTCCACAATATCTTTTCCAACGTGAACCACCCTCTTCTCACAACCCTCAACAGAATATGGTAGATCTAATACTCTGTCGAGATCTCTTAACGGTTCTTGACCTTGCTTAATCGATACCAACAAAGAGACATTTGCTGCAAGTGCGTATCTAAATGAATCTAATGCACGGAATATAGATTCATGAAAAGTCATTTGCTCCTGTATTTGATTCGACATAGCTTGACCAGCATACCCCTCCCCATCCCAACCGCAAGGCAAAAGGATTCGGGGGTCAAACGGCGCCGTTTGAACCTCAACGGCTACTGATACTCACGCGTTCCTGGATATCCGGCCACACAACGGCAAGTGCATCGGCGTCTTGCGGAATATTGCTGAGTTTCTGAATTTTTTCAAGCGTTAACCATTCCGCGCCAACACTTTCATTTGGATCGAGAACGATGGGCTGTGACTCATCGTAGGATTCGATGAATACGTACATGTCCCAGCCGTCCATTTTGTGAACATAGTGTATCTTCGGATCGTTCAGAGTGTACTGTAACTCCTCTTTCGCCTCGCGCGTAACCGCACTCTCTGGCGTCTCTCCCTCTTCGATACCTCCGCCAAAAAATCCCCACAGTCCTTTATTTCGCTTGCGGTTTTCTCCGCGATGTTCCCAATAGACTTTTCCTTCTTTGTTATAGAGCACAAGAACCGCCGCGCCGTCAGTGAGCTTATTCATTGTCGTCAGCATACCGCTCATCACCTCAACCGCAAGGCAGAAGAATCGGCGGCTGCCCTTGGGACAGCCGCCGTTGTGCTACTCGATCGGAAAGAGCGCGTTCGACCCTTCTGTTAGTTGTTAGTGCTTTGAACGAATCAGGATTCGCTGCGATGTAGTTGTAATTGTGGTAGTCGTAAGTGCGCTTGCTGAGATTGGCGACGATCCCTCCGGCTTCCTCAATAAGGAGTGTGCCCGCAGCGTAATCGTAGTCCTTTCCCCACGGATCGAAGTTGACGCGCCCTTCAACTTTACCTGTCGCAACAAGAACATGTTCGTATCCTGCACACATCACTTTCATCAGGTGCGTGGAACGACGTAGTGAAAGGAAGCGGCGCTCGTCATCCGGATTCCTCGCCCGCGTCTCATAACAGAAATACGACTTGTCGAAAGGGCGCGTACTTACTTGTATTGGAGTCTTACCTGCGAATGCACCTTTGCCGCGCTCGGCATGATACGCAATGTCTTTGACAAAATCGTATATGACGCCGAAATTGACTTGACCGTTTTCGACAAGTGCAAGCATTGTCGTACAACCTTCGAGGCCGCGGATGAAAAGCCCGGTTCCATCGATGGGGTCGCAGAGCCAGAATCGTTCGGCATTTCTATCACCGCCGTACTCTTCCCCAACAAAGGCCACATCAGGATAGAGAGTTTGCAACTCTGCTTTTAAGAATCTCTCAACGGAACGATCAAGTTCCGTGACCACGTCATGGCCACTTGCCGACTTGAATTCGACATTCTCGACTTTGCCGTACGATGGCATGAGCATGCCACGGGTTTGACGGATAAGAGGGAGAACTTTTGCTTCGATATCAGACATAGCTTACCTCATGTTCAATTATAGCCCGCCGCACTATACCCTTCCCGAACTCAACCGCAAGGTAAAGGACTTGCAGCTAAATAGGTCACACATATTCGCCTGGTGGCGAATTGCGCGACCCCGCCTCGCTAGCAGGCTAGCTCCAGTCTTGCGACGGAGCCCCAACCCCGTCTCACTATTTTAGCCGTTCATCATTCTCCTGCCAGAAATGCTTTCACCTGTGCAAACGGTTTAATTTGTATGTATGTTTTCTCGTCGTCCTCGGGACTTAATTCCGCGCGAGTTACTGAATACCCTTCCGGAATAAAAATTGAATCCCAGCCAAAGCCGCTTTTCCCGGCTGGCTTTTCCGGTACTGTGCCACGCATGCTCCCTTCAAAAAGTTTCTCTTCCGTCCCATCGTAATATCCGTATACGCATCGTGCGATCGCGTTCCGATCTTTGCCATCAAGGAGCGAGCAGATGTCTTCGTACGACATTTCATTTTGGAACCATTTCACCAATGTGCCGGGCAAACGACCGAAGGCCACGAACTCTATCCCTGAATCCTCGACTAAGACAGGTCGCCCCACTTTCGCATATGCTCCCCGTAATTTGTGTCGGACGACTTCTTTGAAATCGAGTGATTGGATCTCATCAAGCTCCACTTTCATGTGCTCGACGGGGTGCCCCAAAAACTTTGCGAGATAATCTGCTTTCGCCTGATTGCCTGTTATAAAAACGACGTCTTTCATATCAGTTTGGCGAAAACAATTTTCGCAGTTCTTCTTTTTTCTCCGGATCGGCAAGCGCGGCAAGAATGAATGGGACAATTTCGCGTTCAGCAAAATTCTCTTGTGTGGCTATTTTGAGGAACTCGTCGAACGTAACCGGATACAACTCGATCTTCTCTCCCGCATCAGGATTCAGATCGGCGACTTTTTTCAAACCTTTTGCGATAAATGCGTAAACTGCCCAGTCGACTTTCCCGACCGGCTGCTGCGCATTCCAGAGAACCATTTCCTGCGCCTCGTATCCGGTCTCTTCGAGCATTTCCCTTTGTGCCGAGACTTCAGGCTCTTCCCCTTCTTCCATCCGTCCTCCTGCGCCGGCGATGAACGGTGCGCTGCCGGGCTGCTCCTGTTTAGTGAGAATTATTCTGCCATCAGGCAAAACCGGAAAAACGATAACGGTATCAGCACGCTTTACTCTTTCAAATATCGCCTTTGTGCCGTCAAACATCTCCTGCTCCCATTGATAGACATCAAAAAGAATACCCTTGAAAACTTTCTTTGCATGTGCCGGAAATGGTTGTTTCGATTGTGGTCGAGGAATTTCCATTCGTGAAGCATACCTCTCTCCAATCCAACCGCAAGGCAAAAGGATTCGGGGGTCAAACGGCGCCGTTTGAACCTCAACGGCTACTGATACTCACGCGTTCCTGGATATCCGGCCACACAACGGCAAGTGCATCGGCGTCTTGCGGAATATTGCTGAGTTTCTGAATTTTTTCAAGCGTTAACCATTCCGCGCCAACACTTTCATTTGGATCGAGAACGATGGGCTGTGACTCATCGTAGGATTCGATGAATACGTACATGTCCCAGCCGTCCATTTTGTGAACATAGTGTATCTTCGGATCGTTCAGAGTGTACTGTAACTCCTCTTTCGCCTCGCGCGTAACCGCACTCTCTGGCGTCTCTCCCTCTTCGATACCTCCGCCAAAAAATCCCCACAGTCCTTTATTTCGCTTGCGGTTTTCTCCGCGATGTTCCCAATAGACTTTTCCTTCTTTGTTATAGAGCACAAGAACCGCCGCGCCGTCAGTGAGCTTATTCATTGTCGAAAGCATACCTCGCTCCGCTGCATCAGCAAGGCAAAACCCCACCTCGGTAAAACCCCTCATTTACGGGTATTTGAGGGGTTTGCCCCTTACACAAAAGCGGGTAACGCGACATTCTTATTACCAATAGTCACCGAATTGAAATTTCTCGTACCGACTTTTTTGCGCGCTCCGATGATTTCAATATTGAGCGTCCGGCCTTTTTTGTCGACATCGATGTAGATTTCCGGCGCCATTTCGAGCGTCTTTGCAACAGTGCCCGTGCGAAGTGCAATATTCAGAGCGTCAACTGTTTTGTCGTAGGTAATTCTCATATAGCAATATTACGCCGCCTTTCGCGGCCGCGCAACCCAGTGCGCTGTAATCACTACCACCACATTTTGTTCACGCTTAATAATGACCTGCATGTGATTCGTTCGGAATTTCTTGAGTGCAATTTCCCGTCCGCCACGACTAAACGTGACAGAATCCGGTTTTTCTATGGTCTCAACTATCCGCTTCTGCGACAGTTTCCGTTGCTTGATTTTCAGCTTCGCATGATCGCTGAAAATTATTTTCATGCGGAAAGGATATCATGACTTCCCCACCCAAACCGCAAGGTAAAAGACAAGCGGTCGCCCGAAATGGACGACCGCCGTTGTTCACCGCCTGCGCGCGATGAAGTGAAAGACATGCCAATGCTTCTTGTGACCAAGGGCGGTGATGCCATCGTTATCGTGCGTGCAGAATTTGCAAATATCGAGATCCGAGAGAAGCGCCAGCGCTTGTTCGCGTGTATGGAATGTCATATCCGGATTACCGTCATTCCAGGAATCTTTGTCGCCGAAGAATTGTCCCGTCAGGACGCCATTCTTCTTGAGCGAAGTCTTCAGTGACGCGAACATCCGATCGAATGTCGCCGCCGGATTGAACGGCAACGAAAATTGGGCATTCACGAGATCATACATCTCCGGCATGAAGCCAAAGCGGTCGAACGTGCTCACAATGTAGAAATAGCGCGCAGATGGCAGTGACCGAACCACTTCCATCACCACGGGATCCTTTTCTGGCGGATCCTTGTTCACCGCGACCACCGTACGAAAGCCCGATTCGATGAGGTACCGCGAGTCGCTAAGGGCACCGGGACCGAGGTCGAGCGCGATGCCGCGTTCCTTCACGTAATGATTCACTGCTCGTGCCAAGAACGGACGCGGTGGCCGGCCTTTGGTTGCCTGCGAATAACTTTGCCAAGTGTCTGTCACGACTGCCTCCCAAGAGCACAAAAACTAGCGATACTATGACATTCTCCTTCCTTAATCGCAAGGCAAAACCCTGCAGCGCCAAACACCTCATTTGCCGGCAAATGAGGTGTTTGGCCGGCCTCGTGACTGGCTCAAAGGGCGCCGTTTGAGCCAGTTGGGTACCTGTGAATATTCACTTGCACTCCATGTAAAAATCGCTATAATGCTCTTGAATCAATACGAAGAAGGACCCGAACGGCCTCGTGCCTAAGGGGCCTTTTTCATTTGTGGGTATACTCGATTTTTGCCCGAATCGCCGGATTTTCAAGATAATCGTAATATTCTCCACCCAACTTTTTGTAGAGTGACGACGCAAACTGCCGGTTCGGAAAGAGCATCTTGCCAAACTTTTCCTTCTTAATGAGATAGTCGACGAGTTTCTTATAATCACCGTCTCCTGAGACGATAAAGACTTTCCCAAACGGTTCGTTGTCGGCAAGCTTTCTCATTACGTTGAAAATAATGTCACAATCGACATTTCCCTTCTTCTTACCTTTGAGTGCCGCCGAGTGCTCGCGAAATGAAAGAATATATCCGGATTTCTGAAGACCATCATACAAATCCTGATTATCCTCGTCTACAAATCCGAGAAAATAATATGCTTCGCCGATAGCGTACTTATCGCGCAGGTAGGTGCGTAAGCGTTTATGGTTCACCGACCAACCCTTTTCGCGTGTTCCAAGATGCAGATTCTGTCCGTCGATAAACGCGATATTTGGATGCTTTTCATCCGCCGTCATACCTTAAGCATACCGTCCCTTAATCCAACCGCAAGGCAAAGAACCTGTACGAGACGACCACATCGGTGACACTCTGGCAGCAGATTGATAATACGCCCATGGCGTGAGGTAGCCAAGTGATTGATGCGGACGAACGAAGGTGTACTCGATGAGCCAGTCGGTCA
>JAHFMV010000024.1 GCA_023267655.1 Candidatus Kaiserbacteria bacterium
GCAGGTATGCTATGTCGGAATAGATAACTTATGCGGTTTCTCCGTCCTAGACGGGTCGCTCTTTACTTCATCAAAATATCGTTATTTTGACGCGTCTTGAGCGTCGCACGAGTTGGCTGCCGGACTAGGACTCGAACCTAGATACCCACAGCCAAAGTGTGGTGTCCTACCATTAGACGATCCGGCAAGATGCGACGATTCCCTCTACCCAACCACTAATCTTACGATTCAGAACCGTGCTTGATCGTACTCTAATCCGTATTAGCCCGTGGTACAAGTCTCCGACATTTGTACGTTTCGTCTTCGGCTTATCTCGTTTAAAGTAGACCCGATCAATTCTACTACGATTTATAGCTAAGCGAGCCGCCCACCACCGGCAAAATTCCTCAAACTGATTCTTGCGATTATCGTGTACATATAATTCGTAATTAATGTCGTCCGCTGGCACTTCAAGCGCACTTAACCACTTTATAAAAACATTTAACATCCGAACGTCAGAATTACCAAATTGGATGCCAGCGCTCACTGAAGTACTATTCTGTTTCGATCCTTCTGCCCAATAGAGAGCCGTTGCAATAAGCCATAATTCCCGGCTCGTAATTCGACCAACATCCTTTTGACCCTGTACCGTCAAATTTTCAATTTCAAGGAGGCGTGAGTTGCGTCGACTTTGCGCGCCTTTACGCTGAGCATCAATACGTCTCTGAGTGATGCGTTGCTTTTGAGGTTCAGCCAAACCCACAGAGCGAAGCCATAGCGATAGAGTGGACTTCGCAACGGGCAGCACATCCAAAATCTCGTTGTAAGTTCGCCCGTCCTTTCGCATTTGGATTGCGACCTCATATTCTGCCTCTTTACGCATTAAGGTAGGATAGCATCTACACTGCCTATTTTGATCCTTTATCCGCAATATCCATAACCGCCATTTCGAGCGGAAGGTGCGGGACAGCGGCGTAGGCCATCGTTGCATGCGCTTCGAGGATAATACGTAAGACGTCGGATGTCGCGCCCGGTTGCTTGGAAAGCTCTTGCGCGAGTGCAAAATCCTCTGTGGAAAGTTCCTTGCCGATCTCTTTCGCCAAATCCGGCGCATGACGAAGGAGAAGCACGACTCGCATGCGATGGATGATGAGCCGCGCCAGGATTCGCATATCGATATTGTCTTCAATTGCACTCTGAATCGCTTTCAGCGCCGCTGACGCATCTTTTTCGGTAATCGCTTTCAAAATCGTGCGGATGAGTTCGCTGCGCGGAGCGCCCGTAACCTTTTCGACTTCAGCAACGTCGATTTTTTTGTCCGCCGATACCGTCAGCACTTTTTGCAAAATGGAAAGCGCGTCGCGAAATGAGCCTTCGGCAAGGAGCGCGACTAGTTCTGCGGCCGAGCGCTCAAGTGAATACCCTTCCGACTTCGCAACATCCGTAACGATCTCGGCAAGAATTTCGCGATTTGGCTGTTTGAACGTGTAGATTTCACAGCGCGACTGGATGGTGTCGGGCACTTTGTCCCTTTCAGTTGTCGCCATGACAAAGATTACATGTGCGGGCGGTTCCTCAAGCGTTTTCAAAAACGCATTCCATGCTTCTTTAGTGAGCATGTGCGCTTCATCAATGATGTAAAACTTGTACGGGCTTTCAAACGGCATCGTGTTGACGCTCTCGCGTAGCTCGCGCATTTCATTGATACCACGATTCGATGCCGCATCGATTTCGTAGATGTCTTTGTCGCTCACCTCGAGCTCGCGCGCGAGAATACGCGCGACCGACGTCTTCCCCGTTCCCCGCGATCCGCAAAACAGATACGCATGCGCCACTTTTTTATTCTTAATCGCTGCTTTGAGAACATCTGTCACTTGCGACTGTCCGCGGACTTCGCCGAATCCGGACGGACGATACGCACGATAGAGTGTCTGATGGTGAGTTTCTTTCATCGACATGAGTATAACAGAAGGCGCACTCCGACGAGTGCGCCTATAGTCCCCTGAATCAACGCTTCTTCAAATCAAATTCTGACTGAAGATTATGAGACCAGATGAACTTGTACAAGTTGGCTCGTTCGCGGTCAAAATCGAGCGCCATTCTGTATACAGAGGGTTTTTTCCCCGAAGATCGTTCTAAACAACAGTACCAACGGATATGCTGAACCATCGCAGACTCCTTCCAACTACTCATGTCCATGATTTTTGCACCCGGATACCGGTAGCGATGCCGTTCACACCAGACCCGTGCCGCTGTAAACGATGTCCCAGCAAGTACCGAAAGACGCAATGGATTCACCGCAACGTCCTTTCTGCTCATCAGAGTGACCAAATAATCATAGCGAACGCTGCGACTACCTTTAACAATTCCCAGCTCTTGTCTTAAACCGCTTACACCGCTTATGTACCTTCGCACATCTGATGGTTTCTTGCCGAGCTTTGCAGCGATAGCGGGAATAGTAACGTCGCCCTGGATGGAATGTGCTGCTTTTCGAAGTGATGCAAGTGAGATATTCATTATCCCCTCCTCGTTTGTTGCCAGATTCTCTGAATCAAAAATAACGCAATGAAGCCTGAACTGCAAGTTCTTTGAATGCAAAGAGACGCTCCTCGTTGAAACGCCTCTATATGACTCATTAATACTACTCAAAGATCCCTCTTGAAAACTTCTTATACTTCCAAAGTAGCTGCACAATGTTTTCACGCGCCACGACCCAGTCGTAAAACAAATGCTCATCCATGTGAATCTTTCGAGCTATTCCTGCGTAGGAAAAACTCTCACCGCTCCATATGATGATTTCTAACTGTAGCAGAAACCGTCGCAGGATCTCGTTGTCACGAATCTTTTTTTCCTCCAATGCGCGCAAACGACGTACTGTGGCATAATACTGATCGAGGTTCATGTTTCGATACCTTTGCTGCAGTGTACTGATGGTCTACATGTAAATTACTTGATCACCTGCAAGATGGCAAGAGCATCGATCGCCGTAGACACGTCCATGAGCCGGACGCGAAGTTCTTTGGCACCATCCCAGCCAGAAATGTAAGCCTTGAAATGCTTTTTCATGGTTGCGAAATTGGAGGTTTCGCCAAGAAGCTTATCGAAGAGTTTGATGTGCTCGACAAGCGCGTCGATGCGTTCTTGCGGCGTTGGCGGATCAGCGCGGTCGGCATACAACCAGGGATTGCCGTAGATGGCTCGTCCGAGCATAACGCCGTCACAACCCGTTTCCGCGACACGCGCACGGGCTTCAGCGAGATTTTTTACGTCGCCATTACCGACGATCAATGTTTTAGTGCCAAGTTTGTCACGGATCGCGACCGACCGCGCGACGGTATCCCACTGCGCCGGCACATCAGACATTTCTTTGCGCGTGCGCGCATGGATCGTGACGCAAACTGGATTTTCGGCCAAGAGCTCCGGCAACCACGTATCGAGTTCGTCTGTGTTGTAGCCAATACGAGTTTTCACCGAGACTGGCAGACCACTCTTTTGCGCCGCGCGAATCAGCGCTCGCGCATTCCCTGCGTTTTTTATGAGCGCCGCACCAGCGCCGCCTTTTTCAACCGCTTTATCAGGGCAACCCATATTGATATCGATCCCATCGAATCCAAGCTCCTTGCAAAGCATCGCCGCTTTCTCCATTCGCTCGGGAATCGAGGAGAAAAGCTGCGCAACGATCGGCCGCTCGCCTTCCGAGAACAGCAGTTTCTTAAGCAGCACTTTCTTCCCGCTCTCCGGTGCGAGCACGAGGCCATCAGCGGAGGTAAATTCCGTAAACATCACATTGGGCTTGCCAAAGCGTGCGATCAGTGTTCTAAAAGCCGCATCGGTTACATCCTCCATTGGCGCCTGTATGAAAAAGGGCTTAGGTAAGCCTTCCCAGAAGCTTTGCATACAAGGCACGGTATCACATGTATTGCACCATTGCGCACTTTTACCGCCGACCGCAGGATTTCGAACTGGACGTCCGCAGGAGGGTTCCGTTGTGATCCGACAGAGAGAAAGACTAGGCTACTACCAGACCACGCGATTATTCTGTCGCTGGCTACGAATCCGGATGCATCGCATATTTGTTCGCAAAAGCACAGGAGTCGTGTATCGAGGCTCTAATGGGCGAAGAAGTCCGCCGTAGGGCAAATGGGCCGCGATTCGCTTTTCGAAGCGAATCGCGGCTCTCTCTTTTCCCTATTGGCTATACCCTATCCACTAAACCCTACTTATAATACACACGGTTTCCAAATCGGAGATCGATGTACTCCAGGCTCACGAATTTATCCTTCATACCATCAGCGTCGAGCGCTGTTTGCAAGTTGCGAATAATGTCATCAATCCGCATATCAAACGATGCGAGGATGAGCGGTCCCCCGTCGAGCCGTACTGAAAAATCTTTTTCCGAATCGACCGAGAGTCCTTGTGGCTTGAATCCGGCTTTCGCGAGTGCGTCCAAGAGCGAGAGTGCATCCTGCATTCTGCCACGCAAGAACGTTTGACCTATGGTTTCTGTATTTGGCAAAAGCCCGCCATGGAATATATATGCGGTGGATGGTGAATCGCCGGCATCCGCGTAAATAAATCCGCCGGCATCCATAACGAAGCATTTTTCCGACGAATCGCCTGCCCCGTGAGATGCAGCGGCTATCGTACTGGGGCACCATAGCGCAAACGCATCACGTTCTTTGACTGAGACGACAACGGCCGACGCAAGAAGTGACTGCCGAGCGACCGATACCGCTTTAATGCGCGGAAATTCCTTTGAAAGATCGGATTCGATCAACGATTTCGGATACAAAAACATATTCGTACGAGAAAAAAGATGAAAACCAGTTTCTTGGAGAGCGCTATGTACCGCTGCCGTAAGGGACTCCGGTGCAATACGGTCCGCACCCGTCACCGATACATCCTTGATGGCAAACTTTTCATAGTGCGACGCGGCGCCAAGGCCGCCTACAACTCCCGCGGCACACAAAATACAGATGCAAAACATCAAAATCTGTTTGCGGCGGCGGCGCGTCTTGAGCCGAACCGGGCGTTGCAAAAGCGGCGTCATCTGCCTCTGTGCTTTCGCACGGCTCGATGCAGCCCTCTTTATATCAAGAACGTTGCGGTGCGGTGACCCGGCACTAAATTTTGACATAGCCTCTGTGTCGCCAATTATACGTCAGAAATTCCCCTCTCTTGATCGGGCGTTGGAAAATGTCTCAGGTGCTCTCGGCACATCAATGTCAAAATTAGTTCATGGGCTTGATCGCATCTTTCCCCATATATGCCCGTAATACTTCCGGAACTTCGATTGAACCGTCCGACTTCTGATAATTCTCGACGATCTGGCAGAGTATGCGCGGCAAAGCGATCGCAGTGTTGTTGAGCGAGTGAACGAATTTGAGCGAACCATCATCGTCACGATATCGAATATTCAAACGGCGCGACTGGAAATCGTGGAAATAGGACGAGGAATGCGTTTCGCGATATTTCCTCTCCGTCGGCATCCATGCTTCTATGTCGTATTTTTTTACCTGCCCGAGACCAATATCGCCGCCGCAATTCAAAACAACTCGGTATGGCAACTTTAATTCTTGCAGGAGCGCTTCTGAATTCGCGGTCAATTCTTCGTGATGCTTGACGCTCTCCTCATGCGATGCTTCGCAGAGCACCACCTGCTCGTATTTGACGAACTCATGCACGCGGAATAATCCTTTCTCGTCCCTCCCATGTGAGCCGGCCTCGCGACGAAAACACGGTGAGAATGCAAAAAATTTGATTGGCAGATCTTTCTTCTCCAACACCTCACCCATGTAATAGCCCATACTGGCAACTTCTGCTGTGCCCGCGAGATAATCGCCGTCTTGCGTCTTATAGAGGTCGTCTTCGCTCTGCGGAAGAAATCCCGTGCCGATGAATGGCTCTTTACGCACAAGAGACGGTACGATTATCGGTTGGAATCCCTCGCGATTCACCCCGTTAGAAGTCTTGCCGTCTCCAGAGTCACCACCGTTCGTTGCACTTCTAACGGGGTTCATAAATCGATCTTGCACGAATCGCTCAAGCGCCCACACAAGTCGCACGCCATCATTTTTCAAAAAATAGCCGCGGAAGCCTGCGACTTTCGCGCCCCGCTCAAAATCCGCCATATCATTTAACACCAAAAGATCGACGGCGCTTTTGTACGTGAATCCGAATTTCCGAATCTCTCCCCATGTTTTGAATTCTTGGTTGTCAGCGTCCGACGCGCCGTCAGGCACGGTCATATCGGGCACATTTGGCACGCGGACCATAATGTCGCGCCACTCTTTCATCACGATCTCGAGTGCATCAGCATCCGCCTGCATCGCCTTCTTCACGTCGGCCATTTTATAAATGTATTCTTTCCGATCGTCCGGTTGCAGCTGCGATATTTTCTTCGATGCTTCGTTTTGTTCGGCGCGTTTGTCATCAAAGGACTTTTGGAGTTCTTTGCGCTTGTCGTCAAGCTCGATGAGGCGGTTGATGTCAACCTCTATATGCTTCTTTCTAGCGCCCGCAATGACGATATCTTTATTTTCGCGGATGAATTTGATGTCCAGCATAAAAATAGCCACTAGCGACTAGGGTTTAGCCACTAGGAATGCGAGAAATCATAGCATTGGAATGGTTCTTTACAAACCTGGCAAATAGTGTAAATGTGCGGAAGGTCAACTACTGGGAGAACGGTCGTGGTACCACTCGAACAAGCACTTATTGACGCTGGTGCACAGCCTGAGTCGATTCAGAAGATTTGCAAAGACGTCGGTTTGTTGCGCTTTGCCGCATATATCCTCAATGAGATCGCTGCCAAAGAGAAACGCATAAATCGTATGAGCGAGTCTCCGCGCGCTAATCACGTTGCGAGAAGCGCGACAGTAAGCAGATATCAGACAGCGAGGATAAATGCGGGCATTCCTGGTCAAGTTTTGGCTTTTGCTCTCGGAACCTCGTACACAACACTGCGACACGTCGAACAAAGCACGACACGCTCCAAGTCGTGGAGACAACCTGGATATGATGTTCTGAGAAAGGAGTACGAATTTCTGTTCCCTGAACTCGCGACCCCGCCATAGCGCGGGGTTTTTCTTGCTACTATATTGATAATGAAATCTGATCTATCGAAACTTGCAAAGAAACACTTTCCTCCTCTTCTCACTGAAATTCCGGATCCACCGGCGCAGTTGTATGTGCGCGGGAAATTACCTTCATACGATTTGAAATGGCTTGCGGTTGTGGGGTCTCGTGCGCTTTCGTCGTACGGCAAACAGGCGTGCGAGTATCTAATCGAAGGATTGCGAGGGTATCCGATTGTGATTGTGTCGGGTAATTGTTACGGGGCGGATGCATGTGCGCATGAGACGGCCATGCGCGTCAGTTTGCCTACTGTTGCATGCCCCGGATCAGGACTCGACTGGAATGTACTGTACCCACGGATGAACGTCGGGATGGCGAGGCGAATTATTGAAACTGGAGGAGCTCACATTTCTGAAATGGATCCTGAGGAAAAAGCCAATAACTTTACGTTCCCCCAGCGCAATCGCATTATGGTCGGACTTACTCATGCGACGCTCGTAATCGAGGCGAAAGAGCGTTCCGGTTCGCTTATCACCGCACGCCTCGCGACCGAATACAATCGCGAATTACTTATCGTCCCCGGCTCAATTTTCAGCGCGACATCAAAGGGTACGCATCAATTTCTCAAACTCGGCGCCGCCGCCGTCACCGAACCATCCGACATTCTTAAGGCTCTCGGCATCGAAGAAAGGTTTAACCTTTCTGATGGCTCTGTTGCAAGCTGGGAAAGGTTAAACCTTTCCGGTGATGAAAAACGTGTCTTTGAAATCATCGCCTCACCCTGCTCACGCGACGAACTTATCGTATCACTCGATCGCCCCATCTCCGAAACCAATATTCTCCTTTCGACAATGGAAATCAAAGGCCTCATAAAAGAAGAGCTCGGCGTCATCCGCCGAGCTTAGTGTCCTCCTCCATTACTTTACTTTTTTGCGTTGTCGGGCGGCCACTGCCGAGGCGGCTGCGCTCTTGTCAAGAACAAAACGAAAATTGTCACGACCAACAGAAAAATGCCGGTCAGGACAACTGCTTCGGGGCTTGCCGGTACAACCGTACCGGCGAATGGTGCTACATCGTAGGCTCGTCCCATATTTTCCTCCATCTCCATCGACACACCCCGTATCGATTCTTGCCGCACTATAGCACGTTTTTGAGTGGTGTACAAACAATTACGACTCTGAAATAACGCTGTCCACTTGACACATGTTAGGCATATAGTGTATCTATGCTACCTTGTGCCCTGTGGGGCACATAATTAATGTATGGCAAAAACGAAACTGGTAATTGTTGAATCGCCTGCGAAGGCGAAGACAATAGAAAAATACCTCGGCAAGGGGTACACCGTCCGCGCATCGGTGGGACATATCCGCGACTTGCCAAAGAGCAATAAAGACGCCGTAGATATCGAGGGCGGTTTTGTGCCGCGCTACCAGATCGTCGCGGAAAAACAAAAAGTGATTGATGAATTGCATGACGAAGCTGAAAAAGCCGACGAGGTCATCCTTGCAACCGACCCCGACCGCGAAGGCGAAGCGATTGCATGGCATTTGGCGCAAGCGATGAAATTGAAAAAGCCGAAGCGCATCGTCTTTCATGAAATTACCGAAAAAGCTGTGCAAGAGGCGCTCGCACATCCGCGCGGCATTGATAATGAATTAGTGCAGGCGCAGGAAGCGCGCCGCGTCCTCGACCGACTTTTCGGATACGATCTTTCCGGCTTGGTGTGGAAGAAAGTGCGCTACGGCCTCTCTGCGGGCCGCGTGCAATCCCCTGCGTTGCGAATCCTGATGGAACGCGAGCGGGAGATCCGCGCGTTTATCCCGGAGAAATTCTGGGTCTTGAGCGCCGACGTAAAAACACAAAAAAGCGAACAGTTCACGGTCATTTGCCCTGAAGAACCGCGTGATGAAAAAGAGGCAGAAAGGATTTACAAAGCGGCACAAAGTGGTACGTGGTTTGTCGAGGACGTAACCGAAACCGAACAGGCTCGTGCTGCGCGCGCGCCGTTTACGACGTCCACCTTGCAACAGACGGCATCTACCCGCCTCGGCTTCTCCCCTTCGCGCACCATGAAAGCCGCGCAAAAGTTGTATGAAGCCGGCTACATCACCTACATGCGTACCGACTCGACGAATCTTTCAAAAGACGCGGTTGCAGAAATGCTTTCAGTCATCAAAAAGGAATATGGCGAAAACTACGCACAAGAACGTGTCTACAAGACGAAATCAAAGTCCGCACAGGAAGCGCACGAAGCGATTCGCCCGACGAATGCCGCAAAGATGGTTGCCGGTCATGTGGATGATCAGAAAAAATTGTACGAATTGATCTGGGCGCGCGCAGTTTCGAGCCAGATGACGGATGCGAAAGTCCTGCGCACAAAGATTACGGCGAACCCCATTAGAGAGTCTTCGCCCTCTAACGGGGCAAGTGTGAAAGAAAGCAAAATTCCTTCGTTTGCGGCGAACGGTTCTCGCGTCATCTTTGATGGCTGGCTCAAGGCCGATCCGGGTGCTCGAGGCGAAGATGTTGAATTGCCGAAGGTAGCCGTGCAAGATCCGCTCACACTCGTCGGAGCTCATACCGAACAAAAAGAAACGCAGCCGCCTCCGCGCTATTCCGAAGCGGGGCTCGTGAAAGAACTCGAAAAACGCGGCATCGGTCGCCCTTCCACCTACGCGGCGATCATTCGCACGCTCGAGACGCGCATGTATGTCGAAAAACAAGGCCGCACGCTCATCCCAACCTACACCGGCGATGTCGTTTCGTCATTTATCGAAGAGCATTTCGGTGAATATATTTCGGACACGTTCACCTCGGAAATGGAAGACGAGCTCGATGAGATCGCGAACGGCAAACGCGGGTACGAAAAGACGCTCAAAGATTTCTACGGGCCGTTTACCAAAGCCGTGAAGTCGAAAAATAAGATTGAAAAGCTGACGAACATGGGCCCCGCGCCAGAAGAATTCCACTGCCCGCTCTGTCACGGTGAGATGGTCTACAAGCTCTCTAAAAACGGCCGCTTCATGTCGTGCAAGAAATTTCCCGAATGCATGGGCGCGCGCAAGGAAGACGGCACGATCATCGAACCGCCCAAAGATATTGGCGAAGCATGTCCCGAATGCAAAGACGGCAAGCTGATGCAGCGCGAAGGCCGCTTTGGCATGTTCATCGCCTGCAATAATTTCCCGAAATGCAAATTCGTGAAGCAGGATCCCGAGGAAGCGGCGAAAGCAAAAACGGGCGTTAAGTGCCCTGTCTGTAAAACCGGCGAAATGGTAGAACGCCGCGGCCGATTTGGCCTTTTCTACTCGTGCTCGAATTATCCTGATTGCAAAAATGCGATCAAAGCAAAGCCGACCGGCCGCATTTGTAAAGAATGTGGAAGCCTGATGATGGAGGGCACGAAGACCATCCCCGAGCGCTGCAGCAACAAGGCGTGCCCAATGCACAATCCTCATAAACTTGCGAAAAAATAACCAATATCCATTGTTCCTTAAGTCTGACGGTCGTCACACTTAAGGAACACATATCGATGCAAAGAAATAGCCCGTCGATTGCGGCAGACGGGCTGAGAGACGTTCGTCTCATGGTTATTTTTTCTTCTTAAGCAAGCGTTCGATAGAATCAAGACTATCTTGACGTGCTTGCTGCTGCTCGGCGCGCTCTTCAGCATCCTGATACACTCGAAGCGCCATCCATATGCGGGTCGGCTCGGCGATATCCTTACCGTCTTCGCTGACGCGTGGAACCACATCTAACAGTCTCTGAAATTTTTGCGTATACGACATTTTTTCGCTCCTTGTGCGAGGTTGAACAAACGCCGAACGAGAGTATGATGGAAAATATGCAGCCCGTCAAACCCCTCTCCGATATCATCAGTGCCATGGGAAGCAAGGATGAGAAAGATGTAGCGCTCGTCACCAAGGCGTACGAATTCTCGCAAAAGGCGCACGAAGGCCAGACGCGCTTTTCGGGCGAGCCGTATTTTTCGCATACAGCTGAAGTCGGCTTTACGCTCGCCGAAATCGGCATGGACGCGCCGACGATCGCGGCGGGATTCCTCCACGACACGATGGAAGATTGCGGTGTGACGGCGGAGACGATGGAAAAAGAATTCGGGCCGGAAATACTGTCGCTCGTGCGCGGCGTCACCAAGCTCGGCGCGATCCGATATCGCGGCATGGAACGGCACACGGAGAGCCTGCGCAAATTGTTTGCTGCAACCGCCGAAGACATTCGCGTCCTGATCATCAAACTCCTCGACCGGTTGCACAACGCAAAAACGCTCGAACACGTCCCCGCGCACAAACGAAAGCGCATCGCGATGGAGACACTCGAAATTTATGCGCCGATTGCTGATCGGCTCGGTATGAGTGTCATTAAGACAGAATTGGAGGACGCTGCGTTTCCGTATGCGTATCCTGAAGAATACGAAAAGACGCACCAGCTCTTGAAGGAGCGCAAGAATGAAAACGAAAAACGACTTGAAAAAATGGAGAAGGATGCGAAACGCGAACTCGCGGAAGCCGGTATTCGGGATTTCCATATGTCGGCACGCGTCA